>CANQUQ010000006.1 GCA_947627115.1 uncultured Acetatifactor sp.
TTATTACATAGATTATCGGCAATAGTGCAGGGAGATTACCTAATTCAGGCAAATAATCAGAAAAATATCGCTTTTAGATGCGGAAGGTCCAAGGCCGGAGAGGCATTTCAAAAGGTGCTGAAAATTTTGGACCGATTATCCATATCATATGATTTGCTTTTTGGGGAGAATGATATAGACATTCGTATTCAGTATTCCGCCAAGGAATATTTGTGTGAAATCATATTGAATGACAAAGCAGAAAAGGCTGTCAGCCATATTCGGCCCGTTAAGGAGAAAATAGAAAGTTGGACATCAAAAGCAGGTAATTACGGTATACTGTATTATTATATCAGAACCGAAAGGCTGGATTTTTATTGCATTGGTAGCGAGAAAATGTCAAGGGCCTGTTTGAGTAATAGCTCCGCACAAAAAAGGTAGATCTACCACCCCATCAATTCCTTCACCCTTGCGGCAAGTCTGTCTGCCGCTTTCCTATGTGTGACAGCCGTAGGATGCCAGTCGGCGGCATAGCCGTCTTCGGGCAGCTGCTCGTCGAACTTCATGGTCGCAATATTGTGATCCTGCGTCTCCGCGCAATAGGAGCCTGCGGCCCTTTCAATGACCGGAAACAGTCTGTCGCCCATGATGCCGAGAGTGCAGAGGATCCTTGACCGGGGATTCCGGCTCCGGACCTGTTTCAGAAAATCCACATAGGCGCTCCGGTATTCCTCCTGTCTTTCGGGATCGTCCTGAGTGTAACTGTCGTCATTGGTGCCCAGGTTGATGACCACCAGATCGGGCTGCCGCTTAAAATCCCACTCCACGTCCTCCGGGATCCTTCCCAGATATTCGCCCTCGGAGAAGGCAAGCTTACCGTAATACTGCGGAAGCGCCTGATCTTCCTTTTTGGGCTGTCCTTCCTCTATGTATCCCGAAATGATCCCATAACCGCTCAGAGATACCATACTGTAATCCGCATCCAGCATAGCGGCGGTCAGATAAGCATAGGACTTGGTCACATCTTCGACCCCGGTGGTAAAAGGATGATCGATCACCTCGTCGTCAACGCCGTATCCGCAGGTGATGGAATCTCCGATGAACTCTATGTAATGGGGCTTTTGCGCTGCAGGCCGGATGCCGCCCTCCGCATCTGCGGAAATGGACTGAATGCCAACGGTGGACATGGCTGCCTCGGAAAGCTTTACGATCTCCACATGGCAGTCCTGCGCCTTTTCACTCTCCAGGATGACATATTCCTTTCGGGACGCATCGATTCTGTCGTCCACTACGCGGACGCCGTTCAAATACACGGCGATCCTGCTCAGATTGCTCCTGCAGTCCGGCCTTGTGGCAATACTGTCTCCGAGAATCGTGACAGACGCCCGGCTCCCATGGAAGTCAAAGGCGGCGCCGCTTCCGGATAAGGTCAGCCATAGCGTATCTTCCACCAGGTATGTCCGCCCTAGAAATTTGACATTTTTCGAGTTCGGAATATATGTGTCCATAACAGTTCTCACTGTCCTTTCTGCTTTTTTGATGAATCCATTCTATCAATTTCATAAAAGGATGACAAGGCCAATTTCACAATTTAAAATAAAAATCCTGACAGTGGGCCATTGACGGTTTAAGGGTTGCGAACCTGCCGCCGGAATGATAAAATGAAAGAGAAAGCGGCAGAATAGAAAGAGCAGGGCAACCTGCCGGGGACATGCCGCAACATGCCGGATGCATGCCGGGAGTATGCAGGAAATATGCCGGATGTATGCCGGAAAGAACAGGAGTGCTGTCATGGAAGATATCATAGAATCATTACCAAACGAGAGAATGCAGTTCGCGGTGCTGATCGACGCGGACAACATCAGTTCCAAGTATGCGGCCACGATCTTTGAGGAGCTGGAAAAGTACGGATTGTCCTCCTATCGGCGCATCTACGGCAACTGGTCCAGGGCGAACGGCTGGAATGAGGGAATGCTGTTGGAGTATTCCATTATGCCGGTGCAGCAGTTCTCTTATACCACCGGCAAAAATGCCACGGACATGGCCATGGTCATCGACGCGATGGACATTCTGTATAAGAACAGGGTCCAGGGCTTTTGTCTTGTGACCAGCGACAGCGATTTTACCCGTCTGGCCATGCGCCTTCGGGAGGAGAATATGTTTGTGCTGGGAATGGGCGAATCCAAGACGCCGGTGGCGCTGACAAGAGCCTGCAACCGGTTCATTCATCTGAATCTGGTGGACGAGCAGAGCAAGAATGTGGAGGAGGCCGGCGCTCAGGACTCCGAGGAGCAGACAGTAACGCCCATCTCCGAGGTGCGCAAGGCCGTGCTGGCGCTGATCAGCGAAAACGGCGGCGAGAGGGTGGACCTTTCCAGGATCGGGAACCGTCTGAACGACAAGTTCTCCGATTTTGATGTGCGGAACTATGGCTATACCAAGCTGAGCACTCTGATCAGCCAGGAGATGCCCGATATGAATATGAGCGTCAAACAGGGCTCCAACCAATATTATGTGGAGCACAAGTCCACTCTGACAAAGGAGGAGCTGGAGCGGGAGATATGTGCCATAATCCGTAAGAATGGGGGAATGATAGAGAATCTCTCCATCCTGAACAATGAACTCCACAAAAAGTATAAACAGCTGGATTTCAAGCAGTTCGGCTACAGCCGCATTTCCAGCTTCCTGCGCAGTCTGGAATCGGTGGATATACACGAAAATCAGGTATCGCTGAAAAACCGGCGAGCAAAGAAGGATAACACGGGAAACGCCTAAAGAAAGATCGGACAGCTCAGAACAGCTGTCCGATCAAATATTTGTAGATCTCCTGATTTTTTTTCTGCCAGTTGTCGCATATGGCGGCCGCTACCTCTTCGGTGGGCACGGACATGGTGATATCCACCAGATTGATGCCCCGGTCCTTGGCTACCAGATGGGCCTCGTATTCTCCGGAGGTGGACTTGTAGTAATCTCCCAGCACAGACACTTCATTTCGCAGAGTGAACTCATTTTCCCGAAAATACGTGTTGATTTCCTGTTTGATTCCCTCATTGATCCTGTTCTGAAAATAATTCAGCGTTTCGCGGCCTTCGTCGGTGATGGACAGATGCGTGCGGTTGCGTATCGTCTCCGAGGAAACCATCCCCGCATCGGTGAGCTCGTTGATGGCCTGCTGGAGAGTGAGAAAATTGGTGTACTCCCGCTCCAGCACAAAGTCGCTGACCTGGGCGGTGGTCATGGGAAACGTCACCCGGTTCAGCATGTACAACACGATCAGCTTGTATAAAGTCAAAGGATCCTGCAGCATATTACCTCGTCTCCTGCCGTGTTCACGGCACATTTTCTTATGAAGAGTCAGTGGATGTGCGACTTTACTGCCTCTGCCACCAGCTCCGCCACTTTCGGGTCGAAGGCTTCCGGCATGATGTTCTCTTCATTCAGCTCGCTCTCCGGGACCAGGCCGGCGATGGCCTCGGCGGCGGCCAGCTTCATCTCCTCGGTGATCTGCGGCGCGCGGCCCTCTAAAGCGCCCTTAAAGATGCCGGGGAATGCCACGACATTGTTGACCTGATTGGGGAAGTCGCTGCGGCCCGTGCCGACGATCCTTGCGCCCGCTGCCTTTGCATCATCGGGCATGATTTCGGGAACGGGATTGGCCATGGCAAGAATGACAGCGTCCCTGTTCATGGAAGCTACCATTTCCTTTGTCACGGTATTGGGGGCGGAGACTCCTATGAAGATGTCCGCGCCCTTCATGGCGTCGGCCAGTGTCCCGGTGAGATTGTCGGGATTGGTGACCTCCGTCATCTTCTGCTGCATCCAGTTCAGGCCCTCCGTGGATCTGGACAGGATCCCCTTTCTGGAGCACATGGTGATGTGGGTAAATCCGTATGTCATAAGGAGCTTTGCAATGGCTACGCCGGCGCTGCCCGCACCGTTTATCACCACCTTGCAGTCCTCTTTTTTCTTGCCGGTCACCTTCAGGCTGTTGATGATGGCGGCCAGTACCACGATGGCAGTGCCGTGTTGGTCGTCGTGGAAGACGGGAATGTCCAGAGTGGCCTTCAGTCTTTCTTCTATTTCAAAGCAGCGGGGAGCGCTGATGTCTTCCAGATTGATGCCGCCGAAGCCGGGGGCCAGCCAGGTGACAGCCTTAATGATCTCCTCGGTGTCCTGGGTGTCCAGACAGATGGGCACTGCGTTGACGCCGCCGAACTCCTTGAACAGCACGGCCTTGCCCTCCATAACGGGCATTGCGGCGTGAGGACCGATATTTCCGAGTCCCAGCACGGCGCTCCCGTCCGAGACCACCGCGATGGTGTTGGCCTTCATGGTATATTTGTAGGCGGCCTCCCGGTCCTTTGCAATTACATTGCAGGGCTCGGCCACGCCGGGGGTATAGGCGATGGACAGATCCTCCCTGGACTTTACGGGACTCTTGGCCACCGTCTCCAGCTTTCCGTTCCATTTTTCGTGCATTTCAAGGGCTTTTTCATAGGTTGTCATGACGTTACCTCTCTTTATTTTGTTCTGCAATTCTCTAATTAATATATAATACTTTGCATATGCCCGCAAGAGTTTTTTGGCATTGCGTCCCATCCGGGCGGGCCTGTCACATTTTTATTGTAAAAAGAAAATTTGGGACTTCCTATTTTTGCAATCTTGTATTATAATGCATACAAAGGCGTAAAGTCTGTTAAAGTTCAGAAAGCACATCAGAGACAAGTCATGCTGTAATTCCCGTTTCGGTTTTGCGTTTCACTAATCTGCTTTCAAATCAGGAGGAATGTATGAGAGAAAAGTATGAATCATTGGCACTTGCACAGTTAAAGGAACTGGCAAAGGTACGTGGGCTGAAAGGTACGTCTACGATGAAAAAGGCCGAGCTTGTGGAAGCGATGCTCGCCGAGGACGAGCGGCTGAAAAAGCTGGAACAGGAGAATGCGGCAAAGAATCAGACCGCCGCTCCCGCAGCGCCTGCGCCCCGGCCACGGTTCACGGAGGTGTACGACGAAAAGACATACCCCAAGGAGCTGGACAGCGGCGAGGAAGCAAGCGGTATTCTGGAGGTCATGCCGGACGGCTACGGTTTTATCCGCTGTGAGAACTATCTCCCCGGAGAGAATGATGTCTACGTGGCTCCCAGCCAGATCCGCCGCTTCGGCTTAAAGACAGGGGACATTTTGCGGGGCAATAAGCGGGTAAAGACCCAGCAGGAAAAGTTCAGCGCCCTGCTGTTCATCCGAACGATCAACGGCTATACTACGGAGGAGGCTTCCAGGCGGTACACCTTTGAGGATATGACGCCCATCTTCCCCAACGAGAGAATCCGGCTGGAGATCCCCGGCTGCAGCATTGCCATGCGCGCCATGGATCTTGTGAGCCCCGTAGGGAAGGGACAGCGCGGAATGATCGTATCCCCGCCCAAGGCAGGAAAGACCACGCTGTTAAAGGAGGTGGCAAAATCCATCCTGCGCACCAATCCCGAAATGCACATGCTGATCCTTCTCATCGACGAGCGTCCGGAGGAGGTGACGGATATCAAGGAGGCCATCAACGGCCATAACGTGGAAGTGATCCACTCCACCTTTGACGAGCTGCCCGAACACCACAAGAGGGTATCGGAGATGGCGATCGAACGGGCAAAACGTCTGGTGGAACACAGGAAGGATGTGGTGATCCTGCTGGACAGCATCACCCGTCTCGCCAGAGCCTATAACCTTGTGGTTCCCCCCAGCGGCCGCACCCTGTCGGGCGGTCTTGACCCTGCGGCGCTGCATATGCCCAAGCGGTTCTTCGGCGCTGCCAGAAATATGCGCGAGGGAGGCAGTCTGACGATTCTTGCCACAGCGTTAGTGGATACCGGAAGCAAGATGGACGATGTGGTGTACGAGGAATTCAAGGGCACCGGAAACATGGAGATGATCCTTGACCGCAAGCTGTCCGAAAAGCGGATCTTCCCTGCCATAGACCTTGCAAAGTCAGGTACCAGACGGGAGGATCTGCTGCTGGACGGGGATGAGCTGGAGGCCATCAACATTATGCGCAGAGCCCTGAACGGCCTGAAGCCGGACGAAGCCACGGACCGTATTTTGGACATGTTCGCCCGCACCAGGAACAACAGTGAATTTGTCCAGATGGTGAAAAAGAATAAATTTGTTTAAAATAAGTCTTGCCAGCGTACGAACCGTGTGATACAATAATAAAGCTGTTTGTGGGTCCATAGACAGTGCGGCTGAAAACAAAGATGATATACGATCATATAGAGAGGTGAAAGAGATGAAAGAAGGAATCCATCCCCAGTACTACCAGGCGACCGTAACCTGCAACTGCGGCAACACTTTCGTGACCGGTTCAACAAAGCCGGAGATTCACGTGGAAGTCTGCTCCAAATGCCATTCATTCTACACCGGCCAGCAGAAGGTAGCGAGAGCCGATGGGCGTATTGAGAAGTTCAACAAGAAATACGGCGTTCAGTAAGAATGCGGAAAGGGTGGGTGTGAGGCTCACCCTTTTGTTTTTTTAAGGAGTGTCTATGGGGAAGAAAAAATGCAGCCGTTATTCCGGCATTGGCGGTCAGGCAGTGCTGGAGGGCGTCATGATGAAGAATCAGGAAAAGTATGCGGTGGCCGTGAGAAAGCCGAACGGCGAGATTCAGGTGGAGCTGGAGAACTGTCAGGGGGTCCTGCACGGCAGTAAGATAAAGCAAATTCCCTTCATCCGTGGAATTTTTAACTTTATCGACTCCATGGTGCTGGGCATAAAAAGTCTTAACTATTCTGCGGCGGTCTGCGATGAGGATGATGAGGACGGCAATGTCCGGGAGGGCGGCGACAAATTCGCCACGGTCCTTGTGACTCTGGTCTCCGTTCTGCTGGCCGTGGGTATCTTTGTGGTGCTCCCGTACTTTCTGGCATCTCTGTTGGAAGGCTTCGTGAGGAACGCCTCTCTGACTGCCATCATTGAAGGCGTGATCCGGATCGCGATTTTTGTGCTCTACGTATGGGGAATCAGCCTCATGAGCGATATAAAAAGGCTGTACTGTTATCACGGCGCCGAGCACAAATGCATCAACTGCATTGAGAAGGGCAGACCGCTGACAGTTCGCAATGTAATGCGCAGCTCCAGACTTCACAAGCGCTGCGGTACGAGCTTTATCTTTTTCGTACTGTTCGTGAGCATCATTCTGTTCTTCTTTATCCGGGTGGACAGCGTGCTGCAGAGAGTGATACTGCGAGTGCTGCTGATGCCGGTGGTGGCAGGTATCTCCTACGAGATCATACGTCTGGCCGGACGGAGCGACAATATTCTGGTGCGTGTGATCTCAGCGCCCGGCATGTGGATCCAGCGAATGACTACAAGGGAGCCTGACCGCGATATGATCGAAGTGGCTATTGCGGCCGTGGAGGCGGTATTTGACTGGAGAAAGTACCTGTTCGATCAGTTCGGCTACGAGGTGGATGACAGTTGGATGGACGACTACGAAGCCCCGGAGGAAGACGAGATGTATGAGGGGGATGAGGAACCGGTGGACGAGGAGCCGGTGGACGAGGAGCAGGGGGAGCCTGTGGAAGAGGGAGAACCTGCGGAAGACGGAATGCCGGAGGAAGTATGACTTACGGTGAGGTTTACAGCGCAGGAAAAGAAACGCTGGCCAAGGCCGGCATAGAGGAGGCTGCCCAGGATGCCCGGCTGCTGTTGGAGTACGTGTGCGGCACGGACAGGAGCTATCTTCTGGCTCACGGGGACGAGCCTGTGGAGGAAGAAAAGCGGCTTGCTTATCTTCGCCTCACGGACCGGCGGGCGTTGAGGATTCCGCTGCAGCAGCTGACCGGCACACAGTCCTTTATGGGGCTGGAATTTCATATAAACGAGCATGTGCTGATTCCGAGACAGGACACGGAGATTCTGGTGGAGGAGGCGTTAAAGCATCTTCACGACGGTATGAGGGTCCTGGATATGTGTACGGGCTCCGGATGTATCCTGATCAGCCTTCTGCGGTATACGAACGGCTGCCAGGGACTGGGGACGGATATCTCCCCGGAGGCGCTGAAGGTGGCCCAGGAGAATGCGGTAAGACTGCTTTCGGAAGGCCGGGGCTGTGAGGACGGGCCTGAGCCGGGCCGGGCATGCTTTCTGCAGAGTGACCTGTTCGGGAATGTGAAGGGAATATTTGATATGATCGTCTCCAATCCGCCCTATATTCCCAGTGCTGTCATCGACACGCTGATGCCGGAGGTGCGGGATCATGAGCCCAGGATCGCCCTGGACGGCGGCGACGGCCTCCTTTTCTACAGGAGGATCACGGAGGAGTGCGGAACGCACCTGGCCGGGGGCGGTATGCTGTTCTTCGAGATCGGGTACGACCAGGGCGAGGCGGTCAGAAGCCTTATGGAGCAGGCGGGTTTTATTGACGTTCATGTGGTGGACGATTACGCGGGGCTCAACAGAGTGGTATACGGCACTCTGAGCCTGGGCGTATAAGGCGGAGGGAGGATCTGCCTCTGCGGGGCCGCATGGCGGCGGAATGTGAGGAAATATGTTTGATAAGTTAGAGGATCTGCTGATCCGGTTCGAGGAGATCATGGGCGAGCTGAACGAACCCACGGTCACCGACAATCAGGAGCGTTTCCGGAAGCTCATGAAGGAGCAGAGCGATCTGACTCCCATTGTGGAAACGTATCGGGAATACAAGAAGAACAAGCGGGAAATCGACGACTCCCTGGCCATGCTGGAGGAGGAGAACGACGCAGAGATGCGCGAGATGATAAAGGAGACCCTGAATGAGAGCAGGGACCGGGCGGAAAAGCTGGAGCAGGAGCTGAAAATATTGCTGCTGCCCAAGGACCCCAACGACGAAAAGAATGTGATCGTGGAGATCCGCGCCGGCGCCGGCGGCGACGAGGCGGCACTGTTCGCGGCGGAGATCTATCGCATGTATGTGCACTATGCAGAGAGCCGGCGCTGGAAGGTGGAGCTGCTGAACGCGGATGAGATCGGTATCGGCGGAATGAAAGAGGTTCAGTTCATGATCACCGGTCAGGGCGCTTACTCCCGAATGAAGTATGAGAGCGGCGTACACCGTGTACAGCGGGTGCCGGAGACGGAGAGCGGAGGCCGTATACACACATCCACCATCAGTGTGGCGGTGATGCCTGAGGTGGACGAGGATATTGATATTGTGATCGACGAAAAGGACATCCGCATTGATGTGATGCGCGCCTCCGGAAACGGCGGACAGTGCGTGAACACCACGGATTCCGCGGTCCGCCTGACCCATTATCCCACGGGAATCGTAGTGTACAGCCAGACCGAAAAATCTCAGATCCAGAACAAGGCGAAGGCTTTTGCGCTGCTGAAGGCGAAGCTCTACGATATAGAGCAGCAGCAGCGCCATGACGCGGAGGCCCAGCTGCGCCGCAGCCAGATCGGAACGGGGGACCGGTCCGAAAAGATCCGTACCTACAACTTTCCGCAGGGCCGTGTCACCGATCACCGCATCGGCCTGACCGTCTACAAGCTGGACAAGGTCATGGACGGGGATATCCAGGAGCTGATAGACGGCTGTATTGCGGCCGACCAGGCGGCAAAGCTCAGCAGACTGGATGAAGCTTGATCAGGGGGGAGCACTCATGCGAAAAAAGCTCTTTTTTTCCTTCACGGCCATCGTAGTGATCGTTGCGGTGACGCTTGCCGGAATAAAGATCGACAGAGTCCACAAGGCCCGCCAGTGCGGGATCCTTCTTGCATTTGACGATTACGGTGCCGAGAACTGGGAGAATTGTTTTGACTTGTTCGACAAGTACAATGTGAAGGTCACTTTCTTTATAAATGCCGAAGAGCCCACGGACTTCTGTTATAAGGCCATCGAGCGCGGTCATGAGATCGCATATCACACAAAGAATCATGTCAGGTTGACGGAAGTCTCGCAGGAGGAGGTCTATCAGCAGGCGATCGCGCCCATCGAGGTCTTCCGGGAGCACGGGATCGAGCTGACCACATTTGCGTATCCCTACGGCGCCTACAATGAACAGCTCAACGAGCAGCTGCTGCAGCATTACAATGTGCTGCGGGGCGCATACGCTTATCAGTTGGCGGGCAAGCACGAAATGCGCCACGGTTTTGTGGAATCCCTCTCCATCGACAATATAAATTATGAGTCGGAGGAGATGTTCCGGAAGCAGATAGACACCGTTCTGGACGATCTGGACAACAGTGTAGGCGGTGTGGCCGGCCTGTACTCCCATGCGATATCCGAGGGCGCCTGGTGCGTATCCCAGGAAAGGCTGGAATACATTTTCCAAAAAGCGCAGGAAAAGGGAATCCAGTTCTACACATATCGGGAGCTGCAGGAGAACTGATGCAAGGTGATAAAACGTCTGATATAGAAATGGCGGACAACAAAAACTTTGCTGATAAGAGGTCGGTTATGACAATATCGGTGTGCATGAGCACCTATAACGGTGAAAAATATATTAAAGAGCAATTATATTCTATTTTGTACCAGACGCGTAAACCAGATGAAGTTGTCATTTGCGATGATGCATCCGGCGATCACACTGTGGAAATTATTCGGAAATTCATACAATGTCATCACTTGGAATCGACATGGAAGCTTTATGAAAATACTGTTAATAATGGGTATCCCAAAAATTTTTATTATGCCATGGGGTTATGCAAAGGTGAATTGGTCTTTTTGTCAGACCAGGATGATATATGGCATAAGAAAAAATTGGAATTCATGAGCAAGGAGATACAACGTCATCTTGAGGCGAAGGTGATCTGCTGTAAATTTGGGCTGATTGACGAAAAAGGGAAAAAAGTACATTCTGTTATGACTCCTTCCTATGCTGCCGGAACAGAAAATTTACGACGAATATCTATAGAAGACGTGTTTTATAAGTGTGAATGGCCGGGAATGGTCGTAGCATATCGGAATGAATGGTATCACGATCAGGTGATGGAACAGACAGACTTAATAGCCAAAGAAATACCGCATGACTTATTGATATGTGCACGGGCCGCAGAAGAGAACGGGTTTTTTCAGATGGATAAAATGCTTGCCTATCATAGGCATCATGGTGATAATGTTAGCGGTGAGGAGCACAAAATTGGGAAAATTCTTGACAAAGGGAGAAAGCTAAGGGAAATTAAAAAGTATTTGCTTTACTTGAATATTTTTACGGGAAAAAATATCATAAAGACTAAGAAGGGAATTGCCGCATTGCATCGGAAAAAGCAAGTCATGGAAGAGCGTTATAACGCATTGCGGTCCGGTAAGATAAGTCAGGTTCTCCTGTGGATCCGGAAAAACCGAAAAGATGTGAGACTGGCTACAGCTCTAGGCGATGTGTTGATTGTGAAGAAACAGGACTCATAAACGTGGTGTTTGCAATGAAAATTTTACAGATTAACAGCCATTATGATCAGGGCGGAGCTGCGAGAATTGCCGCATGTATTCACAGGCAGCTTCTTGTACAGGGGCAGCAGGCATATGTGGCTTATGGCAGAGGGGGAAAAAAAGAAGAAAAAAACGTATATTGTTTTTGCAACAAAGCGGATATTTATATATCTGCTTTGTTGAGTCGTGTTATTGGATTGAATGGGTGGTGGAATCGTCTTGCGACCAGGCGGTTGATCCGCCTGATCCGAAAAATTCAGCCGGATGTAGTGCATTTGCATGCATTACACGGTTATTATCTGAATTTTGCAATGCTGTTTACTTATTTGAATGCTGCAGATATTCCATGTGTATGGACATTTCATGACTGCCATGCGTTTGTGGGTAACTGTGGTTATTTTTTTGAATGTGAAAAATGGGAGAACGGCTGCGGTCACTGCCCTCATATAAAAAATTATCCAATCAGTCAGTTCTTTGATTTTACGGGATACATGTGGAAAAAGAAAAAGGAGCTTTTCACAGAGGGAAGTCGGAAAGTGATTGTGACTCCCTCCGAATGGTTGACACAGAATGCCAGAAAATCATTTTTTGGAAAATATCCATGTATAACAATACACAACGGTATTGACACAACAAATACTTTTTATCCGAGGGACCGAAGGGAATGTCGCGAAAAATACGGTTTTAGCAGTCATGAAAAGTTAATTCTGGGAATTGCGGCAGGGTATCGCGACCCCAGAAAAGGAGCACAATATATTATTCAAATGGCAAAGGATCTGGAACATGAAGCAAAGGTTATACTGATTGGGTGGGAAAAGCAAAATGACAGTATGCTAAGGGAAACGTCCAACATCATTGCGCTGCCGGCGACAGAAAATGCAGATATGCTGGCAGAGTATTACAGTTTAGCTGATATATTTGTTCTGCCAAGTCTGGCAGAAAATTATGCTACCGTTTCACTGGAGGCTATGGCTTGCGGTACACCTGTGGTGGGATTCGCTACGGGTGGCACCCCGGAACAGCTGGCAGGTGGCAAAGGAATTGCAGTTAAGGCGGGCGATCAGAAAGCTTTTACGGAGGCAGTAAGGAAAGCAATATCTGAGGATAATGGATTGCTCCGGGGAATAGAACTGGCAAAATGTATAAGGCGTGATAATTCTGTGGAACGGATGGTAGAAGCTTATCAGGAAGTCTATCAGATGGTAGTTTCAAAAAACAAAAACAAATTGTAAAACCAATATAGTTGTGGTAATATGAATACAATGTATGCTTTGAAAGATTTTAATGTTGAATTAGGGGGAGTGGAAAATTATGCAGCCGGAAGATCAAATAGATATAATTGCAGATGATGTCCGTAAATTGAAAAGAGCAGTACAAGAAGTTCAATTAAACGGTAGAGAATTGATTTGGGCAAATGTTTTTCACGATACGATTTGTGAATCGAAATGGCTCTTGGATAAAAGTTTATCTTTGGGTAGAGCTGCAATTGGTTATAATTTTGCCTATGTGCTTTATAGGTGTTTAAATGAAGTTCATCCTGAATATATACTGGAAATTGGCTTAGGCCAATCCACACAGATTGTTATGCAGTATATGAAAAATCAGGTCCGGGGGGGTAAAGGGAAGCATATTGTTGTGGAACAGGAGAAAAGCTGGACTGAATTTTGGAAGAATACGCATGAATTAGGATGCAACAGCGAAATATGTCATTTGCCGGTCTATGAAGAACAATATAAAGAATGCCAAAATGTTCTGCGATATAGGGGATTTGAAAAATTTGCAGATACAAAATGGAATTTGATTTTAGTAGACGGACCTGCACATACCAAAAGTGAGATTTATGCAAGAATAGATTTATTGAGTATATTGCCGGAAGGCTTGGCTGAAGAATGGATTATTATGTTTGATGATATAGATCGCACCATATGTGCCAACGGTTTAGAGGAAATAAAAAGTTTTTTGACCGAAAAAGGTATAGATTATTGTATGGGGCTATATAAAGGGAAAAAAGATGTAGCGGTGCTCTGTAGTATGTCTTTGCAGTATATTACTACATTATAGAAAACTGGGAGACAGTATAAGATAATATCAAATTTGAGCGCATTGAAAGGAGCGTCAAGTATATGAAAATTGTTGTAGCAGGAGCTGGATATGTCGGCTTATCAAATGCCATACTGCTGTCACAACATAATCAAGTGGTTGTTGTTGACGTTATTGAAGAGAAAGTAAATCTGCTCAATCAAAGAAAATCACCGATTAGCGATAATGAAATTGAAGAATATCTAAAAACAAAAGAATTGAATTTAAGAGCTACTTTGGATGCAGAAGAAGCATATTCTGATGCAGACTATGTAATTATTTCGACTCCGACGAACTACGATCCAAAGCAGAATTACTTTGATACTTCTTCGGTGGAAGAGGTGATTCAGCTGGTGATGAAATGTAATCCAAAAGCGATTATGGTAATTAAGTCTACGGTTCCGGTAGGATATACTGTTTCAGTCAGGGAAAAATTCCATTGTGATAATATTATATTTTCACCGGAATTTTTGAGAGAAGGAAAAGCATTGTATGATAATTTATATCCTTCCAGAATTTTAGTCGCCTACCCTAAGGGAGATGATCGACTTTTAGAAAAAGCCAAACAGTTTTCTGAACTTCTAAAAGAAGGAGCAATTAAAAAGGATATTGCCGTCCTGTTAACAGACTTAACGGAGGCTGAAGCGGTCAAATTGTTCGCCAATACTTATCTTGCTTTGCGAGTATCATTTTTTAACGAATTGGATACTTATGCGGAGATGAGGGGATTAAACAGCCGACAGATTATAGAAGCTATTGGCCTAGATCCGCGGATCGGCAATTTCTATAATAATCCTTCTTTTGGCTACGGTGGCTACTGTCTTCCTAAAGACACAAAACAACTGTTGGCTAATTATGATAAGGTCCCGAATAATATAATCGGAGCAATTGTAGAATCAAACCGGACAAGAAAAGACTTTGTTGCTGAAAGAATCCTTCAGAAGGCAGGTTTTTATGATGGAAGCAATCCCAAATGTGTTATTGGCATCTACAGGTTGACAATGAAAGCTAATTCTGATAATTTTCGCCAGAGCAGTATTCAGGGAGTCATGAAGCGAATCAAAGCCAAGGGCGTACAGGTAGTTATATATGAGCCTATGTATGGTGAGAATGAATTTTTTAACAGTAAAATCATCCGCAATATTAATGAGTTCAAAAAAATGTCGGACGTAATAGTGACTAACCGGTATACACCGGAACTTGAAGATGTCAAGGACAAGCTTTATACGCGTGATATATATATGCGGGATTAAAGTATCTGAAGGGAATGCTTATGGAACGTGAACGGGAATTAGAGGAAATTATTAAGAACACAGAAAAGTTACATGAGCAGGAACGTCAAAAGTGGCAACGTGAAAAGGAAGAGTACCAAAATCTATGCATATGGTATGCAAATAGTTTGCGGTACCAGTTAGGTGGGTTGTTGATAAATACATTACGCCATCCTTTACAATATCCGTTATTGCCATTTAAAATGTATAGTTTGATCAAACAGCATAAACGCCAGCAGGTTATAGCCAAAGATATCGAATCCAGTGTTCCTGTTGATAGCAATTTTGAAAGCGAAATTAGGGAGTTTGATTTTGTAAGAATAGAGTCAGTTGTTGACAGAGTCAGGGAGAAGGGCATTACGATAATTATACCCGTATATAATGCTTATGAGGAAGTGCGCAGATGTTTGGACTCTATTCTTAAGGAAATGAAGCCGTGGCATCGTGTTTTGATCATAAATGACTGCAGTACAGATGACAGAATAGAACATTTGTTGGCTGAGTGTTCCGCGAATAACAATATTCAGATCATTCATAATCCGACGAATATGGGTTATGTGAAATCTGTAAATGTAGCTATTCAGACATGCCGGACGGATGTTGTGCTATTGAACAGTGACACGGAAGTAACATCCGGATGGCTGGAAAAGTTGACCATTGCGGCATATTCGGACGAAAAAGTAATGACGGTAACTCCACTGTCTAATGCGGCAGGCATGTTCAGCGTCCCCAAGGAGAATGTAAATAATCTATTGCCGGGAGAAAAGTGTCTGCAAGACATTGCCCGTATAGTCGAAAAACAATCTTTTCATAATTTCGTACAAGTTCCTACGGGGAATGGTTTTTGCATGTATATAAAGCGGACTGCATTTGAGCAAATAGGCCTTTTTGATGATATTGCCTTTGGTAAAGGTTATTGTGAAGAAAATGATTTCTGCATGCGTCTCAAATTAAAAGGCTATGAAAATATCGTATGTGATGACACATATATTTTTCATCATCACACAGCGTCTTTTCAACAAGAGAAGAAGCAGCTATTAAAAAAGAATAAAGAGATATTATTATCGAGATATCCGCAGTATGATTTTTTAGTGGCTAATATGGTGAGGTCGGAAGAACTTGCAAAAATTCGCGAACGAATAAAAAGTGGTTTTGGTCAATATGAACAAGGCGGTGTCAGTAAACGCAATGTATTGTATGTGATACAATGTGCAAATGGCGGAAGTGTAAAAGCAAACGAAGACCTGATGGGATATGTAGATGCACATGATTGGAATGTTTTTATGCTCAATAGTGACTGCAGGACCTTGCACCTATATCAATTTACAGATGGAGCACTACATTTATTGCATCAGTGGACACCGGCAAGGCAATGGGATATAAATAATTTATATGATGCTGAATGGCGTAATATCTACTTTAATGTTTTGTATTATTGCCATATTGATATTGTACATGTTCGCCATTTATATAAACATACTTTTGATATTGTTGATGCTGCATATTGGATGAATATTTCTGTTATTTTTTCGTTTCATGATTTTTATTATATTTGTCCAACAACCAATTTGATAAATGAAAAAGGAGAATATTGTAATGCCTGTTGCAGTTCTCATAAAGGGAAATGCAGAATATCTGAACCGTCCATAAGGATTACCCATTATCTTCCGGAATGGGTCGAGAGTGATTGGCGAAAACGGGTATGTAATATATTTGAGAAGGCAGATGTATTTGTGACGACCTCTGAGTACAGCAAAAACTTGTATGAAAGAATTTTCCCGGATCTGCAGGGGAAAATCAAAGTATATGAGCATGGCAGAGATTTTTCTTACACAAGAAAATTTTATGGCAGTGTTCCGAATGAACATGAAAAAATTCGTATTTTACTTGCCGGAAATATTGATTATAATAAAGGCGCTCAGTATATTTCTCAATTGTTGGATGTTGATGATAAGGAAATATTAGAGTTCCACTGTATTGGAAATATTACCGAAGAATTGAAGCCGAGAGTAAAATATTACGGAAAATATATGCGAGATGATTTTAAGGACTATGTCATAAAAATCCGCCCGTCTCTGGTTGGAGTCTTTTCTGTTTGGCCTGAAACGTATTGTCATATTATTACGGAGGCATTCAGTTGTGGTATACCTTGCGTTGTAAGCGATATAGGCACTCTTAGGGAACGCGGGTTAAAGGGAGGGTGTATTTTGGCTGATCTAAACTCTCCCCAAAGTACTTATCAACAAATTTGCGCAGTTAGATCTGACTCAGATGTATATAATAAGTTGGTTCAAGGAGCTTTACAACAATCAATACGATCTGTGGCAGATATGGGAGTTGACTATTTAAATCTGTATGATTCGTTGGTGACGAGAGGGTAAAATGATAAAAGCAATCAGATTTGTGATAAAGGAACATAAGAACAGTTACAGACAGATTGTGAAAATGGCGTTAATTAACACGGAAAAACAGACTGTGCGCAGCAGCTTGGGTATTTTGTGGACATATCTGCATGATATTGTGTATATTTTGGTTTTCGTAATGTTCCGATTATTGATATCGGGTTATGGAAATATTGATGGTATCAACAGTATTGCATACCTGCTGACAGGATTGATACCATGGTTTTTCATCAGTGATATGTTAAACCAGGGAAGTCGTTCGATCCGTGCCAATAAAGGGATTGTTCAGAGCATCCGATTTCCGGTGGTAATACTCCCTACGATAGAGGTCTTGAGTATTATATTTCGCAGATTTTTTACTTTTTTTATCTTGATCATTGTAATTACTGCGTTTGGTTATTTAGAATGTTTCGACATTTTATTGTTTTTATATTATTTTTTTGCAATGGTCTGCTTAATGATCAGCATGAACCTTTTACTGTCGGCTTTTGTCGCTGTGTCAGAAGATTTTTATCAGTTGTATCAGGCCTTTGTTCGTGTCATGATATATTCTTTGCCAATTATGTGGAGTTTTGACAGAGTGGATAGTGTCGCTGTACATGTTCTGCTGCGAATAAATCCTATGGTCTATATAATTAAAGGATTTCGCAATGTTTTTATACAAGGTATGACACAGGATTTCTGGTATACAGTTTATTTTTGGATAGCGATTTTGATTATATTCTGCCTCGGTTGTTATTCACAACAAAAATTGAACAAGTATTATTCTGATCTAGTATAACAGGAAGAGAACATGGCTAATAAAATTATTGTTGAAAATTTAAATAAGACGTATTATTTATTTGAGCAGGATTGGAAAATCCTGCAATGGATCTTTACTGGGAAAGGATATAGCAAGGTCCGCGAAGTGTTGAAGGACATTTCTTTTAATGTTCAGGATGGGGAAGTTGTCGGATTGATTGGGAAGAATGGGGCAGGTAAGTCTACATTGATGAAGATTATCGCTGGAATTGCGTTTCCGACATCCGGCAGTATAACTGTTAAAGGCAAAGTCGGCGCATTGATTAATTTGTCGGCAGGTTTTAATCCTGATTACTCTGGGCGAAAAAATATTTATTATAAAGGTACTATAATGGGAATGTCAAAAACGGAGATCGATAATATTATCGATGATATACAAGAGTTTGTTGATTTAGGGGAATATTTTGAACGACCGGTCCGAATGTATTCTTCAGGAATGTCGGCAAGATTAGGTTTTGCATTGGCTGTCTACTGTAACCCGGAAATTGTGATTGTTGATGAAGTGTTGGCAGTAGGCGATAAAGCATTTCAACAAAAGTCAAGAGCGAAAGTGGTGGAATTATTTCAAGCAGGTAAGGCAATTGTTTTTTCTTCTCATTCGGATAGGTTGATTGAAGAATTTTGTACCAGAGTCATCTATCTTCGAGAGGGCCGTATTGCATATGACGGGGATGTTAAAGAAGGATTGAGGATGTACAATGAAGACATATCTAAGGGAAAAGCTGCTGTGCCATGTTAAAACTATTATTATTGTTTTTATAGTTAGTACGGTATATGTTTTTGTTTCTCTCAATGGGTGGAAGGGTATTGTCAGCCCTTATGAGGAAGAAGATCTGATGGAAATTGAGATGAAACAGGATGGTGAAAAAATTTTTGCCACTATACCGAAAACGGAGAACTTGGTACTAGACATATCAGAACTGTCTGAAAAGCAAGAAACGGTAAAATTATATTTTTATAATCAGAATAAAGAAATAATAAAAGAGAAAAGTTATGTTCTGCGTGTTGGACCCAATAATATAGGCAGTGTGAACGAAGATTTGGTATATATTAAATATCAAAGTAACCGGGATATTAGTGTGGATCATATCTATATTACGCAAGGATATTACATTAATTGGGGCAATGTAGTCTACGTGGTCTTAGGATTATTTTTATTAGGCATGATGTATGAAGGAATTGTAATAATCAAGACAAAATATGCCAATTAGCAGGAGGATACTAAGGAATGGCACAGAAATCTCAAATGGAACAGGAAATTTATGTAGAACAGGATTCTCAAATGGTCCCCAGGGAATTTTGGGAACAATTATTATTACAGAAAGATGTACAAATTAGAAAACTAAAAGCGGAAAACGAAAAATTAAGGCAGCAAAATAAGGAAGCCAGAAAGAAAGTCAGGGATCTTGAAAAAAAGATACAGGTTTTTGACCGCTCAAGGTGGAATCGGCTGGGCAATGTCTTGAGAAAGATACGGTTCAGACTTATATCGGCAATAAAATTTCCGTTTCGCGGAGTGAGAAAAATATACAGACTGCTTTTTGTTAAAGATGTCGCAATGCAAAATAATGAGTTGCAGACGCAAATAAACGTACCAAAAAGCAAGAGAGAATTGCAATATCCTCAAATGAACGGGATGTATAGAGAAGAATTGTTTGCAATTGACGGCAAAATCACAACGGTTACTGTTGTGGTTTGTATTCATAATGCAATTTATGATGTGGAAGAATGTCTTCTGGCTTTGTGGGATAAGCGGACTTATCCGTATGAAATTATTTTGGTGGATGACGGCAGTGATGAAGAAACCCGAAACTATGTATTAAAATTTGCCGAAATTACGGGCGCAAAGCTAATTCGAAATGAAGAGGCATTAGGGTACACAAGATCTGCAAATAAAGGGTTGCGTGCCGCTACGGGTGATTACATAATATTGCTTAACAGCGACACAATTGTCACGGAAGGTTGGGTGGAAAAAATGGTCACCTGCTTTAGAAAAAATGCTAAAGCAGGTATTGTCAGTCCGTTGTCGAATGCTGCAAGTTATCAAAGTGTACCTGAAATTCATGATTTTGAAACCGGTACATGGAAGATAAACCGTTTAGCACCGGGAATCACTTTGGAAATGATGGGGCAAATTGTAGAGATGGCATCGGAGCATTCCTATCCGCAAGTGTCTGTCTTAAATGGTTTTTGCTTTATGATCAGTCGGTCGGTAATTGATACAATAGGCTATTTGGACGAAGAAAATTTTCCGAGAGGGTACGGGGAAGAGGTTGATTATTGCCTGCGTGCAAGGGAAGCAGGTTTTGAACTCTGTGTTGCTGACGACGTATATATTTTCCATGAAAAAACTAAAAGCTTTACGAGTAAAACAAGAAAAAAACTGAGTGAGGCATCAAAGGACATATTGATAAATAAACATGGCTTCAGATATTCTAATTTGGATTTTGCTATGGAACATTGTGATGAATTAAAGAAAATCAGAAAACAAGTGGCAAATAAGCAAAATGAAATTATGGATATGGGTATTTTCAACAAAAAAATTGCCTTTCTCTTAACCGCACGGGGTGGCAGCGGGGGTGCTAATTCCGTTTGTCAGGAAGTTATGGGTATGCGTAGGCTAGGCGTAAATGCCTATGTAATAAATAGTCATAATTATAAGGTCGAATTTGAAAAAAACTATCCGGAACTGATTCCTTATGTAAAATATTTTGATAAAAAATCAGAGAAGAGTCTTTTAGATGTGAGCTTAGAGTTTGACATCATTATTGGGACTATATTTACTACAATAAAGAGCATCAAATTAATAAGTGAAACGTATAAGGAAAAAAAATTCGGATATTATATTCAAGATTACGAACCGCTTTTTTTTGATGAAAGAGAAGACTATTGGAAAGAAGCAAAAGATTCCTACACTTTATTAGATGATATCTGTATGTTTGCAAAGACCAGGTGGATTGGAGATACCGTCGAAAGAGAACATGGAAGAAAGGTCAATATTGTTGAGCCCAGCATAGATATTGCAATGTATAACCCGTATGTCATAGAAGAAAAAGACTTAAGTTTTCCTATTAGAATTACCGCAATGATCAGGCCGAAGACGGAGCGTAGAAATCCAGTCGGGACTCTGAATGTAATGAAAATGTTGAAAGAGAAGTATGATGATCAGGTAGAAATACATTTCTTTGGCTGTACGGAGGATGAGATTGTGGCATTAGGAGAAGCAGCACGGTTCGAGTATACGAATCATGGCATATTAAAGCGATGGGAAGTCGCAGCCCTACTGGCAAAATCTCATATGTTTCTGGATATGTCTACGTATCAGGCATTTGGAAGAACCGGATTGGAGAGTATGTGTTTGGGATGTATTGCCATTATACCGGAAGAAGGAGGGGCGGACAAGTATGCAGTAGATGATGTGAATGCTGTTGTTGTGGATACAATGGATGAAATGGCTGTATATGAGAGAATCTGCAAATTAATGGAATCTCCTGAAAAAATGAAAATAATACAGAAAAACGGCTTGGAGGCGGCACGGGGATACGGAATTTTAAAAGCGTCTATGAGTGAACTTGAAGTTCTCAACAGATATTTGAAAGGGCAACGGTCAAGCTAAGATGAATATTTTGGAAAAAATCATTGCAAATATTAAAAAAATTGCCAGCTTAAATCGGATGGACTGGAATATTCATGAATTAGAGGAACATGTGAAACGGTGCGAGAAGCAAAATGAGGAATTGACAAAAGTAATATTGTTTTATCGAAAAGAGAATTCCGAATTATTGGAACGACTTGCCGCAATCGAAAGCAATCTTGATGAACATTCGGACCGAATAAATAAACAGCTAAGTCAAATAAATAGGCAGGCAGATCAAATAAATAGGCAGGCAGATCAAATAAATAAAAATGAACAAAGAAATATAAAAAACCATGAAAAATATTCCGATGCGATTGCAGAGTTACGTAAAAAAAACAATAAAATTAATCTGTTTATATCAGAAGAAAATGAGCGGCAAGAATATGAATATAATCAATCCTTATCACCGGACCGTTACGAGCAAGAACTGACAGATTGGTTCAAAAGAAAAACAGGGAAAAAACTGAATCTTGCTGCACCAAAAACATGGAATGAAAAAATAAACTGGATGAAATTATATGACAGCACAGGATTAAAGACAAAATTAGCTGATAAATATGAAGTACGTCAGTGGGTCGCAGAAAAGATCGGAGAACAGTATTTGGTCCCGTTGATTGGAGTGTGGGAAAATTTTGATGACATCAACTTTGACTTGCTTCCGGATCAGTTCGTATTGAAGTGCAATCACGGCAGCGGAATGAATATTATAGTTGATAACAAGGAAGAATTTGATATCAGTGCTGCCAGAAGAAAAATGAATAAGTGGTTGAATACAAATTTCGCCTATACAGCAGGATTGGAGTTGCATTATAAGGACATAAAACCTCTGATTATTGCAGAGCAATATTTGGCAGACGATGGTGAATTAAATGATTTTAAAATTATGTGCTTTCACGGAGAACCAAAATATATCTGGGTAGATTATGATCGGAAGACCAATCATACCAGAGATATGTTTGATACGGAATGGAATCTACAGCCGTTTAGAATTGGATACCATAATTCTGACAAGAAGAAAGAGCGTCCAGAAAACCTTAATGAATTGTTGCAAATAGCAAAAATTCTATCGCAAGGCTTTTCATTTGTAAGAGTGGACCTGTATAATTTAAATGGCAAAATTTATTTCGGTGAAATGACATTTACAAGCGGAAATGGCGCAAAAACAGTAGAACCGGAAGATTATGATAGAATACTGGGGGATGGCATAAATCTATCAATGAACAAATTGTAAATATGGAAAGGAGGGTCGGGAAGAATTCTCGACGAAAAAAAATGAAAAAAAATAAACTGGCAGTTGCAATTTTTCTCTCTCTAATAATAAGTGTAATACTTGGTGCCTGTTTGCAGTCCAAACAAGAAATTGCACAAATGTTTTCTCCTTTAGGAACGATTTATATTAATCTGATTAAAATGATCATGGTTCCTTTGGTGTTTTCATCATTGGTCCTCGGTATATCTAGTATTACTGATGTTAAAAAAATCGGAAAGATGGGAATAGGTACAGTCATTATATTTTTGGCTACAACTGCAATAGCAGTAATTATTGGTTTATTGCTTTCGAATATCTTTAAGCCCGGCATGGGAATTCTGGTAGGAAACGGTACATATGAGGCAAAAGAGTTCCCAAGTGTAATAGACTCTATTGTGGGCATATTTCCATCAAATATTTTAGACGCTTTTCTTAATGCAAATATGTTGCAAATAATTTTTGTTTCAATAATTATCGGTATTGGAATTGTCAAAGTAAGTCCTAAAGGTAAAGTTTTTCGTGAGCTCCTGGAAGATTTGTTTGAAGTAATGAGCATCATCACCAAAGGAGTTATGGTGTTGACTCCTATTGGGATACTAGGGCTGATGATTCCTACAATTGCCCAGAACGGATTAAGTGTTCTATTGCCGTTAGGAAAGTTGATACTTGTATTTTATTTGGCGGTAGTAATACAGATAGGAATTACATATACGCTCTCATTAAAAGGATTCTCGGATTTTAAAATTACAGAATTTTTTAAAGGAATGCTTCCTGCACAGATAGTTGCTTTTGTAACATGTAGTTCAGCGGCAGCATTACCATTATCTATGCAAAGAATGCAAGAAAAATTAAAAGTGTCAAAGGAAGTCAGCGGTTTTGTGTTACCGCTTGGCTCCACTATTAATATGGATGGAAATGCTTTGTATCAGGGAATTGTAGCATTGTTCATCGCACAGGCATATGGCGTTGAATTAAATTTTACAATGCAGATGATGGTAGTGTTGACTGGTACTTTAGCATCAATAGGTGCTGCAGGGATTCCGGGAGCAGGAATGATAGTACTCAGTACAGTTTTGGCTTCGGTAGGTCTGCCAATTGATGGAATTGCATTGGTTGCAGGAATTGACAGAATACTGGATATGGGACGTACTTTAACAAATGTGACAGGCGATGCTGTAACAGCGTGTATCATAGAAAAAAGAGTTAAGATAAAATAAATAGCGGTAATTATGATTAATGATTTGAATAACCATAAAAATTAAACTTGAAACGGAAGCACAAATATTAATTGAAAAGATCATAAAGGTAAATTTGATGAAAAAAGCATTGATTACAGGCATTACAGGGCAGGACGGTTCTTTTCTGGCGGAGTTCCTGCTGGAGAAGGGATACGAGGTACACGGGCTCGTCAGGCGTGCATCTCTTTCCAACACGGAAAGAATTGACCATCTGTTGGAGAATAACAGTATTGTTCTCCATGAAGGCGATTTGACGGATTCCACTTCCGTTGTAAGTATTATTGCTAAAGTCCGGCCGGATGAAATTTATAATCTTGCGGCGCAGTCTCATGTGCAAGTGTCCTTCGGGACACCGGAGTACACAAGTGATGTGGATGCCATCGGAGTCCTTCGGATCTTAGAGGCGGTGCGGATATTAGGGCTGGCGGATAAGACTAAAATATATCAGGCCTCCACTTCTGAGCTGTACGGAAAAGTGGAAGAGTCTCCTCAGAGTGAGACCACGCCGTTTCATCCCTACAGTCCGTATGCAGTGGCAAAGCAGTACGGTTTTTGGATTATAAAAGAATACCGGGAGGCATATGGCATGTTTGCGACTAACGGTATCTTATTTAATCATGAGTCAGAGAGACGGGGAGAGAATTTTGTCACCAGAAAGATTACCAGAGCCGCCGGCAGGATTGCAGAGGGACTCCAGGATCACCTGGAATTGGGGAACATGGATTCTCTGCGTGATTGGGGATATGCCAAGGACTATGTGGAATGCATGTGGCTAATCCTGCAGCAGGAAAGACCGGAGGATTTTGTCATTGCCACAGGGGAACAGCATACGGTAAGAGATTTTACGGAGAGAGCGTTCAGGGCGAACGGGATCGAGCTTAGATGGGAAGGCGCCGGAGTGGACGAAAAGGGCTATGATAAGGCCAGCGGGAAAATGCTGGTATGTGTCAACCCTGAATGGTTTCGGCCTACAGATGTGGACAATCTGTGGGGAAATCCGGAAAAAGCCAAGAGGCTCCTGGGATGGGATCCGCAGAGGACCTCTTATTCGCAGCTGGTAGAGATCATGGCAAAGCATGACAGAATGCTGGCAAAGAAAGAGGCAGCACTGAAGGCGGCAGAGATTGCTCTGGATAGTTAAGTGAGTTAAAAATGAAAAAGGTTTAGTGATCGGCGCGGCCGGCTTTGTTGGCAATTATTTGATGGATGAGATGTGCCGCAGTGATATGGAGGTCTATGCAACAAAGCTGCCGCATGAAAGGCTAGAAAACCCCAATGCCAAAATTTTAGATCTGGATATTTTGGATAAGGAGGCAATTGTAGCTTTACTGTTTGAAGTGCGACCTGACTATATTTTTCATCTTGCCGCACAGAGCTCTGCCAGTCTTGCATGGAAAAATCCGGGTTTGACCGTGGACGTGAATATCAAGGGAAGTCTCAACGTGATGGATGCGCTGCGGGCGACTGCGCATTGATCGACTGCACGGAGCACTATGAGCATATCAGTGATGAGAAGGATGCATGGGAGTTGGCCTGGGTGCATTTTAACGGACATGCCGCCAGGGGATACTATGATCTTTTTCTCAAGAACAATGGTCGGGAAAATATCTTCAGGGTCAGGGATACGGAACAGTGGAACAATTTGCTGGAACAGATCCTGGAGGTGCAAAAAGACAGAAATCCGCAGGCCGAACTGTATTGCGGCGAGCTGCTGCTCCGGCTGATGAATCAGATCATCAGCTGTGTGTTCAGTGTCGCGGACGTAGAGAATGAGGAGGAAAAGCAGGTCGTCTGTCGGCTGCGGGAGTTTTTGAACGGACAATATGCGTCGTCCGATATCCTGCAGAGGATCGAGGCTGAGCTGAAGGCGGATATTCACTCGCTCAGTCTGAAGTTTGCCAGACAGTACGGCATCAGTATAGAGGAATATATCAACAATAGGCGGCTAAATGCCGCTAAGGAGTTGCTGCGCTTCAGCATCAAGCCGGTGGAGGAAGTGGCGTCGGAGGCGGGCATAGGCGACAGGGCTGCACTGCAGCAGATGTTCAGGAAAAACGAGGGAATGACTGCGGAAGAGTATCGGGCAAAATGGGCGCAGTGGATCCGATAAATAAGTGTATCCGGAGGACAAGTTCATATGAATATTATTTTACTTTCCGGAGGTTCCGGTAAGCGTTTATGGCCGTTGTCCAACGATGTAAGAAGCAAGCAGTTCATCAAGCTTTTCAAGGGAGAAGACGGTCAATATGAATCTATGGTGCAGCGGGTGTATCGGCAGATCACCGCTGTGGACCGGGAAGCGAGAGTGACCATAGCTACCGGAAGGTCTCAGGTCAGCGCCATCCGCAATCAGCTGGGGGACAAGGTATCCGTGTGCGTGGAGCCGTGCAGGCGCGATACTTTTCCAGCCATTGCCCTGGCAGCCGCCTATCTGCACGATGTGATCGGCGTGGACGGAAAGGAATGCGTGGTAGTATGTCCGGTGGACCCTTATGTGGGGAACGAGTATTATGAGGCGGTGAAGAAGCTGGAGAATCTGGTAGAAGGTGACGGCGCCGCTCTGACCTTGCTGGGCATTGAGCCGACCTGGCCAAGCGATAGATACGGTTATATTATCCCGGAGACAGCAGAAGCCGTGAGCGCGGTGAAGGAGTTCAAGGAAAAGCCGGATGAGGAGACGGCCCAAGGGTATATTGACCGGGGAGCGCTCTGGAATGCGGGCGTGTTTGCTTTCCGGCTGGACTATCTGCTGGACAGGGCGCATAGCCGGATAGATTTTGAACATTATCAGGATATGTATGAAAAGTACGACACGCTGGAAAAGATCAGCTTTGATTACGCCGTAGCGGAGAAAGAGTCCAGTATACAGGTGATGAGATTCGCCGGTGCCTGGAAGGATGTGGGAACATGGAACATGATGGCAGAGGTGATGACGGACACGGCCAAGGGCAATGTGATCATGGATGAAGCCTGCAGGAATACCAATGTGATCAATGAGCTGGATATTCCGATCCTTTGCGTGGGCTGCAAGGATATGATCGTTGCAGCCAGCAGCGACGGTATTTTGGTGGCGGACAAAGAGAAAAGTGAATCCATAAAGCCTTATGTGGAACGGCTCGGCGATGATATCCGGTATGCGGAGAAATCCTGGGGGACCTACACGGTCATCGATGTACAGTCCAACTCCCTGACCATCAGGGTACAGCTGAACCGTGGGAGCCAAATGAAGTATCACAGCCATGAGAGAAGAGATGAAGTCTGGACGGTGGTCTCAGGAAAGGGAAGAGTGATATTGGACGGCGCGGAGAGAACGGTATATCCGGGCGATGTGGTGCAGCTTGCGGCCGGCTGCAAGCATACGCTGATCGCAGATACGGATATAAGCGTGATCGAGGTTCAGGTGGGAGCCGAGATCAGTCAGGCGGATAAGAGGGTATTTGCGCTGTAGGTGTCGGCGGAAAGGTAGCTATTATGAAATGTATTATTCTGGCCGGAGGAAGAGGGAATCGGCTGTGGCCCTTGTCCCGAAAGAACTTCCCCAAGCAGTTCATACAGATTCAGGGAGATCACTCGATCCTTCAGGAGACGATTACCCGGAATATTCCTTACTGTGATGAATTCATTATTGTGACGAACAGCGAATATCGCTTTATCGTAGAGAACCAGATCGACGCATTTCAGGGGCTTGTGCGGCGGTATCTGTATGAGGGCACAGGCAGGAAGACGGCGGCAGCGATCACGCTGGCATGTATGCAGCTTCCCCTCTCGGAGACGGTACTCGTAGTGCCGGCGGATCAGGTCGTATCCGGCAATTCCTATAAGGATGATCTGATGCACGCCAAGGAGTTGTGCGAAGAGGGAAAGCTGGTCACCTTTGGAATGCAGATCGAAAAGCCGGACGGGCGATTTGGCTATATCCGCTATCGGCAGGAGGATGTACTGCAGTTCGCGGAGAAACCGGACAGGGAAGAGGCGCTGAGATATCAACGGTCGGGGGAATATCTAATCAACAGCGGGATGTTCGTATTTCGCGTGGGAGATTTTCTGCGGGAGCTGCGGCAGTCCTCTCCGGCGGTCTATGATGCGTGCCGGGAGGCCTATGCCAGGCGCGAAATTTCTGTGAACAGCTATACCTTTGGGCCGGAGGTCATGAAGACGATTCCCGCGGTAGCGGTGGAGAAGGCGGTCTTTGAGAAGACCGGAAATGCCAAAGTGGTACACGCTTCCTTTGACTGGAGGGATATCGGCAGTCTGGAGGACCTCAAGGCAACTGAGCTGGAGACAGGTATGGACGGGCAGCAGATACGGTATGCGTGCCAAAATACCGATATCATCAATCAGTGTCCGCGCAGGGTGGTGGTAGCCAACGGCCTGGACGACACGGTAATCGTCAATACCAAGGATGTAGTATATGTGGGGAGAAAGGGAGAGTCCGATCAGCTCAAGCAGATCATAGAGGAAAATCCTCAGATCGGTTCCTTCGTGGAGGGAGGCCGGGTCCTCTACAGACAGTGGGGGAACTATGAGCTTTTGGTGGATACCCCGCACTACCGGGTCAAAAAGGTGGTCATCAATCCGGGACGCACCATCTATGCACACAGACATCTCTATCGCAGTGAGCATTGGTCCATAGTGGCCGGGACTGCACTGATCGATCTGGAGGGCGATATTGGGCATTATGCCACGAACGATATGATAAAGGTGGCAACCGGGATGCTGCACCGGATCTCCAATGCCGGAAATGAGCCGCTTATCATCATAGAGGTATCTGTGGGCGAGAATGTGACGGAGGACGATAAAATTTCGGAAATGCGTCAGGAGCTGACGGACGATCAGCTGGGCAGGGAGACGGAACCCTTCGTGAAGCTGCAGCCGGCCTTTAAGGATTTTCTGTGGGGCGGCACCAGACTGAAGACCTTGTATCACAAGCAATGCGACTATGATGTGGTGGCCGAGAGCTGGGAGCTGTCCGCTCATGAGGCCGGTCAGAGCGTTGTGGCCAGCGGCCGTCACAAGGGCATGTCCTTCTCGGAATATCTGCGTGTGCTGGGGAAGGCAAACTGGGGGTGGAAATGCAGGCCTCTGGAAGCGTTCCCGATCATGATCAAATTTATTGATGCCCGGAGCGCCTTGTCGGTGCAGGTGCATCCGGACGATGAGTATGCGCTGAAGACGGAAAACCAATACGGTAAGAATGAAATGTGGTACATCATTGACTGTGAGCCGGATTCCTATTTGTACTGCGGTTTTCAGCAAAATGTGAGCAAGGAAGAGGTGGAGAGGAGGCTTCGGGACAACACGATCCTGGAGATCCTGAATAAAGTGTCCGTACAGAAGGGGGAAGCATATTTTATTCCGGCCGGCACGGTACATGCAATAGGGCCGGGACTTTTGATCTGCGAGATCCAGCAGAGTTCCACCTGTACTTATCGTCTTTATGATTACGGCCGCAGAGATAAATTCGGGAACCTGCGGGAGCTCCATATTGAAAAGGCTTTGGATGTCCTGCATTATGAGCGGTACAAGCCTCAGAAGCTGGAGGATACGGTGGAGGAGGGAGACGGCTTTCAGAAGCGGGTGATCAGCCGGTGTAAATACTTTGAGTGTACACAGTACCGGCTGGAGGGGAAAATGGAGCTTCCGGCCGTGGAGGAATCCTTTACTTCACTGGTATGTATCAGAGGGGAAGGCGTGCTGCGGATCGACAGAGAGCAGACAGAGAAGATGGAGTTTACAGCCGGAGAGAGTATTTTCATGCCAAAATCTACGGATATTTACAGTGTGGAGGGGGCGTGTGAGTTTATTGTCACACGGATATGATCTCGGAGAGAATATTTTCGGAAGTGAGTATGTCCGGGGCACAGGAGGTTGTTTATGGGTGATGGAAATTTGTGGAAGGAAGAATATAAGATCGGAAATCAGAAGATAGACGATCAGCACAGGGAGCTGTTCGACAAGATCGAGGCGCTGCTTGTGATCGCCACCACAGCGGATGCGGAGGAGAACCGACGGGAGTGTCTGGAGATCATTGAATTTCTGGTGTCCTACACGGTCAGTCACTTTGAGACGGAGGAAGCCCTACAGAGAGAGCTGCATTATGTGAGCTATGAGGAGCATGTAAGGATTCATGAGCAGTTCAAAAATACGATCCGCACATACAGGGAGCGTGTGGAGAACGATTTTTCCAGGGAGACGTTGAAGAAATTTGTGGGTACTCTGCTGACCTGGCTGGCGGTGCATATCCGGGACTGTGATAAGAAGATTGTCCGGAATGAGCCCATTGACAGCAATACCGGCTTTGAGGGCGCTGAGGATCTGATCCGCCGCGTTGCCCGGCAGCTTCTGTCCGACACCTATTCCGTTGAGATCAGCGATATCAGGACCTGTGTCTACAAGGGGTACATAGAGGGAAAGGTCATCGTGCGTACCATTATCAGCGGTGACAAAAATTATGTGTTCCTGTACGGCTTTTCCGAGGAGATGGCCAAAACGCTCTACAGCCGGATCAGCGGGCTGGAGCTCAGAGAGATAGATGCCCCCGACGCGATAGAGAGATCGGCGTTGATAGAGCTGGGGGATATTTTTTCCTCCCATGTCCTGGCCAACATGTTAAAGAACGGCCACACGCAGTTCGAGTGGAAGGGCGATATCTTTATGGAGGAGTATTCGGACTCCTGTATTAACATCCACAACAGTGTGCTTCTGGAATTTACCACCGACTGCGGCAGGCTGGAGATCATGTATTGTCTGGCGGGGGATTAACTTTTGGACTGTACTGGCCGATATTATTGTAAGGAGCAGGTCGGAAGACCGGCTTTCGGGTAAAAGGATTTACAGACAAGTCAACACCACGCTATGGAGGGCAAAAGAATGGAGAAGATCGGAAACTACGGTATTTATCGGAACAATTATTACGACAGGGCGCAGACTCAGAAGACGGGCGCGTCTGCTGCGGCGCAGACAAAGGAGGCCGAAAAGGCCGGACAGAACAAGAAGACGGAGCTCAGCAGCGACGCCAAGAATCTGTTGAAGGAGCTGAAAAAGAAGTATGGAAATATGGACTTCATCGTCGCAGACTATGAGTCCGATGAGGAGGCGGCGTCCTATCTCTCCAGAGGAACGGCTCAGTATAGCGTACTGTTCACACCGGACGAGCTGGAGAAGATGGCAGCCGACGAGAATGTAAAGAATCAGAATCTCAAGGTGCTTGACGACGCCGTGTCGAAGCTGGGAGAGATGAAGGATCAGCTTGGAGAAAAGGGGGAGGATGTATCCCGGCTGGGAATCGTTATCGGCGATGACGGGGAGGTCTCCTATTTTGCGGAGCTGGAGAAGGTGAACGAGAAGCAGCGCGAGCGCATTGAGGAGAAACGCGAGAGCAACAGAGAGCAGAAGCGCGATGAGGTAAAGGAAGAGGTGGAGAAAAATTTCAGAGAAAAGATAGAGGGTCCCGTGAAGCGTACCACGGTCTATGCATCTTCGGTAGAGGAATTGGCCGAGAAGATCGGTCAGGTGGATTGGAGTACCGTTGCGGAGGAGGACCTTCCCGTCGGCCGTCACTTTAATTTCTTCGCGTGACAGGAGAAACTGATTACCGATAAAAACAGTCCGCCGGCGCATGATTCCGTCAGGAAGAGTGCACCGGCGGATTTTTGCATTTCGGCGGCAGCATTTTGCACAAGCGAAAATCCGTATGCTATGCGCAGTTTTCACAAAAATTAGGCAGAGAGCCAAAATTGACTGACATTTGACTGACTAATTTGTTAAAATAAGGTTATGATAATGTAAACGGTATTTGCTCCGGTGCGGCGGGGGCAGCGATTTTGGAAAGGATGATTTTGCGTGTTTGAGATCGGTGAAATGATAGCCTGTGGGAACAAAGGAGTCTGCGTGGTGGAGGATATTGCCACTTTGAATATTTCCGGTGCGGATAAAGACAGGAAGTACTATATTTTAAAGCCGAAATATCAGGCAGGAAGCACAGTCTATGTGCCGGTGGATTCCTCAAAGGAGTCGATGAGAAGGGTATTGAACCGAGAGGAAGCCTGTGAGCTGATAAACGCCATACCGAAATTGTCGCCCATTGACATCGTGAACGAAAAGCTGTCGGAGCAGACCTACAGGGAGTGCATGAAGGCGAATGACTGCGAGGAGTGGGTCCGCCTGATCAAGACGATTTATTTGAGAAAGCAGAAGCGGATACAGTCCGGGCGGAAGGTGACTGCTGTGGACGCCAAATATTTCCATATGGCGGAGGAGAGCCTCTACGGGGAACTGGCTGTGGCGCTGGATATTGACCGTGAGGATGTGGAAGCCTATATCTTTGGCGAGATTGAAAAATAGTAATTTTATTTTGGCGGATATAAATATGTAAAGAGCATGAAGGCGGCCTGAGGTCTGCCGGAAAAGAGAAAAGCGTCCCATTTTTGTCCGGAGAGACAGGGGCGCTTTTTTGTGTGCAAACATATAATTTTCCTTTTGCATTTTGACAGGAACACATTACAAATTACATTTTTCAGGAAATATAGATGGAATATTTATTTTATTTTTAATATGCAAATTTGTCTTTACAAAGCGTCTGCGGTCTGTTATAGTGTCATTATCCTTGAAAGATTCAATCTATTTTCTTCGCAATTCTGCGGCATTTTTCAGGACAAAAATCTAATTTTACAGGAGGGATCTGCCTATGACAGATGACAGAACAAATCGGAATTCTATCTGTTCTACAACGGGACAAAGAACGTGCCGGCAGAAAAAGTATTAAAACTTTCGGATGGGTATATTGCCAAAACGGAAGCGCCTATGCTAGAATTAAAAGTGAGAATGATCAATATCAATCTCCCGGCAGGTCACAGGCTGCTTCAGGACTGTCTGCCGCTGTATGAGTATTCCTGGTTCATGGAACGGATCCGGACCTACAGACAAGAGGGATTGGACCGGGACGGGGCAGTGACCCTTGCGGTGAAGGACAGCATCCGGGAGGGGATCTTTACGGACTTCGTAAGGGAGCACGGGACGGAGGTGCAAAATATGCTGTACACACAGTTCAACATGGATGATGCGCTGGAGGTAAGATACGAGGAGGGCATGGAACAGGGCGAGCTTCGTCTTCTGGTCCATCTTGTCTGCGGCAAGCTGCAGATGGGAGAATCCCCGGAGAAGATCGCGGCGGACCTGCTGACAGACAGGGAACAGATCGACCGGATCTGCGAGGTCTATGCAGAATGCGGGCCGGAGGAAGCGGCCGTCCTTGCCAGGCTGGAGGAATAGAATGGTTCCGGACGGAAGGAAAGAATTTTTTTGACGGAAAAAAGTTCTTTACAATGATTGCCGAAAGTATTATGATGTGTATAATAAAAAGAATGTAAAGCGTTGATGAGAAGAGTAGGATGTCTGCGGACCCCAGAGAGGACCGCCCGCCCGATTTATAGGCGGAGCTGAGAGCGGCCCGGCGAGAAGATATCTGAAGACCGTCTCGGAGCGACTCCAATCAAGTCCGGCAGCTCCCGTTATGAGCGAATGAAGGAGGCAGAGCGCGCATTATGCGCCGGTCTGCAACAAGGGTGGAACCGCGTAGGACCATAAAAGGATACGTCCCTTGCAATAGGAGATACTATTGCAGGGGATTTTTTATTTCCGCAGGGTCTCTGAGCGCAAAATGCATTGCAGGATTTTAACAGGAAAGAAAGGAAGAGGAGAAAATGAAGATTACATTGAAGGACGGCTCGGTCAAGGAATATGCGGAGAGCAAAAGCGCATTTGACATTGCCATGGACATCAGCGAAGGCCTTGCCAGGGCAGCCTGCTGTGCAAAGATAAACGGTCAGGTTGCGGACCTGCGTACCGTCATTGACAGTGACTGTGAGCTTGCAATCTGTACCGCAAGCGATGCGGAAGGTCTTGCGACCATTCGGCATACCGCATCCCACGTGCTGGCGGAAGCGGTGAAAAGATTATTTCCCGACGCGAAGCTGACCATCGGTCCCAGCATCGACACGGGCTTTTACTATGACTTTGACCACGCGCCATTTGCCAGAGAGGATCTGGACGCTCTGGAGGCGGAGATGAAGAAGATTATCAAGGCCGGGGAAAAGCTGGAAAAATTTACGCTCCCGCGCCAGGAAGCGATCCGGTTCATGGAGGAGCGCAATGAGCCCTATAAGGTGGAGCTGATCCGCGATCTGCCCGAAGACGCCGAGATTTCTTTTTACAGACAGGGCGAGTTCGTTGATCTGTGTGCAGGCCCCCACCTGATGAGTACAAAGGGCGTAAAGGCATTCAAGCTCACTTCCTCCTCCATGGCTTACTGGAGGGGAAAATCCGAGAATGCCATGCTCCAGAGAATCTACGGCACCGCTTTCAACAAAAAGGAGGAGCTGGAGGAATATCTGGCTTATTGGGAGAATGTGAAGAACCGGGATCACAATAAGCTGGGCCGGGAGATGGAGCTCTTTACCACGGTGGATGTGATCGGACAGGGCCTGCCCCTTTTAATGCCCAAGGGCGCCAAGATCATCCAGACCATGCAGCGCTGGATCGAGGATCTGGAGGACAACGAGTGGGGCTATACCCGCACCAAGACTCCTCTGATGGCCAAGAGCGACCTGTATAAGATCTCCGGCCATTGGGATCATTACAAAGAAGGAATGTTCGTGTTCGGCGACGAGGAGAATGACAAGGAGGTCTATGCCCTGCGGCCCATGACCTGCCCATTCCAGTATTACGTTTATAAGGCGACTCAGCATTCTTACCGGGATCTTCCCTGCCGCTACAGCGAGACCTCCACACTTTTCCGGAACGAGGATTCCGGTGAGATGCACGGACTGACCCGTGTGCGCCAGTTCACCATCTCAGAGGGACACCTGATCGTGCGGCCGGACCAGATGGTGAAGGAGTTCAAGGATTGCCTCGCACTGGCAAAATACTGTCTGACCGTGCTGGGCGTGGAGGAAGATGTGACGTACCATCTCTCCAAGTGGGATCCAAACAACCGGGAGAAATACATCGGGGAACCGGAGGTCTGGGAACAGACCGAAGGCCATATCCGGGATATCCTGAAGGAACTGAACATCGAGTTTACGGAGGATGTGGGCGAGGCCGCCTTCTACGGTCCCAAGGTGGACATCAATGCCCGCAACGTGTACGGCAAGGAGGACACCATGATCACCATTCAGTGGGATGCCCTGCTTGCGGAACAGTTCGACATGTACTATATTGACCAGAACGGCGAGAAACAGCGCCCCTATATCATTCACAGAACCTCCATGGGCTGTTATGAGCGGACCCTGGCATGGCTCATTGAAAAATACGAGGGCAAGTTCCCTACCTGGCTGTGTCCGGAGCAGGTGCGCGTGCTGCCTATCTCGGAGAAATATTCGGACTATGCGGCCAAGGTGGAGGCAAAGCTGAAGGAGAACGGTATTCTTGCCACTACTGACAACCGTTCCGAGAAGATCGGCTTTAAGATCCGAGAGGCACGTCTTGACAAGCTGCCCTACATGCTGGTAGTGGGCCAGAAGGAGGAGGACGAGAATCTGGTATCCGTCCGAAGCCGTTTTGCCGGAGATGAAGGGCAGAAGACCTTGGATGAATTTATCGGTCAGATCTGCAGGGAGATCCGCACAAAGGAGATCCGGAAGGAAGAACCCCAGGAGGCATGACAAGGGCCGGTTCCCGTTCTGCTTTATAAAATTGCCTGGAAAATACGAATACCGCCGTCAAAAAGAGGAATACTGTAAGGGACGGTAAAATTCGTATGCCGCTGATGCGGCGGAAAGAGAGGCAAATATGGCAGAATTAAAATGTGCGGTGGAGAACTGTACCTATAATGACCGGCATCTGTGCTGCAAGGGGGACATCATGGTGGGCGGAAAGCACGCCTGCGAGTGCGATGAGACCTGCTGCGAGAGCTTTTTGGAACAGAGGGAAGGGACAGATTCCTTTAAGAGCTCCACGGTTCATCCCAGTCCGACGATCAGCATCGACTGCGAGGCCGTGAAATGCATCTACAATACGAACTATAAATGTCATGCAGACCATGTTGATATCAAGGGATGCGGAGCCTGTGACTGCGAACAGACCGCCTGCGCGACATTTACGGAAAAAGCATAGAAAAAATATCCGCCGGGGCACCGTGTGACGACATACCGATACACGGTGCCTTTGATTTTCCGGGCATTGTTCTTATGCCGCAACAATATTGGAACAGATCCTTCAAGGCATGGGCAAATTGTGTTGACAAATGACGGTGCCTTTGCTATAATAAAACACGGCGATTGCGGAAGCAGTCACCTGTGCTGCTGTGGCTCAGTCGGTAGAGCGTCGCATTGGTAGTGCGGAGGTCACGGGTCCGATTCCCGTCAGCAGCTCTCAAGGGTGCTTGTCCTGTGTTATCACGGCATCCTCAAAAATGGCAGTAACCGGAAGAGGAAACGGTCACCTGCCGGCATACCGGAGCATTACTGAAAGGAGAAGCCAAGCTTCTTTTTTTATGCCCAAATTTAAGCACAGGGGCAAGCCTGTGAAATCCTGCAGAACATGCATTTTCATCTGCTTTTCGGGAATAATGATTCTGAAAGGTGGTGGAAAGCATGGATCCTAAGCAAAAGGATAGGAAGCAGACCGTGTCCTACGGTCAGGATGCAACGGATTATTATGACGAGGATTTCGACTATGAGGATTGGGACGATGTCATCCCCGATGAAGTACCCAGGAAGGACGGCCCTGGCGGAGAAGGCAGCTGTTGACGAGTGACAAAAGCGGCGGGAGCACTGTTCTTAAGGCTTCCGCTTTTTTTGTCCGCCGGGCGTGTCCATGCCGTGTTGAAAGACAGGTGCCGTTGTGCTAGAATTATCTTTGAAAACGAAGCCGAGAGCTGGCAGACAGCACGGCGTTGCAGGTGATAAGATGGGCAAAAAATGTATTGTGGTCGGAGCGGGAGAACTGACCGTAAGAAAAATCCAAAGGGAGCCGGGGGATCTTGTGATCGCCGCGGATGGCGGCCTGGAACACTGTGAGCGATTGGGCTTGAGGCCGGACCTTATCTTAGGGGATTTTGATTCCGTGAGGGAAGAGACGGCCCGAAGCGTGGAAGGACTGGAAATGCAGATGCCGGACCGCATCGTGCGGCTGCCGCGGGAAAAGGACGAGACGGACACGCTGGCAGCCCTGAAGGAGGGGCTTGAAAGAGGATATCGGGAGTTCTGCATCTATGGAGGTACCGGAGGCCGGCTGGATCATACGCTGGCCAACATTCAGTGTCTGCTGTACCTGAAAGGGCAGGGGGCCGCCGGATATCTGGCCGACGGCGAAGGAACGGTCTTTGTGATCGTCAATGAGACGGTGCATTTTCGGAGAGGAATGGAGGGATATCTGTCCCTGTTCTCACTGGCGCAGGAGGCTCAGGGCGTTACCGTAGAGGGCATGAAATACCCGCTGCACCGGGCGGTGCTCAGAAATGATTTTCCCTTGGGCATCAGCAATGAGTTCACGGGCGAGGCGGCTTCGGTCTCGGTGGAAAACGGGCAGCTTCTTTGCGTCGTGCAGCGCTTCAGCGGACAAGGAACAGCTCCAGAATGAACACGACCGCACAGCACATTACGGACACAGGAAACAGGCCGGCGCCCTTCCAGGCCGCAAAAATGCCTATGGCCAGAGCGACAGCCCCGGCCGCAGGGGACTGGGTGGCGTCCACGATTGCCGGAAAGGTCATCACCGCCAGTGTCACGTAGGGTACATAGTATAAGAACGACTGTAAAAAACGGTTCTTTATCTGTCTTCGGATCAGGGTCAGCGGCAGTACACGTATAATGTAGGTGACGGCGGCCATGATCGCCAGGTAGATGTAAATATTGTGCGTCATATTTTCACTCATTCTGCCGCTTCAGCGGCCATTTCATAGAAATCCGAAATTTTATTCTTTCACCGTTCCCTTATGTCTCGTTTGGAGTCACCGGAAACAGCGCGGCGGCCAGAGCGGAGAGCACCACCGTCAGCAGGATGGTCCTGGTCCCGGCGGACAGCTGTGCCAGATACGGCAGCCTGGCGGCACCGAAGCTGGCCAGAAAGCTGAGTGCTACAAATACGGCTACCACTCTGTTCTTTTTGGCGGGTGGAATGATAATGGCAATGAACATACCGTACAGTGCCACGCTGAGAGCGCTTACCGCCCGTAGAGGCAGTATGTTGCCTGCGATCACGCCTAGGGCAGTGCCGCAGGACCAGCAGGGTATGGCGATGAGAATGGCCCCGTAGGTGTACCAGGGGTTCAGGACGCCGGGGCGCGCTATGGTGATGCCAAAGAGCTCGTCGGTGACATCATAGCCCAAGGCCAGCCGGTGGATCAGGCGGGTACTCGGTGCAAAGCGTTGGCTCAGGGCACAGCTCATCAGCAGATAGCGGGCGTTGGCTACCAGGGTCATCAGCGCCATTTCCAGGTATCCTGCATCCGAAGCGATCACGGTAAAGCCCGCGTACTCGCCTGCGGAAGCGTTGTTCAGGAGGCTGGCAAGAAAGCCCTGGAAAGCAGTGAGCCCGGCTCTCTTGGCAGCTACGCCCAGTGAAAAGGCCACTGCAAGATAACCGAGCCCGATAGGAATGCCGTCGCGCATACCTTCGGCAAAAGCCGTTCTGTTTTCGGTAAGTGTGATCTTATTTTTTTTCATAGGGATAATTTCCATTATTACAGATATTGATTATTTGCCCTGCGCAGAAGAAATTTTACCGGATAACCGTTCTCGTCACAAATGGCGCGTACAATTTCCTCCGCAGCGTCTTTTGCATTCTCGTTGACACAGAACACGCAGACATTTTTCGGACGCTGGAAAAAGGAAGGCTTGACCCAATGGATATAGAAAGAAATGCGCTCATTCAGAAGAGCGCGTTCGATGAGATTTTTGCATTCCGGGTCATATATTTCGCAGAGTTCAATTTCGTTATGTACTTTCATGCTGGTATACAGGGGCTGGTTCATCTTGTCATGTCACCTCGAAGTTGATTTTGGCGGGATAGAGCCGTAAGTTCATCACGAACCGTTCCCTGAACAGTATATCATAATTTTGTGACATGTGCCATAGGTTTTGTAACTTTACTTGAAGGAATATTTGAGCTATACTGAACATAAAGAAAGCGACTGCCGGTATCAATTACAGGAAACGTGCAGTGCGAGGAGGTAAAGTATGGAATTTTTTGAAAGACTTGGAGATACCATCTCTTCCAAAGGGAAAGAAGTGGCGGGAAAGGCAAAGGAAACGGCGGAAATCATGAATCTGAAAAGCCAGATCTCTACCTGTGAGGAAGTCATAAAAAAGAATTATCTGGAAATCGGACGGCTCTACTTTGAGCATCACGGAGATGACCCCGAAGAGCTCTTTGCGAAGCAGTGCAATGCGGTGAAGAATGCCAGGAACGGTGTGGCGGAGCTGCAAGACAAGATCGATCGCCTGAAGGGCCTGTAATCAGACAGACACAGCAGCAACAGCAGCAGTTCTACTGCTGCTGTTGCTGCTGTTGTGCTTCTTCCTGCGCACGCCGCTGTGCCAGCTCTGCCCACTGATTGCTGATAATCGTTTCATAGTCAGGATTTGCAAAAAAGGCGGCATCGTGCTGACAGTGGTCGGAAGTGCGTGGCTGACCGACGCTCTGTGTGCCGTCAGGGTTGACGGTGATGTTGTTGGAGCCGCTGAGAAGAGCCGCATCCTCCATAAGAGGAAGCTCCAGCACGCCTACGGTCTTGAAGGGACAGTCAGGGCTGGCGGGAAGCATGTCATACTGACAGATATCTCCTGCATAGTGCACATCACAGCTTTCTGTAGGGACAGTGCCCTCCGCGAAGATCTCCGATTTTACATAGCCGTCACATAATCCGGGAATCGGTCTTTTGCCGGATCTGCTGCAGACCTGAGCATGTACGATCCCCTCCTGAGGAACCTGAAAGGCTTCTTCCGGAAGATTTTCGTGTATGCGCGACATAACGGCGCGCCACAGCTTTTTGGAGACCTGCAGTTCGGAATCGTCCATATTTATGGGAGTGTCGTAGCCGGTCCATACCGTACAGCAGTAGTATGGAGTATAGCCTACGAACCAGGAGTCATAGTCCTTGGAGGAAGTACCGGTCTTACCTGCAATGGCCATGCCCGGAAATCTGGCGGCTGTTCCGGTGCCGCTGGTCACCACATCGACCATGGCATCGGTGAGCAGGTAGGCGGTAGTCTCTTTGATCACTCGCTTTGATTCGGGGACGGTGTTGTCCAGGATCACATTTCCGTCGGCATCCGTCACACGTGAATAGAGCTTGGGCGTCACATAGGTCCCGTTGTTGGCAATGGCGGCATAGCCGGCGTTCAGCTCGTAAGGGGAGACACCGTAGGTCAGGCCGCCCAGGGCAAGGGACTGGTTGATGTCGGAGTAGACATCTGCGCCGATCTGTACGCCGTCCGTCAGAGTGGTAAAGCCGAAGTTCAGCAGATAATCGTATCCCAGCTGCGGCGAGATGACGGTCAGGGTCTTCACGGTCACAATGTTGAGGGACTGTTTGATGGCGTCGCGGATGGACTGGATCCCCCTGTATTTGGAGCCGTACCAGTTATCTACCGGTCTGCCGTTTTCGTAGTTAAAGGGTGCGTCCAGATAGACATTTGCCAGTGTCTGTCCCGCACTGTCAAGGGCCGGAGCAAATGCGGCCAGCACCTTGAAGGTGGAACCGGGAGAACGCAGGGCATCGGTGGAGCGGTTCAGGGTGCGGCGCCCTTCCTTAATGCCGCGGCCGCCCACCACGGCCACTACATAGCCGGTCTTGGGATCCTCAATGACCATGGCGGATTGAGGCTGGGCGATCAGGGAGATAGACTCCTCGTAGTTATCCTCAATATTTTCAACGCCCACCTCCTGCATCATGGCCGCCCGATAGGTCTCGATAGCCTCATAGGCGGCGTCCGTAGAATTGAAGATCAGATTAAAGTTCGATTTTCCGTTCTCCTTGAACCAGGTGGTCATGTTTTCCTTGCTGTAGTTGACCGTTTCTTCGGGAGTGACATAGACGGTCAGCGCGTATGACAGCAGCCAGCGCACATTCTTTGGGAAATTATCCGGGTTGGTGAACTCCTCGTCGGCGATGGCCTGGATCGTGGGGTCCAGAGTGGACTCTATGCGCAGGCCGCCGGAGGTCAGCAGAGTCTCCGCCATCGCTTCGGAATACCCGTTGATGTTTACCAGATCGTCCTTCACCTGAGCATAAACGGCATCGGAAAAGTAGGATCCGGCGGTAGCGTTGGCGCTTTCACGGTAGGTGATATCGTAGTCGTCTATGCGTTCATAAACGGCATCGGTGTCCGCTATGGCTTCTTCATACTCCTGTTCGTTGATAAAACCCAGCTCCAGCATGTTGTCCAGGCAGACCTGGCGCCGCCTTTTGTTTTCCTCCGCATGCCGAATGGGGTTGTAGCCAGACGGATTCTGGGTGATGCTGGCGATGACGGCTGCCTCGGAGATCGTCAGATCGCTGGCGGATTTGCCGAAATACCGCAGAGACGCCGACTCTACGCCCAGAGTGTTCTGCCCAAGGTTAATGGCATTCATATATCGCAGCAAAATATCTTCCTTTGAATAGTACTTGGAGATCTCCAGGGCGAGATACTGTTCCTGCAGCTTCCGCTTTATCTGTTTGATCAGATTGCCGTTCTCTTCCGTCCATGTCGTAAAAACGGTATTTTTCAACAGCTGCTGTGTGATGGTGCTGGCACCCTGCCGTTCCTGCCCCATGCTCTTGGCAAAGAGCCATCCCACGCCCACGATTCGCTGGAAATCGATACCGTTGTGCTGGTAGAAACGCTCGTCCTCAATGGCCACAAAGGCCTGTCCAAGGTAATCCGGAAGCTGATCCATATTGTTGATCTGGATACGGTTGGAATTTGTGCTGACATACTGATCGATCTCGTTCCCTTCGCAGTCATACACGATGGTCGCCTCACCGATGGCTACTACATCGCTGAGCCGGATAGTGGGGGTCGAGGACAGGATGCCTCTGTATATGCCGATGGCGCCTGCCGCCGCGCAAATGACGACGCCGACAAATGCTGTCAGTATCAGCCTTACCGCGGTGAGCAGGATCTTGCGCTCCCAGCGCTGCGCTTTGGAGTTCAGTGCCTTTTGCTTTGCACGTACACCGTTTTTGCCGTAATTCATTGCGTTCACCTCTGTTCGATCCAAAAAACTATATTGTATTATACCAAAATTTGCTATGTAAATAAAGGATTTCTTTCTATTTTCATAATTATTTCACATTTTTAAGAATTTATGCTATCCTAAATTTGTCCGCCGATGGCGTGACAAAATAAATTGCGGGTGTTATTATATGAAGAGCGAAGAGAACAGACCGGATTCCTACCGTGTTCTGCTGCAGGGAGGACAGGGAGAGTACGTGGAGAAAAAATCCCGTTTTATCGCTACGGTCCGAAGGTGCGAGAGCGAGGAGGAGGCTGCGGCATTTATTGAAGAGATGAAGAAAAAATACTGGGATGCCAGGCACAATTGTTCGGCCTATTGCATTGGCACCGGAGGGGAGCTGACCCGCTGCAGCGACGACGGTGAGCCCAGCGGCACTGCAGGCCGTCCTATGCTGGAGGTGCTGACCGGAGAGGGGATACGCAATGCGGCGGTGGTGGTGACAAGATATTTCGGCGGTGTACTGTTAGGAACCGGCGGGCTGGTGCGCGCCTACACAAAAGCAGTGCAGGAGGGGCTGAAGAACTGTGTGATAGGGACCATGCGCAGAGGATTGGAGGCGGAGATCCGCACGGACTACAACGGTGTGGGAAAGATCCTTTATCTGCTGGGAAATGCGGGAATCGAGCCTGTCTCCGGCGAATATACAGACACGGTGACGCTGCTGGTCCGCGTGCCGGTCAAAAGAGCGGAAGCTCTGCGCGAGGAGCTGGCGGGGGCGACCGGCGGAAGGGTGGAATTTAGAACGCTCAGGGAGATTTATTTCGTTGACAAAGACGGACCGGAAAGCTAGAATATATTAGGGTAAGTCCCTGAAGGAAGCAAAAAAGCATTTTGAAAGGTGGTGGTTTTGATGAAGAGCAAAAAGATCAGTTCCGATAACCCTCTTCCGGGTCGAAGTAGCCGGAGCCTTTGTGCTCTGACTCAGAAAGAACCATACAAGGAGAAATGCTATGGAAAAGATAGAATTGCAGGAGTTCCAGGAGCTCCTTGACTCCAAGCAGTATACCCGGCTCCGCCAGTTCCTGGCAGAGCTGAATGATGCGGATATCGCCGCTCTTATGGAGGACCTGAAGGAGGAAGCGCTGGTAAAGGTGTTCCGCATTCTTCCAAAGGATCTGGCGGCAAATGTTTTTTCTTATCTGGAGCTTGACAGCCAGCAGCTGATCATCACTTCGCTGTCCGACCGGGAGGCGGCGAACGTCATCGACAATCTGATGGCGGACGACGCCGTTGACCTGCTGGAGGAGATGCCGGCAAACGTAGTGGAAAAGCTTTTGGCGAATGCCCGTCCCGACACCCGCCAGGCGATCAATCATCTGCTGCGGTATCCGGAGGATTCTGCCGGCAGCATCATGACTGTGGAGTATGTGTCGCTGAAGGAGAACCTGACGGTGGCGCAGGCTATTGAGCGTATCCGCACCGTAGGTCTGGACAGTGAGACCATCAATATCTGTTATGTGCTGGATTCCACAAGACGGCTGGTGGGAACAGTGGCGCTGCGGTATCTGCTGCTCAGCGGTGAGGATGAGATCATCGGCGATATCATGCACGAGAACGTGATTTCCATCAATACGCTGATGGACCAGGAGCAGGTGGCGGCTCAATTTAAAAAATACGATTTTACCTCCATGCCCGTGGTGGACAACGAGGACCGGATGGTGGGAATCATCACCGTGGACGATATCGTGGATATCCTGGAGGAGGAGACCACGGAGGACATGGAGAAAATGGCGGCTATCGTGCCCAGCGACAAGCCGTATATGCGCACTTCTGTGGGTGAGACTTATAAAAAGAGAATTCCCTGGCTGCTGCTTTTGATGGTGTCGGCGACCTTTACCGGAGCGATCATCAGCTCCTTCGAGGATGCACTGAGCGTATATGCCGCGTTGATCGCCTTTATCCCCATGCTGATGGACACGGGGGGTAACGCCGGCGGACAGGCCAGCGTTACCGTGATCCGCGGACTGTCGCTGGGGGAGATCACCTATCGGGACGTGCCCAAGGTGCTTTGGAAGGAGATCCGGGTGGCGATACTGTGCGGTCTGACCCTGGCGGCGGCCAATTTTGTAAAGCTGATGATCTTTGACCGTGTGGGGGTACTCGTTGCGCTGACGGTCTGCATGACCTTGGTGGCGGCGGTGCTGATGGCCATGCTGGTGGGATGCCTCCTCCCCGTGGGAGCAAAGCGGCTGGGTTTTGACCCGGCGGTGATGGCGAGCCCATTTATCACCACCATTGTGGACGCACTGTCCCTGCTGGTGTATTTCCGGGTGGCGACGCTGGTGCTGGGGATATGACGAGTCCTTCCGGGGGCAGCTTATAGGTAAGGATCGGTGAGGTAGTATGAAAATGCTACCTCTTTTTTGTTTGGTAGTATGGAAAAAGCCGGAACAGCTATGCTAACATGGAGATACCTGCAGGGAACGGCGACAGCTTTGGGAGGCGCTTTTGATGGAAAGGAATCTCAGGGACATGGCAGGTTTTCAGAAAAAATAGCAGGAGGTAAGAGCATGAAGAGATTTGCGGAAAGGATAAGAACGGGCGCGAGGAACAGGATGTGGCTGTATCTGCCGGGGGCGGCGGTGTTCCTCCTCGCCCTGATGGCAGTGAATGCGGGAGGTCCGGCCGGACTGTACCGATATTTTAACGGACCGCTGCTGTTGTGGCTTACGCTGTTCTTTCTGTTCCTCATGGCGGTGACCGGAATCGGAAGGGATCTGACCAACGGTCTTCGGATCGTATTTGCCCGAAGAAAGGGCGTCACCCGGATGGAGCTGCAGAGGGCGGCCGGGGCCATGGAGGCCGCCGTAAAGGTGGTGGTGCTGGAGGGCGTGATCGCCGTGGGATTTCGCATGGTAGATGCGCTTTATGACATGGTGCCCTTGGAGCAATTGTTGGGGCCTATTGCCAATACGCTGTTTTTGAGCTTGTTGTATTGGGCCGTTTTTTCTCTGGTATTGATTCCGCTGCGCGTTCGGCTGGAAAATATGGCGATTTCTTTCATGGAGGAGACGGACGGAGAGGAAAAAGATGAGGAGCAGGACAGCCAGACGGTCTATTTCCGGTTCCGGGCCATGGGGCTGACGGACAGGGAGGCCGAGGTGGCCAGACTGGTATGCCTGGGACTTTCCAACAAGGAGATCGGCCAGACCCTGTATATTTCCGACACCACGGTCAAGAAGCACATGACCCATATCCTGGAAAAGGCGGGCTGCGAAAGCAGGGAGGGGCTGGCTGAGACGGTGAAGGAAAAAAGGGATCCGCGGGAGATATAGCATTGCCGGCGCCGAAGAATTGCAGGTCCGCCGGGGTGTCGGGAACCGAGGGAGGGCAGGGCAGGAGAGTCGCCGAAATACATTGACAAACCAACGCGGGGGGGTATAATAATCTTTAAATGCCGGTAAAATGAGCAATGCTCGGCAGGCCGGCGGAATACACGCAATGACAAAACGGAGGAAAAGCAATGTATAAAGTAGCAAGAAATACCTGTATCGCTATCCTGATTCTGGTGCTCGTCTTAATGTACGGAGGAAGCGCTATCACGAAAATATCCTTCAGCCGGCCCGTGGATATTTATCAGGACACTCTGACCGATGCGAGCCGTTTGAAGCGCGGACTTGCCATCCAGACAGAGCTTCCCATTCTGCTGGAGTGCTTCGGCACGGAAACGTCGACTCAGACGAACACTTACGATAATTCGACCTTGATAGGCGATGTCACTTATTATTACATCATGCCTATAGCGGCAGGCGAAGAACTCTATTACGTGGCGCTGGAAACAAGCCCAAAGAGCGATAATTACGATATGCTCAAAGAGCTCAGCCACGGCACAATGACTTTGACCGATGCGGAGCCGGTACCGATTACAGGCGGTCTATTGACGTTAGATGACGAATTGTACAAATACATGAAGCAATGGTTTGAAGAGGCAGGGCTGTATGAAGACGAGGCGGACATTGAAAAATATGTATTGCCCCTTAAATTCAGCGAAGAGAATTATACGGCCAATAAGATAGTATTTTTCGTGGAGCTTACGATCGCCGTTGCCCTTTTGGCTGCGATCATTCTTCTTTCGATCAAAGGGAAAAAGGCTGCGGCCAACGCCCAAAAGGCGGATTCCGCAGATCAAAATGCTCCTGTCTGAGCTGTGCTTATGCAGTTGAAAGCAGGGGAGGCTTGGATGTAACGATGTGGTTTTGGTTAGCGCTCGGCTCGGCGGTCTTCGCCGCGCTGACATCAATCTTGGCAAAGATAGGAATTGAAGGCGTTGGCTCCAACCTTGCCACTGCGATCCGCACAATGGTTGTCGTGGTCATGGCATGGGTCATGGTGCTCGTTACGCATCAGCAGAGCGGCATCCGGTCGATCGGCACCAAAAGCTGGATTTTCCTGATCCTGTCCGGCCTTGCTACGGGAGCCTCGTGGCTATGCTATTACAGGGCCCTGCAGATGGGAGAGGCGTCCAAGGTCGTTCCCATCGATAAGCTGTCCGTAGTCATTACCCTTGTGATGGCGTTCGTCTTTCTGCACGAAGAATTTACGGCAAAATCAGTGATCGGCTGTATCCTGATCGGAGCGGGAACGCTGCTGATGGTTTTGTAGGATGGCTTAAAAATGGCGGATAAAAATGCCTATCCTGTGTTGCAGACAGGATAGGCATTTTTATTTCGCTTTTTCTTTCTCTTCTGGAGAAAGGCAAGCAACGCTGCAATCAGGCTGCCAAAGGCACACAATAAAGTTAATGTGCCGATGAAAATCGAAATGATTTCAAAAGCTGTCATATAACGCCACCTCCCCTATAACGTACTATGTACGTTTATTACCGGCAAGCCGGTCATTAAGAGTCGGGAGGCTGCCTCTACGCTTCGCTCCGGTCGGCGCTAAAAAAGCGTCCTCAGGACGCTTTTTTAGCGCCCCGTCATGGGCACTTTCCTATGGCTTTCGCCATGCCATAAATATACCATTCTTTGCAGGGGTCATGATATGGATCATCCCCTTATTCTGAAGAGATTTGATATAATCGTATTGCTTCAATATTCTCTGAAATCCCGCCTGCCTTTTGTGAAAGGCATCCAGCCGGAACATTTCATAGTCATATCTGCTTTTTAAAATTTTGCCTTCCGCGAACTGTTCCGCGATACGGCTCATTTCCACGGACAGATTTTCGAACCGTGCCTGTTTCCTTTGGATAAGTTCCTCCTTCTGTTCGGTCAGTTCTCCCTCCAGCTCGGTGAGATAATCAAGATATACTATTTCATCCGTGTCGAATACCGGTTCTCTTTCCATAATGCTGTTAAAGCTCAGGAATGCTTCTCCGGGCGGCCGGCGCAAGCCGGGCCGTGTAAAGGAATAAAGGCAGATTCACCGCCAGAAAAATAAGGAACAGGGCGACAGTTAATCGGTTATGACCTATTTTTAACAGCTCATATTTTAACAGCTTCATAGATTTGTACCATTTCTGTTGATGTATTACCGTTTTCCGATTTTTTCATAATTGTATGGACCCACAGAAAACTAGTCAATGGCCTTAAAGACTTTTTAAAGAGTTGTGAAAGAATTCTTAAACTTTTTTTCGTTGACAGATTTTCTGTTAATTGATATTATTGCTATAGCTTACGGACATCCATGCAATCAAATACGATTGTAGCGGCAGGATACGACTGTACTTGTGGCCTTACTCAGGGGATTACAAGCAGGTGAAGAGAGTTCGAGTTTTTAAAGGAGAAATTGAAGAATGAGAAAAAATATTGCCGCGATGCTCTGTATTCTCTCTGTGCTTTCATTATGAGAACGAGATTATACCATAGAGGGATTCAACGCCGCGGAAAAAAGGGACGAGAGCAAGACTTATTATCACCGAGTGTATACACATAACATTCAGACCGGAGAGACCGTACAGCTCCTGAGGGAGGAAGAAGGTCCCGATGGATACCCGCAGCCGGGGATTTATCACAGCAATGATGATAGATTGATTTATAACAAGAATTATCCCATGAAATCCATAAATGAACCGGTGCTGGAAGAAAATATACTTTATACCTGCGATCTGAATGGGAAAAATGAAGCGGTCTTTCAGGATTTCCGTGAGAAAACGGATAAATTTGCCGTGAAAATGAGCTTTGACGGCGCCTATTATTATGAGGAATGGGTGAACGGTATGCTGGATGAGGAACAGCAGAAGGGGCGTCGGTTCAATGTCTACGACAGGGACTTCCATCTGCTCTATCAGGGAAATATGGACTGGCTTCCGGGGTTCGGATTTTATGAGGCTATTTACGGGACAGGACCTCATGTGTTCTTTAAAAATATCGTTGACGGCTCCATCGACTATGTGGAGAAATCGGCGCTGGCGCAGGGGCGGTTCGAACCGAAGCGATTTGCGGAAGACCCGCAGACACCATCAATAATGTGGCATACGTAATAAGAATCAGCAGATTGGCGGTTATTGCGGTACAATATTGTGTTTTAGAGGAGGTAGAAGAATTATGCTGAAATTAAAAAAAGGATTGGCTGTTATGGCTGCGGTGACTATGTTGGGTACAATGGGTATAGACGCATTTGCTGCACAGACCGCCAGCATTGAGCTTGCCGGGGAAATCTTTTCGGCATCCTGTTCATTAGATTCCGGAAGCGGGAGCGCTATGTCAAGATTTCCGGCTGTGGCAGGCATGATCGTAACGGTAAGATACGACTATAACTATGGTCCTAATCAGGAGAATTTTAGGCAGGTGCAAACAACAAGGTCCGGGGCAGCTACGGAGCTTTTTGCAGAAGTCTCTGCGTGCCCTGAAGACATTAATGTGAAAAATGTCCGAGTCATTGGTACACATAAAATCATCTACAATGGTTTTTCGACAACATTAGTTACAAGTTATCCATCCCTTAAAGGAGAAACCGAAGAATGAGAAAAGTTATCGCCGCGATGCTCTGCATCGTCTCTGTGCTTTCCGCCCTTACCGCCTGCGGCGGTAAGGACGATAACGCCCCAGGCAATGCCTACGTGCCGGAAACGGATTATCCGCTCATGTACGAGGCCGCTACAGACGGACTCTTCATTGCAGAGTGCGAGACAGGATATTATTACCTCTGGGGTCATTTTATTTTTTATGCGGACAAGGAGACCATGGAGTCCGTTCCCCTGTGCAATAAGCCGGACTGTAGGCACACGGAGGAAACGGATTCCGAAAAGGTATATTACTGTAATGCGTATTTGGCCGGAAGATCGGTGCTCCCCTTCATCCAGTATTATGAGAACGAGATTTATACCATAGAGGGATTCAACGCTACGGAAAAAAGAGAGGAAAACTGTCTTGTGAAGATCTCTCCGGACGGTTCTAAGCGGGAACGCCTGACCAAGGTGCCCCAAAATGCAGTTTTGGCTATACACAGAGGTTATTTATACTCCGCCATCAACGGCGATAGGGTGACAGATGGAGGGAAGATAGTCCGTGTGCCCATGGATCAGCCGGACACGGAGCCGGAGGTAATATTCGAGTCCGAGCTGGATTCTTCCACTTTTTATCTGTATGCCAAGGGTAATTATCTGCTGATCGTGAACTGGGGAAATATGGACGCGAGCCAGACTTTTTACAGTCGGGTGTATACCTGCAATATTCAGACCGGAGAGACCGTACAGCTCTTAGGGGAGGAAGAAGGTTTCGATGGATATCCGCAGCCGGTGCTTTCTCACAGTAATGATGACAGACTGATCTACGACAAGAATTATCCCATGGAATCCCTCGATGATTCCATCGTGGAGGAAAATGTTCTGTATACCTGCGATCTGAATGGGAAAAATGAAGCGGTCTTTCAGGATTTCCGTGAGAAAACAGATAAATTTGCCGTGAAAATAAGCTTTGACGGCACCTATTATTATGAGGAATGGGTGAACGGTATGCTGGATGAGGAACAGCAGAAGGGGCGTCAGTTCAATGTCTACGACAGGGAATTCCATCCGATCTATCGGGGCAATATGGACTGGCTTCCGGGGTTCGGATTTTATAAGGCTATTTACGGGACCGGACCTCATGTGTTCTTTAAGCATGACGGGGTCATCGACTATGTGGAGAAATCGGCGCTGGCGCAGGGCCGGTTCGAACCGAAGCGGTTTGCGGAAGACCCGCAGACGCCGCCAATAACAATAAGATATTAATAGGAATAAGCGGATCAGCGGCATGCCGCGCCTGCCGTGCCATGCCCAGCGGGAGAACGCAGGGATGTTCTCCCGCTGAACGGCTGCGCCGTATAGAAAAACACCGCCCAAAGCCCGGAAGTGAGCAAGCTCCCTCCGGGCTTTGGGCGGCCTTTTTCTGCATGGCTATGCTAAGAAATCATACTGTGATATGTATAGTTCGTAGTAGGCGCCGCGCTGGGCCAGCAGCTGTTCGTGGGTGCCGCGCTCCAGGATGCCTCCCTTGTCGATGTACAGGATGCAGTCGGCGTTCTTGATGGTGGATAACCTGTGGGCAATGATAAAGGAGGTGCGGCCTTTCAGAAGCTCGGTGAGACCCTTCTGCAGCAGGATCTCGGTCTCTGTGTCAATGCTGGATGTGGCTTCGTCCAGGATCAGGATCTTCGGGTCGGCCAGCAGCGCGCGGGCAAAGGAGATCAGCTGTCTCTGTCCCGCGGAAAGTCTGCTCCCGCGCTCGTTCACCTCCGTGTAATAGCCGTTCTCCATCTGGGAGATAAATTCGTGGGCACAGACGGTCCGGGCGGCTTCGATCACCTGCTGGTCTGTGGCGTCCCTGTTTCCGTAACGTATGTTATCCATAATGGTGCCGGAAAAGATAAAGCTGTCCTGCATCATCACGCCCATCTGTGTGCGAAGGGAGCGTATGGTCACGGTGGAAATGTCCGTGCCGTCGATGAGGATCTGGCCGGAATCCACGTTATAGAAACGGCTGAGCAGGTTCACGATGGTGGATTTGCCGGCGCCGGTGGGGCCTACAAAGGCGTATGTGGAGCCCTGAGGGGCAATGAAATTGATATTGTCCAGGATCCTGTGCCCCTCCTCGTAGCTGAAGCACACGTTCCGAAATTCCACCTCACCCACGATGGGCGGCATGGGAACGGCGTCGGGCGCATCCTTTACCAGCACCGGCTCGTCGATGGTCTCGAAGATCCGCTCCAGGTAAGAGATGGCGGTGAGCAGAGAGTTGTAAAAGCCTGCCAGGGTATTGATGGGGGCCCAGAACCGCCCGATATAGGCGGTAAAGGCAATCAGCACGCCCACGGTGAGCGTGGCGTCGGGGGCAAGGATCCAGCGGATGCCCAGAACATAGATGAAGGAGGTCGTTATGGCCGATATCATGTCGACGCTGGGGCCCATGGTGAAGTTGAATTTTACGGCGCGCATCCAGGCTTTGCGGTAGCTGCCGCTGAGACCGTTGAAAATGTTGCTGTTCTCGTTTTCCCTGACAAAGGACTGGGTCACCCGTATGCCGTTGATGCTCTCGGCGATATAGGCGTTCAGATTGCTCTGCTTGTTGGATTGGATCTGCCATGCCCTGCGCTGCTTCCGCTTGATGAATACGATGACCGCAGCCAGCAGGGGCAGGCCGCACAGACAGATCAGCGTGAGCCTTACGTCGCACAGGAGCATGAATATAATGATAAAGAACAGGTTGCACAGGTCGGTGACGGTGTTGACGATACCGTTGCTCAAAAGATCGCTCAGGCTGTTCACATAGTTGACCACCCGGACCTGGATCTTGCCGTGGGGCCTGTCGTCATAGTAGGAAAAGGGCAGCTCCTGAAGATGGTAGAAAATATCCGTGCGAAGCTGGTGGATAATGCTTTGGCCGATGATGTTCATGGTCTTGATCTTAAACCGCATGGCGACGGCGGAACAGACGGCCACGGCGAAGGTCAGCAGACTCATCAGCGCAATGCCGCGCATGTCCCTGGCGGGGATGTAGACATCCATGATCCGCTGAAAGAAGATGGGAACCGCCATTGTCAGGGCGGAGGAGGTCAGCATCAATATAATAACAACTGTCATTTTATTCCGGTAGGGCGAGATGTATCCGCCCAGGCGTTTGAGCTGGCCGAGGTCGAAGCTGTCCTCCAGAATTTCATCCATGTCATATCTGTTTCTCGCCATAATGTGAAACCATACCTTTCCCGGAGCTTGCGGATCAGGCGCCGTCGTGTTTCCTGCGTTTTTCCCTTAACAGGTCGTAGGGGATCTCGCCGTACTGGTTGCGGAAGGCCCTGGCGTAATATCCGTTCCGGGCGACCAGAGAGTCGTGGGTGCCCTGCTCGATAATGCGGCCGCCGTCCATGACCAGGATCAGGTCCGCGTCCTTGATGGAAGAAATGCGGTAGGCGATGACGAAAACGGTACAGCTCTTCTGGATGGCCTTGAGCTGTGTCTGTATGTAGCTCTCCGTCTCCATGTCCACGGCGGAGGTGGTATCGTCCAGGATCAGGATGGAAGGATCCTTCAGCAGCGCTCTTGCCAGAGAGATCCGCTGCTTCTGTCCGCCGGACAGCCCCACCCCGCGTTCGCCCACAATGGTGTCGTAGCCGTCGGGCATGGCCTTGATAAAGTGGTTGGCGTCCGCCATGATGGCGGCGCGCCTGACCTCCTCAAAGCTGCAGTCCGGTCGGCCGTAGGCGATATTTCCCTCGATGGTGTCGGAGAACAGGAACACGTCCTGCATTGCCATGCCGATATTGTCCCGCAGATTATACAGATCCATATGGCGCACATCCTGTCCGTCCACCAGCACCTGACCGGAGGTGGTATCGTAGAAGCGGCACAGCAGGTTCATCAGGGTGGATTTGCCGGCGCCGGTAGAGCCGATGATGCCCACGGTCTGTCCGGCCTTCACGCTGAAACTGATGTCGGTGACGATGTCCTCGTCGTCCGCCCGGTAGGAGACATTCCGAAATTCTACCTCCCCCTTCAGCTTTTCGTGGATACCGCCTGTCCGGGGAGTCCTCACCTTCGGCTCCTCGCTGTAGGTGGAATAGATCTTTTCTATGGAGGTGACAAAGTTCTGAATATCGTTGACCCACCAGCCCGCCATGCGCAGGGGCATGTTCAGCATCCACAGGTAACCGTTCACCTTTACGAGATCCCCCAGTGTGATCTCTCCCCGGATCACCATGTAGCCGCCGTAGAGCATCAGTATGACGGTCAGCGCATAGGACAGGATCTCGAAAACAGGAACGTATTTCATCCATATCCGGGAAGCCTTGAGCTGGGCATCCCGGAATCGGCCGTTCTCCGCTTGAAATTTTTCCTTCTCGTAATCTTCCTTGGCAAAGGCCTTCACCACGCGGTTGCCGCTGATATTCTCCTGGACGAAGGCGTTCAGGGAGGAAAAGCATTCGCGGTTCCGCCGGAAGGCGGGCTTCACTTCCCTGGACTGCCGGTAGGTGGCAAGAGCCGTAAAGGGAAGGACCGTCAGCATGCAGAGCGCCAGCTTGACGTTTACGGTAAAGATCATCAGCAGTGCGAAGAGGAACAGCAGCACATTCTGATACACCACATAAATAACATATGCTACGAAATGCCTTACCGCATCCATATCGCCGGTCTGACGGCTCATCAGGTCCCCGGTCCTCTTTTTGTTGTAGAAGGCGAAATCCTCCTCCAGAAGCTTGCGGTACACTCTGGAGCGCATGTCGTAGAGGGTGCCCTGGGAAGCGATCTCGAAGACCACCTGGTAGACAAAGCGCAGGATGCTGGTCAGCAGGGTGACGGCCAGAAGACATACGATCAGTCCGGGCAGCATGGAATAGCTGCCGGCGGTGATCACGTCGTCCACGATGATGCCGGACAGGTAAGGGTTGACGATGGACAGGGCGGCGATGACGGTGGTCATCGCAATGCCCAGGATCATTTGCGGTCTGTACTTTTTCAGAAACGATAAGAACCATTTCAGCGGTGTCATAAGCATTCCTCCGGATATTCTCCATTTTACGTTGCGTCCGGCAAAAGAAAATGGAGTATCTTGCTGCCTTGATGTAAAATTTTGTCCTTTCTGTAGAAGGAAAAAGAGATGACAATTTGCGCAAAAGCATGTAAAATGAGGACAGAAGGCCACAGCGCCCGCAGTGTCGCACGGATCGTCAAAATTTTGGAAACGGAGGTCGCTCCGCAATGAAGACCGGCCAGAGCATAGCAGGCTATGCATTTGAAGATCTGGATCCTACTTTTCTGTTCACATGGAAGGGGACCAGAGAGAGCAAAAAGAACGAGGACAGCTATCACAGCCATGACTATTCCGAGATGGCTTTTGTACTGTCGGGTTCCGGGCGGTACTTTGTGGAGGGTGAGATGCTTTCCGTCCGGGAGGGCGATCTGTTGATCTTCGGGCCCAATGTCCGCCATCAGGCGCTGTACTGTCCGGATATTGCGGTGCCGGCCACGGAATTTTTCGTGGGCTTTTCCGGCGTTCACTTTCAGGGGCTTCCGGAAAACGCCATACCGCTGCCGGGAGGTCAGGTGCTGACCCATACCGCGGGGGAATTGAAGCGGAGACTGTTCAGGCTCTGCGCCGCCATGCAGGAGGAGAACGCCGTCTGCCGACAGGGGCGGTATTATATGATGAAGGCCTATCTGATAGAGATGATCCTGCTGGTGCTCAGGGAGCAGTGTGAGCCTGCTGAGCGTCCAAGGGGCTATGCCTTTGAGTCCGTGAACAAAAAGTATGTGGTGGACCAGATCATCGGCTATTTCGAAGATCACTTCAGCGAGAAGATTTCTCTGGACCAGATTGCGGAAAACATGTATTTAAGTCCGTTCTACATATCCAAAATATTTAAGAGCGAGACCGGGGCGACACCGATACGGCATCTGATCGATATTCGGCTGGAGAAGGCCAGAGAGCTGCTGGAGGGCGGCTGGGACGGCAGCATACAGGAGGTGGCGGCCACGGTGGGCTACAACGACGCCTACCACTTCAGCAAGCTCTTCAAGAAACGCTACGGCGTATCGCCCTCTCAGGTGCGGAGAAAAGCCTGAGAAAGAAAACGAAAAAATGTTTTCAGCAGAGGAAAAGTCTGGTATAATAACAGAAACGGCGGAGCATACGCCGGAACGGAGGATCGATAACATGCGATATTTATTTGAGTCCACGGTGGAAAAAGAGGAAAAGGGCTACATGATCCGGATCCCATTTAACATATGGGAGGTCTGCCGACAGCGCGACGTGATTTCCGCCGAGGTGATATTGGACGATAAGACATTCGCATGTGAGCTTCGGCCCAAGGAGAAGGGAAATTATGTATTGTACATTGAGGACGGTGCCTCGGTGGACGTTGAGCCGGGAGTGCCCCGTGAGATCATTCTTCATGTGTCCGGTTCCCTGACGCGGATGGATCAGGACAGCCCCTACAGCCTTGACGCGCCTATCCGCAAGATCGACGGTATCAAGGTGATCATTCAGCCCAAGGACGGTCTTTGCGGTCAGGCCTGTGTGGCCATGCTGGCCGGCGTGACCATTGCCGATGTCAGCAAGGTCATGGATTGCAGGGAATGGCAGGCCACTATGGGAATGGTGATCTCTGCCCTGAACTATTATGGGATCGCGCACAGCGACACCATCGTGTACACCGAAGGGCGGAGCGCAAGGCTGCCGAAATGCTGTGTCATGATGGAAAAAATGGGGCGCTTCTGTCATTATCTGGTCCATTATGACGGAAAATTCTACGACTCCAATCTCGGTGTGCTGGAGGAGTATGACATGAGCAAGCTGCTGGGGTATCTGGAGGTCATGTGCTGAGCCCAGAGGATGCATGGCCCTGGGGCGTATCGGGAACGAGAGGAAGGAAGGCGTGTCCGGCTGCGGACAGGCCTTTTATTTTTTCATCCGCGGGAAAAAAGAGCGCGGATCTGTAATTATAAAGTAAATATAAAATCTTTTGTTTCAGACCCAATTAAGAAAATATAAGAAAAAGTGAGATATAAAGAGATAACAGGAGAAAAATTCTTTTAAATCAGCGTGAGTATATTTGCAAACACCTACTTATAAAACTAATATATGTCTTAACGATTAGCACTCGAATCAAAAGAGTGCTAACAAAATCAGATATAGGAGGCATAATCATGAAATTAGTACCTTTGGGCGACAGAGTCGTGTTAAAGCAGTTGGCGGCAGAAGAGACAACAAAGTCTGGCATTGTACTTCCGGGACAGAATAAAGAGAAACCTCAGCAGGCAGAAGTGGTAGCGGTCGGCCCCGGCGGCGTCGTGGACGGCAAGGAGATCAAGATGGAAGTCAAGGTCGGCGATCAGGTGGTGTACTCCAAATATGCGGGAAGCGAGATCAAGCTGGAGGATGAGGAGTACATTATCGTGAGACAGAATGATATCCTGGCTGTCATTCAGTAGGCACCGTGTCATCGCTCGTAACAATAAACAAAGAAATTATCATATAATATGGAGGCAAAAAACATGGCAAAAGAAATCAAATACGGCGCGGAGGCCCGCGCAGCATTGGAATCCGGTGTCAATCAGCTGGCTGATACCGTGAGAGTGACCCTTGGCCCCAAGGGCAGGAACGTAGTTCTGGATAAATCGTTCGGTGCGCCTTTGATCACCAATGACGGTGTGACCATTGCAAAGGAGATCGAACTGGAGGATGCCTTTGAGAATATGGGCGCCCAGCTGGTGAAGGAGGTAGCTACCAAGACCAACGATGTGGCAGGTGACGGAACCACTACCGCTACCGTTCTCGCGCAGGCTATGGTCAATGCAGGCATGAAGAACCTGGCTGCAGGCGCAAATCCCATCATCCTGAGAAAGGGAATGAAGAAGGCCACCGACTGTGCCGTAGAGGCTATCGCAGAGATGAGCCAGAAGGTGAACGGCAAGAACCATATTGCAAGAGTGGCAGCCATTTCCGCAGGTGATGAAGAGGTAGGCAAGCTGGTGGCGGACGCCATGGAAAAGGTCAGCGGCGACGGTGTGATCACTATCGAGGAGTCAAAGACCATGCAGACCGAACTGGATCTGGTAGAGGGCATGCAGTTCGACAGAGGCTATATTTCCGCATATATGGCTACCGATATGGACAAGATGGAAGCCACACTGGAGAATCCCTACATTCTCATTACAGATAAAAAGATTTCCAACATTCAGGAAATCCTGCCCCTGCTGGAGCAGGTGGTACAGTCCGGAGCAAAGCTGCTGATTATAGCTGAGGACGTGGAGGGTGAGGCGCTGACGACCCTGATTGTGAACAAACTGCGCGGGACCTTTAATGTGGTGGCAGTGAAAGCGCCCGGCTACGGCGACAGAAGAAAGGATATGCTGCAGGATATCGCGATCCTGACCGGCGGCACCGTGATCAGTTCAGAGCTTGGCTATGAGCTGAAGGATACGGAGATGAGCATGCTGGGCCGCGCAAAGTCCGTGAAGGTCCAGAAGGAAAATACCGTCATTGTGGACGGTGAGGGCGATAAGTCCGCGATCGAGTCCCGGATTGCCCAGATCAAGAAGCAGATCGAGGAGACCACCTCTGACTTCGACAGAGAGAAGCTGCAGGAGAGACTGGCAAAGCTTGCCGGCGGTGTGGCAGTGATCCGTGTGGGCGCGGCTACCGAGACCGAGATGAAGGAGGCAAAGCTCCGTATGGAAGACGCCCTGGCAGCTACCCGTGCAGCAGTGGAGGAAGGCATCATCTGCGGCGGCGGCTCCGCTTATATCCATGCGGCCAAGAAGGTCGCAAAACTGGCGGATACTCTTGAGGGCGACGAGAAGACCGGAGCTCAGCTTGTCCTGAAATCCCTGGAGTCTCCTCTGTTCCATATCGCTGCCAATGCAGGTCTTGAGGGCAGCGTCATCATCAACAAGGTGAAAGAGTCCGAGGTAGGCATAGGATTTGACGTTCTGAAGGAAGAGTATGTGAACATGGTCGAGGCAGGCATTCTGGATCCCGCAAAGGTGACGAGGAGCGCTCTGCAGAACGCTACCAGCGTGGCGAGCACATTGCTGACCACCGAGAGCGTAGTGGCGAATATTAAGGAAGAGACCCCGGCAATGCCCGCCGGAGCAGGCATGGGAGCGTACTAAGCAACACAGGCAGTACAGAGGCCGTGCGCTGAGAAATCAGTGTCGCGGCCTTTTTTCTTGACATAGTATTAAGAACCATGTATTGTTATTGTAGAGCTTTTAATGAGTGATCCGGGGGGGATGGTCATGAACCGATTTGAATATGTTGTGGTGCGTATCGACGGTGATTATGCCTGTCTGCAGCGGGTGGACGAAGGCGCTGCAGAGAGCGGTTCCGGGGAAGAGCCGAAGCTGGTCGCCAGAGCGTTGCTGCCGCCGGAGACCGCCGAGGGGACAAGACTTCTCTACGAGTGGATGCAGTATTCCGTTATGGAATGACTGCGCCGCAGGGATGTCCGCTTCGGCAGACAAGGGGTATCACATGATCGAGCTACTTATATGCGGGAACAGAAAAGTCTTTGACGGAGCGCTGACGCAGCTGATTTCGATGACCAACAGGACCGGTGAGGCGGTGCATTGCCTTGTGATGACCATGGATCTGAGCAGGCTGCGGGAGGATTTTGTGGCAATTACGGATGAGCAGATCGCCTTTCTGGACAGAGTGATAAAGGAAAAGAACCGGGACAACCGGGTGGAAAAGCTGGATGTCACCGATCTGTACGAGAGGGAGTTCGGGCACTGTGTCAACGAGGGGGCTTATTGCACTCCGTACACCCTGCTCAGACTGCTTGCGGATCTTGTGCCGGGTATGCCGGACAAGCTGCTGTATCTGGATATTGACATTATGATAGCAGGTGACATCAGGCAGCTTTGGGACATTGATGTGACGGACTACGAGTATGCGGCCGTAAAGGAGAAATATGGCTGTTGGCTGATCCGGCCGGATTATTTTAACGCCGGGATGCTCCTGCTCAACATGGCAAGGATCCGGGAGACGGGGCTTTTGCGGAAATCACGGGAGCTGATCAGGAACAAAAAGATGCTCTTCGCGGATCAGTCCGCTATTTTCCGCTCTACTACCAGAAAGCTGCTGCTCCCCAGAATCTACAACGAGCAGTCAAGATTCGACAGAAAGGGTACCGTCGTGTGCCATTTCTGCAAGAGACTGATGTTCCTGCCCTATCCTCATACGGAGAATTACAAGCAGTGGCAGGTGGAGGAAATCCACCGGGAGCTGAACTGCCATGCCTTTGACGAGGATCTTGCAGAATATCTGGCCCGGAAAGCGGAATACGATACAAATATGGGAGGAGACCGTGAAGATGACTAATAAAAATTCGGCAGGATCCAGGGAAATACCGATTTTCTTTTCAGTGGATGACAATTACTGTCCCTTTCTGGCAGTGGCAATACAGTCCATGATCGACAATTCTTCACCTGAGAATACCTACAGCATCAAGGTGCTTCACACGGATATCAGCACGGAGAATAAAAAGTGCATTGCAAAATATGAGCGGGAGAATGTAAATATTGAGTTCGTGGATCTGAATTACTATATTCAAAAGATCAAGGATAAGCTCTACACAAGAGATTATTACTCCAAGACCACTTATTTCCGGCTCTTTATTCCGAACCTGTATCCCCAGTATGACAAGGCACTGTTCCTTGACAGTGACATCGTGATACTGGATGACATTGCCAATCTGTTCCATACAGATCTGGGCGATAATCTGGTGGCCGCGGCGCCGGATGATGTGATCCAGTTCAACCCGGTATTCCAGACTTATGTGGAAAAGGTCGTGGGCGTTGCGGATTATCACAGGTATTTCAACGCGGGCGTTTTGCTGATGAACCTGCACCAGCTGCGTCGGTTCAAATTTCAGGAGAAATTCGTTTATCTTCTGGATAAGATCAGGTTCGCCGTCGCCCAGGATCAGGACTATCTGAACCGCCTGTGCAAGGGACGGGTAAAGCTGATAGACAGGGTGTGGAACAGGATGCCCATAGAGGATCCGAAGATCAGACCTGAGGATGTAAAACTGGTTCACTACAATCTTGCCTTTAAGCCGTGGCATTTTGAGGATATCCTGTACAAGGAATTCTTCTGGATGTACGCCCAGGCGACGGAATACTTTGACAGAATTCAGGAGATCAGGGAGAACTATACGGAGGAGGACCGCTTCCGGGATGCCCAGGCCCACGATAAGCTGAAAAAGCTTGCAAAGCGCGAGTCCGACTGCGTAGGCGACGACAGAAGGTATAGACGCTGACGGTGCGAAGGTACAGGCACGGACACTGACGGTGCGGCAGTCTCAGACAGGAGGCAGAGAATGAGCGGCAGAAAAGTGAGAAAGAGAATAGGCGCGTTGAGAGACCGCGGCAGGGCGGCTGTCCCGGAAAAGGATCCCGGCCGGCTGGCGGTCCTGCAGACAATAGAGAGACTGGAGCGGGAGGGGCGTTTCGACGAGGATGCGGAGCAGGATCCGCCCACCATTCCCCTTGAACCGGATCAGATCGACTATCTCCGCCAGAAGCCGGCGAGTCGGCTGAAGGCGCAGGCTGCTTATCAAATTGCCGAGGCATTCGTGGACAGACTGATCCGGGAGAGGAAGCTGGTCATCAAAGGGGTGAAGGGACTGGAGAACTGGAACAATATTGCCGGGGGCGCCGTGCTCACCTGCAATCACTTCAATCCCTTTGACTGTTTTACCGTGGAGAAGGTGTTCCGCCAGAGCGCTCATTACCGGAAAAAGAAATTGTTCAAGGTGATACGGGAGGGAAATTACACCAATTTTCCGGGACTGTACGGTTTTCTGTTCCGCAACTGCGACACACTGCCGCTGAGCCAGAACAAAAAGACGATGTACAATTTCCTGAAGGCGGTGGACACGATCCTGCAGCGGGGAGATTTTATTCTGATCTACGCGGAGCAGAGCCTTTGGTGGAACTATCGCAAGCCGAAGCCGCTGAAGAACGGTGCGTTCAAATTTGCGGTGAAGAACGGCGTGCCCGTACTCCCTATTTTTATTGCCATGGAGGACAGTGACCGCATCGGGGAGGACGGCTTCCCCATTCAGGAGTATACCGTCTTTATCGAGAAGCCCATCTACCCCGAAAAGGAGCTTTCGGAGAGAGCGCAGGTGGATGCCATGCGTGATAAGAACTATGAGGTCTGGAAACGGATCTACGAGGACTTTTACGGCATCCCCCTGGTCTACACCACAGCGGCGTGTGAGGAGCCAGCAGGAGAACAATGAAAAAAGAGAATGAGAAAAGGGTGATTTACTACAGTGACCCGCTGAACGAGGAGTTTTCGGAGGCCAGGATCACGCCGAGAACGATAGACAAGGATTTCGCCTACTTTCACGGTCCGCTGTGGGACCTGAGTTCTCTTGTGATTCAAAACGTGCTCAGCATGCCTGTAAAACTGCTGTATTTACTGTTCAAGTTCCGCCACCGTTACGTAGGGAAGGAAAAGCTGAAGCAATGCAGGGACAGCGGCTATTTCATATACGGAAATCACACGCAGCCCTTCGCGGACACCTTCATTCCCAGCATAGCGGACTACCCCAAGAGAAATTTTTTTATTGTGTCTCCGGCCAATGTGTCTATTCCGGGCATCGGCTGGCTGGTGGAGCTGCTGGGGGCCATCCCCATTCCCGAAGATCTGGAGGGAATGAAGCATTTTGTCAGAGCGGTGGAGGATAAGATCAAAAAGCGCCATTCGGTCACCGTTTATCCGGAGGCGCATATCTGGCCGTATTATACTCACATCCGGCCCTTTAAGGATGTCTCTTTTAAATATCCCGTACAGTTCGGCTGTCCCGTGTTCTCCCTGACCAACACCTATCGCAGAAGAGGGCGCAGAGGCGAAAGGGTGCAGATAGTCACCTATATTGACGGCCCCTTTTTCCCGGACCCGGCCCTGAAGCCGCGCCAGAGGCAGCAGGAGCTTCGTGACCGGGTGTATCAGTGTATGGTGGAGCGAAGCCGGAACAGTACGTACGAGCTGATAGAATACCGCGAGAAGGAGGATAAGTAGATGAAGTTCAGTAACGGATGTTGGCTGCAGAGGGAAGGCTGCGAGTGTTTTTCGCCGGCCCAGGTCTATTTTGTAAAGAGGGAAAAGGATGCGGTGACGATCTGTGCGCCCACCCAGAGGATAACCAAAAGAGGAGATACCCTGGGCGGAGTAAATCTGACCGTCAGGATATCGGCTCCCTGGCCGGAAGTGCTGCGGGTGCAGACGTATCACCATATGGGACTGGCCGAGAGGGCGCCGCATTTTGACATAGCGGAGGGCAGTGCGGACGGCCTGAGGTCTGAGGAGACGGAAGACAGGATCATCGTAAGCTCCGGCAGTCTGCGGCTTGAGATGAATAAGGCCGACGGGACCATGGGATTCTTTCGGGGCGACGAGCGGATCACGGGAAGCGGCTCCAAGGATCTGGCTTATGTGAAGACTGACTGGAGAGGGCCGGCTTATGACAGGGGCCCTGCGGATGCATACATGAGGGAGCAGCTGTCCCTGTCCGTTGGCGAGCTGATCTACGGCCTGGGCGAGCGCTTTACGCCCTTTGTGAAGAACGGACAGACCGTGGACATCTGGAATGAGGACGGCGGCACCTCCACAGAGCAGTCCTACAAGAACATCCCCTTTTATATTTCCAACAGGGGCTACGGTGTGTTCGTGAACCATCCGGAGCGGGTCTCCTTTGAGGTGGCCTCCGAGATGGTGGCCAAGGTGGGATTTTCCGTGCCCGGAGAATGTCTGGATTACTTTTTGATCAACGGCCCCACCATGAAGGAGGTGCTGATGCGTTACACCGATATCACGGGCAAGCCATCTCTTCCGGCTCCCTGGACCTTCGGTCTCTGGCTGTCCACCTCCTTTACTACGGATTATGACGAAAAGACGGTGAGCGGTTTTGTGGACGGAATGAAGGAGCGGGACATTCCCTTAAAGGTGTTCCATTTTGACAGCTTCTGGATGAAGGAATTTAAGTGGTGCGACCTGACATGGGATTCCGCGGTATTCCCGGACCCGGAGGGCATGCTGCGCAGACTGAAGGAAAAAGGCCTGAAGATCTGCGTTTGGATCAACAGCTATGTGGGCCAGGAGTCCTCCATGTTCCGGGAGGGCGTCAGGGGCGGTTATTTCCTGAAGCGGCCCAACGGCGACGTATGGCAGTGGGACATGTGGCAGCCGGGCCTCGCCATCATTGACGTGACGAATCCCGAAGCCTGCAGGTGGTATGCGGAGAAATTGGAAGCCCTGCTGGATATGGGCGTGGATTGCTTTAAGACGGATTTCGGCGAGAGGATCCCTACCGACTGCGTTTATTATGACGGATCCGATCCCGTGAAGATGCACAATTATTACCCGTACTTGTACAACAGGCTGGTGTTCGATGTGATAAAGAGGAAAAAGGGCGAGAAGGAGGCTGTCCTCTTTGCCCGTTCCGCCACCGCGGGCTGTCAGAAGTTCCCGGTGCACTGGGGCGGCGACTGCTGGTCGGACTATGAGTCCATGGAAGAGAGCCTGCGCGGCGGACTTTCTCTCACCAGTTCCGGCTTCGGCTTCTGGAGCCACGACATCGGCGGCTTTGAGAATACCTCCACCCCGGATGTGTACAAGAGATGGAGCGCCTTCGGACTGTTGTCCACCCATTCGCGTCTCCACGGCTCCACCTCCTACCGGGTGCCCTGGGCATATGACGAGGAGGCTGTGGATGTGGTCCGGTATTTTGCCAAGCTGAAGGCGTCCCTGATGCCGTATTTATACCGCAATGCTATCGAGACCTCCAGGACGGGCGTGCCCATGATGCGCAGCATGGTGCTGGAGTTTAACGGCGACCCCTGCTGCGACTATCTGGCGAGACAGTATATGCTGGGCGACTCGCTGCTGGTGGCTCCCATCTTCAACGATCAGTCCATGGCGGAATATTATCTGCCGGCGGGGACCTGGACCTCCCTGCTCAGCGGGGAAGTGAAGGAGGGCGGCAGATGGTACCGTGAAAAGCACGGTTATCTGAGCATCCCTCTGTATGTGCGGGAGAACAGTATCATAGCAATGGGCGCCTGCGACAGCGATGCGGTATACGATTATGCGGACGGAGCGGTGCTGCGCGTATATGCCGTGAAGCCGGGATGCACTGCAGGTACAGTCATCTACAGTCCTGAGAACGAGCAGGAGCTCAGCGCCTCTGTGACCAATGAGGATGGCACCTACCGTATTCATGTGGAAAGCAAAAAGGCGTACAGCATACGCCTGGAGAATGTGGGCAGGCCCGCTTCCGTGGAGGGCGCGTCCTGCGAGATGGAAAGCGGCACGGCGGTGCTGAGGCCGACGGGCGGCGCAGATGTGACGGTGATCATGTAGAGGAATCCGCAGCCGTTTGGCGGAGCGTGCTGCGGAACAGGAGGAAGAAATGGGCAGGTTGAAGCTGGCGGCAGTGTTCAGTGACAAGTGCGTGCTGCAGAGAGGAAAAAGCATTGTGATATTCGGTTCCGGAGAGGAGAATGCGGTGGTGGAGGCCGTGCTCTCCGGCAAGGTGCTGGGACAGGATGAGGAGCAGGAAGGCAGGGGCCGCGCCGCGGTGAAGGACGGTCGCTTTGAATTGTATCTGCCGGCCCTGCGGGCAGGTCTGGATCACACCCTGACGGTGACGGACGGAGAGACGACGGTCGTCCTGAGGGACATTGCCATAGGCGAGGTCTGGCTTGCGGGAGGCCAGTCCAACATGGAGCTGGAGCTGCAGAACTGTGCGGAGCGGGATGCCCTGGATCGCCCCGCAGACAGAATGCTGCGATTTTATTACACGCAAAAGCGGGCCTACATGGATGAGGATTTTTTCCGGTCTGAGGAGGAGACCGCCTGGGAGTGCTTCGGCGATTCCGGGACCCGCTGCTGGTCCGCGGTAGGATATTTTTTCGGCGACAGATTAAAGAATGAGCTGCAGGTGCCGGTGGGCATCATCGGGTGCAACTGGGGAGGCACCTCGGCCTCGGCGTGGATACCGGAGGAGGCTCTGGAGGAGGACAGGGAGCTGGACATCTATCTGGATATCTACCGGAAGGCCACGGAGGGCAGGACGGAGGAGCAGCAGCTGCGGGAGTACAGGGAGTACACCGTCCTTCAGGCGGAGTACGACAAAAGGATGGAAGCGCTGTATCGGGAGCATCCCGATATGGAGTGGGACAAGGTGGAGGAAATTTTGGGGGAGAACCGTTATCCCGGCCCCTTGGGCTGCAGCAACCCCTGCCGGCCGTGCGGGCTGTATGACTGCATGGTCAGGAGAGTGCTGCCCTACACGCTGAAGGGCTTTATCTACTACCAGGGGGAGAGCGACGATCATCTGCCCCATCTGTACTATAAGCTTTTTTCGCGGCTGATACGCCAGTGGCGTGAGGACTGGGGAGACGACGAACTTCCCTTCCTGTTCGTACAGCTGCCCATGCACCGCTACAGACAGGACCCTGATTTTAAGAACTGGTGCCTGATCAGAGAGGCGCAGGACAGAGTGTATCGGACCGTCCGGAATACGGGGATGGCCTGTGCGATCGATCAGGGGGAATTCAACGAGATCCACCCCAAGGCCAAGAAAGCGATAGGAGAGCGCCTCTGTGCCCAGGCGTTGGAGATTGCCTACGGCAGAGAGGCTCAGGATGCAGAGGGCCCGCGGTTTGCCTGGGCCGAGCCCGGTGAGGGGGAGCTGGTGCTGCACATTTCGGGTGCCGCAGACGGCTTGCTCTACCGGTCGCAGACGGAAGAAAAGAATTTTTCAGGTCAGGAGACAGGGAGCTTTGAGGTGGCGGGAGCCGACGGGGCCTATGTGCCCGCAGAGGTCACCGGGATAGAGAGGAAGGCAGGGGAGCTGTGCCTCCATGTCCGCGGGGAGAAGATCCGGCAGCCGGTGTTTGCCAGATATCTCTGGACCAATTATGCGCAGGTATATCTCTTTGGCAGGAACGGACTTCCTCTGGCGCCATTCCGCACGGACAGGAACGACGGCTTTGCGGTCAAATGAGCTCAGTATAAAATTTCACGGAAAATGTTGACATTTTCTGATTTTGGGACTATACTTTTCATTGTTAATGATGTTTACTGAAGTAAGAGTGGCAAGCGCCACTCTTTCTTGATGTAAGGAGAGCACCATGCGCACGGCGCATCAAAGGAGGCACAGATGTCCCGGAGAGAGGATTACGAGTCGCGGACGGAACAACTGCTGGAGCCTGTTGCAAGGGCGAACGGCGTATCCGTTTACGATGTGGAATATGTGAAAGAGGGCAGCAATTATTATCTGCGGGCTTATATTGACAAGCCCGGCGGCGTGAACATTCAGGACTGTGAGAATGTGAGCCGCGCACTGTCGGATGAGCTGGACCGTCAGGACTTTATTCCCGATGCCTATATTCTGGAGGTGAGCAGCCCCGGCTTGGGACGGGCACTGAAGAAGGACAGGCATCTTGAAACGGCTGTCGGTCAGGAGGTCGAGATCAGGCTTTATAAGCCCATCGATAAGTGCAAGGAATTTTCGGGCATATTGGAGAGCTTTGACCCGCAGAGCATCGTCATCCGGGAGGGAGATCGGGAAAGGACCTTTGAACGCTCTGAAATTGCACTGATTCGCCTTGCTTTGGATTTTTGAGAGACATAGACATATAAGAGAAAACGATCAATGTAAATCAGGCAGAAAGCCGGAATGGAGGAAATGATGAACAAGGAATTGATGGAAGCACTGGATATTTTGGAAAAGGAGAAGGAGATCAGCAAAGAGACGCTGTTCGGAGCCATAGAGAACTCTCTGCTCAAGGCGTGCGAGAATCATTTTGGAAAAGCGGACAACGTGCATGTGGAGATCGACCGCGACACCTGTGACTTTCTTGTATACGCGGAAAAGGAGGTAGTGAAGACCGAGGAGGACGTGGAGGATAACTGCCTGCAGATCTCGCTGGACCGTGCGAAGGAGATCTCCTCCAAGGCAAAGGTGGGCGATATGATCCACGTGGAGATTCACTCCAAGGAGTTCGGGCGGATCGCCACTCAGAATGCAAAGAACGTGATCCTTCAGAAGATCCGCGAGGAGGAGCGCAGCGTTATCTATAATCAGTATTATGAGAAGGAGAAAGATATTGTCACCGGTGTGGTGCAGCGGTATATAGGCAAAAATATCAGCATCAACCTCGGCAAGGCAGACGCTATGCTGAACGAGAGCGAGCAGGTGCGCAGCGAGGTGTTCCGGCCCACCGAGCGCATCAAGGTGTATGTGCTGGAGGTGAAGAACACGCCCAAGGGGCCCCGCATCAACGTGAGCCGCACACATCCGGAGCTGGTGAAGAGGCTGTTCGAATCCGAGGTGACCGAGATCAAGGACGGTACCGTAGAGATAAAGAGCATTGCGCGTGAGGCGGGCAGCCGTACAAAGATCGCAGTCTGGAGCAACAATCCCAATGTGGATGCCGTAGGAGCCTGTGTGGGCATGAACGGCGCCAGGGTGAATGCGATCGTGGAGGAGCTGCGGGGCGAGAAGATCGACATTGTCAACTGGGATGAGAATCCCGGAAATCTGATCCAGAACGCTCTGTCTCCGGCAAAGATCGTGGCGGTATTCGCAGATCCCGACGAAAAGACGGCCAAGGTGGTGGTGCCTGACTATCAGCTGTCCCTGGCCATCGGCAAGGAGGGTCAGAACGCGAGACTGGCGGCAAGGCTCACCGGATACAAGATCGACATCAAATCCGAGACTCAGGCAAAGGATGCGCCCGGCTTCCGCTATGAGGATTACATGGACGACGAGTATGAGGATGACGGATACGAAGGGTATGATGAATACGAGGAAGGCGCATACGAGGAGAGCGGCTACGAGGAGGACGGGTACGCTGAAGAGCAGGACAGCGCCCCCGATGAGGAGTAGGAGAGCGTATGGCAAAAAAGATTCCTCTGCGGCAGTGTGTGGGCTGCGGTGAGATGAAGGGAAAAAAAGAAATGATGCGGGTCCTCAGAACGGCCGAAAATGACATCTGTCTGGATGTTACAGGAAAGAAGAACGGCAGAGGCGCATATGTTTGTAGGAGCAGGGAGTGTCTTGAACGGGCCAGAAAAAATAAAGGTCTTGAGCGCTCTTTCAAAATGAGCATTCCGGGTGAAGTCTACGATCGTCTGGAGAAGGAGTTTGATAATCTTGAAGCAGAATAAAGTGTATTCACTTTTGGGCATTGCTGCGAAGGGACACAGACTGAGCAGCGGCGAGTTCCAGACGATGGAGGCGATCAAAAAGGGAGAGGCCGCGCTGGTGATCATTGCGGAGGATGCATCCGACAATACCAGAAAGCTGTTCGCCGATAAAGCCTCCTATTACGGAGTCCCGACTGTCATGTACGGGACAAAGGAAGATCTGGGACGGGCTATCGGGAAGGACATGAGGTCATCGCTGGGCGTCTGCGACGCCGGACTGGCAAATGCGATCATCAGACAACTGGAAGAGAAGTAAGAGGCCGCTGGCGGCAGAAATGGAGGAAAGCATGGCGAAAATAAAGGTACATGAACTCGCTAAGGAACTGGATAAGCAGAGTAAAGAGATATTGAGCTTTTTGCAGGAAAAGGGAATTGAGGCCAAGGTGGCGCAAAGCTCCATAGATGAGGAAGCCGCGCAGTTAGTGCGCAGGGCTTTCGGCAAGGAAGAGGCGCCGAAGGGGCAGGATGCCTCCGAGGCAAAGAAGACAGAGGCCGTACAGGAGGCCGCGCCCGTGCGGGAGGAAAAACGGGAAAAGGCCCAGGGGGCACCCGCAGAGGAGGCGCCGAAAAAGAAAAAGAAGATTATTTTTGTGAGCAATCCTCAGAATTCCAAGATGCCCGGTCCGCGTCCCGGACAGGGCGGCAGGCTGCAGGGCGGTCAGGGCAGAGGCGGATACGGCGACGGCAGATCTCAGGCGCCCTCCCGTCCCATCAAGCCGCTGACCCCTCCGTCTCCCACGCCCAGCGTGCAGATGGTTCCGCCCAGAGGGCAGCAGCAGTCCAGGCCGCAGTCCGAGCAGACGGAAAAGCCGCAGACCGGAACACAGTCCAGAGAGGCAGAACATGTTCCGGCACAGAAGGTGCAGAGCGCCGCAGGAGTGACGCAGGAAAGAGCGCCCCGTGACGGACGCACCCAGGACAGCCGGCCGCGCGACGGCCGCATGCAGGGCGGCTACCAGGGAAACAGACCTGAGCGCGGACAGTTTCAGGGAAGAGGAGGCAGCGTCGGAAATGGAAGACCTCAGGCAGACAGGAACAGCGGCAGCTTTCAGAAAGGCGGCAGACCGGGTGCGGAAGGCGCTTCAGGTGATCGGCGCGGTCCGGGCGCTGGTATGGGCAGCGGGCGCGGTTTTGGCGGTGGTCCGCGCGACGGCCGCGGAAATGGCGGATCGGGAACCGGATTCAGAGATGGCAGACCGGGCAAGAGCTTTGCTTCAGAGGCTCCGGGCAAGGATACGGAAAAGCGTCGCGAGGATGAAAAGCGGCGGGCAAGTAATCAGGACAGAGATAAACGTTCCAGGAAGGATCATATTTACGAGGAGGAAGAGGCAGCAAGGAACCGTCCCGGCAGATTCATCAAGCCTGAAAAGAAGAAGGAAGAGACCGCTGAGGAAGTGATCAAGGTAATCACCCTGCCGGAGTCCATCACCATCAAGGAGCTGGCGGACAAGATGAAGGTGCAGCCCTCGGTGATCGTGAAAAAGCTCTTCCTTGAGGGAAAAGTGGTGACCGTGAATCAGGAGATCTCCTACGAGGACGCAGAGAACATCGCCATGGAGTACGAGATCCTCTGCGAGAAAGAGGTCAAGGTGGATGTCATCGAGGAGCTCCTGAAGGAGGACGAGGAGGATGTGAGCACCATGGTGGAGAGACCTCCCGTGATCTGTGTCATGGGACATGTCGACCACGGCAAGACCTCCCTGCTGGATGCGATCCGCAAGACCAATGTCACCGACAGGGAAGCCGGCGGTATCACACAGCACATAGGTGCGTATACTGTAAACGTGGGCGAGCGCAGGATTACATTTCTGGATACGCCCGGACATGAGGCGTTCACCGCCATGCGTATGCGCGGCGCCAACTCCACGGATATCGCTATCCTCGTGGTGGCTGCGGACGACGGCGTGATGCCGCAGACGGTGGAGGCTATCAACCACGCAAAGGCTGCGGGCATCGAGATCATTGTGGCTGTGAACAAGATCGACAAGCCCTCCGCCAATATCGACCGTGTAAAGCAGGAGCTGACAGAGTATGACCTGATCGCCACGGACTGGGGCGGAAGCACGGAGTTCGTTCCTGTGTCCGCAAAGTCGGGAGAAGGGATCGAAGCGCTGCTTGAGACCATCCTGCTGACTGCCGACATTCTGGAGCTGAAGGCCAATCCGAAGCGTCAGGCCAGAGGACTGGTGATCGAGGCGGAGCTGGATAAGGGCCGGGGACCTGTGGCCACCGTCCTGGTGCAGAAGGGAACCCTGCATGTGAGCGATTTTATTTCCGCGGGGGCATGTCACGGCAAGGTCCGCGCGATGATCGACGATAAGGGCAGAAGAGTAAAGGAGGCAGGTCCCTCCACGCCCGTGGAGATACTGGGCCTGAACGATGTGCCCAGCGCCGGCGAGGTATTCCTCGCCCATGAGAATGACAAGACGGCCAAGTCCTACGCAGACACTTATCTCGCCCAGAACAAGGAGAGAAAGCTGGAGGAGACAAAGACGAAGATGTCTCTGGACGATCTGTTCTCACAGATCAAGGAGGGCAATCTGAAGGAGCTGAATCTGATCGTAAAGGCGGATGTCCAGGGAAGCGTGGAGGCTGTGAAGCAGTCTCTGTTAAAGCTGTCCAACGAGGAGATCGTCGTAAAGTGTATCCACGGCGGTGTGGGCGCCATCAACGAGTCGGATGTCACACTGGCCAGCGCTTCCAATGCGATCATCATCGGATTCAATGTGCGGCCGGATGCCACGGCGAAGGCTACCGCAGAGCATGAGGGCGTTGATGTAAGGCTCTATAAGGTGATCTATCAGGCCATCGAGGATATTGAGGCGGCCATGAAGGGAATGCTGGATCCCATATTTGAGGAAAAGGTGATCGGTCACGCGGAGGTAAGGCAGATCTTCAAGGCATCTCAGATCGGCAATATCGCAGGTTCTTACGTGACCGACGGCATGTTCCAGAGAGGATGTAAGATCAGGATCTCCCGGCAGGGCGAGCAGATCTATGACGGCGCGCTGGCTTCTCTGAAGAGATTTAAGGATGATGTGAAGGAAGTGAAGGAGGGCTTTGAGTGCGGCCTTGTGTTCGAGGGATTTGACCAGATCCAGGAGATGGATGTGGTCGAGGCGTATATCATGGTCGAGGTGCCCAGGTAAGCGAAGCGACAGTTGATTTTATTGTTTGGATAGGAATGTGAAATGAGAAAGAACAGTGTAAAGAACACCCGGATCAACGGGGAGGTGCAGAAGGTGCTGGCAGAGATCATCCGGGGGGAGATCAAGGATCCCCGGATCAGTCCCTGGACAAGCGTTGTCTCGGTGGAGGTCGCCCCCGATCTGAAGACCTGCAAGGCGTGGATCAGCGTGCTGGGCGGCGAGGAGGTCCGCAGGGCGACTCTGGAGGGGCTGAGGAGCGCGGAAGGGTATATCAGGAGACAGCTGGCAAAGACCGTCAATCTGAGGAATACGCCGGAGATCATCTTTGTGATGGACCAGTCTATCGAGTACGGCGTGAATATGTCCCGCAGGATCGACGAGGTCATGGCACAGGACAGTCAGAATGCACAGGATCGGGAGGATGCGGAGGATCTATGAGCGTGAATCTGTTGGAGGAGTGTAAAAATGCCGGACGGATCGGTATCAGCGGGCATGTGAGGCCCGACGGAGACTGTGTGGGCGCCGTGCTGAGCCTGCAGATGTATCTGCGGAAGTGTCTGCCCGCGGCCCAGGTGGAGGTGTATCTGGAAAAGCCGGCGGATATTTTCAGTGAGATCAGGGGCTTTGACGAAATTCATTCCGACTTTCCGGAGGAGGATCCCTTTGACGTGTTCTTTGCGTTGGACTGCGGTGCGGAAAGACTCGGAGGCGCCGAGAAATATTTTCGGTCTGCCGGGAAAAGGATCAATATTGACCATCATCTCAGGGAAGAGGGAAGCGGGGATGTGAATCACATCGTGCCGCAGGCCAGCTCTACCTGTGAGCTTCTCTACGATCTGATGGAGGAGGATAAGCTGGACCGGGATATCGCCATGGCGCTCTATATCGGCATCATCCACGATACCGGAGTGTTCCAGTATTCCTGCACGGCCCCGGCCACAATGGAAAAGGGAGCAAAGCTGATAGCGTACGGCTTTGATTTTCCCCGGCTGATCCAGGAGACCTTTTATCTGAAGACCTATGTGCAGGCCCAGGTCATGGGCAGAGCACTCATGGAGAGCGTACGCTTTTTGGAGGGAAGATGTATCGTCAGCTCAGTGGACAGCAGGACGATGGAAATTTATCAGGTCGGTCCAAAGGATCTGGACGGGATCGTGAACCAGCTGAAAAATATCAAGGGCGTGGAATGTGCAATTTTTATGTATCAGACGGGCCCTCTGGAATACAAGGTCAGTCTGCGGTCCGGTGAGAAGGTGAATGCGGCACAGGTGGCCTCGTATTTTGGCGGCGGCGGTCACGCCAGGGCGGCCGGCTGTACCATGACGGGGACCTTCCATGACTGTGTCAACAATCTGTCGCTGCATATCGAGAGGCAGCTCACGGCGGCTGACTGAGTCCGCGGAGGAGAGCATGATCAACGGAATTGTCATTCTGGATAAGGAAGCCGGTTTTACATCTCACGACGCGGTGGCAAAGCTGCGGGGGATCTGCGGCCAGAAAAAAATAGGACATACGGGCACTCTGGATCCTGCGGCCACCGGTGTCCTGCCGATCTGTCTTGGCAGCGCTACGAAGCTCTGCGATATGCTGACAGACCGGGACAAGGAGTATGTGGCGGAGCTTCTGCTCGGAGTGGAGACGGACACTCAGGACACCACCGGCACCGTGTCCGCGCGGTATGCGGTGGAGGTCTCCGAGGAGCAGGTGCGCAGAGCCTGTGAAGGCTTCGTGGGGCAATATGATCAGGTGCCGCCCATGTATTCGGCGTTGAAGGTGAACGGACAAAAGCTCTGCGATCTGGCCCGCCGGGGAAAAACAGTGGAGCGCAGCGCCAGGACGGTGGAAATAAAGGAGCTTGAGATCCTGAGCATACAGATGCCTGTGGTGAAGATGCGGGTGCTCTGTTCCAAGGGGACGTACATCAGGACGCTGTGTGCGGACATCGGACAGAGACTGGGCTGCGGAGGCGTCATGCAAAGTCTGCGGCGCACGGCCGTGGGCAGCTTTACGCTGGAGGACGCCGTGACGCTGGACCGGCTGCAGGAGCTGCGCGACGGGGGAAGGCTTACGGACGTTGTCCGCCCTATGGACAGCGTGTTCGTGAACTGTCCCGCCCTCCACGTCAGGAAGGATATGGGCAGACTGCTGGAGAACGGGAATCTGATCGCGCCGGAGCAGACGGCGGAGCAGGAGCGTTACGCCCCAGGGGAATGGGTGCGGTTCTACCGCCCGGACGGCAGCTTTGCGGGAATTTATGCATATCAGACAGAGAAGGGAAAGTACGTGCCTGTCAAAATGTTTCCGGACAGATGACAGAGAGCTCATCCGGCGGGACATACAGGCGGAAAGCGTGGTATATTTGGAGATCATTGCAGGTACATCGGATTTTTATCTTGAGAGAGAGACGGCAGCCGCCATCGGCAAATTTGACGGGGTGCATATCGGCCACAGGAGACTTCTGGAGGAGATATTGGACCGGAAGAGAGATGGTCTGGCTGCCTGTGTGTTTACCTTCGATCCTGCCCCCGCAGTGTTCTTCGGTATGTCCGACGGAAAGGAACTGACCACCAGAGAGGAAAAAAGAATGCTCTTTGAGCGGATGGGGGTGGATATTCTCATCGAATTTCCGATGACGGCGGCGACGGCGGCAATGTCCCCGGAAAGCTTTGTCAAGGAAGTGCTGGCGGAACGGATGGAAGCGCGCTTTGTGGCGGCCGGAAGCGACCTTTCCTTTGGAGCGAAGGGGGCGGGAAATGCGGCGCTTCTGAAGAGCATGGCAAAGTCCCTGGAATTTGAAGTGAAGATCATAGACAAGGTATGCTTTCAGGAGCGGGAGATCAGCTCCACCTATGTGCGGGAGCAGGTGGAGGCAGGCAATATGGCACAGGTGGAAAGGCTGCTGGGCATGCCCTACCCTGTGGCAGGGAAGGTAGTGCCCGGCATGCACCTCGGCAGGACGCTGGGATTCCCTACGGTGAATCTGCTGCCGGGGGAAAACAAGCTTTTGCCCCCGAACGGCGTATACTTTTCCAGGGTGTGCCTGCAGGGGAAACGGTATCGCGCGGTCAGCAACGTGGGATATAAGCCGACCGTTGCCGAAGAACGCATCCTGGGAGTGGAGTCCTATCTGTACGATTTCGACCGGGAAGTGTACGGGGAGGATGCGGAGGTGTACCTTCTTGCATTTCGCAGACCGGAGAAACGGTTCGACAGTGTTGAGGCGCTGAAGGCGCAGCTGGCGGAGGATATCGCTGCAGGAGCGCAGTATGCTGCGGACTGAAAAAAGATATGGAAATGCAGCAAGGAAAATGTTGACATAATGCCTCTTAGCATGTATAATCTGAGATGGAATGTAACAAAATTGTAATAATTTCGTAAATACCTTGAAATTAATCTCAGAAATACAGACAGAGGGAAAATCATGAAAGGAAAAATTTTGATTGCATCGGCAGGCCTGTTCCTTGGTCTGTCACTGATACCGATACACGCGTCCGCCGCCACAGGCGACGTGCTCTATTCCGGCGGCGTGGCTGCCGTTCTGGACAAAGATCTGACAACGGAGGAATATCTGCAGGCCGCAGAGGATGCCATAGGCGCCTCCTGGGGTTATACCAATATCGGCATCGCCGATGTGGACAGCGGCAATCTGAATGTCCGTGCCGTTCCCTCCACCGACGGAAAGCTGGCGGGGAAAATGCCGAAGGGTTCCGCCTGCGAGGTCCTGGAGACGGCGGACGGCTGGGCGCATATCCAATCCGGTGAAGTGGAGGGGTATGTCAGCATGGATTATCTGCTGACAGGTCCCGACGCAAGACTGAAGGCGAACGAGCTGGTGAACACGGTGGCGGTCTCCCAGGAGGACGGCCTGAACGTGCGCGAGGATGCCGACCTGGGAAGCGCAGTGCTGACCCAGATACCCAAGGGCGAGGAGCTGGAATACATCGAGACAGTGGGCGATTGGATTAAGGTCTACATCGACGATGAAGAGGCGTATATCTCCGCCCAGTACGTCAAGGTGGAGGAAAAGCTGGATACGGCGATCACGATGACGGAATTGCTGTACGGTCAGGGCGTGTCCGATGTGCGGGTAGAGCTGGTGGAGTATGCAAAACAGTTCCTGGGCAATCCTTACGTGTACGGCGGCAGCAGTCTGACAAAGGGAACGGATTGTTCCGGGTTCACAATGTCGGTGTACAAGAAGTTCGGCGTTTATTTGAGCCATCATGCCGCATCGCAGGCAAACGAGGGGACGAAGATCAGCAAGAGCGAGCTGCAGCCCGGCGATCTTGTGTTCTATGCGAACAGCCGCGGACATATCAACCATGTGGCGCTTTATATCGGCGGCGGCCAGGTGATACACGCCAGCAACAAGAGAACCGGCATCAAGATCAGCACATACAATTACAGGACGCCCGTGAAATACGTAAGGATACTGCGAGACTGACAGCGCCGATCTGCAAGACCGGCAGTGACAATTTTGCGAGACCAACAACAATAATTTTTGGTTTACATTATTCCTAATATGTGATATTATATTTAAGTGCACTCAGCCGATGCTCAGTTCAGGGACGCTCCGACCCGGTCTTAGTATCCGGCGATACAATGTGCGCTTCGGGAGAGCATTTCCGAACGCACGCAAAACAGGAGGTAAAAAAGAATGATTTCCAAGGAAAAGAAAACAGCTATTATCAACGAGTATGCCAGGACTCCCGGTGATACCGGTTCGCCCGAAGTGCAGGTGGCAGTGCTCACCGCAAGAATTCAGGAGCTCACCGAGCATCTGAAGGAGAACCCCAAGGACCATCACTCCCGCCGGGGCATGCTGAAGATGGTAGGTCAGAGACGGGGACTGCTGGAGTACCTGAAGAAGAAGGATATCGAGAGATACCGTTCTCTGATCGAGAGACTCGGTCTGAGAAAATAATTTGCAAAATAAGCGGAGACAGCCCGTCGGCGGGCGGCTCCGCTTGTTGTGTGTTCCCGGTGACCCGGAACAGAAGAAAAAACCGAGACCGCTGAAAAGCGCATGGGAGAGCGCATGTGTTTTTCAGTAGTTTCGGCATCTTCTGTTCCATGAGCACATAGATGAGCCGCCTGAGGCGGTGGAATGGAGGAAAAATATGTACCAGACCTATGAGATGGAGCTGGCCGGACGTACCCTGCGGGTGGACATTAACCGTGTGGGCAAGCAGGCCAACGGATGCGCGTTCATGCGTTACGGTGACACGGTGGTGCTTTCCACGGCGACCGCGTCGGACAAGCCAAGAGAGGGAATTGACTTCTTCCCTCTGAGCGTGGAATTTGAGGAGAAGATGTATGCCGTGGGCAAGATTCCCGGTGGATTCAACAAGAGAGAGGGCAAGGCCAGCGAGAACGCAGTGTTGACCAGCCGTGTCATCGACAGGCCCATGCGTCCTCTTTTCCCGAAGGATTACAGGAACGATGTGACCTTGAACAATCTGGTCCTGAGTGTCGACCCTGCCTGCCGCCCTGAATTGGTGGCCATGCTGGGCGCCGCCATCGCCACCAGCATTTCTGACATCCCCTTTGACGGCCCCTGCGCCATGACGCAGATGGGCATGATCGACGGAGAGTTTGTCGTGAATCCTTCCCAGGAACAGTGGAAGAAGGGCGATCTGAATCTGACCGTGGCCTCTACCCGCGAGAAGGTGATCATGATCGAGGCGGGCGCTAACGAAATACCGGAAGCAACCATGATCGAGGCCATCTATAAGGCCCACGAGATCAATCAGACCGTCATTGCCTTTATCGACAGGATCGTTTCCGAGGTGGGCAAGAAAAAGCACGAGTACACCAGCTGCGCGATCCCTCAGGAAATGTTCGACGAGATAAAAAAGATCGTTCCCCCTGAGGAGATGGAGGTGGCTGTGTTCACCGACGAAAAACAGGTCCGGGAGGAGAACATCCGCGTCATCACCGCCAAGCTGGAGGAGGCCTTCGCCGAGAAGGAGGACTGGCTGGAGGTCCTGGACGAGGCTGTCTATCAGTATGAGAAGAAGACCGTCCGCAAGATGATCCTGAAGGATCACAAGCGTCCCGACGGCCGTGAGATCACTCAGATCCGTCCTCTGTCGGCAGAGGTCGACATCATTCCCCGTGTACACGGTTCCGCCATGTTCACCCGCGGACAGACTCAGATCTGTAATGTCTGCACTCTGGCGCCCCTGTCGGAGCAGCAGAGGATCGACGGTCTGGACGAGAACGAAGTGAGCAAGAGATATATGCACCACTACAATTTCCCTTCCTACTCCGTAGGTGAGACAAAGCCCTCACGCGGACCCGGAAGACGTGAGATCGGCCACGGCGCTTTGGCGGAGAGGGCACTGATCCCTGTGCTGCCCAGCGAGGAGGAGTTCCCCTATGCGATCCGCAGCGTATCCGAGACCTTTGAGTCCAACGGCTCCACGTCCATGGCATCCACCTGTGCGTCCTGTATGTCCCTGATGGCGGCAGGCGTGCCCATCAAAAAGATGGTAGCAGGCATCTCCTGCGGTCTTGTGACCGGAGACAGCGACGACGATTTCGTGCTGCTCACCGATATTCAGGGCCTGGAGGATTTCTTCGGCGATATGGACTTTAAGGTGACCGGTACGACCGAGGGCATCACGGCCATCCAGATGGATATCAAGATCCACGGCCTGACCAGACCTATCGTGGAGGGCGCCATCGCACGCTGCCGGGAGGCAAGACTGTACATCATGGAAAACTGCATGAAGCCGGCCATCGCAGCTCCCAGACCTGAGGTCAATCAGTATGCGCCCAAGATCATCTCCGTACAGATCGATCCCGAAAAGATCGGTGACGTGGTGGGTCAGAGAGGAAAGACCATCAACGAGATCATTGCCCGCACAGGCGTGAAGATCGATATTACGGACGACGGCAATGTTTCCATCTGCGGCACCGATAAGGAAATGATGCAGAAGGCGGAGGAGATGGTAAGGACGATCGTCACCGACTTCGAGGCGGGACAGATCTTCAAGGGCAAGGTCGTCAGCATCAAAGAATTCGGCGCATTCATAGAGTTCGCTCCCGGCAAGGAGGGCATGGTGCACATTTCCAAGATCGCCAAGGAGAGGATCAACCGCGTGGAGGATGTGCTGACGCTGGGCGACATCGTTACCGTTGTCTGCCTGGGCAAGGACAAGATGGGACGTATCAGCTTCTCCATGAAGGATGTAGCTCAGGTATAGTGTGAAAATCGCATGGATGCGCTGATCTGCTCCGGAGCGGAAATGAATATGAGATATCAGGCCGGCACAGACCCGGCCATGAGAAAAGGGAGACTGTGAGGTCTCCCTTTTTTGGTCCCTGTATGTTCTCTGTGGGGGTGTCCGACCTTATGCCTCCGCAATGCGGATCTGGTCTTCCACTATCAGTTCCAGGAGACAGTCCACAATGTCCGGATCGAACTGTTTGCTGCGGTTGTCTGACAGCTCCTGTATGATGTATTCCCTTGTATGCCTGTCGCGGTAACAGCGCTTGCTGTTCATGGCGTCAAAGGCGTCCGCCACACAGATGATGCGGCCCACAAGAGGGATGTCTTCTCCGCTCTTTCCTGTAGGATATCCTGTGCCGTCGTACCGCTCATGATGGTACAGCGCACCGTCGCGGATCCCCTTGATGGATGTGAAATCATTTAACAGCTCCGCGCCCACAGTGGTGTGCTTCTTGATGGCGGCATATTCCTCGTCCGTCAGCCTGCCGGGCTTTTTCAGTATAGCGTCCGGTATGGCCACCTTGCCGCAGTCGTGCATCAGCGCTATGTAAAAGAGCTGACGGCATTCATCCGTCGAAAAGCCCAGCTTCTGCCCCAGCATCTGAGAATATTCGGCTACCCGGTAGGAATGACCGTTGGTGTAGCTGTCCTTGGCGTCCACGAACTTTGTGAGAACATGGATGGACTGCTCGATGATAAGCTCATCCTGCCTGATCCGCTTCTGTGCGGCGCGGTCCGTCAGAAAGACTGCAATATATGCAATGACGAGCATCACCCACAGGATCGCAGCTGCGGAAAAGAACCAGAATACAGGCATCTGCGCCAGTCCCTTGTGCAGGTAGTAGGTGATCTCAAAGTCGTCAAAGACCATGGGCGCAGAATGATGGGAATAAAAGATAAGGCCGATCGTCCTGGCGGAGGATTCGTCGTCGGATTTCGGCCGGCCCGTGATCGGGTACTCCTTATCGGCCGCTCCGGGCAGATACTCGATATAATCGCCGTCATTCAGGAGGATCATGGTGTCCGGACCGTCCTGTATGTAGTCCAGGGTGAGATCCTTCGGGGAAAAATTCCTGAGATCCAAGGTCTGTACCTTCTCACCCTCTTCGGTGTTCTGATGGATCTCCAGGGAGCCGCACCATGCGTTGCTGACACAGCATGCCTCGTGGATGTTGACCCGCATGGACCAGTAGGTGATGGTGTAGGGGCTGGCGTTGGTGAACAGTCCCTGATAGATCGTGGCATACCAGGTGGGCATTCCGATTACGTTCTTGACCCACTGGCTGGACTCGTCGCCTCTGGGAGCGATCTCCATGCTGCAGTCATCGGTGGGACCGGCAGGAGTATAGAGCCTCTCCCGGTGGTTGAACAGGTAGACATGTACGGAACATCCGATCAGACCGATGATAATGACGGCCAGCATCAATATCATCAATTTCTTATATCGTTTTAAAAATTTTGCATTGTTGCCCATGACTCTTACCCCGACGCTTTTATCTGCTTTAAAAAGTGTAACATAAACATTCAAAAAATTCCATATTTCTCTCTAAATTTATTCTGGTAAAGTGCGGAAAGATGTGTTATAATATTTTTAGTACGCAGCCTGTACGCGACGGGCGGCAGTCTGCAGATATGGTTCATCGGTAGAACGCTAGCTTCCCAAGCTGGAAAGGCGGGTTCGACTCCCGTTATCTGCTCTATAGAGAAATACGGAAAAACGGCGTCCCGACAGCAGTCATAGTGTGGGGCGCCGCTTTACTGTTCAATTGGTTCATAATGAAATGTCGGCCGCGGAGCTGCCGAAGCTTCACGTATATCGCCGTCTCAGATCAGACCGTTTTCAGCGAGCCAGCTCTCTAACATGCCGCCTGCGTTCGCCGCATTGCTTCCGATGACGGGAAGTCCTTTTTTGAGGACCGCGCCGGGAGCATATTTTCTGATATCGCTTTCGCTGTGTCCCATTCCGCTTCCCTCGTTGGTGCAGAGAGGAAGAATGGTCTTGCCGGAAAAATCATATTTTTCAAGAAAGGTAAGGACTGCCATGGGCACGGTCCCCCAGTAGTTCGGGTATGCGAGGATGACGGTGTCATATTTGTCGATGCTGTCCGGGCAGCCTGTAAGCTCCGGTCTCGCCTGGCTCTCCAGGTCTCTCTTTGCCTCCTGGATGCAGGTCGCATAGACCGGTGAGTAGGGGGTCTTCATCTCGATCCTGAACGTATCGGCCGGGATGATTTCTTTCATACTGTTCACAACGATCTCCGTGTTTCCGACTTCGACATATCTCATTGTGCCCCCAAAATAGTTCTCATCTGCTCTTGAAAAGAACGCGATCAGTGTTCCGGTCATTTTTCATTCCTCCCTTTCGTCTTTGTCCGGTGTCTGTTCTTTCTGCTACTGACATTATCGCACATTCCGATTGCAAAATCCAATCGAAATATTATATACTGAGCTTCAGCCGCGCGGCGGATCACAGGTTCGTCAGTCAGCCGCCTTTTCCTATCAGATAAAGCTGCCGAGGTATAAAATGCCTGTTTCCGGCTATACTTTTCATTAGAGTAAAATCAGATCATGATCCTCGATAGCTCAATGGTAGAGCATTCGGCTGTTAACCGAAGGGTTGTTGGTTCGAGCCCAACTCGGGGAGTAAAGCGTCAAAGAGATGACGCTTAGAAAAGGAGCTGTTGCTCCATAGATAACACATCTATTTTGCAACAGCTCCTTTGATTTTCAGATCACTCCGCTTTGTTTTTATCCGCTTGTTCCTTTAGAATGGATGTGAGTATCTCCAGCAGCTTTTCTACGTCGATCGGTTTGGCGATATGTGCGTTCATGCCGCATTCAAGCGCCTGTCTGCGGTCCTCCTCGAACGCGTTGGCCGTCATGGCTACGATCGGGATGCCGGCAAGGAGCGGATCGTCCAGCGCCCGGATGGCCCTGGTGGCATCGTAGCCGTTCATTTTCGGCATCTGAATATCCATGAGCACGAGGGAATAGTAGCCCGGAACAGAGCTTTTCACTTTCTCTACGGCAACGGCGCCGTCCTCGGCCGTCTCCACGATAAATCCGCTGTCTGTGAGAATCGCCTCCGCGATTTCCCGGTTCAGCTCGTTGTCCTCGGTCAACAGCAGGCGCGTTCCCTCGAAGGATCCGGACAGATCAGGAATGGGATCCGGCTGCGGCTCACTGAGCGTATTGCCGGTGGCCGCGATCAGAATATCCCTGAGCTCGGAGAGGAAAATCGGTTTGTTGCAGAATGCGGTCACGCCCGCCGCGCGCGCCTCCTCCTCGAAAGCGGTCCAATCGTAGGCGGTGACCACAATGATCGGCGTGGTATCCCCAACGATGGAGCGGATCTGGCGCACCACCTCCAGGCCGTTTAAATCCGGAAGGAACCAGTCTATAATGTAGGCGTGGTACTCATCGCCCATCTCATACGCCTGCTTGGCATGCAGGACGGCCTCCTTGCCGTGCAGGACCCACTCGGAGCGCATGCCGATCTGGCGGAGCATTTTGGTGACGCTGTCGCAGGTGGAAAAACTGTCGTCTACCACAAGAGCGTGCAGGCCCTGAAGCTCCCGGACGATCTCCACCTTCTGGGGCTCCGCCCGGAGGCGGAAATCAAGATTGATGATAAATTCCGTGCCCTTGCCCTGCTCGGTATGCAGCTCGATCGTGCCGCCCATGGTATCCACGATATTTTTTGTGATGGCCATACCAAGCCCCGTGCCCTGTATGCCGCTGGCGGTGGTGTTGCGCTCCCGCTCAAAAGGCTCGAAGATATGTTCCGTAAATTCCGGGCTCATGCCGATGCCGGTGTCCTTGACCCGGATCTCATAGGAACCGTAGCCCTTGGGTGCCCGCGGCTTCTGTCGGATCGTCAGCGCCACGGTGCCGCCCGCGGGGGTGAACTTGATGGCGTTGGAGAGAAGGTTCAACAGCACCTGGTTTACGTGCAGCTTGTCGCAGTAAATGTCCTCGTCGATGACATCCACCGTGTCCATATAGAAATTCAGCTGCTTGGACTGCATTTGTGTCTGTATGATATTTCGCATATCCCGGAAAATATCCGAGATGGAACATTCCTTTTCCTCGATGTTCAGCTTGCCGGATTCGATGCGGCTCATGTCCAGAATGTCGTTGATCAGGGAGAGCAGGTGGTTGCTGGAGGAGAGAATCTTCTTCAGGTATTCCTGCGTCCGCTCCCGATTGTCCAGATTGGCCTGGGCCAGTGTCGTAAAGCCGATGATGGCGTTCATGGGCGTCCGGATATCGTGGGACATGTTGGAGAGGAAGGTGCTCTTGGCCCGGTCGGCCGCCTCGGCCTTATGCAGCTTTTCGGTGAGCGTTGCATGCTCTATCTCCTGTTCCATCAACTGCTTCGCGTTGCGCCGCATCCAAAAATAGTACAGGATGACCGTGACGGCCATCAGGATTCCAAGAAAAATATACACGTTCCGAACTGCAAAAACGCTGGCGAAGGCCTCCTTCTCCGGTACATCGACCGCGATCGACCATTTGTTGATCCCGATGGGGGCGTAGTACATGTACTCCCAGCCGTCGGTGTTCGGTGTGCGGTAGATGACGTAGCCGGAATTTAGATTGGTCAGATCTTCCATGTATTCCTCCCAGCTCTTGTCGCCCTTGGTCTTGCGGGTGGAGAGGGAATCGGAAAAGTCGGAAACGTTCCCCAGCGTGTCGTGCCAGGTATCCACCAGGAAATCCCCGGATTTCGTGTCGATGATGTAGACGAAGGCGTTCGCGTTAAAGATATTTTCCGTATTGAGGCTGTCGGGCAGACTCTCCAGATCGGTGATGCCGTAAAGCAGAGCGACGGTCTCCCCGTCCTGGATGATCGGCACATAATGCCGCAGGATCGGCTGACCGGTGGCGAGATTGTATGTGCGGTTCGAGATATGCTCGCCCAGCGGAGCCTCCTCCGCAAAGGAGATATGGCTGATTTCCGAGGTGTCGAGAATATTGCCGTCTGCGGTGAGGATGCGGTCGTCCGGCAGCAGGATCCTCACGTTCATGGTATCGAGCAGAGGATTTACACTGTTCATGATCTCCAGCGTGGCATCGATGTCAAGATTGTCCGTCTGGGAGATGATGTCGGCCGTTGCGTTCAGGATGCGGCTGTCGCGCTCAAGCTTGGACGTGATCTCTTCGATCGCAGTGTTGGCTCCCTCTTCCAGCCGGCTTAAAGAGCGCTGGCGGAGTACCGTATAAATACTGAAATAGGAGGAGATCAGAAGAATCACGATAATGGCGATTACAATGCCCGTAGCCGTCAGGCTTTTGTCCTTCCGGACAGGTTCTTTCTGCGGTGTATTACGAATCATGGTACGGCTTCTCCTTTTGCTGACAGACTGTTTTCTATGAAGAAATATTTCAGAAAATACATGATTTCTTAAAATTATAGCAGGCCGGGGAAGAAATGTCTAGAAAGAGTTGAGCGGAACGTGTCGGCGAGGCATTCCGTGACGGGATGAAGCTGGACGGCCAGAGGTGATCATGGGACCGTTGGCCGTTTTTCCATGGAAAAGTTGACTGTTTTTGGGAAAACTCTGGATTTTTCTCCCAATATGTGGTAAAATATGTGGTAAATTGAAGGTGATGTAATAGATCTTGACGCAGTATGAATGCTTCCGGCGGGACGGTGCTTTTGAGCAAAAGGCGGGACGGTAAAGGGCAGAATGTCAAAAAAATAGGATATCGGTATTAACAATAAAGACTTTCGTGCCGATATCATAAATGATAAGACAGGGATGTCATGAGATAGTTATTTCTATGGGCAAGTAGATTTATGCTATCGGCAACAATATGATCAAAGGAGTGATAATATGGGTATCAGTATTGATGTGGGTTCTTCCAATCAGGATTATTCTTATTTGTTTCAGAGCCTTTCCGGCGGCAATCTCGGCGATCTGAACATGCTTTCCGACTATGCCTCGATCAAGAACGGAAGCTACGGCAAGCTGATGAAGGCTTATTACGGTGACACCACCGCCCCGGCCACGGCTGCGTCCAAGAGAAAGACCGGCACGAACGATGTCCTGGATCAGATCCTGGAGGCAAAGAAATATCCGAAGGTATCCAAGGAAGCGCAGGCGGCAAATTCCAAGCTGACATCCGGGCTCTCAAATCTGACGGGGGCCGTTTCAACGCTGCAGAGCGAAAAGACTTATCAGGATTCGGAGGACGGAACGGGTGCTGCACAAAAGGTCGTCTCCGCCATGAAGAATTTTGTATCCATGTACAACGATGTCGTCAGTGCGGCAAAGGACTCTACGCTGACAGGCAAGACATCGCATGTGGCAGGTATGATGAAGACATCCCAGGCCAACGCCGATAAGCTTGCACAGATCGGTGTGACGGTCAATCGGGACGGAACGCTGGAGTTGAACGAAGAAAAGCTGAAAGCAGCGGATATTTCCAAGGTGCAGGAGCTGTTCTCAAAGGACGACGTTATGAGTTACGGCTCTACGGTAATGGCACGTCTCGGCTTTGCAAGCTATGCAGCCGATCCTGTGAGCAGCGTGGAGAAGGAGCAGGAAAGTGAGAAGCAGGATACGGCGACCTACACCGGAGCGGCTTCCCTGAAAACGGATATCGAGAAGCTGATTTCCGATTCGCTGTTCCAAAAGATAAAGGACGAGGACGGCACGGAACACTACGATATCGAAGCGATCTTTGCTGCGGCAAAAAGCTTTGTCGGCAACTATAACAGTATGCTGGATGCAGCCGGTTCTCATTTTAATTCCGGCGTCGTCTCGAATCTGGCAAGGATCATGGAAAAGACAGAGCAGAATAAAAATGCGCTGGAGCAGTTCGGGATCAGTGTGGATGCAAAGGGCAAGCTGAAGCTTGACGGGGATACCTTTAAAAAGGCAGATATGTCCCAGGTGCAGAAGTTCTTCAATGAATACGCATCCTCCATTGCCACGAATGTGTCGCTGGTAAATTACTATATGACCACACAGGCCGATGTCTCCACCGGTTATACGGCCAGCGGGACCTATAATGCCCAGGATAATTTCCGTTATCACTACGACGTATAAAATGTGACGAAGAAGACAGGTAGAACAAGGGCTGCCGCTTCGCAGAAGCAACTCTGCAAAGCGGCAGCCTTTTTGTGCGGCTATTTTCCTAAAGGACGGCGCCGCGGCGTCAGCACAGCGGTGCAAAGATCCGCAGCACGCCGTCCAGGATCCATTTTGCAAGATTTGTCTTTACGTTCTCCGGGGTCCGCTCCCGGCACTTTTCCTGAGTGGCCAGATAGTCTGCCTTCAGCTCCCGCAGCAGGGAGGAGGCGAAGAACAGGGAATTGTTCTCAAAGTGCAGGAAAAGACTGCGGTAATCCAGATTGACCGTGCCCACGGTGCCGACGGTGTCATCCACCACGCAGCCCTTTGCGTGCACAAAGCCGGGCGTGTACTCGTATATTTTTACGCCGGCCTCCAGGAGCACCGGATAAAAGCTGCGGGACATGCGGTATACCAGCTTTTTGTCCGGAATACCGGGCATGATGATCCGCACGTCCACGCCGCGGCCCGCCGCGCGTACAAAGGCGTCCAGCAGCGCGTCGCCGGGCATCAGATAGGGGGTATAGAACCAGGCGTAATCCTCTGCCTGAGACAGCAGGTCAATGTAGAGCTCGTTGCTGACGGCGTCTGCCCTGAGAGGCGAATCGTAGTAGCTGAGCACATAGCCGTCCTGCTTTGGCGGTTCCGCGTCGGCTGCGGGAGATTCCAGAAATTGGGGCGGTATGGGATCTCCGGCAAAGGCGTCCCAAAATTCCGCGAACATTCTGGTATAATTCTGCACCGCCTCCCCGGTGAGCCGAAAGCCGATGTCCTTCCAGTGGCCGTACTTTTCTATGTGATTGATATACTCGTCCGCCAGATTCACGCCGCCGCTGAAAGCCACCCTGCCGTCAATGATCATCATTTTCCTGTGATCCCGGCAGTTGAGAGTACCCTTCACGAACACAAGGGGGTTGAAGGAGGCGCAGCGGATTCCCTTTTTCCGCAGGGATCGGGCTTCCATTTCCGAGTAGGTGGAGATACTGCCGAGATCGTCGTACAGCACTCTTACGTCTACGCCCTGGGCCGCCTTTCGGGCAAGGATCTCTGTGATGGAATCCCACATATGTCCGCCCTGTATGATGAAGTACTCCACGAACACGAACCGTTGTGCCTTCTCCAGCTCCTTCAGCATGTCGGGGAACATTTCATCTCCAAGAGGATAATATCTGGCATCCCGGTTGATCTGGGGAAGAAATCCTGTTTTATTTTGAATCCATCGGAAAGTCTCGCACATACGTCTGTTTTCTGCGGAGAGGGCTGAGTAGAGCGGGCCGGTGGAATCGGCGGGGGCCGGGAGCGGTCCTGCGGCGCTCAATTTTTTCTGCAGAGGTCTCGTGGTGCGTTTGTTGCCGAAGATCAGATAGAGCAGCGCGCCGGGGAGAGGAAATGAGAAGATCACCAGGAGCCAAAGGACTTTGTAGGTGCTTTCCTCCCGTTTGGTGAGCAGATACAGCACGAACAGAAAAGAGAGGATGGAGAGCGCAAAGCCGAAGAGCGGCGCCCAGGGCGCGAGCCAGTCGAAGAGAATGTAAAGCCATAGGATCTGCAGCGCGACAGCAGGTATCACCGTAAAAATACGTCTCAAAATTTTTTTCATAAGGCATTTTCTCCGTGTTTTTTGTTTCTTGGGATCCCGCATCTGCCATACGGCATCCGCCGGGGAAGGGCCTGAATAGGTATCCTTATAAAAATAGCGGAAACAGTGCAAAAAGTCAAGACGATCGGGGGAATTTCCACGCAGCGGAGGGGCACGGAAGCGGGAGCGGCACAAAATAAATATGTCAGGGGAACGTAAAAATATCGGATTGTGGATGCCGAAGAAACGTGATATGCTCTAGTTGTAAAGCGATGAGAAGAGAGGGATGCTGCATATGCCCATGAAGATCATAGTCTGTTTTTTGGCGGGGCACCGGATCCGTGGTGTCTAGTGCTGTGCGTGTCTTTTACGCTTTTATGGGCAAGGATCGCCGCACTGTTCGCGAACAGGGCCAGCGCCAAGACTCTGAACAGAGCCGTGGGCGTGGTGCTGACCGTTCTGGGCGGGGCGATCCTTGGGGTGAATTTTCTGAAATAGAGTCAGTCCGATCCAGGGAAGAACGGGGGACGGGAAGGAGACGATACTGTGAGAAAATACTCGGAGACGGCGCTGAAGGCGCTGGCGGAGGGCCGGGATACGGTCACGGAGGAGGGCATGGAGATCCTTTTGAAAAAGACGGACCGCACGGTCGAAGGAAATGCGGATCCTTACGAGGCGGCGTACAAAAATCCCGATGCGCCCGGACAGCCGGCGGGGAAGCCTGCCTCCCCGGAGGAGGCGGTGGCGGGTATCAGGGACCGCTTCGGCTGCCACAACTATAATCTGAACGGGCGGGAGATCTATACGGAATATGAATCCCTGTGCGTAGAGGGCCGCAGGGTGGGCCTGTGGCGCTATTATCTCCGCCGCCGTGACGAAAGCCCGCGTCCCTGCCTGTTCTATATCCACGGAGGCGGCTGGGTGGCCGGAAGCGTCTACACCGTGGAAAATCCTTGCAGGCTGATCGCGGAGCTGGCGGACGCGGTGGTGTTCAACATCGATTATTCACTGGCACCGGAGGCAAAGTATCCGGCGGCGTTCAACGAGCTGTGGGAGGCTTTGCGTCATATCTATGCAAATGCGGATACCTACGGTATCGACCGCGGGAGGATCCTGGCGGCAGGCGACAGCGCGGGGGGAAATCTCACCGCGGCGCTGGCGCTCAGGGACAGGGATGAGGGGACGCGTATGATCGCCGGACAGTTCATGCTCTACCCGGTGACGGATGCGGGAAAAAAGAATGGGAAGGAAGGACCCGACGAGATGGCGGGCTTCTATGTCTCCGATCTCTCTCAGATCAGGGATCCCTATGTGAGTCCGGCGCTGGCGGAAGATCTGACCGGCCTTGCCCCCGCCGTCATTGCCACCGCGGAATACGACGACCTGCGCATTCAGGGCGAGTCTTACGGCAGACAGCTTGCCGATGCAGGCGTTCCCGTGCAGGTGATGCGTTACGTGGGATGTTATCACGCATTTTTGGACCGTCTGGGGTATGTGCCTCAGAGCGAGGACGTGTGCCGAGAGATAGCCGCCAGACTGCGGGCCCTGTAAGGACAGGAAAAAGCAGGCTCAGGGAGAATGGGAGGTAAAGGATATGGATCAATTTGATTACGGTAAGGTGGGCGATGTGACATTCTTCAGGGAGAACAGGCTGGACGCCCATTCGGATCATATGTGGTATGAGGACGGTGACCGGGAGAGGGAGGGCGTCAGCGGATTTCGGCGCTCTTTGAACGGTCTCTGGAAGTTTGCCTACGCGCCCAACTATGACGCCGCCATACCGGGTTTTTGGAAGAAAGAATACGACTGCAGAGGCTGGGCGGACATAAGGGTGCCGGCCCATATCCAGATGGAGGGCTATGACAGGCCGCAGTATGTGAATACCCAGTATCCCTGGGACGGGCATGAGGATATCAGGCCGGGACAGATACCGGAGCGCTTCAACCCCGTGGCAAGCTATGTGAAATATTTTGAACTGCCGGAGGAATGGCGGAACGGGCCCATATATATTTCCTTTCAGGGAGTGGAGAGCGCGTTCGCCCTGTGGTGCAACGGCGCCTATGTGGGCTACAGCGAAGATTCCTTTACCCCGGCGGAGTTCGAACTGACGCCCTGGATCGTGCCGGACGGAGAGAATAAACTGGCGGTGCAGGTCTTCAAATGGTGTTCCGGAAGCTGGTGCGAGGATCAGGATTTCTTCCGGTTCTCAGGTATTTTCCGCGATGTGTATCTCTACACGGTGCCGGCTGTACATGTCTGGGACATAAGGGTGCAGACCCTGCTCGACGACGGTCTTGAAAGGGCGGAGCTGGTCCTGGACTTAAGGGCATCGGCGGGAGGCAAGGTGGCGATAGAGCTGATGCGGGAGGAGCGCAGCTTCCGCTTTTCCGAGGAGTACGACCCGCGTCCCGGTCAGGTGCTGTCCGTCAGCAATGTGGCGGAGCTGGCAGGCATGCTCCGGGAGGAGAGCCGTTTTGTGATCCCTGTGGAAAAGCCGCTGCTGTGGAGCGCGGAGAAGCCCGAACTCTACAAGCTGCTCATCCAGGTCTTCGACGGGGAAGGCCGCCTTCAGGAGGTGATTTCCCAGCAGGTAGGCTTCAGGCGGTTCGAGATCGCCGACGGGCTGATGAAGCTGAACGGGAAGCGCATTGTGTTCAAGGGCGTGAACCGCCATGAATTCAGCTCGGAGGCGGGGCGGGTCCCGGATGCGGCGAAGCTCTGGAAGGACCTTGTGACGATCAAACAGAACAATATCAACGCCATTCGCACCTGCCACTATCCCAACGATTCCCGGCTCTATTCTCTGTGCGACCGGCTTGGGCTGTATCTGATCGACGAGTGCAATCTGGAGTCCCACGGGACCTGGGAGCCTGTGGAGAAGGGGATCGCCGGACGGGACCTGATCGTTCCGGCCGATCGGCCGGAGTGGAACGGGCTCCTGCTGGATCGGGCCAATTCCATGTACCAGAGGGACAAAAATCATCCTGCCATCCTGATCTGGTCCTGCGGCAACGAGTCCTTCGGCGGCAGGAATATCTATGAGATGTCCGAATTCTTCCGGGAGCAGGATCCGGGACGAATCGTGCATTACGAGGGCGTCTTTCACGACAGGAGCTATCCCGGCACCAGCGATATCGAGAGCCAGATGTACACCCACGCGGACGACATTGCACGGTGGCTTAAGGATCACAGGGATAAGCCCTTTATCTGCTGCGAGTATTCCCACGCCATGGGAAATTCCTGCGGCGCCATGCACAAGTATACGGAGCTGGCGGATACGGAGCCGCTCTATCAAGGCGGTTTTCTCTGGGATTATATCGATCAGTCCATTACCGGGAAAGACAGGTACGGCAAGGAATATCAGGCGTACGGCGGGGATTTTGACGAGCGTCCCACGGACTATAATTTCAGCGGGAACGGTATCGTCTACGGGGGAGACAGAAGCCCTTCCCCCAAGATGCAGGAGGTCAGATTCAACTACCAAAGCATTGCGGTGGAGGTGACGGAGGAGACGATCACCGTCGTCAACAAAAATCTTTTTGTGAGCACCGCAGAGTACGACTGTGTGATCCTTTTGGAGAAGGAGGGACAGCTCCTGGCGGAGCAGAGTATGACCGTAGATGTGGCGCCCGGCGCCGAAACGGTGCTGCAAAATCCCGTGCGGATTCCTCACCGGGAGGGCGAGTATGCGGTGACGGTCTCCTTCCGCCTGAGGAACGATGCCCCCTGGGCGCAGGCAGGCCATGAGGTGGCCTTCGGACAGGGCGTATTTAAGAAGACGGTCCGGCCAATCACAGGTGTGGAAATGATGGAGCGCAGGCCGCTTACGGTGGTGCGCGGCAATTACAATCTCGGTGTGCGCGGCGACGGCTTTGAGGCGCTTTTCTCGTACAGCGGCGGTCTTGTCTCCTATCGGTACGGAGGAAGGGAAATGTTTAAGACGGCTCCTAAGCCCAACTTCTGGCGGGCACCCGTGGACAATGACCGCGGCTGGGGCATGCCGGAAAGCTGCGGCCAGTGGAAGCTTGCAAGCCTTTATGCCGCCGTAAGGAATGTTCCAGGCCCCGTCCCCGCGGTGGAGGAAGAGGACGGCTGTGTGACGGTGGCATATCGGTATCTTCTGCCAATGTCTCCGCAGGCCTTCTGTGGCCTGACGTACAGGGTGTACGGCGACGGTACGGTGGCGGCGACCCTCTCCTTGGATCCGCAGGAGGGGCGGGGCGATATGCCGGAGTTCGGCATACTGTTCAAATTAGACGCCGACTTTGACCGGCTGGAATGGTACGGGAACGGTCCCCAGGAGACCTATGCCGACAGGTGTCACGGCGCGAAGCTGGGAAGGTATCGCAATAAGGTGGCGGACAATATGGCCCGCTATCTGAGGCCGCAGGAGTGCGGCTTAAAGACGGAGGTCAGGTATGCCAAGGTGACGGATGCCAAGGGACGGGGAATGATCTTCGCGGGAGACGAAATGAGTTTTTCGGCGCTTCCCTGGACGCCCCATGAGGTGGAGAATGCGGCTCACGTCTACGAGCTTCCGCCGGTACACTATACGGTGGTGCGCGCTGCCCTGGCCCAGATGGGTGTCGGCGGAGACGACACCTGGGGCAGCAGAGTACACGACGAGTATCGTCTGCCCGCGGGAAAACGCCTGGAATTTACCTGCTATTTTAAAGGAATCTGAACAGGCATCTGAGCAGGGCACTTGCGTTTATAAAAAAACTATTGCTTTTTTCCCCGCGTCATTGTATAATGCTAATTGTGTCGCGGGGTGTGGCTCAGTTTGGTTAGAGCGCCGTCTTAGGGAGGCGGAGGTCGCGAGTTCGAATCCCGCCACTCCGACGCAGAAAGCACTGATGTACCTGTACATCGGTGCTTTATATTTTTATCTTTTCTTTTTGGCGAATAAGTAATATAATATTTTTCAGATGCGAATTATTTTGCTATAAGAGGGAGACTAAAATGAAAAATCGCAAGATGAGCACTGTGATAACCGGAAGCATTTCCCTTATGGTGGCGGCCTGCATCCTGATTCTGTTCCTGGTCGCCAGCCGTAACATGATCCAGTCCATGAGAGATATTTCCATGGACAATATGGAGACATCGCTGAATGCCAGGGCGGAGCTGCTGGAGCAGTTCGTGGGCCAGGCGGAAAAACTGATGATTTCTTACGGCAAGGCCCCGATCGTGGCCGAACTTTTGAAAAAGCCGGGTGATGCGGCGCTGACCGCACAGGCGCAGGCCTACACGGAGGATTATTTCGCCGGACTCGGCGCCTGGGAGGGCATTTATATAGCGGAGTTCGACTCCCATGTCCTGACGCACTCCAACGCCGCTGTGGTGGGCATCTACACCCGCGAGGGGGATCCCCTAAAGCAGCTCCAGGATGCGATCGCGGCTTCGGGGGATGTCTACAACACGGGAATCCTTGTTTCCCCTGCCTCCCAGCAGCTGGCGCTCTCCATGTACAGCGCCGTGTACGATGAGAACGGAAACATTCTGGGCTACGTGGGCGGAGCCGAGTTCGCAAGCAGTATCACGGACTGCCTGCAGAGACTGAAGGTGGAAGGCCTGGAAAACGCCAGGAACTATATGATCAACACGGCGACGGCCACATATATCTACAACGAGGATGAGTCTCTCATGGCGACTCCCGTTGAAGACCCGATGCTGCTGGAGGTCATCGATAAGATCAACAGCGATCCCGACACTCTGGTCGGCAGCGTCAGCTATGTGGACGATAACGGTCAAAAGTGCATCGCTATGTACCAGTATCTGCCGGACCGTCAGTGGGCCGTGATCCTGAGCGACACGGAGAGCGAGATCTGCGGAAGCGCTAACACCAGCAGGAATATCCTGGGCGGGATCTGTATTTTTGTATTCTTCCTGATCGTCGGTCTGACCTGGCTGTTCGTCAGACTTTGCGTGAAGCCGCTGATCATCGTGGAAAATTCCATCACAAGATTGAAGAACCTGCAGCTCGCACCTCCTGCGGAGATGAAGAAATATGTGGGAGGCCGGAGCGAGACCGGCAGGATCGCTACAGCCATGGATTCCCTGTATGACACGCTGCGTGAGATCGTCTTCACCCTCCGGAGCTGTACGGATTCCCTGAATGTTTCCACGGGCAGGATGAACGAAGCCACTCACACCATGATCGAGTGCGTGAACGACAACTCCGCTACCACCGAGCAGCTTGCGGCAAGCATTACCACCACCAACGAGGCAATTGAAAATGTGGTGAACGAGATAGAGACGATCTCAGAGCTGGTGGAGCACGTGGAGGAGAAGGTGAATGCCGGAGACGAGAGGAGCAGGCAGCTCCTGCAGACCTCCGCGGCCATGAAGAGCATGGCGGAGAACACGCTCAGCGAGGCCGATGCGAAGATCAGCGAGAACCGCAGCAACATGGAGGCAGCGATGGTGAACCTGCAGTCCCTCACCCGCATCAACGACATGGCGCAGCAGATCCTGGAGATCGCGGAACAGACCAACCTGCTCTCCCTGAACGCTTCCATCGAGGCGGCAAGGGCCGGCGAGCAGGGGAAGGGCTTTGCGGTGGTGGCGCAGGAGATCGGGACCCTTGCCACCAATTCCTCCACCACGGCTATGCAGATATCCGATATCTGCGGCGAGATCAACGCCAATATCGAGAATGTTCAGGAATGTGTAAACGACATCATAAGCTTTATGGAGAACGATGTGGAGGATAAGTTCAGACAGTTCGTGGACATCGCGAAGGAGTACGGCGGATCCGTGGAGGATATCCGTGAGGCCATCGGCGAGATCGAGGAGACGACCGGCGGCTTCGTGGCTTCCGTGGAGAGCATCCATGACCGTGTGGAGGTCATCAAGACGGCGGCCGGTGAGAACGAGACGGGCGTGGGAGATATCGTCGCCAAGATCGAGCAGACCAATTCCACGGCGGAGGATCTGGAGAACGTGGGCAGGGCCAACACGGAAAATGCTGCGGCCATCAGCGCCATTGTCAACAGGTTCACGGAATAAAAAGCTGCAAGCGCAGCGGAATGGAGGAGAATATGAGTAAATACACAGGAACACAGACAGAGAAAAATCTTCAGGCGGCATTTGCCGGAGAATCGCAGGCGCGCAACAAATACACCTACTTTGCCTCCGTGGCAAAGAAGGAGGGATATGAGCAGATGTCTGCCATTTTCTTAAAGACCGCCGACAATGAGAAAGAGCATGCAAAAATGTGGTTCAAGGAGCTGAACGGCATCGGAAGCACGGCGGAAAATCTTGCCGCAGCGGCAGAGGGCGAGAATTACGAGTGGACGGATATGTATGAAGGCTTCGCCGCGACTGCCGAAGAGGAGGGCTTTCCTGAGCTTGCGAAGAAGTTCCGTCTGGTGGCGGCCATCGAAAAGCATCACGAGGAGAGATACCGCGCACTGCTCAAGAATATCGAGACTGCCAGTGTGTTCGAGAAGAGTGAGGTCAAGGTATGGGAGTGCCGCAACTGCGGACATATCGTAGTAGGCACGAAGGCGCCGGAGGTGTGCCCTACCTGCAATCATCCTCAGTCCTACTTTGAGGTGAGCTGTGAAAACTATTAAGACATTCGACAGGGTATTTTTATATTTGACAGAGTTCTTTGCCGGAATGTCCGTCATGGCGGTAGAGTTAGGTGCCAGCAGGCTGCTGGCACCTTATTTCAGCTCCTCACAGATCGTCTGGACCATCATCATCGGGACCATTATGATCGCAATGGCGCTGGGAAATATCTATGGCGGGAAAAGTGCGGACAGGAATCCGAATCCGGACAGGCTCTATGGCAGGATACTGGTGGCTGCCGTATGGATCGCTGCGATTCCCGTCCTGGGCAAATATATCATTCTGGGAATATCCGCATTGGTGATCTTCACCGTGAACACCAATTTTCTCATATGGGCTGCGTTCGCGGCCTGCATGATCATTTTTGTGTTCCCACTGTTTCTTTTGGGGACGGTGACGCCGTCCCTGGCAAAGTATACCGTGGACAGTCTGGATGACAGCGGAAGAACGGTGGGCACTCTGGGCGCTTTCAACACCATCGGAAGCATTATCGGGACCTTTGTCCCCACCTTTGTATCCATCCCGGCGGTGGGCACGGCCGTCACCTTTCTGATCTTTGCAGGAATCCTGCTGGCCCTGGGACTGATCTATTTTATCAGAAAAAGGGCCGGTGCGGTGAAGGGCGCGGCGGCTTCGCTGCTGTTCCTGCTCTGCTGTATTTTCGGCAGCTCGGACAGCTTTGCCTTCTGGGAGAGCGGCCTGGCCTACGAGGGAGAGTCCGTGTACAATTACCTTCAGGTCCGGGACGAGGAAGACAGCGTAATCCTTTCCACCAACGTACTGTTCGGCGTGCAGTCCGTGCTGGTCAAGGACCGGGGCCTTACGGGCATGTATTACGATTATGCCATGGCGGCCCCTCTCATGACGGACAAGGAAAGCCCCGATGAGTGCGAGACCCTGATCCTGGGGATGGGAACGGGGACCTACGCCACGCAGTGCAGAAGATATTTCGGAGGCATGAGCATAGAGGGCGTGGAGATCGACGGCAGGATCACGGATCTGGCCAGAAAATACTTTGAGCTGCCCGCGGAGGTGCCCGTTGTCACTTACGACGGGCGCGCTTTTTTAAATGTCATAGACAGAAAATATGACGTGATCATGGTGGATGCCTACCAGGATATTACCATTCCCTTTCAGATGTCCTCGGTAGAATTTTTTTCGCTGGTGAAGGACCGTTTGAATCCCGGCGGCGTCATGGTGGTAAACATGAACATGCGCGGCGGCAGTGAGGGAAATATCAACCAGTATCTGGCCGACACCATCTCTCAGGTCTTCGGGCAGGTGTACACCGTGGATGTGGCAGGCTCCACCAACCGAGAACTTTTCGCCTCAGACAATGCCGCAATGCTGGAGAACCTGACGGCCGGAACGCAGCGGCTAAGGGACGACGGTCTGGTGTCTCTCATGGAGCGGGTACAGCAGGACCTGACGCCCTATCAGGCGGGAAGCCGCATCATGACGGACGACAGAGCGCCCGTGGAGCTTTTGGGCATGCGGGTCATCGACGAGATCATTCAGGACGAGGTGGCCTATTATAAGGGGATATACCGGCAGGGCGGCGTCGGCGCACTGCTCGACAGTTTTTAAAATCTTTGCAAAAAATTAATACCTTTTTCATTGACACTGACCCATGATAAACGATAAGATATAAAGTGGGGTGAATTAGTTGACAAGGAAGGAGGTATTTTTTATTGAAGAAGAGTGAGGTATATCTGAACGATTATGCACAGCTGTGCAGAAAAGCCGATCAGCTGGATCCGACGCTGTTCGATAAATATGAAGTGCAGAGAGGATTGCGCGATAAGAACGGAAACGGCGTAGTGACGGGACTGACGAATATATCCCGCATAGAATCCTTTCAGATGATAGATGGGGTGAAGACGCCCTGTGAAGGCAGACTTTGGTATCGAGGTTATGACTGTATTGAGCTTGTGGAGGGATTCCGGCGCAAGCGTTTCGGTTTTGAAGAGATTGCCTATCTGCTTCTTTTTGGCGATCTGCCCGACACTCAGCAGCTCAAAGAGTTTCAGGACATTCTGGCGGCTTACCGGACCCTTCCCACCAATTTCACCAGGGATGTGATCATGAAGGCTCCCAGCAGCGATATTATGAATTCTCTGACGAGAAGCGTTCTGACGCTGGCGTCCTACGACAGGAACTGCAACGATACCTCCATAGAGAACGTGCTGCGCCAGTGCCTGGGGCTCATCAGTCTCTTCCCGGTGCTGACCGTTTACGGCTACCACGCCTACAATCATTATCAGAACGATGAAAGTATGTACATACACAGGCCGGCCAAGAAGCTTTCCACAGCGGAGAACCTGCTGATGATGCTCAGACCGGACAAAAAGTATACCGAGCTGGAGGCCAGGGTCCTTGACATTGCGCTGGTCCTGCACATGGAACACGGCGGCGGCAACAACTCCACCTTCACCACCCGTGTGGTGACATCCTCCGGCTCCGATACCTATTCCGTGATCGCGGCGGCGCTGTCCTCTCTGAAGGGACCGAAGCACGGTGGCGCCAACATTAAGGTCGTGGAGATGATGCGGGATATTGAAGCCAATGTGTCAGACTGGACCGACGAGGAAGCGGTGAGGACGTATTTAAGGAAGATCCTCAGCAGGGAGGCTTTTGACGGCAAGGGACTGATCTACGGCATGGGCCATGCGGTATATTCCCTGTCCGATCCGAGAGCTCAGGTGTTCAAGGGCTTTGTGAAGCAGCTCGCCACCGCCAAGGGACGGGAAAAGGACTTCGCCCTGTACTCCATGATAGAGCGGGTGGCGCCGGAGGTCATTTCCGAAAAGGCAAGAATATACAAGGGCGTCAGCGCCAACGTGGATTTTTACAGCGGCTTCGTCTACAGTATGCTGGAGATTCCGCTGGAGATGTACACGCCGATCTTTGCCATTGCCAGGATCGTTGGCTGGAGCGCTCATCGGATCGAGGAGCTGATCAATATGGATAAGATCATCCGCCCCGCCTACAAGAGCGTGATGCAGGAGCGAAAATATGTAGAGCTTGAGGACAGGGTATAGCGGCGGCTGTACCCTGTCTTTTTACGGAAAGAGGGATAAGATCGGAGGCGTCATGCAATACTCATAACAGTCCGAGGAACGGATACGGTGCGGACGGAGAAAGAGAGGAGTGCGGATCGATGGCAACAGTGCTTGACTATATCAGGGAGTACGGAAAGTATTCCTTTCGGGAAAGACCCATGACGGAGGTGGACAGCCTGGCGCTGTGCCAGCTCTCCTACTTAAAATATGACGGGCTGGTGCCGCAGGTAAACGAGAACCTTAAGTCCGTCACGCTGAAAAGTCTGGCGGAGCATCCGGACTATGACAAGCTGTTCCATGACGTGGTGTTCGCAAAGGCAAATCGGGAGCTGGTGGATGAAATGCTGGCGGGCAGGCGCTTCGGCGACCTGAAGCTCAACTGCTATATCAATGTGGTGGAAAAGGAGTGGGAGACCCAGTTTTCGGCGGTGACGTACATCCTGGACGACGGGACCGTTTATGTGGCTTACCGCGGCACGGACGAGAGCATCGTCGGCTGGAAAGAAGATTTCAATATGGCCTTTCTCTCCCCGGTGCCCAGCCAGCAGTACAGCGTGGATTATCTGAACGCCGTGGCGGGAAGGCTGCATCGGCCCTTCTATGTGGGAGGACACTCCAAGGGCGGCAACCTTGCGGTGTACAGCGCTATGAAGTGCGACCCCCGTATTCAGGACCGGATCATCAGGGTGTACGATCTGGACGGACCCGGTTTCCGACCGGAGATGTTGGAGGAGGGCGACTATGAGATGATCGCCGGCAGAGTGGTCAAGATCCTGCCTCACTCTTCGCTGGTGGGCATGCTCTTTGAGACGGACATGCGTTTCCAGGTGGTGGAGAGCAAGACCTTCGGTCTGCTGCAGCACGATCTGCTGTCCTGGCTGGTGGAGGGAGATGCCCTGGTCAGGGTGAATGACATCTACGAGCGGCGCAAGCGAATGGATAACGCGCTGAACCAGTGGATATTCTCCCTGGACGAGGAGAAGGTCAGGACCTTCGTGGACACTCTCTATCAGGTGATAGAGGCGTCATGCGCCGACAATCTCGGCGACTTCACGGCGGATTGGAAGCACAGCATGAACAGGATGCTGGACGCCATGAAGGAAGTGGACGAGGAGACCATGAAAATGATCAGGGAGACCGTCAGAGCGCTGTTCGAGATCGCGGGAGCGCAGATGCGCCAGGAGGTCAAAAAGAACCTGACGGCGGAAAAAGAGAAGCTAAGGAAACAAAGTAGGCCAAGATCTTCTCGCCGCAGATCGTAGTCTGTGTGCGGTCGATGCGCTCAGGATGCCACTGGACGCCGAGAATGGGGAGTTCCCTGTGGACGACCGCTTCAATACAGCCGTCCTCAGGACAGTGCTGGACAGCCGCCAGTCCGTGACCCAGCCTTCTGATACATTGATGGTGGGCGCTGTTCACCCTTGCACGGCAGCCGAACAGTCCGAAGAGCCAGGAGTTGTTCTGAATGACGGTGTCATGGTACTGGTCGCGGCCGTCATACCTGTGATACTGAGCGCAGGGCATATCCTGATACAGGGTGCCGCCCAGCCCCACGTTGATCACCTGGAGGCCCTTACAGATGCCGAGCACGGGAATGTGCTGTTTTATGCAGAGATCCAGGGCCTGCAGCTGTAAGATGTCGAGCTCCGTGTCGATGTTGCGGGAGCCGTGATTTTGTTCCCCGAAAAAGGCCGGGGTGATATCACCGCCTCCCGGCAGGAGCAGGCTGCCGCAGCCCGCAATGTCCCCCGGCGCCAGGGTGACCAGCGGAGTATGATCCAGAGATCTCACGTACCTGACGTAGTTCTCGGTGTCGGGCCTTCTCCCCAAAATCGCTATCTTCATACGAACAAGCCTCAAAATTCTTCTTTAGTCAATATATTACGCGGGGCAGTCATACATGATAGGCCCTGCAGGCTCCTGAAAAAATATAATTGCTGCAGAACACCGTTTTGGGCTTTCACCGGGGCGGGAAATCTGCTAATATAGGCATATGAAAACGAGAAGAGCATTGAGAAGGCCGGCCCTGTGCCTGGCTTTCGTGATACCGGCTGCGACCATGCTGGTCCTGTATATTGCAATAGGAATCTTTCCCTTCGGGGACAGGTCATTTTTGTGTGCCGATCTGTACCATCAGTACATGCCCTTCTTCAGTGAATTGCTGCACAAGGTACGGGCCGGAGAGTCGTTGAGCTATTCCTTTCATCTTGGGATCGGCTCGAATTTTCTTGCTCTTTTTGTGTATTATCTTGCCAGTCCCTTCCACATTCTCGCCCTGCTGGTGCCGGATGCATATCTGTCGGATTTTATCGGTTATATGGTGCTGATAAAGGTGGGTTTATGCGGACTGACCTGCTGTGTTTACCTCCAAAAGCATTTCGGGAGCGAGGACTGGTGGACCATGTTTTTTTCTCTCTTTTACGCGCTCTCAGGGTATATGTCGGCCTACAACTACAACATTATGTGGCTTGACTGCGTCATTCTGCTGCCGCTGATCGTGCTTGGGCTGGAGCTTCTGGTGAAGGAGGGAAGGTGCGGGCTGTACTGCGTGACGCTGGGACTGTCCATTTATACCAACTACTATCTTTCCATTATGATCTGTATTTTCCTGGTTCTGTATTTCCTGGTCCTGCTGGTGACCGAGAAGGGGAAGTGCAGGAGTATCGGCCGTTTTGTGCTGTACTCGCTGATCGCGGGGGGAATGGCCTCCGTTCTGCTGATCCCGGAGGTCTGTGCCATACTTAAGACGGATTTCGGGGAAATAGCTTTGCCCGACCGCGTGGAATCGTATTTTCCCGTTCTGGATATTCTGGCAAGGCATTGTATGTGCGTGGCATCTGAGCGCGGGCTCGCTCACTGGCCCAACATCTATTGCGGCAGCGCTGTGCTGATGCTGATGCCCATGTATGTGATGAATCCTAAAATACCGATCCGGGAAAAATTCTGCAGACTGGCGCTGACAGGTCTTTTTCTGCTGAGCTTCGGCACGAACCTTTTGGATCTTATCTGGCACGGACTGAATTATCCGGATTCCCTGCCTGCGAGACAGTCTTTTCTCTACATCCTTCTGGTGCTGACCATGTGCTGCGATGTCTTCCGCCATGTGCGGGAAACGGATACGAGGCAGATCCTGTACGGCTATCTTGCGGCGGTGGGATTTTTACTGTTCTGTGAAAAGGCCGTAGTGCAGGAGGATTATTATTATGGATCCAGATTTCTGACCCTTGCGGTAGTCAGTGTTTATGCCATCGTCCTGTATCTGTATCGGACCAGGAATAAGGCGGAGCTGGTCAGGGGGCTGACAGTGCTGGCGGTGACGGTGGCGGCGGCGGAGCTTGGTGTCAACACGTATGTGACGGGCATGATGACCAACAGCCGCAGCGAATACCTGGGCAGTCAGGCGGATTACCGGACGCTGTATGAGCGCACCCGGACGCAGGAGGATAGTTTTTACAGGATCGAAAAATTCGCAAGGACCACAAAAAATGACGGCGCACTGGCGGGGTATCCCACGGCCAGTATATTTTCGTCCACCATGAATTCTGATGTGATGGATCTCTATGAGAGACTTGGCATGCGCCACAGTAAAGTGTATTACTGCTTCGACGGCGCCACGGCGCTCACCTCCGCTATGCTGAACGTAAAGTACATGTTCGGGGAATCCGCAGACGATGCAAATGAACTTTATGTGTTGAAGGATCGGAGCGGGGATGTGTTTTTATATGAGTGTACCGCCGTGCTCCCGTTCGGATATGTGGCACCGGAGGGCTTTGATCTGCCGGAGGGCCCGGCGGAGAGCCTGCAGCTTCAGAATCAGCTGGTGCGCGGGCTGGGAGTGGACGGACCGCTCTTTCAACAGATCCGGCAGGAAAAAATGAAAAAGGAGATCACTTTTACGGCCTCGGAGTCGGGGATCTACTATGGGCTTCTGACCTCAAAGGGCACATCGGCCATAGAGTACACACGCGATGATAGAGCGCCGCAGACGTTTAAGGAGCTGAAAACGGGGGAGATCCTGTACCTGGGATATCTGGAAAAGGGACAGACGGTGACACTGAAGAACGGCGACGAGGAGGACGAATCGCCTCAGATATCTCTGGATGTGTTCTTGATGAAGGAATCGGTGCTGCGTGAAGCGCTGGGAGTGCTGTCCGCTGAGCATCTGGAGAATGTGGAATGGGAGAGCGACAGGATCACCGGAGAGATTACCCTGCAGAAAGGGGGACGGCTGATCTTATCCGTGCCCTGTGAGGATGGGTGGACCGTATGGATAAACGGACAAAAGGCAGAGAAGACTGCATTCGGCGGATGCCTTATGGCCTTTGATCTTGAACCGGGAGAGTACTCCATCGAAATGCACTATGTGCCGGAGGGCGTCGGCGCCGGAATCGCTGTCAGTCTGGCGAGCATTGCGCTGTTCGAGGCGCTGGCGGTGCATAAGAGGCGGCGTTCCCGCTGATCCCGATCATCGGCGGTCTTCTGCGGTAAAGTAGGCGAAGAACAGGTCGCCCATGGAAGCATTCTTTGTCCCTAAAAGTCAATTTCATATGCGGCAGGATACACATTGGAAACCTCTAAGATACATTATGCCTGTATTCTTGACCGTGTCGGTGCGGCAAAAGCCGGCGGCACGAAGGAAGGATGCGAGCTGAAGCATCGGAAACGGAGGCATATTGTGAAAGGAAGAACAATGTGGAAGACGGCAGCGGCGCTGTGCCTGTCTCTTTTAGTAGGAATGTCGGCGGGCTGCGGCGGACAGAAGGAGCCGGAAGAGTTACCGCAGCAGGAGACGGGAGGCTATACCTCGTCGGATAAGGCGCTTTCCGAGCTGCCGGAGGGAAGTACAGTCAAACAGATCTTTACCTGTGACGACAGTGTACATCTGCTCACGGCGGTCGAGAAGGAGGATGCGATTGCCCTGCAGGAATGGGAACTGAGAGGGGATGTGTTCCAGGAGGTCACCAGGGATTGGCTGGCCGGTCTGAGGCCGGACTGTGAAAGCTGGGCCGACATGCAGCTGGTACAGAATAAAAGCGGAACACAGTACCTTTTTGTCAGAGGCACTAACGCAGCAGGAGCCTATCAGGGGCAGCTGTGGCGGGAGAACGGGTCCGAGGCGGTGAATATCACTCCGGAAAAGTGGACCGATGTAGATGAACAGACGGGCGTGAGCGAGTATATTCTGGGCATTGGGGCATTTGACGACGGCACACTGTCGGCCGTGTCCTACCGCTGCATAGATATTTTAGACGGCGCGGACGGGACCGTGCTGGCCAGCGAGGAACACACGGTGAATTACGGTGAGACGGTCCTCACGGACGGTGAGAACCTTTATCTGCTGTTCGGCGGCGGTGAGGGGATAGAAAAAAGGCCCGGCGGCCGCGGTGCAAACGCAGAGACCATCGCGCCTCCGGTGAGCGGTATGGGCGAGGCAGCTCTCTGTGTGCTGGGGGACGGCACGCTGATCTGTGCCGGTGCGGAGGGCATCTTCCGGTATGACACGGTGAAAGAGAACTGGGAGAAGCTGCTGGACGGTCCGGAGACGGATTTTTCTCTGACTACCTGCTGGTGCATGGGGATGACCGCTCTGGCGGACGGAAGGATCTATGCCCTGTTCCAGCAGGAGGGCGTCATCAGACTGGTGAAATATGAATATGACCCGGAGGCGGTAAGGACGGTGGATCGGAACCTTACGATATACACTGTATGGGAGAGCTCTCTTCTGCAGCAGGCGGCGGCCATGTATCACAGGGAGCACCCGGAGATACTGATCTCGGAAAAGCATATTTACTCTATCGAAGATATGTATTCCGGCAAGGAGCCGGACTATGATCAGATCTACCGACAGCTGAACACAGAACTGCTGAGCGGGGAGGCACCGGACATTTTAGTGTTGGACGGCCTGGACATAGATTCCTATACGGAGAAAGGGCTTCTGGCGGATATCGGCGGAGTAGTGGCCCCGCTGGAGGAGAGCGGGGAGCTGCTTTCCAATATCACCGGCGCCTATGTGCAGGAGGACGGAAGCAGATACATTGTCCCTCTGCAATTTCAAATTACACTGGCCATCGGGAGGGATGTTTCCGCGGAGGATATGGCCACACTGGAACAGCTTTCCGGTTTTCTCGCCGGGCAGCAGGAGAGCTGCCTCGGCCCTATGACCGTGGAGGAGCTGGTGGATCAGTTCTATCCGTATTTTTGCGGGGAGATCGTGAAGGACGGGCAGCTGGAACGGGAAGCGCTCGGAAGGAATCTGGAATATCTGAAAGGGATAGCGGACAACAGCGGAATCGTATCCACCCATGCCGAGGGAGAAAAAATGTACAATTTCTGGAATCTGCCCAGCAAAGCAAGGATTGCCTTGGGCACCGGAAAGGGGTTCCGCAATGTCATGTTCCCCATGGCTGTCATGAACTATGTGGGAGGCGATTTCACCGCCTTCGAGAACTGCTTTCTGCCGTCCCTGCAGGTCGGAATCAGTGCAAAGAGCGAGTACCGCGACACGGCGGAGGATTTTCTTCGGTTCGCGTTGTCTCAGAGCATTCAGGATACGGATTACAATACCGGTTTTCCGGTGAACCGGGCGTCTCTGGAAAAGCAGGAAAAGGAAGACCGGTCCGACGTGGCAGCGGTGACCACTATTACAAACTCCGCCGGCGGTGAGGAAATGTTCGAGGTGGATGCATATTCCGCGGAAACGGCAGAGAAATTGGCGGATATCTGTAAATCGCTGGACCGGCCCGCAGCAAAGGACGCCAAGATCCGGGAGGAGCTCATTGCGGCCCTGCCGGAATACCTAGACGGCAGCAGGACGCTGGAGGAGACTCTCGACAGGTTGGAGAGTGCGCTGGGAATGTATTTGGCAGAATGAGAATTATCCTGAAAAAGATGTAAATTCGGAAAAAGGAATTGACATTCCGCCACCGGAATGCTATGATAATCATTGCGCGGTGCGCAGATGGTCTGTGCAGGTGAGCGGAAGTGTCGGAACTGGCAGACGAGCAAGACTAAGGATCTTGTGGTAGCAATACCGTGTGGGTTCAAGTCCCATCTTCCGCAGGAAAGAAAAAAGGTTAAGCCGAAGGCTTAGCCTTTTTTCTTTCTATGGCAAGGAGTCCTTTCACCCAAGGGTTCAAGGTCTCCTCGCCATAGATGGCTCGTCGGTCGGCGCAGGGCCGAGATCCGCCGGATCTCGTGCGCCCCATCTTCCGCAGGCGCGGAAAGCGGGAAAATATTCATAGGGATTATGATAAATTTTTCATAATTATCTAAAATTTTGTCATGAATTTTGTCACGAAAAGAGGGTTTCCTGCAGCTTGACCGCCGCCTCCCCCCTTGGCTTGTACGTCCCTATCCATTATCGAGTGCCTATATACTGACTTCATCACGTGGTCATTGCTCCGGCCGCCCATCTTGAAGATATCAGCCTTAGGAACGCCCAGGGCGGACATCTCGCTGCAAAACAGTGCCGGAGCGGTCTTTGAATCTCTTTTCCGGTCTGTTGCGACGTCGAAACAGACCGGAAACTAAGGCTAGGTGTGTAACTGTTGTTTCAACGCATCTTGGAGCACTTGAGAAAAATTGATATTGTGTTCCAATGCGGCGGCGTTCAGCCATGCCGGCAGAGTTACAGTCCGATTTACAGAACGATTGTTGTTGCGCTCTCTTACGGAAGGCATATAGACATCGATCAGAACAGCGCGTTCATTAGGTTCAACATTGACATTGCAAAGCGGAGTGGGCTGAGGAATCGTCTCTCCGTCCTCTTCCAGCCCGCATAATACACAGCCCAGAAGTTCACGGGCGGACAGGAGAGCATCATCTTCAGTCTCGCCGCTGGTCGCACAGTCAAGGTCGGGGAATACAACGGCAATTTCCTGATTTGGTTCATAAGTGAAAATTGCAGGATACAAGTAGCGGTCCGTTTTCTTTTTCATGATATCAATTCCTTTCCTTAGAGTTGGCGGGGTTCAGGGCTACCTGAATCGGAGCCCTGATTGCCTTTCAATGCTGTCAAGCGTTTTTCGCGGGATGTCCTTGTCCGGATGCTTCACGGTAGTGCGTCCCTTCTTGATAGGGTGTTTGAATTGATGATGACTTCCGACCGTGTTTACTTCATACCATCCATCTGCCTTTAATATTTCGATGACTTCCCTCGATGAATAGCTCTTCATTAGCATTTCCTCCTGACAGTATTATGATAACACATACAAAAATATTCGTCAATGGAACAGACAAATATTTTTATATATGTCCTTATCGGTGAAGATGAGCGAGCCGTACCTGGAATGGAGCGATATCAAGTTAAACAATGAATTAATGAGAATGACGCCCTGTGGAAAAGATAACAGTGAAAAGGTGCATATTGCAAAAACGGGCGATTTCATGTTAGAATCGAAGGGAAAGATGATTGGCATCCATTTTTTGGCAGGTCACAGGGGTTCGTAGAAAGCTTCTAAGAACAGAGGATAACTTTATGGCGACAAATAACAGATACATTACTTCGGCCGAAAGTCTTGTTACTACACATGAGGAAACAAGGGCGGGCTTTTTGAGTATTGCACTCGAAAAGAATCGGGTTGGCGATCCCTTTGTAAAGAGCGCACTTGCATTTAAGGCTATGGTCGCCCACACATACTGTGCGGAGGATTTGTTGAGCATTCCTCAGGTTCGGCCTTTTTTGATAACTGCTGCCGGTCTCTCTGACAAGTCGTTGGCTTATCTTAATGACGAGGATCAGACTATGGCAATTCAGGAGCTCATTGATAAGTTTTTGAAGCCTGCTGGCGCAGACTATATTGATGAAGCGATCTTTAGGTATCTGCTGATTAAGGGTGATGCATGAGCGTCCGCGGGGTGCATTGCAGCAGACTTGTAAAGGACTCTAAATGGTGGACAAGCGTGGATTTTGGTGAAAATGGAGCGGAGGACAATGTAAAGGCATTACATTGGGCCGGTCCCTCAGGTGAAAGAACTCTTGTGTTCAATGCTACAGTCCCGACAGTAAAGAACAATGTGGATATTTGCCTCTATTCGAGCGATATCAATGAATGCGATCCGAAAACGCTTGTGTGCCACGATGAACGTGCTCTTATGTTCGGTGAATTAAAAGGCGGAATCGACCCTGCGGGAGCTGATGAGCATTGGAAAACAGGGAATACTGCCTTAAATCGAATCAGGACGAGCTTTTCGGCAGCTGGGTATCCGGACATTAAGACTTCGTTTGTAGGTGCAGCAATTGAACGTGCCATGGCGGAAGAAATATATATGCAGCTGGAAACAGGTACGCTCACTAATGCGGCGAATCTGACCAATAATAATCAACTGATTGAGTACTGTAATTGGTTGATAGAGCTATAAGGGGCTGTCATATGATAGAACGGTTGACCATGTATGATATGCCGGGCATCAAAGAAGAGGTGGCAGATAAAAGCGATTACATTGTTGAGGCTTTCTCTGCTGACGGTTTTTGCCCAGAGAGCGCAAGACAAGAGCTTGAACATAAGTATGAGCCGATTCTTGAGGTCACAAATAAATTTGACAGGCAGAGTGTAAGCTATCAGCTCAGCAAAAAAGATGCTCTTCACAGTTGGCTGAAATACAAGGAAGGCTTTTCGGCGGACCTTGTAAATATTCTTCTCGACGACATGAACGCAGTTCTGGGTGATACAGTGATGGATCCGTTCATGGGTTCAGGAACTACTGCACTTGTGTGTCAGATGCGGGGAATTAACAGTATCGGATATGATGTCATGCCGATTTCTGGCGTTTCAATAGCCGCCAAGGCAAATGTTATGAAATACGACATCGAGGAGATCAAAAGGTTGATTTCCGAGTTCTCATGCTTGGTAATGCCGGAGGACTATGCTGGAAGAACGCCATATATAGCGATAACCAACACAGCTTACCCGGAATATAATGAAAAATTCATTCAGTTTGCCGCTGAATGGATATCCGCCAGTGCTTTTTCCAAGGAAGTTAAGAATTTATTTACTCTTTGCGTCATTAATTCGCTTGAGCGGTGCAGCTACACTTCCAAGAGCGGGCAGTATTTGAGTTGGGACTCCCGCTCCAAAAAGGTTATAGAGGCCAATATTCAAAGAGAAAAAGCTGGCAGAAAACTGCTTCCGCAGCACCATTGCAGAGAAGCGGTCGAAAATATGAAAGAGGCGGTGACGGAAGAGCTTCGGCATGTTTTGACGGATATTAAAAAAATTCAATTCAGCGGATATAGTGAAACAGGGGCGAAAATTGATTATAGGCAGAACAGTGCCCTGTTCGAGCTCCCTAAGCTTGAAGACAATTTACTCAAGGGAGTAATTACTTCACCGCCCTACTGTAATAGATATGACTACACGCGGACTTATGCGCTTGAGCTTGTTTATCTTGGACTTGGCGAAGAGGATATCAAAGAGATGAGACAGGCACTTTTGTCCTGTACTGTGGAAAGCAAGTCTAAAATTGAAGTATTAAGGGATTACTATGTAAAAATCGGTGCGAAGGACCGATTTGAAGATATTTATTCAACAATAAAGCGGAATGCTGCCTTTAAGGAAATCCTTGCAGCAATGGAAATGCGCAAGGCTAACGGAGACCTGAACAATAATGGTATTCTTCGTATGGTCGAAGGGTATTTCACGGAGCTTGCATTTATATATGCTGAACTGTACCGCACTTGCAAAGCAGGTGCTACGGTAGCGTTTGTAAATGACAATGTCCGCTATGGCGGAGAAGTTATTCCTGTGGATTATCTTTCGACAGATCTTGCAGAGCAGTTCGGCTTTACTCCCGTTAAGGTCTACTGCTTAAAGCAGCAGAAGGGAAACAGCAGCCAACAGATGAAAAAATACGGAAAAGTGGCATTGCGCAAAAGCATCACTGTTTGGAAAAAAGAGTAAATGTGACATCAGGAAAGAGCGATTGCCCCAATAAGTAAAGGAGAAGGCATGCCGCGCATGCTCTCTTCAGACGGAGGATAAAAATATGGTCAAGATCATTTCAGACAGCACCTGCGATCTGTGCCCCGAATTACTGGAAAGGTATGATATTTCCATTCTGCCCCTGCATATTCTGCTGGGGGAGGACGAATATGAGGACGGCCGGAATATTTCCATCGATGAAATATATGCCTGGTCGGAGGCCAACAGGGAAACGCCGAAGACATCCGCGCCCTCTATGGAAAGCGCCGTTGAACTGTTCAGGCCGTACATAGAAAAGGGGGACGAGATCATTTGCTTTTCCATTTCCGGCACCATGTCCTCTTCCGGAAATATTATGCGTATGGCCGCAGGGCAGCTGGAGGCGGAGAGCAGTATCCATGTGATCGACTCTCAGAACCTTTCCACCGGAATCGGCCTGCTGGTGGTCGAAGCGGCGGCTATGGCGAAGGAGGGCAGAGCGGCGGAAGAGATCCTTCGCCGGATGGAGGAATTAATACCCAGAGTGCGTGCAAGTTTTGTGGTGGATACGCTGGTCTATCTGCACCGCGGCGGACGTTGCAGCGGCCTGGCCGCGATGGCGGGAGGAGCGCTGAAGCTTCATCCCAGGATCCAGGTGACAGGCGGGGTCATGCAGTCCGGCAGGAAATACCGGGGCAGTATGGATAAGGTCATTCTGTCCTATGTGAAGGACATGGAGGAGGATCTGAAGACTGCGGACAGGACCCGCGTATTTATCACACATTCAGGGTGCTCCCCTGAGATCGTAGAGCAGGTGAGGGAATATCTGGAAGGCCTCGCTGTCTTTTCCGAGATATGGGAGACCAGAGCCGGGGGAGTGGTATCCAGCCATTGCGGTCCCGGCACTCTGGGCGTACTTTTCATTGCGTCCGATTAAGCGGGCAGCTTAAGGGCGCCGGGAGCGACCGGCGGCCGGTGGGTCGACGAGGAGAAATGTAAACCAACAAAAAAATAAAAGGTTTACATTTCTCTTTTTTTATGTTATCATGATTGCACGGGAGGGAAGGACGTGGGAACGAAGGATCAGCTTCTTACACTTTTTGAGAACAATAAGGGCACCTATTTTTCGGGGGAAGAAATTGCGGAGAGACTTTCTGTTTCCAGAGCGGCAGTGTGGAAGGCCGTACAAAGCCTGCGCGGCGAGGGGTATCATATTGATGCCGTTCAGAACAAAGGCTACAGTCTCGCGTTGGGCACGGACATCCTTTCCGAGCAGGGAATACGGAAATATTTGCGGCCGGTCTGTTCAGGTCTGCAGCTGGAGATACTGCCCGAAATAAACTCCACAAATACGAGAGTCCGGGAAAAGGCGGAGGCGGGGGCTCCGGAGGGCTACACCGTAGTCGCCAACAGACAGACCGAAGGCAGGGGAAGGCGCGGCCGCGGTTTTTATTCTCCCGCAGACACCGGAATATATATGAGCCTGCTGCTCCGCCCCGGCGGGTATACCGCCCGGCAGGCGGCATCGCTGACAACGCTGGCGGCCGTGGCCGCATGTGAGGCCATCGAGAGTGTATCCGGGGAGAGGGCAGGCATCAAATGGGTGAACGATATCTATGTGGCCGGCAGGAAGGTGTGCGGTATTCTCACGGAGGCTTCCGTGGGATTGGAGAACGGTCTTGTGGAATACGCGGTACTGGGCGCAGGCATCAACGTATCGCCTCCTAAGGACGGTTTTCCCGATGAACTGACGGATATTGCGGGAACGGTATTTCAGGAAGCCCAGGGCGACGGAAAAAATCATCTTGCGGCGGAGTTCCTGAATTGTTTTATGTCTTATTATTCCGGGCGCCCCGGAGAGTATGTGCAGAATTACCGGAGGCGCAGCCTGGTGCCCGGCAGGGAGATACTTGTCGAGCTTCCGGGCCGTGCCCGGAGGGCAACCGCGCTGGATGTGGATGAGGAATGTCATCTGATCGTCAAATATGAGGACGGCAGAACGGAAAGTCTGTCTTCCGGTGAGATCAGTGTGAAGCTGATATGAGGAAAATGAGGAGAACGAGTGAGGAGGACAGGTATGAAAGATTATGTAAAGACAGGTAAGCCGGACGGCGCGAGAGTAAAGACGCAGGATATGGCATATATTGCACTGTTTGCCGTGATCATTGCCATATGCGCCTGGATATCCGTTCCGGCGGAGATTCCCTTTACCCTTCAGACCTTCGGCGTTTTCCTGGCAGTGGGCGTGCTGGGAGGAAAAAGAGGGACGCTGTCCGTTTTGATCTACTTATTGCTGGGAATGGCAGGGGTTCCCGTGCTGGCAGGTTTTACGGGCGGAATCGGCCATTATGCAGGCAATACGGGCGGCTATCTTGTGGGATTTCTTTTTGCGGCGCTTGTCATGTGGGCCATGGAACGGTTCCTTGGGAAAAAACTGTGGGTGCTGGCATTGTCGATGGTCGTCGGCATGGCGGTGTACTACGTGTTCGGAACGGTCTGGTTCATGGTCCTGTATTCCCGCCGCACCGGGGCCATCGGAGTGTGGGCGGCCCTGAGCATGTGCGTGATCCCCTATATTGTTCCGGATGTCATCAAGATCGTGCTGGCCCTGTCTGTCAGCAGGAAGCTTCAGAAGGTCATTAGAATAGACCGGTGACAGGGGCAGGAATTGTTCCTGCCCCCTGAGACCGTGCATCCGCTTTTAATAAGCTGAATATGCAGTGCCGGCAAAGATTCCGAACACACTGACAATGATCAGAACGATTGCGACGATCACGGCGATAATGAGCCAGCAGAAATAGGAACGGGCAAAGTTGCGCACATTCATATTTTTTGCCCCGCCAAATGAAAAGACGATCAGAAGAATGAAGCCTACAATGGGAATGCTGAATAAAAGCTGATAGCCGAAATATCCCCACATACTGATCGGACGGTATTCCTCCGGAATGTTTTCAGGTATATTTGCCATGATAGTACTCCCCCTTTCTTTGTTTTGAACAAAAATATTTTATCATGGCAAAATCGATATTGCAAGGCACAATTCCCCTGGATAAGCGATATACTGACGGCATTCGACACCGGGAGCGCCGCCGGATCCCGGCGGGCAGACATTTTGAACAGCGGGGGTTGTTTTTTCGGCTGGAAGTGGTATAATGAAGTTCGGATAACTGCTTTTAGGGCAGTGAGATGGAAGCATAGCTCAGCCGGGATGAGCGTTCGCCTCACACGCGAAAGGTCAGGGGTTCGAGCCCCCTTGCTTCCATTTTTACTTTTGACATTCTTATGTGGACTGCTGCGGGCGGACTGCGAAATTTTTAAAAACCGCAAGAATTCTATTGACATTTCCGCGGTAATCATATAGAATATGTCTTGTTCGCAGGAATGGCGGAATTGGCAGACGCGCACGGTTCAGGTCCGTGTGGTAGCAATACCATGAGAGTTCAAGTCTCTTTTCCTGCACGTTGGGAGCGTGTTAAGTAAAATACTTAGCACGCTTTTTTTCTCTGACAGATCGGATCCGGTATGAAATGGAAAGCAGAATGGGAACAGACGCAGACAGAGCAACAGACAATAAAGTGAACAGAAAAAGGGCAGAGCGCAGGGACTGGTATCAGCTGGATCTGTCGGCCATTGTTTATCCCACGCTGCAGAGGCGAGATTTCTCCTCGGTGTACAGGCTGTCGGTGGTCCTGAAGGAGGATGTGCGGCCCCAGGTGCTGCAGCAGGCGCTGGATCTGACGCTTCCGCGCTTTCCGACTTATAAGGCGGCGATCAGAAAGGGTCTTTTCTGGCGCTATCTGGAGCCCAATGACAGACCGGGTCCCTTTGTGCAGGAGGATGTAAAAAATCCCTGTCAGCCCATGTATTTCAAGGCGAATAACCGGTATCTGGTCCGGGTCTATTATTTTCGGAACCGCATAGCGCTGGAGGCCCATCACAGCCTTGGCGACGGTACGGGAGGCATGTGCGTGCTCCAGACCCTGACGGCCACCTATCTCAGGCTTCTGGGACATGAAGGGATCGAGAACGGGGGCTTCGTGCTGGACATTCATGAAACGCCGGGCGAGGGGGAGCTGGAGGACGCCTATATGCGGTATGCCAATGCAAAGGTGCATCCGCCCAGGCCGGAGGAGAAGGCCTACCGTGTCAGGGGCACCCCCGAACCCTTTTATACGCTGAATATCATCGACGGCATCATGTCGGTGTCTCAGGTGATGGGCGTGGCAAAAAAATACCATGCCACCGTGACGGAATACCTGAATGCGGTCCTGCTGTACGCACTGCTTCAGAAACAGCAGGACGACGGCCGACGCAGGCAGCGCCCGGTGAAGATTGCCATGCCGGTGAATCTGCGGCGGTTCTTCCCGTCCGTCACCCTGCGCAACTTTATCACCATGATCTATCCGGGAGTAGATCCGCGGCTGGGCGAGTATACCTTTGAAGAGATCGTTCTTCAGGTCCACAACTATATGCGGTATCACCTGAATGAAAAGCTGCTCAGAGGGGATATTACCACCAATGCGGCCACCCAGAGGAATCCGCTGATACGTGTCGTCCCGCTGTTCATTAAGGATCTTGTGGTGCGGATGTTCTACACGAGGGTACAGGACCGAAATTCTTCGGCAGGACTGACCAACATGGGCGCTCTTGAGGTGCCGGAGGGAATGAAGCCTTTTATCGAGAGGTTTGACATTTATATGGGCCAGCCGTTCTCGCGCAGGACAAACTGTGCGGTGATTAGCTTTGAGGATATTCTCACGGTAAACTTTGCAAGCAGCATTGCAGAGACGGACGTAGAGCGGTATTTTTTCCGAAGGCTGGTGCAGGACGGGATACATGTGAAGATCGAGAGCAACCGATAGATCCGGGAAAGGCCCCGCCGGGGCGAGAGAGGAGAGTTATGTCCTATTGTGTGAATTGCGGCGTGGAGCTGGATGCGTCCGCAGAGGTCTGTCCGCTGTGCGGCACACCGGTCCTGAATCCCAGCGATCTCAAAAAGATAGCGGAGGCCCAGCCGCCGTTCCCCGTAGAGAAATCACAGGTGGAGGCGGTAAAGCGCAAGGACCTGGGAGTCCTGCTGACCATAGTGGTCCTGGCTGTGGCGGCAGTCTGCGTTATCCTGAATGTCTGTGTCTTTCGGGAGAACCTGTGGTCCCTGGCGGTAGTGGGAGCGTGCGTGATACTGTGGGTATTCTTAGAGCCGTTCGTCCTATATACCGGACAGCCGATATATCTTTCGCTGCTTGGAGACGGCGCGGCCGTGATATTCCTGTTGTATATGATCACGTTCCTGACAGAGGACGACGGCTGGTTCGCGGGGTTGGGAGTTCCGCTGACGCTGCTCGTGACAGCGGTGGTGGAATTGTTTGTCCTGTGCATCCGCAGGCTCCCCAGATCCTTCCTGACCGCAGCGCTCTATTTCTTTACGGCGGTGGGGCTGCTGTGTGCGGGAATAGAATTCCTGACCGACAGATATGTGGACGGGGCCGTCAGTCTGAGGTGGTCCGCAGTGGTGCTGACGGTGTGCGGAATATTGGACATTACGGTCATCACGCTGCTGTCCCGCAAGAGACTGAGGGATTCCGTTCGGCGCAGACTGCACTTCTGACGCCGGCAGGTCTCGAACGCGCCTCGGCGGAGGATGGATATTAAAACAGGAAAGGCATGGATATGACAGAGGAGAGAACGGCAAAAAAAAATCAGAACCTCATGCATCTGATAAAGCGTGTCCACGGTCTGGTGGAGAATCCGGACATTGAGAAGCAGAGGATCTCCCAGGACCATATCGGGGCGATCATGGGCAACACAAAAGATATTGCCTACCGGGAAATTGATATTGACGGAATTTATGGCGAGTGGCTCAGCGTGAACAGGGCACACATGAAAAAGTACGTGATCCTGCACTGTCACGGCGGCGGTTACTCCACGGGGAGCAGTCTGTACGCAAGGACTCTCACATCAAAGCTGGCCGCTTCCACCTCCATGGACGTGCTGTGCTTTGACTACCGCCTGGCGCCGGAACATCCGTACCCGGCTGCGGCGGAGGATGCCATGAAGGTTTGGGACTACCTGATGCTTTTGGGCTATGGCGCCAGGGATGTGATCGTGACCGGAGATTCGGCTGGGGGAAATCTGGCGTTGTCGCTGGTGCTGAAGCTGAAGGATCAGGGGCGTCTTTTGCCGAGAGGGCTTGTGCTCATGTCTCCCTGGACAGATCTGACCTCTTCGGGGGAATCGTTCGCAGCAAAGGCTGAGCTGGACCCCGTGCTGAATAAGGCCTACATAGACAAGATGGTGGAGGCCTATGCACCGGGACAGGATCTGCAGAACCCCTATATTTCGCCTCTGTTCGGCAATTTTGACGGCTTTCCTCCCACTTATATACAGGTGGGGGAAAATGAGATCCTATTCAGTGATGCCCAGCGTCTGCATCAGGCCTTTGTGGATGCCAATGTGTCCGTAAAAATGGACGTTTACCGGGGAATGTGGCATGTGTTCCAGATGTCTCCCGTGAAGGCGGCCAGAGAGGCGATGGACCGGAACGCGGAATTTATTTATGATATATGCAGATGACAGGGGCGGAAGCTCCGAGCGAAAAAGGGGAGGACAGTGGACATGGTCTCTAACGAAATAGCCCTTCTGAATCTGGAAAATGAATTACTTGCCACCGGCAAAAAATTGAACGATCTGATCTATGAATCCCGGATCGCGGACAGGGCGCCGGGAGCGCAGACATCTGCAGAGGCGGAACTCTATCAGGACAAGATCGCTCACCTGGAGGCGCATCTGCGCTATCTGCAGGGGCAGCTGGATGCACTGAAGGCTCTGCAGGGGACGCCTGTCCCTCAGGCGGAGCAAAGACCCCAGGGGACGCCTGCTCTTCAAGCGGAGCAAAGACCCCAGGGGACGCCTGCTCTTCAAGCGGAGCAAAGACCCCAGGGGATGCCTGTCCCTCAGGCGGTGCCAAGGCCTCAGGGGACACCTGCCCTTCAGGCGGCGCCCGCCCCTCGTCCTGCGTCGGGTTCCGAGGGAAATTCCAGGAAATACGAGAAAATGTTCGGCAAGAACTTTATGGGAATATTTGCATCCATTCTGATTTTTATCAGCCTGATCATTTTCGCCACGCTGGTGCTGCCTTATCTGAACGACACGATGAAGCTTGCCGGTCTGTATCTTCTCAGCGCCGTCATGCTGGGTGCAGGTCTCTTGCTGCATCGGCGACACCGGGAGAATAAATTCTTTGTCGCGGTCATCGGCTGCGGGATGGGCTGTCTTTACCTGACGCTGCTCTTGAGCGACCTGTATTTTAAAGTGATAGGGGACATCGTCCTGTACTGTCTTATCCTGATATGGGCGATATTCGTGAGAAGCCTGACCAGAGTGAAGAACCTCGTCTTTCTGATCATAGGGCAGGCGGGGATATTTATCGCAACGGTACTGGGGACTGTCCTGTGCGCGGCGGGCGGCGACGAAAAGAAATTTCTGGTGCTGACGGTATTCTATCTGATCTCCGCAGGCGTCTTTTCTCAGATCGACAAGGATTATCTGCACGCGCTGGCACATTCCCGCAGAGGCAAGGGGGACGGGGAAGCTGCCTGTGAGCCGCCCTGCTACGGGAGACGGCTGTGCAGCCATATCTGTGTCAGCCTGAACGTACCTGTCTTCACGGTGGGCCTTCTCGTTATGGAATCCGGCGGCTATAAAACGGCGGCCGCCCTGCTCCTCATGCTCTTTATGCTGTGCGGGTTCGGTCTTTCTCTTCTGGAGAAGTGCAGGAGCGGAGCGGGGTTCCAATTTCTGACGGTGATCGATTCCCTGTTCTTCATTCTCCTCTTTCACGGAACAGAGCTGCTGGAAGGGAAATATACCTATGTGTTCATGTATCTGACGGCCGTTGCGCTTCTGTTCTGTGTGGAGAAAAAGGATGCGGGGGTGAAGCCCGTCTCCCAGGTGTGGTGCATGCTCCTGGTGCTTGTGGGCTGCTGCGGCAACCGGTGGATGAGGGAGCATCTGTACGCATATCTGACGGCGATACCGTTTCTGGCCGTGGGCAGATGGAGGAACAAAAAGCTCTACCTGTATGCGGGCGTTCTGTATCTGTTCTGGATGTGGTTCCTGCTGCCGGGAACCGGCGGCAGCTTCCCAAGGATCGTGGAAGCCTTCCTGATGACGGCGGCTTCCTATGCGGTATTTCTGGCCGCAAGCCGCAGATACGAAGAGTCGTGCTTTAAGATGTTGGGGTATATCATGCTCAGCATCCTGACTGCGGGGACCGCATATCGCCTTACCTTTAAGATACTTGAAACGATTTATCCCGCGGATGCCGCCGGGCTTCTGCCGCTTCGGGAGGCGGAGCTCATCGCCTTTTACACGGTGGCGGCGCTTCAGCTTCTGTTCACCAGGATCGGATTTTTCGGGAAAAAGGCAGCGGTGAGGATAACAATGCTTGCAGTCAACGCTGTCCTTATGTGCGCGGGAGTACTGTTCCTGCACCACATGCCATGGCTGATTCCCACGATCCTTGTCACGGTACTTTTGTTCGTGGTCAATTCCAGAGAGCTGCTGCACAGGCACAGGAATGTGGGCTACTACATCGCCTTTAAATACACGGTGCTCATGGTAAATATCCTGGGGGCCTTCGACGCGGTGAATTATGCGGTCAGCATATGTCTGCTGGCATTCGCCGTTGTCAGCATCATAGCGGGATTCCATAAGGATAACGCCGCGTTCAGACTGTACGGTCTGATCCTGTCCATGGTCAGCGTGATCAAGCTGATCCTCGTGGATATCAACTATGACAGCACGCTGGAAAACGCCGTAAGCTTCTTTGTCTGCGGCCTGCTGTGCTTTGCAATCAGTTTTATCTATCACAAGATAGATACGGGTCTTAAAAACAAATAAAGGAATTCGGGATCGGGCGCAGAATATTATTGTTAGGAGAATGGTCAATGCCGTTTGCGCGGCGGAATGAGAGGAAGCATGACGATCAGAGAAAGCTTTGAGCAGCAGGAGAAGGAGTATCTAAGCCCTTATGCGGCGCTGAGCATCAACTCTAAGGGGCGACTGAAGCCGGAGGAGCAGTGCGATATCCGCCCCGTGTTCCAGCGGGACAGGGACCGCATTATCCACTGCAAGGCTTTCCGAAGGCTGAAGGATAAGACGCAGGTATTTCTGACTCCGGAGGGGGATCATTACCGCACGAGGCTGACGCACACGCTGGAGGTCTCCCAGAATGCCAGGACAATAGCCAAGGCGCTCCGTCTGAACGAGGAGCTGGTGGAGGCGATAGCCCTGGGACACGACTTGGGGCATACGCCTTTCGGACATGCCGGCGAGCGGGCGTTGAACCGTGTATGCCCTCTCGGCTTTGAACACAACGTGCAGAGCGTGCGCACGGTGGACAGGCTGGAGAAGGACGGTCAGGGCCTGAATCTGACCTTTGAAGTCCGGGATGGAATTCTGAATCATCAGACGGTAGGGAACCCGTGTACTCTGGAGGGGAAGATCGTGCAGTTCTCCGACAAGATCGCGTACATACATCACGATATGGACGATGCGCTCCGGGCGGGAATCCTGAGGGAGAGTGATGTGCCCAGAGAGATCCGGGACGTGATCGGCTGTACCACCGGGGAGCGGCTGGATCACTTTATCCATGATATCGTGACAAACAGCATGGACAGGAACGATATCTGCATGTCGGAGCCCGTGGCGGAGGCCATGAGGAGGATGCGTCAGTTCATGTTCGAGAGAGTGTATCAGAATCCGGAGGCAAAGAGTGAGGAGAGCAAGGCGGAGGAGCTGATGGAAACGCTGTATCAGCATTTCATGAATCACATCGACAGCCTGCCGGATGAATTCAAGCGGTTCATAGACGAGGGAGATCCAAGGGAGCAGGTGGTCTGCGATTACGTGGGCGCCATGACGGACAGGTTTGCCATTGCCGTCTATGAGAACATTTATATTCCGAAGTCCTGGTCCGTATAGGGCGCTGCGTGCTGTCGCGGAGCACGGCCCCAGGGACGGCTTGCGGAAGGTCCAATGGAGAGGATCCCACGGGGAGAATTCCAGGGAAGAGCCCTGCGGGGAGAATTCCAGGGAAGAGCCCCACGGGGAGGACCCCACGGGGGAGAACTCCAGGGAAGAGCCCTGCGGGGAGAAACCTAGGGGAGAGCCATATGGAAAGAGCCCTAGGGGAAGGACCCCACGGGGAGAACGGTTCCGGGAATGCCGGATCGGTGAGATGAGGTATCCATGTACTATTCGGAAGAACTGGTAGAGGAAGTCAGAACAAGAAACGATATTGTGGACGTGGTGGCGGGATACGTGAAGCTCCAAAAGAGGGGAAGCAACCACTGGGGACTGTGTCCCTTTCACAACGAAAAATCCCCCTCCTTTTCCGTGTCCGGCGCCAAGCAGATGTATTACTGTTTCGGCTGCGGCGCCGGGGGAAATGTGTTCACCTTTCTGATGAATTACGAAAATTACAGCTTTCCGGAGGCGGTGAAGGTCCTGGCCGACCGTGCGGGCGTCCGGCTGCCGGAAGCGGAGGACAGCGCCGAGATCAGAAAGCGGGAGAACAAGAGGGCAAGGCTTCTGGAGGTCAATAAGGAGGCGGCCAAATTTTTCTACTATCAGCTGCGGGATCCCAGAGGCGCCGTCGGATATCAGTACCTTCGGAAAAGGGAGCTGACCGATGAGACCATGCATAAATTCGGGCTTGGCTATGCGGGAAAGAGCGGCGCCGAGCTGGTGAAATATCTTCAGGGAAAGGGCTTTGAGGACGAGCTGATCAGGGAGGCCGGTCTCGCCACCCATTCCGAGCGGCACGGTCTGGTCAGCCAGTTCTGGAACCGGGTCATGTTTCCCATTCAGGATATCAACCATCGGGTCATCGGCTTCGGAGGGCGTGTCATGGGAGACGGGACCCCGAAGTATCTGAACTCCCCGGAGACCTCCGTATTTGACAAGCGCAGGAACCTGTACGGGCTGAATTTTGCCAGGACGGCAAGATGCGGCAATATCATCCTCTGCGAAGGGTATATGGATGTGATCGCCATGCATCAGGCGGGCTTTACCCAGGCGGTGGCATCGCTGGGGACTGCGTTCACCCCGGAGCAGGCCAATCTTCTGCACCGCTATACGGAGAACGTGCTGCTGGCCTACGACAGTGACGGGGCCGGCGTCAAGGCGGCGCTGCGGGGCATCGCTATCCTGCGGGAGGCCGGTCTTACGGGGAAGGTCATCAACATGCAGCCCTACAAGGATCCGGATGAGTTCATGAAGGCGCTGGGGAAAGAGGCGTTTCAGGAGAGGATCGACAGAGCGGAGAACAGCTTTTTCTTTGAGATCCGCATCCTGGAGAGCCAGTTCGACGGAAACGACCCGGAGGAAAAGACGAAATTTCACCGGGAGATCGCAAGGAAGCTCTGCGAGTTCTCCGAGGGAGTGGAGCGGGACAACTACCTTCAGGCGGTGGCGGACAAGTATATGATCGGCGTCGGGAACCTGCGCAGGCTCGTGGAAAAATATGCGGAACAGACAGGGCTGGCAAAGCCGTTGGAGCGTCCCAGGTCCGGCGTCCAGCCGAAGAACGATCCGGAGGAGAGCGCCAGAAGATCCCAGAGACTCCTGATCACCTGGCTTGCGGACGAGCCGGCACTTTACGGAAAGATCAAAAAGTATATATCCCCGGAGGATTTCACGGACGGGCTTTACCGCAAGGCGGCGGAGCGCATCTTTCAGGAGCTTGAGACGGGAAATTTCCGGCCCGCGGGCGTCATCAGCATGTTTGAGGATGAGAGCGAGCAGCGGGAAGTGGCGGCGCTCTTCAACACGAATCTGCCGCAGCTGAACACGGGTCAGGAGAGGGAGAAGGCTTTTCACGATATTCTGATCGCCGTAAAAAAGAACAGCTATGAATATTATACCGGAAAGCTGGGAGACGACGTGAGCGCGTTAAAGCAGGCCCTGGAGGGAAGGAAAGCCCTGGAGGAACTGGCCAAAACGCATATTTCACTGGATGAAAGGTTATAACTATAATGGAACGGGGAGACGGCTTCTCAAGGAAGGATGGAATTACTACAATGGATGAAAACACACAGGCAAGGTTTGACGAGAAAGTTAAGGAACTGCTCGCTCTCGCCAAAAAGAAGAGAAATGTGCTGGAATACCAGGAGATCAGCGAATTCTTCGCGGATATGCCGTTGGAGGAGGAGCAGTTCGAGAAGATCCTGGAGGTCTTGGAACAGAATAATATCGATGTCCTGCGCATCACGGAGGACGACGATGTGGACGACGAGGAGATCATTCTCACCGATGAAGATGATGTCGACGTGGAGAGTCTGGATCTGTCCATCCCCGACAGCATCAGCATCGAGGATCCTGTCCGCATGTACCTGAAGGAGATCGGCAAGGTGCCTCTGCTCTCGGCGGAGGAGGAAATTGAGCTGGCAAAGAGAATGGAACTGGGCGATCAGGAGGCAAAAAAGCGGTTGGCCGAGGCGAATCTCCGACTGGTGGTCAGCATTGCAAAGCGCTATGTGGGGCGCGGCATGCTGTTCCTGGATCTGATCCAGGAGGGAAATCTGGGTCTGATCAAGGCCGTGGAAAAGTTCGATTACCGCAAGGGCTACAAATTTTCAACGTATGCTACCTGGTGGATCCGGCAGGCCATTACCCGCGCAATCGCGGATCAGGCCAGGACCATCCGTATTCCCGTTCATATGGTGGAGACCATCAACAAGCTCATACGTGTCAGCAGACAGCTGCTTCAGGAGCTGGGGCGTGAACCTACCCCGGAGGAGATCGCGGAGGAGATGAATATGCCTGTGGACCGGGTGCGCGAGATCCTGAAGATCAGTCAGGAGCCGGTATCCCTGGAGACGCCGATCGGCGAGGAGGAAGACAGCCATTTGGGCGACTTTATCCAGGACGACAACGTGCCTGTTCCCGCGGACGCGGCCGCCTTCACCCTGTTGAAGGAGCAGCTGGTCGAGGTGCTGGGGACCCTGACGGAAAGGGAGCAGAAGGTGCTCCGCCTGCGGTTCGGCCTTGATGACGGCCGGGCGCGCACACTGGAGGAGGTCGGCAAGGAATTTAACGTTACCAGAGAGCGCATCCGCCAGATCGAGGCGAAGGCGCTCCGAAAACTGCGCCATCCCAGCCGCAGCAGGAAGCTGAAGGATTATCTGGATTGATGGGAGACAGAAACAGAGTGCTGTCGCGAAGGCTTCAGATGCTGGCCCGCATGGTGACGGTCGGGAACAGGGTGGCGGATGTGGGATGTGACCACGCCTTTCTGTCGATCTATCTGGTGCGGGAGGGGATCAGTCCCGGAGTCATTGCCATGGATGTGAGGAAGGGGCCGCTGAGGGCGGCAAGGGCCCATATTGACGCGGCGGAGCTGGGAGCGTACATAGAGACCAGAATATCGGACGGCATGAAGGAGCTTCTGCCGGGCGAGGCGGATACGGTGATCTGCGCCGGAATGGGCGGAAGGCTGATGGAGAGGATCCTGGCGGAGAGCATGGACAAGGCGGTCAGGCTCAGGGAGCTGATCCTGCAGCCACAGTCGGAGCTCAGGGAGCTCAGGGAATTTCTGCGCGGGGCCGGCTTCCGTGTCGCGCAGGAGGATGCGGTCTGCGAGGACGGAAAATATTATTTCGCCATGAGGGTGCTGCCGGGAGGCGGGGAGCCGTCCCAAGGGCAGCCGCCGTCGCCAGAGCAGCCGTCGTCGCCAGAGTTTCCATCGTCCCCAGGGCAGCCGCCGTCCCCGCAGCAGATCAGACTGTACGATAAATTCGGGGAGGGGCTGCTGTGTAAAAGGCACCCCGTCCTGAAGCAGTATCTGCTGCAGCAGGAGAGGCTGCTGGAGCAATTGCAGGAGAGCCTCCGGGACCGGGACACACAGCGGGCAGAGCAGCGCCTTTCGGAGGTGCGGTCGGAGCTTGCGGATGTGCGCCGTGCGCTTGAGATGTTTTCAAAGGAAACGCAGCAAGAAGGAGAAGAGATATGCCAGTAGTTACAATAAACGGTGAAAAGCGGGAATATCCCCAGGGAACTACCTACGAGGCCGTTGCGGCGGACTTTGCGGAGGCTTATGACGGTGTGATCGCCATGGCCCTGGTCAACGGAAAGATCAGGGAGCTCTTCAGGAAGGTGACAAAGGACTGCACGCTGGAATTTTATACGCTGCGGGACGACGTGGGACACAAGTCTTATGTGAGGACGGCCACCATGCTGCTGTTAAAGAGCATTCACGACGTGTTCGGCCCGGAGACGGCCCAGGAGAGCTGCGTGGAATTTTCCATTGCACACGGTATTTATGTGAATGTTCCGGCTGGAATACCTATAACGGCCCAGAGCGCGGAGACGCTGAAAAAAAGGATGCGGGAGCTTGTGGAGGCCAGGACGCCCTTTATGAAGCATACATATCCCATAGAAGACGCCATGGAGCTCTTTAAGTCAAGGAACATGAGGGATAAGGAGAGACTGTTCCGGTACCGCATGAGCTCCACCGTAAATCTCTATGAGATAGAAGGTTACTATGATTATTATTACGGATATATGCTGCCCAATGCGGGCCATGTGAGATGGTTCGACCTGATTCCCTATGAGACGGGCTTCATGCTGCTGCTTCCCACCCGGAAGAATCCGACCACAGTGGAGACCTTTGCCGAGCGCAGGAAGCTGTTCGAGACCATGGAGGCCTCGGAGAGCTGGGGCAGGACGGCGGGAATCGAGACAGTGGGCGATCTGAACGACCAGATCTGCAACGGCTCCATGAGCGAGCTGATCCTGGTGCAGGAGGCGGCCCAGGAGCGAAAGATCGGCGAGATTGCAAAGGAGATCGTCAGCCGGGGCAATGTGAAGTTCGTCATGATCGCAGGGCCTTCGTCCTCCGGGAAGACGAGCTTTTCCCACAGGCTGTCCATACAGCTGCGGACCATGGGTAAGGAGCCGCACCCCATCGCGCTGGATGACTATTTTGTGGACCGGGAGCTGACGCCCAGAGACGAGAACGGCGATTACAATTTCGAGTGCCTTGAAGCCATAGACATAGAGCGCTTCAACGAGGATATGGTCAGACTCCTGGCCGGGGAACGGGTAGAGCTCCCGACATTCAATTTTAAGACCGGAAAGCGGGAGTACAGAGGAAATTACAAGCAGCTGGCGTCCGACGACATCCTGGTCATCGAGGGAATCCACGGTCTCAACGAAAAGATGTCGTATGCCCTGCCGGAGGAGAGCAAATTCAAGATCTATATCAGCGCACTGACCACCCTGAATGTAGACAATCACAACAGGATCTCCACCACCGACGGCAGACTGCTGCGCAGGATGGTGCGGGATGCCAGGACCAGAGGGGCCAGCGCTCAGAGGACGATCGAGATGTGGCCCTCCGTCCGCCGGGGCGAGGAGGAGAATATCTTCCCGTTCCAGGAGGGAGCGGACGCCATGTTCAACTCTGCGCTGATCTACGAGCTGGCTGTGCTCAAGCCCTTTGCCGAGCCGCTGCTGTTCCAGATCCCCAAGGAGGCGAAGGAGTACTACGAGGCGAAGAGGCTTCTGAAGTTCCTGGATTACTTCCTGAGCGTGCCCAGCGAGAGCCTTCCCAACAACTCGATCTGCAGAGAATTTGTGGGGGGAAGCTGCTTCAACGTGTGAGCGCGTATGAGCGCTCCGTAAAATGCGACTTGTTTTTTGCATGATTTCGGGATATAATGTCCAACATGTAAGTAAGACAAATGATCGCGGCCGCGGTGAAGACCGCGGGTGAGGAAAGTCCGGGCTTCACAGGGCAGGATGCCGGATAACGTCCGGTGGAGGTGACTCCAAGGCCAGTGCAACAGAAATATACCGCCACACAGCTTTGGCTGCGGTGAAAAGTCCGCTCTGCGGATTTTTCCGATTATCTGTCCTTTGGACAGACGATCTGGTAAGGGTGGAAAGGCAGCTTAAGAGACTACCGTCCGTCCGGTAACGGGCGGAGCCATGTAAACCCCATCCGAAGCAAGACCAAACAGAAAGCGACAGGCTTGCCCGGCCTGCTTTCAGGTGGGTCGCTCGACGCGGCTGGCAACAGCCGTGCTAGATAGATGATCATTCAAGACATAACCCGGCTTACCGTTTTGCTTACAGGATAATGCCTCGATGGATATAGACACAGACTATATTTATCGGGGCATTATATGGGTAGGTACAAAACGGCCGGACCGCGGCTCTGGAGGATATCCCGTTGAGAAGAAGGAATAAAAGAAAATTCATTGCGGCGCTGCTCGTGATGTCTGTGCTGCTTGGCTCTGCCTGCGGCGGAAAGGGGCCTCAGGGCCAGCAGGCGGACAGCTCTTTCGGCAGCGCCCCTGGCGCGGACGAGAAGGTCCTGACTGTAAGCCCCGAACTGCAGTGGACAGATCCGGAGAATGAAAATCTGGCCGACATGCTGCAGACACAGTGCAGGGGCATGATGGTGCAGCTGACGGCCGGAGATCTTTCGGGAAGCGGCGTGATCTTCAGGACGGAAGAGAACGACCTGCTCATTATCACGGCCGCCCACGTGCTGGAGCAGATGCAGGATACCGTTAAGGTCACTTTTTGCGACGGCTATGAGGCGGAATGTAAGGACCCTGCGGTATCCGCCCAGGCGGATGTGGCGGTGCTTCGGCTGCCTATGGATCAGATCCCGGAGGAAAGTCTCGCAAAATACTGCCGTGCCAATCCGGCACAAGCAGGTCCTGACATCTCGGAGCAGGACCGGGGCTGTATCGTCATGGGATGCACGGACGGTGTGGCCCAGGATGCCTACGAGGGCGTCATATTGGATCCCTGGATCTACATGGAGGATTACGGACAGTACATGATATGGGTCCGCGCCGGGGGAAAAGCGGGAATGTCGGGAGGAGGCCTCTTCGACAGACAGGGACATTATCTGGGAGTCCTTTCCGGGATGAGTGAAGACGGAGAATGGGCGGTGGTGCCGTTGAGCGTGGCGGAGGCCGTGTTATAAAAAGTTTACGATCCGATTATTGATAACTAAAGAAATATGGTATATGATGTTTAATAGCGAATGAATCACAGCTTTCGCACAGGAAAGGAAGGATGGATAATGACAAAGATAGATGTGTTTTCGGGATTTCTGGGGGCGGGCAAGACGACGCTTATCAAGAAGCTGCTGAGCGAGGCCCTGGACGGCAGCAGGACGGTGCTGATCGAGAATGAATTCGGAGAGATCGGCATTGACGGCGGCTTTTTGAAGGAGGCCGGAATTGAGATAAAGGAGATGAACTCAGGCTGCATCTGCTGCTCGCTGGTGGGAGATTTCGGCGCTTCCTTAAAGGAGGTGATTTCCACCTATGCTCCGGAGCGCATCCTGATCGAGCCCTCCGGCGTGGGCAAGCTGAGCGATGTCCTGAAGGCGGTGGAAAATGTCGCGTCCGAGCTTAACGTGCAGGTCAACAGCGCCGTGGCGGTGGTGGATGCGTCCAAGGCAAAAATGTATATCAAGAATTTCGGCGAGTTCTTTGTGAACCAGATCCAGTTCGCCGGAACGATCCTTCTCAGCAGAACGGACAAGGTGACCGGAACCAAGCTGGAGGAATGTGTGCAGATGATCCGTGAGCACAATCCCAAGGCAACTATTATCACGACTCCGCTGGACCAGCTGGACGGCAAAAGTATCCTGGAGACCATCGAGGGTGCGGACACGCTGGATGAGATGATGCGGGAGATGCTGGAAAAAGTCCATGACGAGCACGAGCATCACCACCATCATCATGACCACGATGAGGACCACGAGCACGATCATCATCACCACGATCACGATGAGGATCACGATCACGACGAGGACCACGACCACGATCATCATCACCACGACCACGATGAGGACCACGACCACGACGAGGATCACGACCATCATCACCACGATCACGATGAGGATCACGACCACGATGAGGACCACGACCACGACGAGGATCACGACCATGACGGTCATCATCACGACCACGATGAGGACCACGATCATGACGAACATTGCAGCTGCGGCCATCACCATCATCACGACCATGACCACGACGCCGACGAGGTGTTCACCAGCTGGGGAAAGGAGACTCCCGCAGTATACTCGGAGGAAAAGCTGGAGAGCATCCTGACGGCGTTGGACAGCGGCGAGTACGGTGCGATCCTCAGGGCAAAAGGGATGGTGCCCGGTGCGGACGGCACCTGGCTGTATTTCGATTATGTTCCGGAGGAGCACGATATCAGGAGCGGCAAGCCGGAGGTTACCGGGAAATTCTGTGTCATCGGCGCAGATCTGAAGGAGAGGGAGCTGGAGGAGCTGTTCCGCGCATAACGGCCCTACACAGTCCCGTAGAAGTGATAGAGAAAGGCGGCAGAAGGCATGAGACCCGTGTATATGATCAATGGATTTCTGGAGAGCGGGAAGACGGAATTTATCAGCTATACTCTGGGACAGCCCTATTTCCAGATCAGGGGGACCACTCTCTTAATACTCTGCGAAGAGGGAGAGAACGAGTATGACGAGGCCCTGTTAAAGAAAAGCAGGACGGTGATGGAGCTGGTGGAAGAGGAGGCGGACTTCAATCCGTCCCATCTGATGGAATTGGAAAAGAAATACAGACCGGAACGTATCGTCGTGGAATTTAACGGCATGTGGAACTACAAGAACGTCAAGCTGCCCTGGCATTGGAAGATCGAGCAGCAGATCACCATCATAGACGGCTCCACGTTCCCCATGTATTATACCAATATGCGCTCGCTGCTGGCGGAGATGCTGCGCAATTCCGAGATGATTATTTTCAACCGGTGCGACACTGTCAGGAACGACCTGAACAATTACAAAAGGAACGTCAAGGCGGTCAATCCGTCGGCGGACGTGATCTTTGAGGATTCCAACGGAGAAATAGACGAGATCTTTGAGGAGGATCTTCCCTACGATCTGAATCAGGATGTCATTGAGCTGGACAACAACGGCTACGGGATCTGGTATCTGGATTCTATGGATCATCTGGAGCGCTATGTGGGCAAAAAGCTGCGGTTCCTAGCGATGGTGCTCAAGCCCGACAACTTTCCGAAGGACCATTTTGTGCCCGGCCGCATGGCTATGACCTGCTGTGCCGAGGATATGGCATTTTTGGGCTATGCCTGCGAATATGACGGAGCGGGGACACTGAAACAGGGCGACTGGGTGAAGGTCACGGCCACCGTTTCCAAGGAATACTGGGAGGATTATAAGGGTGAGGGGCCTATGCTCCATGCGGTCAGCGTGGAAGCTGCAAAAGCGCCCAAGGAGCCGGTGATAAGCTTCACCTGAGTATCTGAATATGGCACAGGAAAGGGAAAAGGATATTCAACAACTGAAGAACCGCTTCCGCGACCTGGCGGAACGCTCCTACAGCCAGGGCATTTTTACCTTTACGGGCTTTCTGGGGCTGAGCGAGCAGGAACTCTTCTGGCAGCAGGAGAAGGATCTGCGGTACGCGGGATATGCTCTTGACGGAGGGTATCGGGATGCGGACAGGGTCGTGATACGTTTTGGCAGCGAGACAGAGCTGGGATACGTGACGCCCTTTCCCATCGCCTGTATTCACATCAGCCCGCTTATGCAGAAATTTGCGGACGATCTGTCCCACCGTGATTTTCTGGGGGCGTTGATGAATCTTGGAATCGACAGAAGCACTCTGGGAGACATCAGGGTGGGGGACAGGGAGGCATATCTTTTCTGTCTGACCTCCGTTGCGGACTTTGTCTGTGAGAATCTGGACAAGGTGAAGCACACTCATGTAAAATGTGCGCTCTCGGAAAACTCGGAAGATTTTTTGCAGCAGGAACCGGAGGTCGTGACGGTTCAGGTCCGGTCCCTGCGGGCGGATGCGGTCCTGGCCAGGATCTGCGACCTTTCAAGAGAGGGAAGTCTGGAGCTGTTCCGGGCCGGCAGAGTCTATGTGAACGGAAGGCTCTGCGAGAACAATTCCCGCCTGCTGAAGGAGGGAGAGACGGTGAACGCCAGGGGATTCGGAAAGTTCAGACTGATAAATGAACCAAGGGAGACCAGAAAAGGCAGGCTTGCGGTGGATGCGGCCGTGTACAGATGATGAGGGATGCAATGCAGAATTATACGATCATTGAGTGGCTGTTCTTTTTTTATTTTTACTGTTTCCTGGGTTGGTGCTTTGAATCGACCTATGTATCCGTAAGGACGCGGAAGCTGACGAACCGCGGATTTATCCGCGGGCCCTTCCTGCCGCTTTACGGCAGCGGCGCCATCATGATGCTCGTGGTATCCATGCCCTTTCAGGACAATGTGGTGCTGGTGTTCCTGGCGGGCTGTGTGGGCGCTACGGCGCTGGAGTTCGTGACGGGAGTGACCATGGAGGCGCTGTTCGATATGCGCTATTGGGATTACTCCAACGATAAGTTCAATTTCAAGGGATATATCTGTCTGAAGGCTACCCTGATGTGGGGCTTCTGTACCGTCATGATGACGCAGCTTCTGCATGTGCCCGTGGAAAGGTTCGTACTGTCTCTGCCGGCCGGTCCGCTGAAGGCGGTCACGGTCGTTCTGACCGTGCTGATCGCGGTGGATTTTGCACTTTCCTTCAAGGCGGCCATCGATCTGCGCAACGTGCTCGTCAGGATGTCCAAGACCAAGGAGGAGCTCGTGCGTATCCAGAGGCGTCTGGATGTGATCGTGGCCTTTGCGGGGCAGAGCCTTGGCAGCCGCAGGGAGGCCTGGGCGGAGAGCATGGATGAGCTGAAATCCGGCATCGAGGCGAAGCTGGAGAGCATCAAGAATCTGATCCTTTCCAGGACCGACGCATATCCCGACAGCATGAAGGAGGAGCTGATGGAGCTGAAGGAGGATTATCACGTCAATGTGGAAATGCGCAGCCGTCTGAGCAGGGTCAGGGATTTCTTCCAGCGTGACATGCTCCGTTCCAATCCCACTATGACTTCCCAGCATTTTAAGGAGGATCTGGAGGAGTTGAAGCAGCAGGTGTCCGCCGGGAAAAAGTAAGGAGAATTCTTTCGGGAACGGCGGAGCGGGATGATAAAAAATAGTCCGGAAATGTGTACTTTTCCGGACTTTTGTTCTTTCTATAGATTTATTTGTGCACTACGGTACATTGTACCTGCCGCCTTTATAAATGTCAAGAAAATTCAGTATTTTTAGACATTTCGGATGCGTGGGACCATTTTCACCGAAATCCGATCTGGAAAAGTACACTTTTCAAAAAAGGAGGAGAAAATGGGAATGTTCGACAAGCTTCGGAAAAAGAAAGAGCAGCAGGAAAATTGCACGGGGGCGGATCCGACGAGGCTGGATCTGAAGGTCAGTGCCCCGCAGCCCTGTAAGATCGACTACGGAATGTCCGTTGAGGAGCTGAAGGTCTTTTGCGACGAGCAGTACAAAAAGATCGCAGCGGGCGATAAGGAGTACATGACCGGGGAGTTCATGCAGCTCGGCTACGCCCTTGACTTTATCGATTTTATGAAGGAGGTCTTTGGCGTGACACTGGATCTTGAGGAGAGAGCAGTGCCGGCTTTGGAAAGCTTTCTGGACACGATAAGCCGGGAGACGCAGGAGGCAAAGGGGCAAAAGCTCAGCCAGGAGGTGATGAACGATATTATGAAGAAGGCCACGGGATTCTTCAGTGTCGTGATCTGGAAGAATATAGGAGGGGGATTTATCAGCTCGAACATTGGGAACGGCGTGAATATCAACGGAACGAACGTGTTCCTGTATAACCGGATCGGCCGAAGGCTGCAGGGGGATGCCTTCTCCGATATGGTATCGCTGTATGAGACGTTAAAGGGACTGTGAGGAATGGAGATTAAGATGGACAGTTATTTTCAGTTCGTACGTGAAATGGACGGAGAGACCTTCAGTGAGATAAAGAGAATGGCAGGGGAAGCCGCGTCGATCTTCCACATTGCAGATCTGGAGGACGGGAGAGCGATCGCGGCACAGATCCTAACGATCGTTGACGGCATTTTGGAGACGGGACAATTCCCGGAGCAGTATGAGGACCTGGCGGATGTGGCGGTAGGTCTGGGATCGCTCTTCGGGAATGCACTGTGCATCGGATACGGATGGGCGTGGAAGGATTTTGGAAACAGTGAGGAGCATGTCGTCCACGGCGTCGTATCCCCCAGGGGCTTTTACACAAATGCGCCTATGGAGTATATGTACAACATTCTATCAGGCAATAATAAGGGGCTTGACGGAGAGAACGATAATACCGTTCTGCTGCTGTATAATATGCTGGAGAACATAGACGACCGACCTGGGGACAAAATGCTGGTGCCGCTGGCCTAGAGAATGGTATTGAGGGGAGACTGCAATGAGCAGGGTGGGGCTGAATTTCTACAAGCTAAATAACAATATGCAGTTCAGCGTGATCGTGGCTTTGGTCTTTGCGGTGCTGGCGGGCTTTCTTCCGAATTATGAAAGAGCGGTCTATTCCATGACAGAGCCTGTGGAGTGGTTCGAAGCACGGAATTATACCGGATTCCCGGCTGGAGACGGTGTCCCGGAACTAGAGTCCAGGGAAGAGATCCTGAAGGAGGGCGAGGGCTTTACGCTGGCGGTGGATGCCGGGTCGCTGGAGCCCCTGCACTTCTTTTTGGGGCTGTCCGAGGATGCCGCGACGGATTCTGCCTTGCTCAGATTCCTGAACAGTGACGACAACAAAAAGGCGTTCGGCCAGCTTTTTTCCGTAGAGCTTGAAAACGGAGACACCGTGATCGTGCTGCTGGACGATCAAGCGGTAAAGCTGCCGCGAAGCGGGACGGTAAGGCTGCCTATCGGGGAGACGAAAAAGCCGTTGAGCGAGGATGCCATAGAATATCTCACGGCGAAGTATGATTTCTCGGAGGACGAACTGACTTATTACGTAGATATGGCCGGCAATTGGAGAAAAAGCAGCATCGCCAGGAGAATCGTGACGGTAAGGAGTTCGGTGGCAATGGCAGTGTTCATTCCTGCGGTCATTGGAACTTATCTCCTGATAGGAAGAATAGAGCGCAAAGAAAGAGAGCATATGCAGCAAGAACGCAGCGAAAGAGAGCGTGAATACAGGCGGAAGCGGGAAGAGGGTCAGCAGGATGTTTACCAGGAGAAGCTTTAGTGCATTTGGCACAGCCGTGGCAGGACTTTCTGTGATCCTTCTGGGGATCAGGATCGCCGGTCGGGACAGGCAGAAAGGCCCCGAAATGTCGAGGATCGACCCCAGGCTGGACTATCGTTTTTTCTTGACCTTCAGGGGCGTGGAACAGGAGATCAGAGAATTTTCCGTGATGGAGGAGGTCCTGCCGGCCTTTGACCTGGGAAGAGAGGCGTGGAGCCTTAAGATCGAGCCTCCCATGGGGACGCTTGCCCAGTGGAGGGGATATTATGATGACCGAGAGGGAGCGGATACCTATGTGACGGAAATCGCCCTCGCCGGTGCGGAGGGAATTCAAAGATGGGCGCTTCGCTTTGACTGCGACTATGTGCCGATCCTGCACCGTGAACTGAAAAAGGTGATCGTGGAGAAAATTCAAGCGGCTGGCAAAAGAATAGCGACCATATCGAGCTTCGTGCCCGGTATGGTCGTTTTCTTTGAATTATAAAGCCGGTGCCTTTTGAATTTCATCCACGAAAACAGGAGGCGGATTATCCTTAAAAAAGGTCCCGCTTTCCTCCTCGGCGCTTGCCCGGAGTATGGGATCGTCCAATGTGGCGCAGTTCATCCCGCCCGTCAATCTCGCCAACATGGTGGTCTTGCCGACCTGTCTCGGCCCGGCGACCAGTACGGCCCCAAACATTTGCACCAGCTCCTGTACGGTTTTTCAGCGTGTCTATTAATATACACAGCGCAGTACTCCCTTCGGCTGATTTCATACCCGAATATTCCTATGGCCGCGGGAATTCCGACGGGAAAACCGTATATATATCCAGAATCAGTTATAAATGCAGTTATATACAACTAAGCGCAGAAATGGATATACTAAGGGTGCAATTAAAAACCAGTAGGAGGGCCTTATGTTTCATATCGATAAAACATTGTTGAACCCGAATATTTCAATTACAATACGTTTTACCCCTATTTTATATGATTGGCTTAAAAAAGTCAGCAAAAGAGAAAACATATCCTTAAATCAGACCGTGCTGCAATGTTGCAAGAACAGCATGGAAATGGATATGGAAGACGATGATGTGATCAGTGAGAAAAAAGGGGCAGAAAAGAAAAAAAGATAATGATGTATTTTTTAGAGGAGAGAGTGCTTGGAAAGATTTAATATCCGGATACTGTCTGCCATAGAATACAGCATAAGTCTTATATAGTAAGAAATTTGAAGGAACGTCGATCGTATCGGATCGGCGTTTTTATTTATGAGCGTTTATTACCGCGCATTTTTATTTTCTTCCACGGGTAAAGAGGACTCTGTATTCGGCAGAGGCTGGAGCTTCCCTTATGCCAGCAGGATCTTCCGGGATACACAGGACAGTGACCGCATGCGCGTCCATCTGGAAACGGTCACCGGACATTCCGTATGTTATGAAAAGCAGGGAGATGTGTGGGTGAACCAGTGCAGGGGGACATCACGCTTCCTGCTGACCGTGCAGGAAAATGTCGGATGTCCGGAGCAGGAGGTGTTCCTGCTCACGGATGTGCAGGAGCATACTCTCTGTGCCTATGACAGGCAGGGGCGGCTTTCCTACGTGGAATATCCCAATCATCTGAAGCTGCTGTTTTCCTATAACGAGGAAGGTCTGGAGCGCATCACCACGCCTCTGGGCAATGTCCTGGAGGTGGAATGCAGCGGCGGCCGCATCCTGCAGATCACGGATGAAATCGGCCGCAGGACCCAGTACCGCTATGAGGAAGAGTACCTCATCGATGTAGTGCATACGGACGAGGGAATCACCCATTATGAGTATGATGAGAACGGACACATTACCTCCGTCACGGACCAGAACGGCAGCCGATATATTGAAAACGAATATGACGAAAAGGGAAGGATCACCCGCCAGGGCTTCACGAACGGCGTGTACCAGACATTTACCTATGACGATGCACACCGCCGGAATACCATTTACTACAGTGAGACCGGCAAGACGGAAATCTATGAGTACAATGATCAGCTCCTGAAGGAGCGGGTCGTCTATGACGACGGCACCTGCGAGACCTTCACCTACTCGGATGACAATTTAAAGACCGGCGAGACCGGCCGTCTGGGCTATAAGAAAGAGTGGGAATATGACGCCTTTGGCCGTACCGTTCGGGAGAAAGCTCCGGACGGCTGTGAAGTGCGCCATACATACGATGAGAACCATGACCTGGTCCGCACCTGGGACACGGAGGGCAGAGAGACCGAATATGTCTATGACAATGCCCACAATCAGCTTCTGGTGCGGGAAAAGATCGACGGTAAAAGATGGCGGGAGACGGCAAAGGAATATGACTCCATGGGCAGATGTGTCCTGGAGAGGGACGCCTTGGGCAATGAGACCAGGAAAGAATACGAGCCCAACAGGGCCTATCCCAGCCGCGTCATCACCCCCAAAGGGGAGGAGACTGTCTACGGCTACGATCCCGTGGGCCGCCGGCTGTCCGTCAGCAATTCCTACGGCACGGTGGAGATGGCGTATAATTCCCGGAACTTTGTCACCAGCCGCACGGACGGGGAGGGCTATACCAGCCGCAAGTTCTATGACCGCATGGGCAACCTGACGGCCTATTATCCGCCCGTGCAGTGGGAGAACAGGGAGGGCGGCTATGAGTACCGCCATGACTTCCTGGAGCGTGTGGTGGACACCGTATCCCCTCTGGGGGAGCACCGGAGAGTGTTCCGGAACTTTGACGGGGACATCACCAATAAGATCCATCCCGTCAGCTATGCGGAAAAAGGCGAGGACGGCGAGGGGACCCGCTATGAGTACGACGCCAACGGAAACTGTATCCGCATCCGGTATCCGGACGGCGGCATAGAGCGACGCTTCTACGATGCGGATGGAAACATGATAAAACAAGTGCAGCCGGAATCTTATGATGCCGATGCGGATGATGGAGACGGATACCGCTATGCCTATGATGTCTGCGGCCGCCTGACTCTGGTGCAGGATCCGGACGGGAATACCCTGCATACCTATGGGTACAACGGGCACGGACAGGTCATCCGGGAAGCGGACGGCGAGGGGAAGGAGACGCTGTACACCTATGACCTCTTAGGCCGGAAGATCCGGGAGCAGGTCAGCATCCGCAAGGAGGAAGAGGTCGTCCGTTACCGCGTCATTGCCTATACCTACGATGCCCAGGGGAACAAGATCGAGGAAGCCTACGGGCAGCAGGAGGTAGAGAAAGATGGGGAGCCGGAGAGCTGGCACATTATCCGTTTCTCCTACGATAAGAACAATCACCTGACGCAGGTGTCTGACGATTTCGGGGCGCAGATGCGCTACGATTATGACTGTCTGGGGAACGTGACTCTGGAGGAGCGCGTCATAGAGGAAAATGTCCGAAGCACCGTCCGCTATGCGTACAATAAGAACGGCTGGCGTGTACAGAAGACGGAGGATATCCAGGGCAACGGAGAGATCACCGGCGCCGTTACCCGGTACAGCTATGACGCAAACGGCAACCTGACCAAGATCGTCACGCCGAAGGGCTTTGAGATCCACAGGAGCTATGACGCGGACGACCGCCTGACCCAGGAGCGGGTCATTGACAAAAGGAACGGCATCGACAGGCGGGAGCAGTATACCTACGACGAGGCCGGGAACGTGCTGCGGCGCACCGTCCTTGGCACGGATGGGGAATGCCTGGAGACCGGTCTGTGCTACGACCTGAAGGACCGCCTGATCCGCAGGACGAATCCGGGCGGTGCGGTCCTGCGCTACCTCTATGACCGGAACGACAAGCTGGTGAAAGCGATCAGCCCTTACGGCTACGAGCCGGAAAGCGACGACGGGGCAGGGACCACCTATGCCTATGACAGCCGCGGCAACCGCGTCCGCGTCACCAACGCCCTGGGAGAGACGGTGCAGGAGCTTTCCTACAATCTGCAGGACCGGCCCGTGCTGCAGAAAGATCCGTTTGGGAACAGTACAGAATATTCCTATGAGCTGGACGGCAAGGTCAGGGATGTGCGGCGCTTCGGAGACGGAAAATGGAACGGGAGCGCAGGGGACAATTCCTCGTATGGCGGAGCCATGACGCAAAATGCCGCTGTCAGCCAATCATTAGGGAACAGTCAGCGTACCGTTCAACAGTACGAGTATAATGCCAGAGGCCAGATCATCGGCATCGTGGACGGCAATCGGAATCCCACCTCCTACGATGTAGATAACTGGGGGCGCATCACCGGCATCGGCTTTGCAGACGGCGTAAAGGAAGGGTATGAATATACCCCTGCCGGTCTGGTCTGCAAAACAACGGACGGCAACGGCAATTCCGTACAGTACCACTATAACAGTCTGGGCAAGGTCAGCCAGCGTATCGACCAGATGGGCTGCGCGGAGACATATCAGTATGACCAGGAGGGCGACCTGTCCCTGCATATTGACCGGGACGGAAGGCGGCTGCAGCGGGACTGCAACGTGTTCGGGCAGCCTGTATATGAAAAAGCGACCGATGCGGAGGGGAAGAATCCCACTATCAGCACCTGGCACTATGACAGCCTGGGCAGGGTGACCCGTGCGGTATGCGACGGGCACTCTTACGAGTATCTGTACGATGAGAAAGGCAACCTGAAGGAGAAGCGCTCCAGCGGAAGGCGCTTGATCTCCTATGCCTATGACAGGGCGGGACAGATCACGGAGATCAAGGACCCCGCAGGGGTGTGCACCAAGTATGAGTATGATGTGTTAGGAAGACGGAGCCGCATCTATAACGATGAGGGGCTGGAGGTAAGGTACGGCTATGACGCCCTAGACCGCATCAGCCGGATCCGCTATGGAAACGGCGTGGAGACGGCCTATGCCTATGATGGGGACGGAAATATCAGCAGTCTGGAGACCAGAGCAGGGGAAAATATACTGCTCTCCTTTGCGTACCAATATGACGGCAACGGGAACCGGACGGCGAAGGCGGGGACACAGGCAAGAGCGGCGTTGGGCGGTATCTCTTCTGAGATCACGGAAGGGAATAATGCGCTGGATATATTCTACAGCTACGATGTCCGCGGACAGCTCTTGGAAGAGCGGCGGAATGGCGCCACGGTCCGTTATGCCTATGACAAGGCGGGGAATCGGATCAGGAAGACAGATGAAAATGGAACGATCACATACCAGTTCGACAGGAAGAACCAAATTATCGCAAAGGAAAGTGATTTTGAAAGAAAGCAGTTTACAAATGACAGGCAGGGCGGTATAGTAAGAGAAGAAGGGACTGCAGGGATCCGACTGTTCTCTTACAACAGCCGCCACCAGCAGACAAAGGTGGAGACCGAGAGCGGAGAGGTACAGGAGAACCGCTATGACGTGGAGGGACTGCGCTTCGAGCTGTTGGAGAACGGGAAGCGTACGGGCTTCGTATACCACAACGGAGAGCTTCTGCATGAGGAAGGAGGGGTTGGACAAGGCTCAAACGGGCAGACTAGTTATCATTTGGGGACAGGGATCGAAGCACTCCAAAGAGGGCAGGAACTGTCCTATTACCATAGGGACGAACAGCTCAGTACGGCACTGATTACGGGAGAGCATGGAGAAATCCAGAACAGTTACCTGTATGATGCCTTTGGTGCTGAAATAGCAACGGAAGAACAATTCCCCAACCGCATCCGCTACACGGGCCAGCAGTATGACGAGTTGACAGAACAGTACTATCTAAGGGCAAGGTATTATAATCCTGTGTTGGGAAGATTCATGCAGGAGGATGTATACCAGGGAGACGGTCTGAATCTGTATGCATACTGCCATAATAATCCTGTGGTGTACTATGATCCGAGTGGGTATGCTGGAAAGCCGCAAGGAGTTGGAAATGCATGTCCGCCAAATGGAAATATTACGGAGGGTGGCGGACTCAAGAATGATGATGAGCCGCCAACAGTAACAGTATACAGAGGAGAGAGATCTTCAGTCCGTCCTGATGATGTTTTTAATAATGGTTTTTCACCTAAGGGAGAACATGATGACCCATTGCTGCATACATCAAGCAACACAACAGCTGGAAATTTTGTTTCAACATCGGGTAGTATAGATATAGCAAGTGAATTTGCAGGAAAGAATGGGTATGTTTATGTCATTGAAACAAACAACTACATTGATATAAATGCAACGTATGGTGATTTAGCAAATTACCCAGAGCAAATGGAATTTTCAATTCCCGGTGGCATAAGTGCAAGTGAAGTGGTTGGAGCATATCAAAAGACAGGCGGTGTTTTAAGTGACGTCTTTATACCTAATCCCAATTATGGAGGTAAATAATAGTGGAAGAAAAATATGAAGTAATGTGTAATATTAAAGGTAATAGCACTAATGCAGTGATTACTACAAATGAAAGAGAGGGGAAATATCAAATTAAATTTATGACCGAAGGATACGATGCTTTCGCAGAAGGAGAAAACTTTTTTTACGCATTAATTGAATTGAGAAAATGGCTTGAATTACAAGATGTTAAGTTGCTTTGTAAGGGATGCAGTAGAGATGTATATCCATCACCAATGATACTAAGTATGGGGGATTCTATAAAAGCATACAAACTAACAATGGGTAAGCATGCCCTTACAAAGGATCTTGTAAACATTTTTGAACCATGTGAACTAGATGAATATGCCTCTATTGAGGAACAATATACTTATTATGAAGAGTGGAGTAAGTGTAAAAAAGCTTAAAGAAATTGACTAAACTATATTCCTGAGTTATAAGGAGATGGTGACAAAATGATAATAAGCTTTTATAAAGTTAGTGATGAATATGGTTGTTTTTCTAATTTTTCATTTCATGGTTTTAAGTTAGATGATAAGTGGTGGATAACAAGTGAGAGTTATTTCCAAGCGCAAAAGTTTCATGGGACTTTGTATGAAGAGAAAATTCGATTGTTGGATAGTCCTTTGAAGGCCGCTCAAATTGGGAGATGCCGTGATTTGCCGCTAAGAGAAGATTGGGAACAAGTAAAAAATGACATAATGCGCAAAGCAGTATATGCCAAATTTACTCAAAACAAAGAAATACAGAAAGTATTATTATCTACAGGCAAAAATATTATAGTAGAACAAACAATCGATGATTATTATTGGGGATGTGGAGAAGATGGATCAGGAAAAAATATGTTAGGAACTATTTTAATGGAAACAAGAGATGTGATTAGACTGTTATAATTCTTTATATTTTTGAAGTAAAAAGATGGATGTCTTGTAAAATTTCTTGGAGATAGATAACAATCAACTCCTTTCAGGTGTGATTGATTTTGACAACTTAATTATACCATTTGGGGCAGGTTGTTTTTTATAAATTCAGAGTGATAAAGAGGTCTGACGGGCCTCGCAACACCGCATAAATATTGAATATGCGGAATTTTGCTCACGGCTACATACTTGATTTAAAGAGGTGGTAAGATTGTTTAATAATACAGGTAGGTCAATAACAAAATCAGAGATTGAAGCAATAGAATTAGAACTTGGAATTACGTTTCCTCAAAGTTTCATTGAACATTATTTGGTATATAATGGAGGCATACCCTCCACTCCTTTTTTCTATTCCGAAACAGATATAGAGACAGAAATTCAAGTTTTTTCACCAATTAAATATAAAATTAATAATAATATAAAAACAGTAGAGGAAAAATATATTTTTTTTAAAGAAAGGTCAATGTTGATGTCTGAATTTCTGCCTTTTGCGAACGATTATGGATCAAATCAAATTTGTGTTAATTTGAAAAGTAATGAAATATATATTGTTTACATGGATATAGGCGAATTAAGTCAAAGGTGTTTTAAGTATTTGGCAAATAATTTTGAAGAATTTATAAATGGATTATCAGATGAAAGTGTTGAAGATTAAATCTTAAAATAGAGGAAAACTTTAGATTATTATTTCAGGTAGATAATGGAAGGAAAGGAATTTGAAGTGCTGGATTTGTCTAGAGATATGTGACGAATTTTATGCACCATTTTTTGGCAATTTATAATCATGTGAATTATAGGATGCAATATGAGAGATTTAGCTTATTGTTTATGGAAAAGGAAAGGATGGTTTTGTTTTTTACTGAATCTAGAATCATAGTTTGTATTTTGATGACATGCTCGATAAATAGCGGAACTCTTGTGGATTTCCTTGTAAAAGCATAGAAATAGATGTAGCTATATATTATATTATAGAAAATGGGATGCCGGGATTGATGCGTTCAAAAGAGGACGGGATTTGTCTTACTACCACAAGGATGAGCAGCTTAACATGGCATTTATAATAGGCGCAGAAGGAGAAATCCAGAACAGTTACCTGTATGATGCCTTTGGTAAACGGAGATATCGATTGTGCATTGGAAGCTTCACAGAAAGATCACGAGCGGTGGGTCAACATATGGGGAGATGAAAATACATATATACAAGCTCATGGAAAATTTGGAAACAAATTATCGAGAGAATTCTGCCTTGAGAGAAGTATGGTATCGGTTACTACAGATAGAGGCGTAGCTGAATATTATGCAGGTGAATTTGGACGTGTTATAGAAATACAAGTACCAGTTTCTGAGTTGCACCCGCAGACTATAATGGGAGCAGGTGAACAAGAATATCTGATATTTAATGGAACGAGGTGATTTTATGAAGGTGGAAAATAACGAATTCTTTTGGGACCATGGGCAAAAGTTTTATGTCTTAAAAAAAGATAACTGGGAAGCACTAAAGAAAACGGAGAAATGGATTAATATGAGTGCGGTCTATCCCGAATTGATTCAACGTATAGATTATAAAATAAAATTTACAGAAAGAAATGAGAACTTTATATGCGCAATAACAAAACAGCCAATGAAAAAGGGGAAAGAAATATGGATTGCCTTTCTTTTCTTTATAATGGATGATGGTTTGCAACGTATACAGCTAGAGACAACAGAATGTACGAACTGTGGTTGGCGGGGAACTATCGCCAATCCGACACTACCTGACTTATATTTAATGCTTGAAGACAGGTTTGAATTAATGCGTAAAAGTGCTCAATTAAAGAAAGTTACTTGCCCAATTTGCAATGGTAGGTTAAAGAGAGATGCAATTTGGGTAGAAGCATGACCTAGAGAATATTGTTTATGTGGCTTTTAGGAGGGAGTGTTGCAAAATAACTGATTTATAGTTATGGAGCGATGCTTCCTCTCTTTTGTGAACAGCAACAGGGACAAAATCTCTTTTTGGGATTATGTCCCTGTTTTTGGCGTACTTTAATAAATTCTGTACTTTTTTCTATGCGGTTTTTATGGTAAACAGATGCTACGATGGGGACGGAAATATCAGCAGTCTGGAGACCAGAGCAGGGGAAAATATACTGCTCTCCTTTGCGTACCAATATGA
>CANQUQ010000007.1 GCA_947627115.1 uncultured Acetatifactor sp.
CCCTTTTTTCAGCAAATGATATGAAAATAACTCAAAAACAATTTCAATTTACTCTTGACATATCACCGCTGGACTATGTGCTTTGGCACATATACCAATCAATAGTTTGAAAGTTTACATGGAAGGCTTGCCTTCACATGTCCTCTATTTTGCTGGCCCTTAAATTTGACTCGAACAGCCTGTTGTATCCAAGCCAGCCTGATTTCCCGCTGTTGTTATCCAGAATTTCCTTAAAGGTCTCCAATTTTGCATCCGTATCGTCCGCGTAATTTAACGCCAGCGCCTCGATCAGTGCGGGAATCTTCGGCGATCCGAACTCATATTTCCCATGGTGGGCCAGAATACAGTGCTGGACCTGCGTCAGCAGCTCATTGGGAAATCCCTGTATCTTCGCCGCCTGCTCCGCCACCATCTGGGAACCGATCACGATATGTCCCAGAAGCTGGCCCTCGTCCGTATAATCGTTTTCAGGGAACAGTGATATTTCTTTGACCTTGCCGATATCGTGGCACATAGCGGTGGTCAGCAAAAGATCCCTCTTTAGGACAGGATAAGCGCTGCAGTAGTAATCACACAGCTTTGTCACGCTTAAGGTATGCTCCAGCAACCCGCCCACAAATCCGTGATGGACCATCTTTGCCGCCGAAGAAGTTCGGAATTTTTTTGCAAAGTCTTCATCCTTTACGAAGAACGCTTCCAGCAGCTGTCTGAGCCAGGGGTTCCGGATGCTTTGGATCAGTTCCAGCAGCTCCCGGTACATACCGTCGATATCTTTTGAGCTGACAGGCAGATAGTCGGCCGGATCGTACTCGCCCTGACGGCATACGCGGATCCGCTTCACACTGACCTGCAGAGCTCCCTGAAAATTGCTGACATCCCCGTACACTTCTATATAATCCAGCGCATCGTAATCATCAATGCCCGGATTGTTAGGCTCCCAGACTTTCGCGTCGATAGTGCCCGTCTTGTCCTGCAGGATCACATTCTCGTAAGGCTTTCCGTTCTTGGTCACCGCAGCCTGCTTATGCTTGCACAGATAGATGTCAAAGACCCGGTCGCCTTCCTTCAATTCTTTGATATATTTCATCGCTTCCTCACATTCCGCCCTGATCGGCAGGTCTATTCGTCCAAGGTGCCCAACTCAACAAAAAAACTCATCTCCCGGTATTCCTCCTGCGCCTGGCGCATCACCGTGAGCTTTACGGTCTCTCCCGGTTCCTTCTGCATCAGTGCGGCGGAGTAGGCGCTGAAGGACTGCAGAGCGCTGTCGTCCATGGCCGTGATCACATCGCCCGCCTGAATACCTGCCAGCATGGCCGGAGAATTCATTTCCAGCTTGGTCACATATGCTCCGTAGGGCACTCCCAGGTCCCGATGTGCCTCACTCGTCACATCCACGCCGCTTATGCCCAGATAGGCAAACGCATTTTCATTGGAAAGCTTCTCTATGATCCGCTTCATTTCCGTAATACCGTATGCATGAATCAGATTTTCCATATCTCCGCCTGCCTTGTCGTCGGTGATGATGCCTACCATCTGACCCTGCAGATTGAAAAGTACGCCCTCCGCATTCTTGCTGCCGACGATATCCGTCAGGAGAATTTTATAAGTCCTGTCCGGCGAGGACAACTGCATGCCAGCGGAGGTAATGATTCCGTAACCGATCGAACCGCTGACTCCCATAGGGCTTCCCATTGCAATGACCGGCGTCCCCACGAGCTCATTGCCTACCGTAGACCCCATAGGCGCCACGGCAAGGCCCCCGGCCTCCATGAACTGTTCGGGAATATTGCCGTACTCAACGGCCACCACCGCCAGACCGGTCTCCGTGTCCCGCCCCTGCAGCCGGGCCTCGGCCTGATAGTAACCGTCGCCCAGGTCCAGGATCAGACTTTCCGCTCTTTCCAGGGAGGAATAATCCACCAGGATCAAAAATTCTTTGCCGTTGTCAGCTACGATCACGCCGGACGCCTGGTTGCTGCTCTCCTGCACATCGTCGAACCAGTCGATATTGGAGGAGATACCGCGAACGGTGACCATGTACTGTCCGATAGAAGGCGTGTCGCCGTCGCCGGCATAAATCAGCTCGTACAATGACTCATAAAGCTGTGCATAGTGCCGGCTGTCCAGTGAATATCCGTCCAGAAGCTGCTGGAGCTGCTCTCCCTCCAGAGTGGCCTGGACGGGATCGGTCGTGGGAGCGGGACTCTCCGAGGGGACATTCTCCGCCAGCATTTCCTCCGGGGACATCTCCTCCTGGTCTTCCGGGAAGATCACTGCCTGGGGGTCCTCCTCCGGATAGAGCCAGTTGCTGATCACAGGCTCCAGGATAAGAAAAGTAAAACACGCAATCAATCCGAAGATCACCGCCATGGCTGCAGTGATGATCGTGCGCCGGATCAGTTTTTTTCTGTTGATGGGACGGGTCTTTATCTTCTCCACCATAAAATCATTTTGGTTATTCTGTTCCCTGTCAGGCATGAAAGCTCCTTTCCGGACAAAATGATCTCTCCGTTCCGTCTTTTTCAGTATAGCGAATCCTTGGGCAAAAGTAAATCATTACTTGCGCTTATCCCTGCCGTCAGCAACACCGGAAATACCGTCGCCGCCAGAATCCCTATTCTCAGATTGTCCCCAAAGCTGCCGGACACCAGACCTACCAGCGTAGGTCCGCCGAGACAGCCCAGATCTCCCGCCAGTGCCATCAGCGCGAACAGCGCCGTACCGCCCCTGGGAAGAGCCGCCGCAGCCTTGCTGAAGGTGCCCGGCCACAGGATGCCCACGGACAGACCGCAGACGGCACAGCCTATCAGCCCGGCCGCCGCACTTGGTATCAGAGAAATGCACAGATAAGATGCGGCGCACAGAATACTGCTGCCGGTCATGAACCGGTCCAGGTCGATCCTGTCGCCGAATTTTCCGTAAAATGCCCTGGCGCTTCCCATGAGCACGGCGAATGCCATGGGGCCCGCCAGATCTCCAACCGCCTTGCCGATACCGAGGCCCTTCTCCGCAAAAGCGGAAGCCCACTGGCTCACCGCCTGCTCGCTGGCTCCGGCACACAGCATCATAAGCAGAAAGATCCAGAATATTCTCCGGCCGGCCAGCTCCCGGACGGAAGACCCCTTTTCGCCCTTTTCTATCAGCGGCGCGATCGGCGCCCGGACGAACAGAAAGGCATTGAAGACCGGCACTATAGCCCAGATGCAGGCAAGCCATTTCCAGTTCCGTATGCCGAACGCCCGGAAGAACAGGGTGGAGAGCAGTACCACGCCCACATGCCCCCAGCAGTAAAAGGAGTGCAGCAGGCTCATCGTCTTCTCCTTATTGTCCGTAGGACACGCCTCTACAACAGGACTTACCAGCACCTCCAGCAGTCCGCCGCCCACGGCGTAGATCACTACTGCTGCCAGCAGTCCCGCAAAGGGATCCGGTGCGATCTCCGGCAGTACCGCCAGGGAAACGAGCCCGGCCGCTGCCAGAATATGCGCCGCCAGCATAGATGCCCGATAGCCTGCCCTGTCCACGAACCCCACCGACAGCAGGTCCACGGTGAGCTGAATGCCAAAGTTGACGGTCACCAGCAGAGTAATACGGGACAGCGGAATCCCATAGGTCCCTTGGAAGGTCAGAAAGAGCAGAGGGGCAAAGTTATTGACCACGGCCTGCACGATGTAACCGATAAAACAGGCCAAAATAGTCTTCTGATAATTGTTCTTCATCGCTGTCCTCCCTCCTTCGCACTCCCATATTACCCCTATTATCAAGTCGCCGCCTAAAAAAGTCAATGAAGACTCGCTTAATTTTAAAAAACATGGTATACTTTTTTAGGAAAACCGAAAGCAGAAAAATATGCAGGAGCATCTATGAACCAAAAGGTACTGACTACCCTTGAATATAATAAGATCATACAGCTGCTGGAACAAAAGGCCGGCTCCGAACCGGGCAGGAAACTGTGCCGCCAGCTGGTCCCCTCCGCCGATCTGACACAGATCCGAAAGGATCAGGCGGAGACAGGGGCTGCACTGCAGCGTCTCTTCCGGTCCGGCAGCGTCTCCTTCGGCAGCAACCGCGATCTGGGGCTTTCCGTGAGAGCTCTGGAGCTGGGAAGCGCTCTGTCCGCCCCGGAGCTTTTGCACATTGCGGCAATGCTGGACAATGTGAGCCGCATCAGATCTTACGGAAAAAAGGACAGCGAGGAATCCCCCGACGACTGTCTGGACGAATACTTCCGCCGGCTGACGCCCCTGACGCAGCTGGCCGATGAGATCCACCGCTGCATTCTCTCTGAGGAAGAGATCGCGGACGACGCCAGCCCGAACCTCAGGAGCATCCGCCGCTCCATGGCACAGACCAACGACAGGATCCACTCACAGCTCACCTCCATGCTGAACGGCTCCTACCGCACCTATCTGCAGGACGCCGTGATCACCATGCGGGGCGACCGCTATTGTATCCCCGTGAAGGCGGAATACAAGGGGCAGGTGAACGGTATGATCCACGATCAGTCCGCCACCGGCTCCACCTACTTCATTGAGCCCGCTGCGATAGTCAGTCTGAATAACCGCTTAAAGGAGCTTGACCTGCAGGAGCAGGAGGAGATCCGCGCCATACTTGCGTCGCTCAGCGCTCAGGCGGCGGAGCACACCGAAGAGCTGACGGAAAATCAGAGGATCATGACCCTGCTGGATTTTATCTTTGCCAAGGCCGGCCTGGCGATGGATATGAACGCCACGGAGCCCCTTTTCAACACCTCCCGGTATATCCGCATCCGCAGGGGACGTCACCCTCTCCTGGACAAAAGGACCGCGGTGCCCATCGATATTGAGCTGGGAAAAGACTTCGACCTTCTGATCGTCACAGGCCCCAACACCGGCGGCAAGACCGTTTCCCTGAAAACGGCCGGACTGCTCACCCTGATGGGCCAGGCGGGACTGCATATCCCGGCGGCAGACCGGTCGGAGCTGTCTGTGTTCACGGAAGTCTATGCGGATATCGGCGACGAGCAAAGTATAGAGCAGAGCCTGTCCACATTTTCTTCTCACATGAAGAGCATCGTCCATATTTTAAAACACGCGGACGCGGATTCCCTGTGCCTCTTCGACGAGCTGGGTGCGGGAACGGACCCCACGGAGGGTGCGGCGCTTGCCATTTCCATTCTGAATTTTCTCCACGACAAAGGCATCCGCACCATGGCCACCACTCACTACAGTGAATTGAAGATCTACGCACTCTCCACGGATTTTGCACAGAACGCCAGCTGCGAGTTCAACGTGGAGACGCTCCGGCCCACATACCGGCTGCTCATCGGAATTCCCGGAAAGAGCAATGCCTTCGCCATCTCTTCCAGGCTGGGCCTCCCCGACCCGATCATCGAGGCCGCCAAAGCGCAGATCGGCAAGGAGGAAAAGAGCTTTGAGGACGTGATCGCGGATCTGGAGCAAAGCCGTATCACCATTGAGCGGGAGCAGAGGGAAATTGCGGAATACAAGGAACATATCCGCACTCTGCAGGAACAGCTGAAGCACAAGAACGAGAAGATCGATCAGGCGAAAGACCGTATCTTGCGGGAGGCGAACGAAAAGGCCAGGGAGATCCTGCAGGAGGCCAAGGACGTTGCCGACCGTACTATCCGGGACTTTAACAGAGCCGACGCCGGAACGGATATCCGGGAATTGGAGAAAAAACGCCAGAAAGTCCGGGATAAGCTGGACGAAAAAAAGGACCGTCTGTCTGTAAAGGAGCAGAGGCAGACCGGGCAGCAGGCCGTGGATCCCAAAAAATTAAGAAAAGGCGATAAAGTCCGAATCGTCTCCATGGGTCTGACGGGCACCGTCAGCACACTTCCGGACACAAAGGGCGGACTGTTCGTGCAGTGCGGCATCATTCGGACCCAGACGAACGTAAAGGATCTTGTCTATGTGAAGGAAACAGACATTACCGTTCCGAAGCTGCAGTCCTCCGGCGCGGGCAGACTGAAAATGTCCAAGAGCGCTTCCGTGTCCACGGAGATCAATCTGCTGGGAAAGACCGTGGACGAGGCCCTGCCTTTGCTGGATAAATATCTGGACGACGCCTATCTCGCCCACCTGCCCAGCGTCAGAGTGGTACACGGCAAGGGCACAGGAGCCCTGCGCAATGCCGTGCACAACCATTTGAGACGGCTGAAGTATGTGAAGGAGTTCCGATTAGGCGAGTACGGAGAAGGTGACGCAGGTGTCACAATTGTTACTTTTCAATAACTGCACCGTGCACGGGGAACCGTGATCCAAGAAAGAGGAGTGTCAAATGGCCAGTAAACAGAAAATATTGATCGTCGACGATGACAACAACATTGCGGAACTGATCTCCCTGTATCTCACCAAGGAGTGTTTCGAGACACTGATCGTCAACGACGGCGAATCCGTCATGCCCGCAATGGAAAGCTTTTCTCCCAATCTGATCCTGCTGGACATCATGCTGCCGGGCATGGACGGTTATCAGGTGTGCCGTGAAGTCCGGGCAAAATATTCCGTGCCCGTGATCATGCTCTCCGCAAAGGGGGAGGTTTTTGATAAGGTGCTTGGCCTGGAGCTGGGCGCCGACGACTATATCGAAAAGCCCTTCGACTCCAAGGAGCTGGTGGCGCGCTCCAAGGCGGTACTGCGCCGTTATAAGCCTGCTGCCGCGGCGCCGTCCAACCCGAACGATAAACGTGTGGAATACCCCGACCTGTCCATTAATCTGACCAACTATTCCGTGGTCTACATGGGCGCCAATGTGGATATGCCCCCAAAAGAGCTGGAGCTTCTGTATTTTCTCGCCTCCTCACCCAACCACGTTTTTACCAGAGAACAGCTGCTGGATCAAATATGGGGTTATGAATATATGGGGGACACCCGCACCGTGGACGTACATATCAAGCGTCTCCGGGAAAAGATCAAGGATCACGCCAACTGGAAGATCAGCACCATCTGGGGAATTGGCTACAAATTTGAGGTAAGGAACGGATGAGAAAGACTCTTTATTTAAAATTTGTGTTGGCATATTTTATCTTTGGCGTATTCAGCTTTATCGTGGTCACTACCTTTGTGCCCACTATGACTATGGAGCATCTGACCCGTGAAAAGGCCAAGAATCTCTATGAGGAAGCCTCCTATATAGCAGGCAACTACGCCAGCGGGCTCTACGCCAACGTGACCGACTTGGAGACAGTCAAGGAGCACCTGGACTCTCTCGCCGTCTATCTGGATTCCACGATCCGCATCATCAACCCTTCGGGCCGTCTGGTGCTGGACACCAACACGCCTCTGAACGTGGAGGACGTGGTGATGATCGAAAATTTTGACCCCACCGTCACCGGCGGTTCCTATTATATCGTAGATAAATTCTTCGACAGCTTTGAATCCGATATGCTCAGCGTCCTGGCCCCCATCACATATGAATACAAGGTGCGGGGCTATGTAGTCATTCACTGCGACATCAACGATATTCAGGCATCCTGCAACAGTCTGCTGAATATTTCCTACATCACCCTGGCGGTCCTGCTGCTGCTCTCCCTGATCATTCTGATCTTTTTTACGGAGATGGTCTATGTGCCTCTGCGCAAGATCACCCACGCCACCGAGCAGTACGCCTCCGGGAACATGCATTATGAATTTCAGGTGGAAAGCGAAGACGAGATCGGCTATCTGGCGGCCTGCCTGAATTATATGGCCAAGCAGATTGCCGGTGCGGAGGACGATCAGAAAAAATTTGTAGCCAACGTATCCCATGATTTCCGTTCTCCCCTGACCTCCATCCGCGGTTATCTGGACGCTATGCTGGACGGGACCATTCCGCCGGAGCAATACCGAAAATATCTGGAAATCGTGCTGAACGAGACGGAGCGGCTGACCAAGCTCACCAACAGCCTGCTGACCCTGAACAATCTGAACACCAAGGGCATGCTGCTGGACCGTGGGGATTTCGATATCAACAGTGTCATTCGCAGCACCGCCGCATCCTTTGAAGGCACCTGCCGGAAGAAGAATATCTCCATAGAGCTGATCCTCACCGGGGAAGAAATGTTCGTGAATGCGGACATGGGAAAAATTCAGCAGGTCCTCTACAATCTGATCGACAATGCCATCAAATTCAGCCATCATGACTCGGTGATCACCATCGAGACTTCGCTGAAAAAGAACAAGCTGTTCGTATCGGTAAAGGATACCGGCATCGGCATTCCAAAGGACGATCAGAAGCTGATATGGGATCGGTTCTACAAATCCGATCTCTCCCGCGGCCGGGACAAAAAGGGCACAGGTCTGGGACTGTCCATTGTAAAAGAGATCATCAACAGCCACGGGGAAAATATCAATGTGATCAGCACGGAGGGCGTGGGAAGCGAATTTATCTTTTCGCTGTCCCTGTCTGCGGAAAGTGAAGAGGAAGACTGAATGATGACCAGAACAGGGCCCGACCGGGAAGCCTTTGAAAACGCAAAGAAAAAAGTGATCGGAGCGGACAGACAGCGTCTCGGAATCGGAACTCTCTCCGAAAAATCAATACACGCGGTCTTAAAGAATTATTATGAACCTGACGAGGACCGTCAGGAGGTCCCCATCGACAACTACGTGGCGGACATCTATGCGGAGGGCAGGATCATTGAGATACAGACACGGCAGTTCAACAAGCTGCGTGACAAGCTGCAGGCTTTTCTGCCTCTTTATCCGGTGACGGTAGTCTATCCTATTCCCAGAGAGAAATGGCTGATCTGGATCGATCCGGAGAGCGGGGAGCTGAGCAAAAAAAGGAAATCACCGGCAAAGGGAAATCCCTATGTGGCGTTCCCAGAGCTGTATAAGATAAAAATGTTCTTAAAGGATCCAAACCTAAAACTGCGCCTGGTACTAATTGATATGGAGGAATACAGGCTGTTGAACGGATGGAGCTATGACAGGAAGAAGGGCTCCAGCCGTTTTGACCGCATACCCGTGGAACTTGTGGAGGAGGTCGAGATCGATTGTCCGGAGGATTATATGCAGTTCGTGCCATATGAACTGGAGGACGCCTTCACCTCCGGGGAATTTGCAAGAGCGGCACATATCCCCGTATCCTTGGCACAGACGGTACTGAATATTCTCTATTATATGGGAACCTTGACCAGAGTGGGAAAAAGGGGAAAACAGTATCTGTATGAAATAGAATCTGACAGGTGAGAAAATGGCGATCATAACAGGCGGAACCGTATTTCAGGAAGACAGGACCTTTGCAATCCGTGACCTCTATATCGATCAGGGACGTTTTGTTCCGGGCCCGGAACAAATTACCGACAATACTGTCATAAATGCGGCGGGCATGCTTGTCCTACCCGGACTGATCGATATTCACAGTCACGGCGCGGCGGGATATGATTTTTCCGACGGAGATCCGGACGGACTCAGGGAGATCCTGGCCTATGAATATGCTCACGGCGTCACCTCGTATTGTCCCACAACAATGACGCTTTCCAGGGAAAAGCTTCTCTCTGTTCTCAGGAACATGAAAAATTGGAAATATGAAGAGGGTCTGTCGAGAATCGTGGGAATCCACCTGGAAGGACCTTTTTTGGATCCCGTCAGAAAGGGTGCACACAGAGAGGAAAATATCCTGCCGCCGGATCCCGATTTTTTCCGGGAGTGCAGCAAGGCGTCCGGAAATCTGATCCGCCTGGTGACAATGGCGCCCAACAGGGAGGGCGCTTTGGAATTTATAGAGGAAATCAGCAAGGAGACCGTCATCTCACTGGGACACAGTTCCGCGGATTATGAGACGGCAAAGGCGGCATTCCGGGCGGGCGCATGTCATGTGACCCACCTTTTCAACGCCATGAACCCCTTTGAACACAGGGCTCCCGGCATGATCGGCGCCGCGGCCGAAACGGAAGGCTGCATGGCGGAGCTGATCTGCGACGGTATTCATGTCCACGAGAGTGCGGTGCGGGCCGCCTTTAAACTGTTTCCGGACAGGATCGTCCTGATCAGTGATTCCATGCGGGCCGCCGGCATGAATGACGGCACCTATGAATTGGGCGGTCAGCAGGTGACGGTTACCGGTGCCAGGGCAGCTCTTTGTGACGGCACCATCGCGGGCTCCGTCACGAACCTCTACGACTGTATGCGCAATGCCGTTCTCTACGGTATTCCCATGGAAGAGGCCATTGCGGCCGCCACCGTGAATCCTGCCAGGAGCATCGGTATCTTTCATGAAACGGGATCGATATCGCCGGGAAAACGGGCGGATATCCTGCTGACGGACGAACATCTGAATTTACTCCGCGTCATGACCTTCTGATCCTATTCCGTCTGTCCGTCCCTCGCATACAGCATTTTTAGCACGATGGGCGTGGAAATACTGGATACAATGATCAGCAGGATCACGGATGTAAAGTATACCGGAGACAAAAGTCCCACGGAAAGCCCCTTCTGGGCTACGATCAGGGCCACTTCACCTCTGGTCATCATACCTACACCGATCTTTAGGCTGTCCTGAAAACTGAATCTGCACAGCTTCGCCATCAGTCCGCAGCCGATGATCTTTGCGATCAAGGCCACCAGAACGAACCCAAGAGAAAACAGGAGAATATTTCCGTCCACACTGTCTATGTTGGTCTTCAGGCCGATGCTGGCAAAGAACACCGGACCGAAGATCATATAAGAGCTGATCTCCATCTTTTCTTCAATATAGGAAGAATCCCGTATCGAGCAGAGGATAATGCCGGCCACATAAGCACCGGTGATATCCGCTATCCCAAAAAAGTGTTCCGCCGCGTAGGCAAAGAAGAAGCAGAGCGCCAGGCTGATGATGGGGATACGCCTGGTGTGCGGATAGCGTTCGTCAAATCCCTGAAATATCCTGAACAAAACATAGCCGATCACCAGGGCAATGGCAAAGAACAGTACGGTAGACAACACTACCTTTCCGGGGTTGGAATCAGGACTCTTAAAGCCAACTACAAAGGTCAGTACGATAATACCGATCACATCGTCTATAATTGCGGCGCTCAAGATGGTAGTCCCCACCTTGCCCTTCAGCTTTCCCATCTCGCGCAGAGATTCTACCGTAATGCTGACGCTGGTAGCCGTCATGATCACACCGATGAATACTGCCGTATAAAATTTCTCCGAGCCCCAGGGCGCGGCGCCGTAAAATCCCATATACAGCAGCGTTCCGCCGATCAAAGGCACGAACACGCCTGCGCAGGCGATCAGAAATGCCACGGGCCCTGTCTTCATCAGTTCCTTCAGATCTGTTTCCAGACCTGCGGAAAACATCAGGAGCACTACGCCGACCTCGGCCATTCCCGACAAAAAGTCGGTCTGCTGTACCAGTCCCAGCACGCTGGGTCCGATCAAAAGCCCTGCGACGATCTCGCCCACCACCTGAGGCGCCTTCAGCTTTCTGGCCAATATACCGAAAAACTTGGCAAAGATAATAATGATGGCCAGATCCTTAAATACACTATAAGCTTCCATTTCTATTCTCCATTGCATCCTCCGGATCGTCAAATTCCTGTTCGCCGTTGGATACCTTTTCTCTCACCTTGGCGATCTTGGCGATCTTGACTCCATCCTTCAGATCCATCATCTTGACCCCGGAAGTGATCCTGCCTAAAATGGAAATATCCTGGCTTCTGAGCTGTATAATAATTCCCTCGGTAGTGATCAGCATGATCTCATTTTCATCGACCACGGCCTTTACACCCATCACATCGCCGGTCTTTTCCGTGATCTTATAGCACTTGACGCCCTTTCCGCCGCGCTTCTGAATCGTAAATTCATCCAGAAAGGTACGTTTGCCAAGACCGTTCTCGGAGACCACCAGAAGAGAATCTCCCTGACTCTGCAGCTGCATGCCGACGACTTCATCCTGATCGTCCAGATTCATTCCGATCACGCCCATGGAAGCTCTTCCCGTGCTGCGCACATCCGTCTCCTTGAAACGGATACACATGCCGTGCTTTGTCACCAGGAAAATCTCACTGTCACTCTCCGTGGTCTTTACTTCGATCAGTTCATCGTCATCCCGCAGATTGATAGCTGTCAACCCGTTTTTACGGATATTGGCGTACTCCTTCAGGGAAGTCTTCTTTACGATCCCTTTTTTGGTGACCATAAAGAGATTCTTGCTGTCGTCGTACTCACTGATGGGAATCATGGCAGTGATCTTCTCCCCCGGAGACAGCATAAGGAGATTGACAATGGCGGTTCCTCTGGCTGTCCTTCCGGCCTCCGGAATCTCGTATGCCTTCAGGCGATACACACGGCCGAAGTTGGTAAAGAAATTCAGGTAATGGTGCGTTGTAGTCATCAGCAGATCCTCGATAAAGTCCTCATCGATGGTCTGCATACCTTTGATTCCCTTGCCCCCGCGGTTCTGTGCCTTGAAATTGTCCACGGTCATCCGCTTGATATAACCCATATCGGTCATGGCAATGACGGTGTTCTCTCTGGAAATCAGATCCTCCATAGAGATATCCTTCTCGTCATAACCGATCTTACTTCTCCTGTCGTCGCCGTATTTCTGAGCGATCATAAGAATTTCTTCCCTGATCACGCCCAGCAGCAGCTTTTCGTCAGCCAGAATAGCCTTAAGCTCCGCAATGCGGATTTCCAGCTCTCTGTGCTCGTTCTCAAGCTTTTCCCGCTCCAGTCCCGTGAGAGCGCGCAGCCGCATTTCAACGATGGCATTTGCCTGAGCCTCCGTCAGCTCAAAGCGCTCCATCAATCTCTCTCTTGCAATCTGAGGCGTGTCGCTTCCGCGTATGATCGTAATTACCTCATCAATAAAGTCAAGAGCCTTCAGCAGACCCTGTAAGATATGGTCTCTCTCCTCGGCTTTGTTCAGTTCGTACTTTGTTCTTCTGGTGACCACTTCCTCCTGATGCTTCAGATAGTATGTCATCATATCCAGAAGGTTCATGATCTTGGGCTCATTGTTCACCAGAGCCAGCATGATCACGCCAAAGGTATCCTGCAGCTGAGTATGCTTATAAAGCTGGTTCAGGATCACATTGGCATTGGCATCCTTCCTCAGCTCAATAACGACCCTGACGCCCTCCCGGTTGGACTCGTCGCGGATATCGGTAATTCCGTCCACCTTTTTCAGCTTTACCAATTCCGCGATCTTGATGATCAGGTTCGCCTTGTTCACCATATAGGGAAGCTCTGTCGCCACGATCTGTGTCTTGCCGTTGGGAAGCGTCTCGATCTCAGTGACGGCGCGGACAACGATCTTGCCCCGTCCTGTCCTGTATGCCTCTTCACATCCCCTGGTGCCCAAGATCAGACCGCCCGTAGGAAAGTCGGGAGCTTTGATGATTTCCAGGATCTCATCTATGGAGGTGGCCCTGTTCTCGTTGACCTTATTGTCAATGATCCTGACCACTGCATTTACCACCTCACGGAGATTGTGAGGCGGAATATTGGTAGCCATGCCCACTGCGATGCCGGTGGTACCGTTCACAAGAAGATTCGGATAGCGGCTGGGGAGTACTACGGGTTCCTTTTCCGTATCGTCAAAGTTCGGTACAAAATCCACCGTATCCTTATCAATATCCGCCAAAAGCTGGGAAGATATCCTGGAAAGCCTCGCCTCCGTGTAACGCATGGCCGCAGCTCCGTCGCCGTCCATGGATCCGAAATTTCCGTGACCGTCCACAAGGGGATATCTCGTGGACCACTCCTGAGCCATATTGACCAGGGCTCCATAGATGGAACTGTCGCCGTGAGGGTGATATTTACCCATGGTATCACCGACAATACGGGCGCTCTTTCTGTGAGGCTTATCGTAATCGTTGTGCAGTTCGGACATGGAGAACAGGACACGGCGCTGAACCGGCTTCAGTCCGTCTCTCACATCGGGAAGAGCCCTGGATGCAATAACACTCATGGCATAATCGATATAAAAGGTCTCCATCCGTTCCTTCAGATCCACTTCCTGAATCTTGTCGAACACCGTACCCTTTTCAAAAATGTCGTCGTTCATGTTTCCTCTCAATCTACCGCCGGGCGGCATTTAATATCCTTCACGGTCCGTTTCACAAATCCGCCGTACGATCAGGTAATATCCAGATTCTGGACAAACTTTGCGTTCTCTTCTATGAACTCGCGCCTTGGCTCCACTTTGTCACCCATAAGAGTGGTAAATGTCAGATCCAATTCGGACTCCATCTCCTGGTCGTAGTTTACACGAAGCAGAATCCTTCGTTCGGGATCCATAGTCGTCTCCCAAAGCTGCTCCGCATCCATTTCCCCAAGACCCTTGTAGCGCTGGATCTTATTGTTCTGGTCTCTTCCTACCTCCTGAAGGATCCTGTCAAGCTCCTCGTAGCTGTAGGCATACCATATCTTTTTATTTTTTTCCAGCTTGTACAGAGGCGGCTTCGCCAGGTAAACATGGCCCTCCTTGATCAGATCCGGCATGAACCGATAGATAAAGGTCAAAAGCAAAGTACTGATATGCGCGCCGTCTACATCCGCATCCGTCATAAGGATGATCTTATTGTACCGAAGCTTGGTAATGTCGAAATCCTCGTGGATCCCTGTGCCGAAGGCGGTTATCATGGCCTTGATCTCCGCATTGGCATAGATCTTGTCCAGCCGCGCCTTCTCTACATTCAGGATTTTGCCGCGAAGAGGCAGGATCGCCTGGGTAGCCCTGGAGCGCGCGATCTTTGCGCTGCCGCCTGCAGAGTCTCCCTCAACGATATATATCTCGCAGTTCTTGGGATCCTTGTCGGAGCAGTCCGCCAGCTTGCCCGGAAGGGACAATCCCTCCAGCGCGGTCTTTCTTCTGGTCAGATCCCTCGCTTTCCTTGCAGCCTCCCTCGCTCTCTGCGCAAGAATGGATTTCTCACAGATGGATTTTGCAATGACGGGATTCAGCTCCAGAAAATATGTAAGCTGCTCGCTGACAATACTGTCTACGGCGCTTCTGGCTTCACTGTTTCCAAGCTTTTGCTTTGTCTGGCCCTCAAATTGAGGATCCTCGATCTTTACGCTGATAATGGCAGTGAGGCCCTCTCTGATATCCTCGCCGGACAGGTTCGGTTCACTGTCCTTCAAAAGCTTTGCACTTCTGGCGTAATCGTTAAAAGTCTTTGTGACAGCGTTCCTGAATCCCTGAAGATGCGTTCCTCCCTCCGGAGTGTTGATATTATTTACAAAACTGAACACGCTCTCATTGTAGGAGTCGTTGTGCTGAAATGCGACTTCAACATAAACATTGTTCTTCTCACCCTCGAAATAAAGTATATTTTCATAGAGGGGAGTCTTGCTCTTATTCAGATAAGCCACAAACTGCTTGATGCCGCCCTCGTAATAAAATTCTGCGACCTTTGGCTTCTCCGTCTTTACTTCCTTCTGATCGGCCTCCGCGCGCGCAAGCAGCTCATTGATCTGCCTGTTTTCATTATCCTCAGTAATCTCTTCCTTTCTCTCATCGCGCAGAATGATCCGCAGGCCCTTCGTGAGGAAAGCCATCTCCCTGAGTCTTCTCTTTAACACATCGAACTCAAAGACTGTAGTCTCTGTAAAGATCGTATCGTCGGGAAGGAAGGTGACCTTTGTACCAGTCTTATCCGCATCGCAGGTACCTATTTCCTTCAGAGGATAACAAACATGTCCTCTTTCATAGCGCTGCTGATAGATCTTGCCGTCCTGGTAGATCTCCACCTCCAGCCAGTTAGACAGGGCATTTACCACGGAGGCGCCCACACCGTGCAGGCCGCCGGATACCTTGTATCCTCCTCCGCCGAATTTTCCGCCGGCATGAAGAATGGTAAACACTACTTCCACGCCGGGAATTCCCGCCTTATGGTTGATGCCAACAGGAATGCCGCGGCCATTGTCTATGACGGTGACGGAATTTCCCTCGTTGATAACGACCTCGATGGTATCGCAAAAGCCGGCCAAAGCCTCATCTACCGAATTGTCTACTATTTCATAAACAAGATGATGAAGACCTCTGCTGGCCGTTGTTCCGATATACATTCCGGGACGTTTTCTGACAGCCTCCAGACCTTCAAGGATCTGGATCTCGTCGGCGCCGTACTCATGATCCACCGCTGTATTGTTCATGGTCTCTTCGCTCATTCTATCCTCATTTCTGCCGCGCAGCGGCCGATTCAAAATATTATTGTTCAGTATTGCTGCTCATACAGGTGACAGCTCCGTCAGATACCTTGTACACTCTGTTGATTTCAAATCTGTTGTTGACAAACTCTTCAAGTCCCGTACAGGTGATGATCGTCTGTATATCACCGATACTGTTGAGCAGGTAGTTCTGCCTGTCGGAATCAAGCTCCGAAAGCACGTCATCTAACAGTAAAACAGGCGTATCTTTGGCAATCTTCTTAAAAAGCTCTATCTCGGAGAGCTTCAAAGACAAAGCCGCTGTACGCTGTTGACCTTGTGAACCGTATTTTCTGATATCGATATTTCCGATCAGAAAAGAAAAATCATCTCTGTGAGGCCCCACTGATGTCATTTTTGCTTTAATGTCTCTATCGTGACTATATCTCAGCCTTTTTTCAAAATCTTCTATTTCCACATCAGGTTCATACTGTATGACGAGATCCTCTTTTCCTCCGGATAATTTGTTATGGATACCGTTTATGATTTCGTTTAACTGCTCTGCAAAAAATCTTCGTCTCTCTATTATCTTACTCCCAAAAGAAACAAGCTGCATATCCCAAATATTCAATGTTTCCTTCAAATCGGGATTCATGTACATGTCTTTTAAAAGCTTATTTCTCTGGTTTATAATTCTGTGATAGTGATTCAGGTTATAGAGATAAAAACTGTCAAGCTGGCACAGCTCCATGTCTACAAATCTTCTTCTTTCAGAGGGACCGTTCTTAATAATTCCAAGATCCTCCGGAGAAAAAAAAACTACATTGCACAGTCCCAGAAGGTCAGCTGCCTTTTTTATTTTCTGCCCGTCAATCGCTATTCCTTTTGACTTACTCTTTCTCAAATGCATGTCGACTCTTGTCTCAACGCCTTCTTTTTCAAGGTAAGTCCTGATATGGGCCTCTTCCTTTTCAAAATTAATGATTTCTCTGTCCTTGCTTCCCCGATGAGATTTTGTGGTGGCAGAAACAAAAATTGCCTCCAGTATATTCGTCTTGCCCTGGGCATTATCTCCATAGAGAATATTTGTTCCTTTGTCGAACTGCATGATCAGAGAATCATAATTTCTGTAATCCGCCAATTCTATCGACTTGATAAACATATCTTACACCGTTCTACATCTCTATCTTGACAGTCTTTCCATCATATTCGACCACATCTCCGGCAATTATTTTCTTACCTCGCTGTGTCTCGACCTGACCGTTAACCTTTACAAGACCGTTCTGGATCACGTATTTTGCATCAACACCTGATTCCACGAATCCGGCAGCCTTCAGTGCCTGTCCGAGCTTAATAAAATCATCTCTCAAATGAATTATTTCCATTTCGGTACCGCCTAACTTACTGTGGTGAAGTTCACAGGAAGAATGAGATAAATATAGCTTTCTTCTTTATTCTTTATAAAACAGGGAGACTTGGGGTTCACCATATATAACTCGACCTCCTCGTCGTCGATCACCTTCAGGGCATCGATCAAAAATTTAGGATTGAATCCTATCATAAGATCCTTTCCCTGCTTTTCTATATCAATATCCTCATTCATACTTCCAAGTATAGAATTAATCTTTAATTCCATGCTTCCGTCGACAATATTCATTATGATAGGCTTCTTATCCCCTTCCTTTACAAGAAGAGTGGCCCTGTCTATACAATTTAAAAATTCCTTTTTATTCACTTTTAACTTTGTTTCATAATCGCTGGAAAGCATCTGATCGATCTTGAAATACTCGCCCTCTATCAGCCTTGAAACTACTGTGGTATTGTCAAACTCAAAAACGATATGCTTTGAAGTAAATGAGATCGTTACATCATTTTCCGCTCCGCCGGGAAGGATCTTGCTCACCTCGTTGAGAGTTTTTCCGGGAACCACTACCTTTTTGGGCTGATAGCTCTCCTTCAGCTGGATCTTTCTGATGGAAATCCTATGTCCGTCGAGAGATACTACCTTCAGTTCATCGCCCTGGATTTCAAAGAGTTCCCCCGTCATCAGCTTGTTATTGTCATTGTCAGATATGGAAAATATAGTTTGTCTCACTATCTCTTTCAGGGTGAACTGACTGATAATGATACTGTCTTCCTTTTCCACAGCAGGAAGATAAGAAAAATCCTCGCCGGATTTTCCTATAATGGTAAACTTGGATTTTTCACAAGTTATAACAGTCTTATACGATGCATCCGTCTCAATGGTAATGTCACTGTCAGGAAGCTTTCTTACGATTTCCAAAAAGATCTTCGCATCCAGGGCAATGACACCTTTTTCAATTATATTGCCTTCAATGACAGTCTCAATGCCGAGATCCATGTCGTTGGCCGTCAATGTAATGATCCCTTTCGAGGCATCTACCATTATACATTCCAGTATCGACATGGTAGTCTTGTTTGACACCGCTTTGGAAACGATCTGCACACCGTTCAACAAATTAGATTTTGAACATACTAACTTCATGTGTATAACTCCCTTCGCAATGAAATGTATCATCCGCCTGTCTGCAGACAATATAAAATAAAAAGAATATAATAATATATGTAGTAACGGATGTTGATTTGTGCATAACCACATCTATTATACTATTTATCAGGAAAAAAAGAAATGGTAAAGTAGCCAATTATTTCAGAATATCTTAAGAAAAACTTTCAGGTTATACACATGGGCTGATTTCTCCAATTCTATGATAAAATGTTTTCAACATCAAAATCCCACATTATGAACAAAACTGACCACATTACTAAGAAGGGTTTATCTTCTAAGAAGGATTTATCTTCTTTATTATAATGTCAATTTTATTCCGCAGCTCTTCGTTCGTCTGCATTTCAGCGGTAATTTTGTTGACACCGTGGATGACAGTGGTGTGATCCTTTTTTCCGAGAAGCTTACTGATGCTGATCAGCGAGGTATCCAAAAGCTCCCGGCACAGGTACATGACCACCTGTCTTGGCTGAACAAATTCTGAATTTCTTTTTTTGGAGGTAATATCCTCCGGTCTCACTCCAAAATGTTCGGCTACGACATTGATAATGAGTTCGGGAGTGATCTCCTTTGCCTTGTTGGGATAGATGACATCCTTTAAGGCTTCTTCAGCCAGCTCAAGAGTGAGGTCGACCTTGTTCAGCTTTGCAAATGCAATAATCTTATTGAAAGCTCCCTCCAGCTCTCTGATGTTGGATTTAATATTCGTAGCGATATACTTGATGATCTCCTCGTCTATCTGGCGGTCGCAGGACTCTGCGTTTTTGCGCAGAATAGCCATTCTTGTCTCATAGTCGGGCGGCTGTATATCTGCGATCAGTCCCCACTCAAATCTTGAGCGGAACCTTTCATCCAGAGTCTCGATCTCTTTTGGAGGCTTGTCTGATGACAGGACGATCTGTTTTCCCGCCGCATGCAGGACATTAAAGGTATGGAAAAATTCCTCCTGCGTACTCTCTTTTCCTATGATGAACTGCACATCGTCCACCATTAACACGTCTACCGTCCGGTATTTTTCTCTCAGCTTCGTCATCGACGCAGCGTTACCGCTTCGAATGGACTCGATCACTTCGTTGGTAAATTCTTCACTGGTCACGTAAAGGACCTTTTTCTCCGGATTCTGTTCCAGAATAAAGTGACCGATAGAGTGCATCAGGTGGGTCTTTCCGAGTCCGGGACCTCCGTAGAGATACAGAGGATTGTAAGCTTCTCCGGGGGATTCTGCCACTGCCAGGGAAGCGGAATGGGCAAATTTATTATTGCTGCCGACCACAAAGGTATCGAACTTATACTTAGGATTCAGGTTGGCATTTTCATAATTTATGTTAAATACGGAATTTTGTCTGAAATTATTGCTGCTGGCAGTCTCCTGCTTTTTTATGTCCTTTTCCAGAATAAATTTAACGTCATAGTTATGGCTGAACATTTCCGTGATGGTGACCTGAAAAAAGCTTTTATATTTGGAAGAAATATAATTTAATGCGTGAGCCTGATCTGACGGTATGATAATGTTTACCACATCGTCAGTGACATTGTAAAATTCCAGGGGCTCCAGCCAGGTCTGATAAGATATTTCGGATATGCTGTATTCTCTTCTGATCGTTTCCTTTATTTCTGACCAGTTTTCCTTTATTTCATCCATTTTTTCAGATCCTTCCATATAAAATATCACGTGAGTTCATTTTAATATAGATTCGATTATATTTCAAATATTAGTTATCAACACAGTATGGATAAAGTTATCCACATATTGTTGATAATTTTAGTTATATTTTTATTTTCACAAGGAGTGTGGATATAAATGTGAATAAGTGGATAAAAAACAAAAGGATAAAATGAGCCGATTTCACCGGAAAATCAGTATATTTTTCTTTTTTTACACATTTTTCTGATATTTATTTTAATATATCCACAAGAAATGAACATACTGTGCATAACTGTAAAATCATAAAATCATGTGGATATCTATGTGTATAATTATTAAAAAAAAATTTAATGACCTCAAAAATGCGTTTTTTACCCGATTTTCCTTGACATCAGCTTTTTTTTTTTATACAATCAATATGCTGTTTTCTTAAATTGTAGATATGCAATACAGATCGATCATCCTTATATAAAGGTTCAGAGAAGGAGGTGTTTTTCCATGAAGATGACATTTCAGCCTAAAAAGCGGCCCCGTGCTAGAGTTCACGGATTTAGAGCAAGAATGAGCACTCCCGGCGGAAGAAAGGTCTTAGCTGCAAGGCGTGCAAAGGGAAGGAAAAGATTGTCCGTATAGGTCACAGGAATGTGGCCTTTTTTCTTCTTTAGGAGAATTGAATGAAATTTTCTGAGAGTTTAAAAAAAAATCACCAGTTCCAATTTGTATACAGAAACGGTAATTCCTATGCGAACAAGTATCTGGTCATGTATGTCAAAGAAAACGGCACCGAAGGGAACAGAATTGGAATCAGTGTGAGCAGGAAGGTCGGCAACAGTGTCGTGAGGCACCGAGTAACGAGACTGGTGCGGGAAAGTTATCGATTACATGAAGCGATATTCAATAGTGGTTTGGATATTGTGATCGTGGCAAGGAAGAATGCAGCTTCGGTAGGTTTTCATGAAATAGAAAGTGCCCTGCTTCACCTTGCAAAGCTTCATCAGATCATTAAGGTATATATTTACTGAAAAATGAAAAATTTTTTAATTGCCGGAATCAGATTTTATCAAAAATATATTTCTCCTCTAAAGGGAACAAAGTGTCCCTATATACCCACGTGTTCTCAGTACGGTCTTGAGGCCATTGAGAAATACGGTGCTCTGAAGGGAGGCCTGTTGGCCTTTTGGAGAATTCTGAGATGCAATCCCTTTTCAAAGGGAGGATACGATCCTGTACCTTGATCTGTTCCGTCAAAATCAGGAGGATAAATGAATTTAATTTTTCTTACACAGAATCAAACCTTTATCATAGGCTGGGTAGCAAAATTGCTTGGATTGATCATGAACGGAATATTTGAGGTGATCGATTCCATAGGAATTCCAAACGTAGGTCTGGCTATTATTTTGTTTACCGTCGTAGTGAATCTTCTGATGATGCCGCTTACGATCAAACAGCAGAAATTTTCAAAGCTGTCGGCAAAGATGAACCCTGAAATTCAGGCTATTCAGCAAAAGTACAAGAATAAGAGAGACAATGATTCCATGATGGCCCAAAATGAAGAGATCCAGGCCGTCTATGCAAAATACGGCGTTTCTCCCAGCGGCAGCTGTGTGCAGTTGTTGATTCAAATGCCCATTTTGTTTGCACTTTACCGTGTCATTTATTCCATGCCGGCTTATGTTGGAAAAATAAAGGAGGCGTTCTTTCCCCTGGTGGACAATCTGATCGTTCAGGCGGGAAGCGCCGAATTTATCCAGGGATTCAAAAATGCCGGAATGTATTTAAAGCAGTTTACCAATGATCTGTTCGTGAACGGAGATACCACTTATATTCAAAATACCTACATTGATGTCCTGAATAAAGCTTCCACCGCCGAATTCAGCAGCATCGCCGAGAAGTTTCCTTCTGTGGCCAACGATGTCAGCAATACCATGGAGCTGTTGAACAAATATAACAACTTCCTCGGTATTAATATCGGCAATTCACCCTCCTTCACGGTGGGACAGGGCTGGCATGCGGAGGGCGGCGTTCAGTGGCTTGTAATTTTTGGAGCACTGGCCATTCCCCTTTTGGCAGCTCTGACTCAGTGGATCAATGTCAAGCTGATGCCTCAGGCCCCCTCAAATTCGTCCAGTGCCTCCGATCAGCAGAATTCCATGGTCCAGTCAATGAAAATGATGAATATGATGATGCCTATCATGTCTGCATTTTTCTGCTATACGCTTCCCGCCGGTATGGGACTTTACTGGATCGCCGGAAGCGTGGTGAGAAGTATTCAGCAGGTGGCCATCAACAGACATCTGGACAAGATGGATTTTGATGAGATCATCAAGAAAAATTCCGTAAAAAGCGCGAAAAAGATGGAAAAGCTCAAAAAGAATCAGGAGCGGATCAACGCATATGCCAATATGAATACCAAGGGCATTCAGAGCAAGGCCAATATCGCTTCCGACAAAACGGTGCAGAGCACACCGGTACAGAATAAGCCGGCGCAGAATAAGACGGCAAAAGGTACAAATTCAGGTTCAGGATCCGGAAATATTACATCAAAGGCAAATTTGGTGAGACAGTACAACGAGAAGAACAACCGCAAATAGAAAGGAGAACAAAATGGAATATATTGAAGTATCTGCAAAAACAGTCAGTGAAGCAATTACCGAGGCATGCCGAAAGTTCGGTGTTACCAGCGATAAGCTTGATTATGAAGTGATTGAAGAAGGATCCAGCGGATTCCTCGGCATCGGCTCCAAGCCTGCAGTGATCCGGGCAGGCATCAAAGCGGAAGAGGCCTCTTTGGATGAGGTAGCCAAAAGCTTTTTGAACGATGTATTTGCCGCCATGAATATGAACGTCGTAGTTACCGTTACATATGACGACATTGAGAAAACGATGGATATTGACTTAAGCGGCGATGAGATGGGACTGTTGATTGGTAAGCGCGGACAGACTCTCGATTCCCTTCAGTATCTTGTATCCTTGGTCGTGAATAAGGGTGTTGAGGATTATATCAGGGTGAAGGTCGACACTGAAAATTACCGTCAGCGCAGAAAAGAGACTCTGGAAAATCTGGCAAAGAATATTGCCTATAAGGTGAAGAGGACGAAGAGGCCTGTATCCCTGGAGCCTATGAATCCTTATGAGAGAAGGATCATTCACTATGCGCTGCAGAATGATAAGTATGTAGTCACTCACAGCGAGGGCGAGGAGCCCTTCAGAAGAGTTGTGGTCACCTTGAAAAAATAAAGAATGGCCCAAGTGATCCGGTCAATGTGATTACCGTCATACTTTTCCAAAAACATCAGGGAAGGTGTGGCGGTTTTCTTTTTTGCGTGATAAAATGTAGCTGTTCAATGATTTGGGTATTTAGGTTCATGGAGGATTTATGCTGCAGGAGAATACCATTGCTGCCATAGCTACCGGTATGACGGATTCCGGGATCGGCATTGTCAGGATCAGCGGTCCGGATGCCGTAACGGTGGGTGATAAGTTTTTTCGTTCACGCTCCGGAAAAGCTGTATTAAAAACTTCAAAAAGTCATATGATGCGGTACGGATTTATCTTAAACGATGATATTCCTCAGACAGATCCTGATTGGAAGGATCATATCATTGATGAGGTGATGGCTGTCGTCATGTATGCTCCCAGGAGCTTTACGGGGGAGGATACGGTGGAGATACAATGTCATGGCGGCGTGCTGGTGATGCAGAAAATTCTGGAGACATCATTGAAATGCGGTGCCAGATTGGCGCAGCCAGGAGAATTTACCAAGAGGGCTTTTCTGAACGGAAGGATAGATCTCTCCAGGGCGGAGGCTGTCATGGATGTGATCCGTTCCCGAAATGAGTATGCTCTTTCAGCATCCGTCAAGCAGCTTCGCGGAGATTTATATGAGATCGTCAGGCAGCTTCGTGCCGAGATCCTTTATGAGATCGCCTTTATCGAGGCTGCCCTGGACGATCCGGAGCATATCAGTCTGCATGAATATCCCGAAAGATTAAGAGGAAAAGTCACAGATCTGCTCGGCAGAATAAAAAAGCTTTTGGATACCGCAGATAACGGCAGGATGATGAAGGAGGGAATCGCCACCGTTCTGATCGGAAAGCCCAATGCGGGAAAATCCTCCCTGCTGAATCTGCTGGTGGGTCAGGAGAGAGCTATCGTTACAGATGTGGCAGGAACGACCAGGGATATCCTGGAGGAATATATAAGCCTGCACGGTATCGGATTAAAGATAATCGATACGGCGGGAATCAGGGAAACGCAGGATACTGTGGAGAAGATCGGTGTGGAGAGAGCCAGGCAGTATGCGGAGGAAGCCGATCTGATCGTCTTTGTGGCGGACGGTTCTGTTCCCTTGGATGAGAACGACAGAAAAATATTATCGCTTATCCGGGATAAAAGAGCAATTGTCCTGTTAAATAAATCGGATCTGAAGGATATAGTCCCGGAGGAAAAAATGAATGCATTCCTCCATGAAATCCTGCCGGACAGAAAGGACATACCTGTCATCAGGACCTCTTTCAAGGGAAACACAGGAATTACGGATTTTGAAGATGCTGTAAAGGAAATGTTCCTTCAGGGAGAGCTGTCTCATAACAGCGAAATTGCCATCACCAATTTGAGACATAAGGAAGCGCTTCAGAATTCTTATGAGAGTCTTTTGCTGGTGGAACAGAGCATCGACAACGGTATGGAGGAGGATTTTTACTCCATCGATCTGACGAACGCATACTCGGAGCTTGGAAAGATCATCGGTGAAGAAGTGAATGACGATGTGGTGGAGGAAATCTTTTCAAAATTTTGTATGGGAAAATAAAAAATTCTGTACGGCAGTGAGTGAATATAACGGAGATGGAGAAAATGCCTCAGATAAGAGAAAAGGTTGATGTATGCGTGATCGGTGCAGGTCATGCGGGATGTGAAGCTGCTTTGGCCTGCGCAAGACTGGGCCTTGAGACGGTCATTTTTACGGTCAGCGTGGACAGTATAGCGCTGATGCCCTGCAATCCCAATATCGGAGGATCCTCCAAAGGACATCTGGTGAGAGAGCTGGATGCTTTGGGAGGGGAGATGGGAAAAAATATTGATAAGACCTTTATACAGTCAAAGATGTTGAATGCATCGAAGGGTCCCGCGGTCCATTCTTTGCGGGCCCAGGCCGATAAGGCAGACTATTCCAGGGAGATGCGCAGGATTTTGGAAAATCAGGAGCATTTATCCATCAGGCAGATCGAGGTCTGCGAGATCCTGTGGGAGGAAATAGCTGCAGGACCGGCCAGGAAGAAAGTGACAGGTATCAAAACATTTACCGGAACTGTCTATGAATGTAAGGCCGTGATACTGTGCACGGGAACCTATCTGCGCGCCCGCTGTCTGTGCGGGGAATCCATTACTTACACGGGGCCTAACGGATTGCAGGCAGCCAATCATTTGACATCCTCCCTGGAGGAGATGGGGATAGAGCTTCAGAGGTTCAAGACAGGTACCCCCGCCAGAATGGACGGCCGCAGCCTGGATTACTCGAAGATGGAGGAACAGTTCGGAGATGAAAGGATAGTGCCTTTTTCCTTTTCCACAGATCCCGATTCCGTCCAAAAGGACCAGGTATCCTGCTGGCTGACCTACACAAATGAAAGGACTCATGATATTATCCGGGAAAATTTGGATAGATCCCCTATTTATGCCGGAATTATCGAGGGCACAGGTCCGCGGTATTGTCCTTCCATTGAGGATAAGGTGGTGAAGTTCGCAGAGAAGGAGAGACATCAGGTCTTTATTGAACCGGAGGGGCTTCACACAAATGAAATGTATATCAGCGGTATGTCGTCCTCCCTGCCGGAGGATGTGCAGCTGGCCATGTACCGCACCGTGCCCGGATTGGAAAATTGTAAGATCGTCAAAAATGCTTACGCCATTGAGTACGACTGCATCAATGCAAGGCAGCTTGATCCCACTCTGGAATTCAAGGCCGTGAGCGGACTTTTCAGCGCAGGCCAGTTCAACGGCAGCAGCGGTTATGAGGAAGCTGCCGCTCAGGGCCTGATTGCGGGCATCAATGCAGCCATGTCCGTTTTGGGAAAGGAGCCCTTGATCCTCGATCGGTCCGAAAGCTATATCGGTGTCCTGATTGACGATCTTGTGACCAAAGATAACAGAGAGCCTTACCGGATGATGACCTCAAGAGCCGAATACAGACTGCTGCTCAGACAGGATAACGCAGATCTGAGACTGAGAGAAAAGGGCTATCGGGTGGGATTGATCGGCCGGGAGCAATATGAGGAGCTTTTGGAAAAGAAACGGATGATCGACAAAGAGATAGACCGTTTGAAAAATACCTTTTTGGGGGCCAACAGGGAGATTCAGGCTTTTTTGGAATCTGTGGGCAGCTCGCCACTGAAGACCTCCGTGAGCCTGGCGGAGCTGATCTGCCGTCCGGAGTTGTCTTATGAAGGTCTGGCAAAGATCGACAAAGACAGAAAAGTCCTGCCGGAGTCCGTTATCGAACAGGTAGAGATAGAAATCAAATATGAGGGATATATTGCCAGACAGCTCCGTCAGGTAGAACAGTTCAAGAAAACGGAAAAGAAATTGATACCGCCGGATCTGGACTACGATAAGGTCCCCTCGCTGCGGATAGAGGCAAGACAGAAATTAAAGTTCTTCCGGCCTGTATCTATCGGTCAGGCCTCCAGAATATCCGGTGTTTCTCCTGCGGATGTGTCGGTTCTATTGGTATTTCTGGAGCATTACGCCAGATGCGGAAAAGAGGAGGATCAGGGGTGATGAAATATCATACCGAACAGTTTGAAAAGGATTTGGATGTCTTTGGAATACATTTGTCAAATGCGCAGATAGAGCAGTTCTTGATCTATTATGAAATGCTGACCGAATGGAATCGGGTAATGAACCTGACTGCCATCACCGAATATGAGGACGTGATGAAAAAGCATTTTACAGACAGTGTCTCTCTGGTCAAGGCCACAGATCCTTCAGGGGATCTGTCCGTTATAGATGTGGGAACGGGTGCAGGCTTTCCTGGGCTGGCGCTCAAGATTGCCTTTCCCAATTTAAAGATCACCCTGTTGGATTCCTTAAAGAAAAGGATCCTGTTTCTCAGAGAAGTGATCGATACACTGAAATTGCAGGATATAGAAACAATTCACGGCAGGGCCGAGGATTTTGCAAGGCCCGGCCAACTGCGTGAAAAATACGATCTTTGTGTTTCCAGGGCAGTGGCCAATTTGTCAACTCTGTCGGAATACTGTCTTCCTTTTGTGAGCGTGAACGGGATGTTCATAGCTTATAAATCGGAGAATATTTCGGAGGAACTGACGGCGGCAGAAAATGCGATTTCCGTTCTCGGAGGAAAAATAAAAGATAAGGTTGGTTTTTTTCTGCCGAATTCCGAGGTCTTCAGAAATTTAATAGTCATTCAAAAGTTATGTCCCACGCCGGACAAATATCCGCGAAAGTCCGGTATTCCTGGCAGGACTCCTCTCGGCAGCAATTAGAAAAATTTAATTTTACTTTTTTCGATTCATAGTATAATATAGAATTAAGTATTCTTTTAGTAGAACAAATGTTCTATAGGGGCCTGAACGATGCGAGACAGCTATGAATTCTTAAATCAAATGTTGATTGATTTTAAGAGAGAGCTTTCAGATTTGAATGCTCAGATTCAGCGCAACCTTTTATACATAAAAGAGGCTCAGGTCAGTGCAAGATCGCTGGAGGATTCCGTATCGGATGATTATCGAATCTTTTCTCCCAGGAGCATGAGCGAGCAGCAAAGGGAGGAAATAGAGAAGGCTTATTCCCGCAAATCCCACTATGAACAACAAAATAATGAACTGTATATCAGCCGAGAAAATTTAGAAAAGAAAATAGAATATCTGGAAAAGATACTGAAGCAGGAAAAAAACAGTCTCACCGTTCTGCATGTGCAAGAGGAGGACAGGCAGAGGATCAGCAGAGAACTGCACGATACGTCCCTGCAGAATCTGGCTTATCTGATCCACAAGATCGAACTTTGCAATTTGTATATCGATGAAGATCCTACCAAGGCAAAATTGGAATTATCAGTTGTCAGCTCCAAAATGAAGGAAGTCATTGCGGAGATAAGAAAAATCATATTCCATCTCCGGCCTATGAATTTTGATGATCTTGGTTTTAAGGCTGCCCTTGAGCGTTTCCTTGCAAATGTCAATGAGGACAGACAATACGAAATGGACGTTGATATTGATGATATTTCCTGTGAAAATAATTTTATTCTCCTGAATGTTTACAGGCTGATACAGGAAGGCATTGTAAATATATGTAAGCATGCAGAAGCGGAAAAAATTATTTTTCACTGCAAGATGTCAGGCAACCAGTGTATTGTCGATATTGCCGATGACGGAAAAGGCTTTTATGTGGCGGATGTCATAAAGGACGACAGGCATTTTGGACTTTCTCTGATGAAGGAGCGGGCGGAAATCCTGAACGGCACGATTTCCATTTCTTCATCCGATAAAGACGGGACAAAAATTCATATTGAAATTCCCCTGGGAAAGTAGAGATACAGCACATTGTTTTCATAGAAAACTGAGGTAAGTATGAGCATAAAAGTAATGTTAGCGGACGATCACGTCTTAATAAGAGAAGGAATCAAACAGCTCTTAGAGTTTGACGGAAGTATTGAAGTGGTTGAAGAAGCCGGTGACGGTGAAGAATGTCTTGAGAAGCTCTTGACGAGCGAGCCTCAGGTTCTTCTGTTGGATATCAATATGCCTAAGATCAACGGGATCGAAGTACTGAAGGAAATCAAGCGCAGAAATTTGAATGTCAAGGTCCTGATACTGACGGTCCATAATGAAGTGGAGTATTTATTGAAGGCTGCCGACATCGGCGTGGACGGATATATCTTAAAGGAGTCTGAGTCCGCAGAGCTTAAAAAAGCAATTTATACTGTGATTCAGGGAGAGAACTACATACAGCCCAGATTGATTCCGGAATTGAACAGCAGATTGGTGGCCAGAGATGCTGACAAGGATAAGGTAAAATTGCTGACGCAAAGAGAGCTGGAGGTTCTGATCCAGGTAGCAAACGGTATGATCAATAAAGAGATTGCAACCTCCTTGAATATCAGCGAGAGAACGGTAAAGAATCACATATCTAATATTTTTAAAAAAATAGATGTGTCGGACAGAACACAGGCAGCAGTCTTTGCCATCAGGAACGATATAATTAAGCTGTTTTAGAGTGATTATCCCGCAGGAACCAGATGTTGTAGATGTCACTTATGTGGACGAGAAATGTTTCACGTGAAACATTTCTCGTTTAATATACTTTACCTGACTAGATGATGTTTCACGTGAAACATTTGAACACAAGATGTTGTGATGTATTGGCGTGAAACATTTTCGCATTTCGGCGTGAAACATTTTCAAGAACAACAGCGCTCAAACAAGCTTATTCTACATATTGTGGTCGATAAAAGGGACGGTCAGGTTTCACATGAAACATTTCACTTTTTTGTAGATATATGAAATATTTAGTGATATAATTGAAAGGCGAAAATAGCGTAAGGCGAAAAGTTTGAAAGTAAGCTTTTAAATTTTGATTGGCATGCGTGCTGAAGCACGCCAGGGGTATAAATATGGGAAAAATTATTGCGGTTGCAAATCAGAAGGGTGGAGTAGGAAAGACCACTACTTCTATCAATCTTTCGGCTAGTCTGGCGGAAAAAGGGAATAAAGTGCTTGTGATCGATGCCGACCCCCAGGGGAATACTACCAGCGGATTCGGTATTGACAAGAACGATCTGGATAATACCATTTACGAATTGATTTTGGGAGAATGCTCTATACATGAATGTATTATTAAGGAAGTAATAGAGAATGTCTCCGTGCTGCCGGCCAACGTAAATCTGGCGGCGGCGGAAATCGAACTGATCGGCGTCGACAGGAAGGAATACATATTAAAGAATGAAGTGGATTATGTGAAGGATCGGTACGACTTTATTATTATCGACTGCCCTCCTTCGTTGAATATGCTGACGATCAATGCAATGACTACAGCGCACAGTGTACTGGTGCCGATCCAGTGTGAGTATTATGCTCTGGAGGGATTAAGTCAGCTGATCCATACGGTGAATCTGGTGAAACAGCGGTTGAATCCCGATCTGCAGATGGAGGGCGTTGTCTTTACCATGTACGATTCGCGCACAAATCTCTCCATGCAGGTAGTGGAAAATGTAAAACAGAATCTCAAGCAAAGGGTATACAACACTTTGATACCCCGGAATATCCGGCTTGCAGAGGCGCCCAGTTACGGGATGCCCATCAATAAGTACGATGCAAAGTCTGCGGGAGCCGAGGCATACAGGCAGCTGGCCGATGAGATCATTGCCGGCAGCAAAAAATAGAGCAGCAGAGGTAGATTACAGCAGCGATAGATTACAGGAACGACATGACTGCCGGAGGGCAGCGGAAAAGAGGAGATATGGCGGCGAGAGGATTGGGAAAAGGTCTGGATTCTTTGATTCCGAATGCGGTAGGGGAAGCCAGGGCAAAGAAGGAAGTAAAGACGGCACCGGCAGAGGGAGAAGGCGGAGTGATCATGGTCAAGATTACCTCCGTAGAACCGAACAGAAAACAGCCCCGCAAAAATTTTGATGAGGACAAGCTTCAGGAATTGGCGGATTCCATAAAGCAGGTGGGATTGCTGGAGCCTCCGCTTGTACAGGACCGAAAGGATCACTATGAAATCATTGCCGGTGAGAGAAGATGGCGGGCGGCAAAGCTTGCCGGTTTGAAGGAGATTCCCGTGATCGTCCGGGATTATTCCGAGCAGGAAATCATGGAAATCTCCCTGATAGAGAACATTCAGCGGGAGGATCTCAATCCTATTGAGGAGGCACAGGCCTATAAGCGCCTGCTGACAGAATTCAACTTAAAGCAGGATGAAGTGGCGGAGCGCGTGTCAAAAAGCCGTGCTGCAGTCACCAACTCCATTCGTCTTCTGAAGCTCTGCGATGAAGTACAGCAGATGGTCATCGACGATATGATCAGTACGGGACATGCCCGCGCCCTGCTGGGCGTGGAGGATCCGGAAGAGCAGTATACGCTTGCCCAGCAGGTCTTTGACGAGAAGCTCAGTGTCCGGGATGTGGAAAAGCTGGTCAAGAATCTGCACCGGCCCCCCAAGCCGAAAAAAGCTGATGACAAGACCCTGCAGGCGATCTATCTGGACATTGAGGAAAAGCTGAAGCAGAGGCTGAGTACCAAGGTCACTGTCAGCCCGAAGGGAGACGGCGCCGGGAAAATAGAGATAGAATTTTACAATCATGAGGATTTGGACAGACTGCTGGATATGATCGGAAATAATTGATCGGGATGGCGGACCGGAAACACAAAGGAGTATTATGAATACATACAACAGTTCTTTTTTGAATGAAATAGGCCTGGGTTCTTTTGACCTCGGATATCTTTTGATCGCAGCTGCAGTGCTGGCAGCGCTCGTGCTCATCCTGCTGATCCTGCTGATCGTACAGATCCGCAGGACCGGAAAGCTGAAGAGCAGATTGGATCAGTTCCTTACGGGAAAGGACGGTGCCAGTCTGGAACAGGATATTGCGGTTCTTTTTGAAGACAATAAATTTCTGAAGAACAGTACGGAGAAAAATAAAAAGGATATCCGTACTCTTTATAAAAGGATGGAATCCGTCTATCAGAAAATGGGGCTCATAAAATATGACGCCTTCAGTCAGATGGGCGGACAGCTAAGCTTCAGTCTGGCATTGCTGGACGAGAACAACAATGGGTTTATCATTAACTCCGTTCACAGTACGGATGGCTGTTATTCTTATACCAAAGAGATTAAGAACGGGGAATGTGCCATTGCGCTTGGGAAAGAGGAAGAGGAAGCGTTGGCCATTGCCATGGGAGAATAATGTCGAGACGGTGAATCAGTTATGGAACGAAAACACACTCGTGACTTGATCGGTGATGAGGTCCTAGCCAGAGATATCGTAAATAAGGATTATCAGGTCATCCTGCCGCGGGGAGCTACTCTCCGCAGGGATTATATTGAAAAGCTGGACGAGCTGGGCATTGCGGAGGTATATATCCGGACCGATACACCGGAGTCCGATGAGGTCTCCGTTCTTCGCGAGGAGACGGAGTGGACCATAAAGGAAACGGTAAGAGATATATTAGAGCGTCATACCTATCATCATAATCAGGAGCTGGCGGAGCTGGGAGAAGCGGCGGACAATATTATTGAAAATATATTGAAAGAAGAACAGGTAGTAGAAAAGGTATTGGACATAAGAGAAAGAAGCGCCGACATCTATGAACATTCTACCAGTATTTGCGCCCTTGCAATTTTGACCGCTCTGAAAATGGGCATAGAGATTCAGGTGATCCATGACATCGGTGTGGGCTGCCTGCTCCATGACATAGGCATGAGATATATAACGGTTGACTACAACGACCGGGATGTGGGCACACTGAACAAACAGAGTCTCATGGAATACAGAAAACATCCTGTATACGGTTATACAATCTTAAAGGATGAGACCTGGATATCCGATCTGAGCAGATCCATTATCCTGTATCACCATGAGCGCCTGGACGGTTCCGGATTTCCCCTGCGGATCCGGGAGATTCCTCAGGAATGCCGGATCGTGAACGTGTGCGATGCCTTTGATGAGATGATCTGCGGCATCGGCTGTCACAGAGTCAAGGTCTACGAGGCCATTGAATATTTAAAAAGCTTTAAAAATATATTATTTGATGGTAAAATAGTGGATGTGTTTTTGGAATTCACGGCGGTGTATCCTGTAGGGACGCATGTGCTGACCAATGAAGGAGAACTGGCGGTGGTGCTTTCTCAGAACAAAGGATTTCAGGAAAGACCCGTTATTAAGATTTTGAAGGATAAGGACGGCAATCAGGTCAAGGACAGAGTCATAAAGGATCTTGTGAAGGTACACAACATTTTTATTGAAAAAGCATTGGACTGATCCGTAAAGAAAAGAAAGGTATGGTTTACTGGCATGATCGACATTAAATTTTTGAGAGAAAATCCTGAAGCGGTAAAGGAAAATATCCGAAAGAAATTTCAGGATCAAAAGCTGCCCCTGGTCGACGAGGTGATCGCACTGGATGCGGAGAACAGAAAGGCAAAGCAGGAGGGCGACGATTTGCGCGCGTCCAGAAACAGGATCTCCAAGGAAATCGGCGCACTCATGGGTCAGGGCAAAAGGGAGGAAGCCGAGGCAAAAAAAGCGGAGGTTGCTGCCGGAGCCAAAAGGCTGGCTGAGCTGGAGACGCTGGAGGCAGAGCTTCAGGAAAAGATCACCAAGATCATGATGGTCATTCCGAACATTATCGATCCTTCCGTTCCCATCGGCAGGGACGACAGTGAAAATGTGGAGATTCAAAAATACGGCGAGCCGGTGGTCCCCGATTTTGAGGTCCCTTACCACGCGGACATTTTGGACAGCATAAGCGGCTTGGACAAGGACAGCGCCGGGCGCACCAGCGGCAACGGTTTCTACTATCTGATGGGCGACGCTGCACGGATCCATTCCGCAATGATCAGCTATGCAAGAGATTTTATGATCGACAAGGGCTTTACCTACTGTATTCCGCCCTTTATGATCCGCAGCAGTGTGGTGAACGGCGTGATGAGCTTTGCCGAGATGGAAGCCATGATGTACAAGATCGAAGGCGAGGATCTGTTCCTGATCGGCACCTCCGAGCACTCCATGATCGGTAAATTTCAGGGCCAGATCATAAATGAAAAGAGCCTGCCTGTGACTATGACCTCATATTCTCCCTGCTTCCGCAAGGAGGTCGGTGCCCACGGCATGGAAGAAAGAGGAGTGTACCGGGTACACCAGTTTGAAAAGCAGGAGATGGTGGTGCTCTGCAGGCCGGAGGAATCCATGGAGTGGTACGATAAGATGTGGAGCTATACCGTTGAATTTTTCCGCAGCCTGGATATTCCCGTGCGCACGCTGGAATGCTGCAGCGGCGACCTGGCGGACCTGAAGGTAAAATCCTGCGATGTGGAGGCATGGAGCCCCAGACAGCAGAAATACTTTGAAGTCGGTTCCTGCTCCACCCTGGGCGATGCGCAGGCAAGACGCCTCGGCATCCGCACCAAGGGGGAAAACGGTACTTACTATGTGCATACATTAAACAATACAGTGCTGGCATCTCCCAGGGGCCTGATCGCCTTTTTGGAAAATAACGTGAACGCCGACGGAAGCATCAGCATTCCCGAAGCTCTCCGCCCCTACATGGGCGGTAAGGAAAGGATCCTGCCCAACGCTTGAATTTATGACATGACCGGGACCTGAGGGTTCCGACAGAGAAAGAAGGTGAAATTTTTGCATAGATACATGCGAGCGATCGGTTTCAGCAATTTTGAGAGCAAGAAAAAACTGCAGGAGCTTTTGACGGAGGTCGTGATCCATTCGGACAGACGTGCCATTACTGTCAGTCAGGACAATATTCTGCTGGGTGAATTTTGCAAGGATTTCGCCAATGATCTGGGAATCGCAGTCTGCGGGGAATTTGATGAAGAGGAAAAATTTACCTACGAATATTATTATCCCTATCTGACCGGCAGCGGGATTACCTCTTACGAGGACGTATCCGTGGAACGTCACGCCGACAAAGAGTCCTATGCCGGCGTGTGCGATGATATCAAGGTAGGGATCTCGCTGATCTTCTATCTGAAGAACCGAATCCCCTATGTACAGGCTCAGACCATGGGAAAGCTGCCCATCCGCGGGACCACGCTGACTCTGTCGGCATTGTCCGTCAGCGGTTCCGTCATGCTGCCCATCCAGAAGGACGAGGAGCAGCTGCAGCGGGTGAAGCAGGCTTCCGCCACTCGCAATAACCTGATGGCTGCTGCCAGAAAGGGCGACGAGGAGGCCATCGAGACGCTGACTTTGGAAGATATGGATATCTACACTACCATCTCCCGGAGAATTCAGAAGGAGGATATCTTCAGCCTGGTGGACACTTATTTCATGCCCTACGGCGTGGAATGCGACCAGTATTCTGTGCTGGGCGAGATCGTGGGGATCCGGATCTCCACGAACAATATCACCGGCGAAAAAATTTATATTCTAACAATTTGCTGTAATGAATTGACATTTGATGTCTGTATCAATATAATAGATTTGTTCGGGGAACCCCAGGTGGGCCGACGCTTCAAGGGCGTGGTGTGGCTTCAGGGGCAGATCAATTTTCCCCAGGAATAGATCCGTATTCACAGGCTTTCCGCAGGGATAGCCGGGAATCATTGTCTCCGTAGCTCAGCAGGATAGAGCGTTCGCCTCCTAAGCGAAAGGCCGGGTGTTCGAATCACCTCGGGGACGTTTCAAAGCATTGAAGTCAAAGGAATTTTATTCTTGGATGTTCAATGCTTTTTTCTTTGTGGAATTTTAGGAAATGTGAAAAAATCAGATATTTTCATAACTATTTGTAACAATATATAAGATAAGATTCGTTATGGTTAATAGGATAATAAGACAAATAAATGTCACATTTTATTTAATGATTATGGATAAGGACGAGAACAAAAGAAAGTTTGTCACTCTTTATGAAAAGTACAGATATTTGATGATGAAGGTAGCATACGATGTACTCGGCGATAATTATTTAGCTGAAGATGCAGTGCATGAAGCCTTTATTAAAATTGAAAAAAATATGACTAAGATTGGAGATGTAGATGCTCAGAAAACGAAGCGTTATTTAATTACCATTACAAAAAATGCAACAATAGATATCTATAGAAAAAGAAAAATCCAAATGAAAAGAGAAATATTTGTGGATGAGCTGGGAGAGGAAAATTTACCGTTGAGTTACATGAAAACAAATTCGGACAGTCGAATTTTGGATATCCTGAAGAATCTTCCTGTCAAATACAGAGATGTGTTCCTTCTGAAGTACTCCAGTAAATTAGATAATAATGAAATTGCAGAGATGCTGAATATTTCAGAGGGGGCTGTAAGACAGAGGCTTTCCAGAGGAAAAGTAATGTTGCAGAAAGCAATAAATGATTTAGAGGTGCATGCAGATGGAACATGTGGAAGTAACAGATAAATGGTTATATCAGTATATACCGGTCTTGGACCGGATGATTATTAATAAATTAGAGAATCAGGCTCATACAGAATATGAATTCTCTTCTAAATTCAGGTATAGAATGAAACACTTGATAAATACGAGGTTCATCCATGGCTCGGCATAGTACAAAATATTTTGAGACGGGTGGTTTTTTCTGGGATAATTGGTGTTACTTTAGTTCTACAATAAGAGTGGAAACTTACAGAAAAGAACTAAGTGAATTCAAAAAATGAATGGATGTGAAATCATGGGAAAATTCGAGTGGCAACAAAAGTACAACGGTATCAGGAACCTATCAGATTTCAAGAGGTACCTATCGAGTTATGATGACTTGTAGCTTTTTTATAACGCAAAAAACCGAGGGATATGGCCAATCTGGAAAGGGGACGTAAGTATGAAAATGAAAAAAATGTCATCTATCTTTTGTGCTGCAGTTATGGTGGTTTATTCAGTTCTTATCTTTGGAATTAAGTCACAGGCGGCAATAGGATTAAGTTCCGTAAGCACCACACAACCCATCTATGGTGTTATAAAAAACGATACAGCGTTGTACTCGGACAGCAACGTAACAAAGGAAATCACAGGATTGCGGTTAAAAGCAGGAACGTATGTAATGATAGTGGGATATGCCAAAAATGCTTTTCACATTCAATATACAAATGAGCAACCAGCCTACGCATATATTCCGGCAGCCAATGTCACATCATATGAATCACAGTGTCCTGGTAAAGTGTTGGCAAATACCAAGACAGATCCATTAAATGTAAGAGCAGCCGCAAACACGAGCAGTGCAGTGATTGGAAAGATGCCTCATGGATCATATGCTCCGGCAATTACGGCTCAGAATATAAACGGTTTCTATAATATAGTCTGGGGTACAGTGCGTGGTTATGTCAGTGATGATTATGGATACTATATAGCCTATTAAAAAGAATGAAAGACTATTTCCCTCGGTTTTTAATAACGCTGCAAATGATAGAAAGGTGGTACGGAAAGCTATGTATTGTCGGAAAAATAAATCAATCAGGCTTTTGACGATGCTGTTGACATTAAGCCTGTTGGCGGGGTGCGGAGCGTCTCAGGATCCGGAAAGCGGACAGGTCCCAAATGGACAGACATCAAGCGGGCAGGAATCCACCGACCAGACCTCCGGCTGGAAGCAGGCTCTGTTCTCCGCGCCGGACAGAAAGGAAAAGACATATTATCTGGCCGCGCAGGTCCCGTTAGAGAAAGATGCGGAAGCGGCCATTCTGGAGAGCTGCCTTGCAGCGGCAAAGATATCTCCGGAAGGCTGCAGGGTGGATTTCTGTTCCCAGGAGGACGGGAGAAGGGTGGGCTCCTCCGTCCTTTCCGGCAGCTACGAGACCTGTGAGGTCAGGGCCGGCAGGCAGGATGAGGCGGTGGTCTTCCTGAAGCCGTCAGGCTCCGATGTCCGTGAGGTCTGGCTGGCGGATGCCGGAGGAAATACCGAACAGCTCGGCAGCATCGGCCCCTTCGATCTGCCGGAGGCGCCCTTCCCTCCTACCGTAAAGGACGTGGGAATCGCGGAGGACGGCACGGTCTTTGTGCGGTACTGGGTCTATATCCGGGCCAGGGATACGGGCCTGGAAAGACATCAGGATGCGTCGGAAGAAGCTTTGTATCTGACGAATCAAATCTATGTACTGGACGGAAAAGCGGGAGTGCGGGGACCGGTCAGCGAACCGGAGGACGTGGTCTCCGGAAGGGTCACGGCGAAAGGATATGAGATGACGGTAAAGGGCGAGGGCGGATGGTTCACGGAGACCGTTAAAAAAAGCGGGAATCTTTCTGCGCAGGAGAATGCGGATGCCGCGTCCTGGCTGGAGGAGAGCGATCCCATGCTCCAATGGACCCTGGAGAAAACGCTATGGTATATCAAGGATAACGTACTCTGGAGACAGGACGATTCGGCCGAAGAAGGCAGCAGGGTATTCGATCTGGCCACCTTTGGCTGTGCACAGGAGGAAATCAAGGCCCTGCGGGTGAGTAGTGAAGGAAAAATAGGAATCCTTGCACAGAGCAATGGGGAGACTTCGTATCTGTGCATCGCGGAGGGAGAAGATGAGGTCACGGTCCTGACTCTGGCGGATATCGATACACAGCCGTATTCGATCCTGCGCGAGGCGGTGACGGATTTTAACCGGACACATCAGGAATGCCGTGTGGAGATCGTGGATTATCTTGCGGAGGCCTCCGACTACGATGACGCCGTCACCAAGCTGCATCTGGACCTTTCCAGGGGAAATGCACCGGATCTGCTGGTCACGTCCTCTATGCCGGACGGGGCCGTCTACTCTGAAAAAGGAATGCTTTGCGATCTGTACGGGTTCATGGAGAATGATGAGGAAGTGAACCGAGAGACCGTAGTGCCGTCTGTCCTTCGGGCCTATGAGGAGAACGGCGGGCTCTATGTGCTGGCGCCCAACTTTGTCCTGTCGACATTGTACGGCCCGAAGTCCGTTGTGGGGGACGACATGAGGATGACCCTAAAAGATTTCCGGAAGCTCCTGGCAGAGAATCCGGACAAGGATGTCTCTATTGTCTTGGGGCTGGATACCCTGCTCTGTGCTGGCATGGATGATTTTATCGACTGGGAGAACGGTACATGCAATTTTGACTGTGAAGAATTCCGGGAGCTCCTTAGATTCACCAGGGACGATCTGGCATCCAGAGAGTATGTGTTGCCGGACGGTTCCTACGGGAACGCCCAATTGTATGAAGATTACCGGAGCGGCAGAATCATGCTGACAATAGGGAGGATCGAAGATGTATGTGATTATTCTCTGATGCGGGAATTGTTCGGACAGGACATCACTTTGATCGGGTATCCGACGAACTCCGGTTCCGGCGCCTGTATTGAACTGACACCGGCGGAGGTGTCCATAATGAGCGCCTCCCAGAATCAGGACAAGGCGTGGGAATTTCTGAAGTATTACTGCTCGTACGTTCCTTCGGAATCCGATTACTCCTATTATCAGGATGATTTCTCCATCTTGTCCTCCCGTCTGGAGGAACAGATGAAGGAGAGCCAGACGTCCTGGTATTCTACAAATGAATCGGGCCAGCAGGAAAAAATACCCAGAAAGTTCGGAGGCGATATATATGGTACTATTTCCTATAATATCTATGAGGCATCGAAGGAGGATGCCGATGCCGTCGCGGCCCTGATTGAGAGCAGCGACACGAGGTATGGGATCTATTCCTCGATCCTGCTTATCATCAGGGAGGAGGTCGAGCCCTACATGGAGGGACAGAAGACCGCCGAAGAAGTCAGCAGGATTGTCCAGAGCAGACTGAGCATCTATCTGGCGGAATAAGGAAACGACAAAGAGCTGTTGCACCGATTTCGGTGCAGCAGCTCTTTATCTACAGCAGCATTCTTTTAGTTTTTATTCGCTTTTTTGCTCTTTTATAATTCATGAGCATAAGCAAAGAAGACTATAGAATATCACCGCTTTCCGCATACAATATTCTTACCACCTCCCCGATATCCGCATTAATCGCAATACTTCGATTCGCGATCTCCTCCGGGCAGACCGCCTCCCCGTAGTTGATGCACGCATAGACCGCCTTTGGATCCTCCGCCGTCATGCGCCAGAAGGGATACTTGATAATGGCCGGGGTGTTGTAGCCCACCCCCAGCTCCAGGAACAATGTGCGCCGCCCCTGCCGGGCGTGCAGGAAATCCTCATACCGTTCCGCGGCCCTGTGCCAGCCCTCGTCCTCCACAAATTTGTCGTCGGCGCGCAGGTTCATGGTCATGGGCCTGCCGCAGTGGGGACAGACGGGCAGAAGCTTTGAAGGGATCCGCATATCCCTTTGACGTTCCTTCATCTGCCGGATCGAGTCCTCGTTGTCGAAGGTCTCCTGGCAGCAGGGCCGGGAGCACTGAAACAGTCCAAAATCGCCCTGGGTGTAGAAAAGCCGCTTTTTATCAATGCCCGCTTTCTGAAAGCAATGGTCCACGTTCGTGGTGATCACAAAATAATCCTTGTTCCTGACCAGTGCAAGCAAGGTCTCATAGACCGGCTTCGGCGCATCGAGGTAGCGGTTGATGAAAATATACCGGCTCCAGTATGCCCAGTATTCCTCCGGCGAGGGATAAGGATAAAATCCGCCCGAATACATATCCCGAAAGCCGTACCTGGCGGAAAAATCGGAAAAGTATTTTTCGAACCGCTCCCCGGAATAGGTAAGACCCGCCGCGGTAGACAGACCCGCGCCCGCGCCGATCACAACGGCCTCCGCCGAGTCCAGTGCCTCCCGGAGCCGCCGGATATTATCCGATGCCGTCAGTGCGTCCGAGCAATTCCCGGTAGATTTCGTAGTCCACGTTCTTGAAAACATTGAAGATCACCTCCGTGTCGCCTCTGCAGCGCCGCACCGTCCGCACGGCGATCTCCGCCGCCAGCCTGTTGGGAAAATGAAATTCTCCGGTGGAGATACAGCAGAAGGCTACGCTTTTGATGTTCCATTTCCGCGCAAGCTCCAGACAGGAGCGATAGCAGGAAGCCAGCAGCTCCCGGTCCTGTCCGGTCACCCTGTCATGGATGATCGGGCCCACCGTGTGCAGGATGTATTCGCAGGGAAGATTGAAGGCTGGAGTGAGCTTGGCCTGCCCGGTCGGCTCCTCATGTCCCTGCTTTTCCATGATCGATCTGCAGGCAAGCCGAAGCTGCACCCCGGCGTAGGTGTGGATGCAGTTGTCGATACAGCCGTGGCAGGGGATGTAACAGCCGGTCATGCCGCTGTTTGCGGCATTCACCACGGCGCCGCATCTGAGAGCGGTAATGTCGCCCTGCCAGAGGTAGATGCCAGGCTCCAAGGGCGTCAGGTCGGCAATATCGGTAATGCCCTTGGCGGCGGTCTCCTCCTGCAGATACTCGTCCTGCACCGCCAGAAAGTCTTCCCCGATCGGCCGGGGCGGACGGACGTTCATCAGGGAGCGGATCAGCTTTTTCTGCTCCGTCCCGTCAGAGGGAACGCGTAGATTCCGGTACTGCGGCTGCTCGTCGAGAAGCCTTTGGATCAGAAATAATCTCTTTTTTTCCTGTGTCATGTCAGTCCTCCTGTCTTCCATTATACTACGGAGAACCGGGAAATTGGCAACATTGATTTTGGGATTTACGCAAGACCTGTCCGAGGCTATAATAAAATAAAGGCAGCTTGAGGCAGCAGACGGAAAGATTGTTGGGAGGTGCGGTAATGGGAGAACTGACTAAGAAGAATACGGATACCGCCAATAAGATAAAGGCGGAGAATGTGGAGGATATCGTTGCGCTTCTGGACGGCTTTGCCCGGACAGACGTTAGCAGAATGAAGCTCAACGTGGCGGAGGGCCGGGGAGAAGTGATCTCCAGACAGTATCACCACGGGCGCTGTGACATAGGAAGCCCCTGGGCCTGCGGGACGCCCTTTGACGTGCTGGAGTAGAAGAGTTTTTCACAAGGGAATATAAAAGGGATTGACAAACGATTTATAGATAAGTATAATAAAATCCAATATACCCCAGTAAATCACTAGGAAATCTATAAAATATAAGCGGAGGATTTTATTATTATGAAGAAAAGAGTATTAAGTCTGGTGCTCACGGTCAGTCTTTTGGCGTCTCTGGGTCTTGCCGGCTGCGGCAGACAGGCGGGAGATCAGTTGAAGGATATTCAGGATAAGGGAAAGATCGTCTTTGCCATGGAAGGCAACTGGGCTCCCTGGACCTATCACGACGAGAGCGGCGAGCTGGTGGGCTTCGACACGGAGGTGGGCAGGCTGATTGCCGGAAAGCTGGGTGTTGAGGCGGAGTTTGTGGAAGGTGATTGGGAAGGCCTGTTCGCAGGACTGGACAACGGCCGTTACGATGCGGTGATCAACGGAGTGGAGATCACGGACGAGCGTTCGGAAAAGTATGATTTCACCGATCCTTACGGTTATATTCACACCGCGCTGATCGTGAGGAGCGATAATACGGAAATCAATACATTTGAGGATCTTGCGGGCAAGACTACCGCGAACAGCCTCAACAGTACCTATCAGTATCTGGCCCAGGATTACGGCGCCGAGGTGAGCCATGTGGAAGCGCTGAACGATACGTTGGAAATGGTGATCTCCGGACGTGTGGACGCTACCCTGAACGCAGAGGTCTCCTATTATGATTACATGAACCAGCACCCGGAGGCGGAGCTGAAGATCGCAGCGCTCACCGAGGACGCTTCTCTGGTGTCCATTCCTCTGCGCAAGGGCGAGGAGACGGCGAATCTTCGCCAGGCGATCAATCAGGCGATCAAGGAACTGAGAGAATCCGGCGAGCTTGCGGCGCTTTCCGAGAAGTATTTCGGAATGGACATCACCGGCAGCAACTGAGACCGGCGAGGGAGGCATCATGACAGAACGACTTGCCAATATACTAATATCTGCATTTCCGGATATGCTGGCAGCCGGGTTTAAGATAACGATTCCGCTGACGGTCCTTTCCTTTGTGTTCGGCATGGTGCTGGCTCTCCTTTTGGCCATTGTGCAGGTGGCGAATGTCAAGGTGCTGAAGCAGATTTCCCAGGTCTATATCTGGTTCTTCAGAGGGACGCCGCTCCTGGTGCAGCTTTTCATCATTTACTTTGGCCTGCCGTCGGTGGGCATTGTGCTGCCGGCATTTCCGGCAGCAGTCATAGCCTTTGGCATGAACGTGGCAGCCTACAATGCGGAGGCGATCCGCGCCGCTATCCTTGCGGTGCCTGTAGGACAGACGGAGGCGGCCTATCTGATTGGACTGACTTATCCCAAGCTGATGATCCGGATCGTTCTGCCCCAGGCGTTTCCCATTGCGTTTCCGTCTCTTTTCAACAATCTGATCTCACTGCTGAAGGATACGTCTCTGGCATCCTGTATCACCATTGTGGAGCTGATGGCAACGGCAAAGCAGATCGTGGGGCGGACCTACGAATCTCTCGCTCTTTATATTGAAGCGGCAATTATTTATCTGATCTTCAGCACGGTCCTGACGTGGGTACAGGGATTTCTGGAGAAGCGTCTGGGCTGGGGGACAAAGGACGTAAAGCCGAAAAGGCGCTCAGGGCTGAAAGCGGGGATATAGCGTATGCTGGAAGTAAGGCAGTTGTATAAGTCTTTTGGCAGTGAAGGCGTGCTGAGAGGCATTGATTTTAAAGTGAACAAGGGGGAGGTCGTGGCGGTGCTGGGCCCCAGCGGTTCCGGTAAGACCACGCTTCTCCGGTGCATCAGTTTTCTGGAGAGGGCACAGCAGGGCGAGCTGATCTTTGGAGACCTGCGGCATGACATGAGCCACATCGGCAAGAGGATGATACGGCAGTTCCGGATGCAGATGGGCTTTGTCTTTCAGAATTTTAATCTGTTCCGGAATATGACGGCGCTCCGGAATGTGATGGAGGGCCTTACCGCCGCCCGCAAAATGCCCAGACGGGAAGCGGAAGAAATTGCGCGGGAAATGTTGAAGAAGGTGGGCATGGAGGATCGCGCCGACTATTATCCCGACCAGCTCTCCGGCGGACAGCAGCAGCGGGTAGCCATTGCCCGCGCTATGGCTACGAATCCCAAGATCATCTTATTTGACGAGCCGACCTCCGCACTGGATCCGGAGCTGACAGGCGAGGTCCTGGATGTGATGAAAAAGCTGGCGGAGGAGGGAACTACCATGGTGGTGGTGACTCACGAGATCGGTTTTGCAAGAGAGGTGGCGGACCGGGTCGTATTTATGGAGGACGGTCTGATCGTGGAAGAGGCCGGCGCCGAAGAGTTTTTCCGGAATCCTAAAAAGGAGCGGACCGTTCAGTTCCTGCGCCGGGTACTTACCGGTTCTGAGGCCGTCGGTCAGGATACCTCCGCCGGATAATTTTAGGATTACAGCGCACAGGGATACAGCCTGTGCGTTTTTGCGTATTAAATATTGCTGAAGGCTTCATATTTTTTTTACAAAAGTTTTATATATATGTAAATGACAGGATGACAAAAAGGTTGTATAATTATGCGGTTGAGAATGACCGGCACAAAAGCTTATGAGGAAATACAAAGGGGTGATAAAATGGCTGGGAAATCAAAGGACGGCGGCGAGAAGGAAAGCCCGATGATGAAGGTCGCGACCTTTATCGTGGACAGGCGGAATCTCTTTTTTCTGCTGTTCGGCATTGCAATCATTTTTTCTGTTGTTTCTATGAATTGGGTCAGCGTGGAAAACGCTATGTCGGCGTATCTGCCAAATACTACCGAAACACGCCAGGGTCTGGACAGAATGGAGGAGCAGTTCATTACATACGGAACGGCGCAGGTAATGGTGACCAATATCCCTTACGACGAGGCGGAAAAGATAGCGGATCGGCTGGAGGGGCTTGACACGGTGATCATGCTCACCTTCGACGATACGGAAAAGCATTACAATAATTTCTCCGCGCTGTACGACATTACCTTTGGATATGAAGAGACGGACGAACGCGCACTGGAAGCCCTTGATCAGGTGAAGGAAATGCTGGCCGGCTACGATTTGTATGTGTCCACGGACATGGGCGATGCCTCCGCAGAGCAGATTGCCAGTGAAATGCAGGTGATCAGCGTCCTGGTGGCGGTGGTCGTGGTCTCTGTGCTCCTGCTCACCTCGCAGACCTGGGCGGAGGTGCCTGTGCTGCTGCTTACCTTTATTGCGGCGGCGCTGAACACCAAGGGAACCAATTTTATCATGGGGACGATTTCCTTCGTGTCCAACTCCGTGACGATCGTGCTGCAGCTGGCGCTGTCCATAGACTACGCCGTCATATTCTGCAACCGCTATAAGGAGGAGCATCGGACGCTCCCCATCAGGGAGGCGGATATCGTGGCTCTGAGCAAGGCGATACCGGAGATCTCTTCCAGTTCGCTCACTACCATAGGCGGTCTGATCGCCATGATGTTCATGCAGTTCGGCATCGGCAGAGATATGGCGCTGTGCCTGATCCGCGCTATTCTGCTGAGCCTGTTGTCGGTGTTCCTGCTGATGCCGGGGCTGATCATGCTCTTCGGCAAAGCTATGGATAAGACGTATCACAAGAGCTTCATTCCCAAGATCTCCTTTGTGGGAAAATTTGCCTATAAGACCAGATATGTGATGCCGCCGCTGTTTGTGGCGCTGATCGTAGGAGCCTTTCTGGTCTCCTCCAAATGTCCCTATGTCTACGGCTATTCCATGCTGGAGACACCGGTACAGAGCGACGCGATGATGGTGGACTCGATGATAGAGGAGAGCTTCGGCGCCAGCAACATGGTGGCAATGATCGTACCGGCGGGCAGCTATGAGAAGGAAAAGCAGCTTTTGAAGGAGCTGGATTCCCTGCCGGAGGTGGATTATACCATGGGTCTGGCGAATACGGAGGCCATCGGCGGCTATATGCTCACCGACAAGCTGACCGCAAGGGATTTTTCGGAGCTTTTGGAGCTGGATTACGAGAAGGCGGAGCTGCTCTACATGACCTACGCGGTGAACGATGAGAACTATGGCAAGATCATCAACGGATTTTCCACCTACAGCGTCCCTCTGATCGATATGTTCATGTTCCTCTATGATGAGGTGCAGGAGGGATATGTGACGCTGGATGACGAAATGATGGAGACGCTGGAGGATGCGCATTCCAAGATGCAGATCGCGCTGGATCAGCTGCAGGGAGAGGAGTACAGCCGTATGCTGGTGTACCTGACGCTTCCGGAGGAGGGGGACGAGACCTTTGCTTTTCTGGAAAAGATGCACGAGATTGCGGCGAAGTACTACGAGGAGCCCGTGCTGATCCCCGGTGAGGCCACCAGCCAGTACGACCTTTACAAGACCTTCCAGACGGACAATTCGGTGGTGAATGTAGTGTCTGTTCTGGCGGTCCTGGTAGTGCTCCTGTTCACCTTTATGTCGGCGGGCATGCCGGTGCTGCTGATCCTGATCATCCAGGGCTCTATCTGGATCAACTTTTCATTCCCGGTGATCCAGGGGAAGAATCTGTTCTTTATGAGCTATCTGATCGTCAGCTCCATACAGATGGGCGCCAATATTGACTATGCCATTGTGATTTCGGGGCGGTTCATGGAACTGAAGGATAAGATGTCCAAGCGGGATGCGATCATAGAGACCATGAATTTTGCCTTTCCCACGATCGTCACCTCCGGCTCCATGCTGGCGCTGGCGGGCATTTTCATCGGCATGATGTCCTCGGACGGAGCCATCTGCGGCATTGGGCAGTGTCTCGGCAGAGGGACCATTATTTCCATTATTATCGTCATGTTCGTGCTGCCGCAGATTCTGCTGTTAGGTGAAAAGATCATTGACAAGACCTCCTTCGCCGTGTCGATTCCGCTGAAGCTGGAGCGGACATCCGGTCTGATGCGGGTGGATGGCATGGTGCAGGGACAGATAAACGGCACGGTCATCGGAGAGATGCACGGTCTGATACGCGGCGACGCAAGTCTGTTCGTAAATATGGGCAGGCTGGAGCAAAGGGAAGACGACGGGAGCGGCCTGGAAGAGCTGCTTGAGAAAGAGAAGAGCAAAGATGCTGAGGTGACGGAATGAAAGGGAACAGAAACGGTATCAGAGCGACAGCCATAGCGCTGACATTGGTACTTTTGTGCGGTATGCTGCCGGCCAACGCTTTTCGGGCGCAGGCCAGGGAGACAGAAGAGGCCGGCACGGAAGGCGGAGAAAACGGCGAAGAGATCGTTCCGGAGAGGGTCAGTATCAGAACGACGGAGGATTTCCTTGATTTTGCGCAGCAGTGTTATCTGGACGCCTGGTCCGTGGACAAATGGGTAGTGCTGGAGGAGGATATCGATCTGGCGGGGACGGATTTTGAGATGATACCCGTGTTCGCGGGAACCTTTGACGGAGGCGGACATACCATCTCCGGATTCCACAGTGTAGGAGACGGCTATGTGGGAGGTCTGTTCCGCTACATCGCTCAGGGCGCAACGGTGAAGAACCTGAAGCTGAAGGGAAGCGTGGAGGGCACCGGGGAAAAGGAATATATCGGGGGAATCTGCGGATTCAATTACGGCACGATACGCAATTGCAGCTTTACCGGGACACTGAACGGCAGGGACACGGTGGGCGGTATCGCCGGGACCAACGGAAACACGGGACTGATCATGGGATGCAGCATCCGAGGACATGTGGCCGGATATTATATGACCGGCGGCATCGCCGGGGTGAACCACGGAATCTTGAGCCAGTGCAGCAATTATTCCGACATTAACGATGACAGCCGCTGGGTGGAGGAGGACGACGAGATGGAGACCGATATCTTTTCCGGCATCGGCTCCTCCGACTCGGATATTGAGCTTTACAGCGGCGTGGATACGGGCGGTATCGCAGGATACTCCGACGGCACCGTGACCGGCTGCGTAAATTACGGGACGGTGGGTTATGAGCACACCGGCTATAACATCGGCGGCATTGCCGGCCGGCAGGCCGGAATGGTAAATTTCTGCCAGAACAAGGGGCAGGTATACGGCAGGAAGGATGTGGGCGGCATCGTTGGGCAGATGGAGCCATACATTGAGGTGGACGAAGCGGAATCCCTGAGGAACGCTGTCAACAAGCTCCACGATCTCATCGACGGGACACTGGACCGCCTGCACGAGGGAAAAGACGCCGTGAAGGCGGATATAGACAGCCTGACCGCATACGGGGACGGCGTGCTGAATACCGGGAACAGCATGGCGGACCAGCTTGACGGTTTTGTGGACACTAATGTGGGACAGATCCGGGAGATCAACGCACGGATGGATTATGTGGTAGGTCAGCTGCCTGCGGTGATGGAGGATCTCTCCGAGGCTGGGAGCTCCTTTGGAAATTTCAGCGACAGGATAAAGCAGGCGGTAGAGAGCTCCGGGTCCTGGGGCGGCGGAGAGGTCAGCGGAGGCGATGCTGCGGAGGGCACCCTTGATGCGGACAGTCTGCTGGCGTCCGTGGAGGGCCTGCAGGAGGATATCCGGCGTTCTAATCAGTCGGCGGACAGGATCAATGAGATCATAACAGCCGGGGACGGTTCCCTGAAGGAGTGGGATGAGCTCACCGGCTCCCAACAGGAGCTTTTGATCAAGGAAGCCGCCGCGCTGGCGGAGGAATCCGGAAGAGTGGAGGAGTCCACGGCGGTCATGCTGACAGATCTGAGCAGGCTGGATCCGTCCTCGGATCAGGCCCGCGGGGATATGGAGACGGCAATAGACCATCTGCAGAAAACGGCGGATTCCGTCAGGGACGCCGCCAATCGGACCAAGAGTATTGTGGATTACCTGAACGGACAGCAGGATATACAGTTCGTGCCGCTTGGCGAAGAGTTTGACAGAGACCGGGAGGTGCTTTACGGGCAGCTCCGGGGGATATCGGACAGCCTGAAAAGCCTGAGCCGGAATGTCTCCGATTACTCGGATCAGGCCAACGAGGATCTGAAGGCCGTGAACGATCAGCTGAATGTGGTCTTCAATCTTCTCGCGGATAATCTGTCCGGCAGCACCGGGCTGAGCGTGGAGGAGATGTATGAGGAGGTCTCCGATGAGGAGACGGACACCATAGTTACCGGAAGGACCGATTCCTGTACAAATCAGGGAATTGTCAAGGGCGATATCAATATCGGCGGCATTGCCGGTTCCATGGCGATCGACGAGGAGGATCCCGAAGACAATGCGGCGGGGAGCATCGATTACGAGGTCGGCCGCCGGTTCATCATGAAATGTATTATCCAGAACTGTGACAACCGCGGATATGTCACCGCAAAAAAAGATGGTGCGGGCGGCATTGTGGGCTATATGGCACACGGTATCGTTATGGATTCCGAAGGCTACGGCAGTGTGGAGAGTACGGAGGGAGATTACGTGGGAGGCATCTGCGGCGAGTCTCTGACGGTGATCCGCAGATGCTATGCCCTCTGCGATGTGTCCGGCGGGAAAAATGTGGGAGGAATCGCGGGTTACGCCAACACCCTGAAGGACTGCTACGCTATGGTCGATGTGCAGGCTGCAGCGGGCAAAAAGGGCGCTGTGGCCGGACAGGTGGCGGAGCAGGAGGACAGCGGGGAGAAGGATGCGGAGCCCAGCGTATGCAGAAACTACTATGTGGGAGATTCCGTTTACGGGATCGACAACATCAGCTATATAGGCATAGCCGAGCCCATTGAATATCGGGAGCTTCTGGAGACGGAGGGCATTCCGGGAGAATTCCGGCACCTCAAGGTCATCTACAGAGTGGACGACGAGTATCTGGGCGAACAGGAAATGCCCTACGGCGCCAGCCTTGCCGACCTGCAATTTCCGGAGATCCCTCAGAGAGAAGGATATTACGGCGTATGGCCGGACTGCTCCGGAAGGGTGATGGAAGGAAATCTGGTGCTGCAGGGAGAATACCGGGACAATGTGCCGGTGGTGGAGAGCCGGGAGAAGGAGAGTCAGAATGCGGAAGGGGAGTATGAGTTCCCCTACGGGCTGATAGAGCAGACCTTCACGGAAAATACCAGACTGAGCGTGGAGCGGATCCGGAAGGAGCCGCCTCAGCAGGCCTCCGGGAAGGAATATGTGATATATCAGGTGAAGGTGAGCGACAGCGAGCTGACGGAGGGGGAGACGCTGGCCGTCCGGCTCCTGAATCCTTACGAAGAGGCGCAGATCTGGGAGTGGAGGGACGATGCATGGACGCAGCTGGAAAGCGTGTCCAGAGGACATTATCTGCAGGTGGAGATGACCGGAGAGACGGGAATCTTCTGCGTGGCGGAAAGACAGTCCCCCGTGCCTTATATTGCGGCAGCCGCAGCGGCAGCAGGCGTGGGAATCCTGATCGTGGTACTGATTGGGAAACGTCTTACAAAGAAGAAACGGCTCAAAGAAAAGGAAAATTAAATAAAGGAAGAATCAAAAAAAGAAGAATTAAAAAAACAAACAAAAGAATAATTCATAAGAAATAAGAACAGCCCGCACAGGTGTTTATCCTTCTGTGCGGGCTGTTTTTGTGAAATCATTATCAGTCGATGGCGGCCGTAGCATGTACCATCTTTTTTGTGATGCGGTTCATGTTCGTCACCAGAACATCGCCAGTGATGCGCAGCTTCTTTTTGGAATTCGCGGAGTTCAGTGATTTCACTCGGTCGTATATTTTGTCTCTGTCGGAAATTCCGTCGCAGAACACGTAATCCAGAACCTCCTTTGCCCTCCTGTATCCCTCCTCCATCATGTACTTGATGGAATTATGCTCCAGACGAATGGAGTTGGAAATAATCTTGTTGTCGGGGAAGGTGAGCTTGATGATCTTGTCATCGAGAGTGTCGTCCTCAAATATGTAATTGTAATCGTCAAAGTAAATACAAATGCAGTAATCCAGAGGATTGCGCAGGACAGGATAAATCGGGATATTGTCGATGACCGCTCCGTCATACAGCTTTTTGGCGCCGATGGAGACGCCCTTGTTATAGAGCGGCAGCGCAATGCTCGCACGCAGATACTGTTTCATTTCTCCCGGAGTCAGCTTTGCAAAGTTGTAGTAAGTGAGCTCCCGCCCCGACAGATTCAGAAGGGGCACATAAAAGGAGTTGGGAATCTTGCAGTTGCTGACCAGATTGTTGATGGTGCTGGGAATAAAAGAGCTGCGCAGCATGGTGGTAATTCTGATACGGCTGCCGTCGGTGCCTACCGACTCCCATATCTCCGCCGCTTTTTCCAGATTTCTGGAAAGGTACGCATAGGCGTTGAGCGCGCCGATAGATGCGGAACTTACATATTTAAAATCGGAGGGAGCAAAATATTCGCTGATAGCGCGCAGGGCGCCGATCTGATAGGCTCCCTTTGCCATGCCTCCCGATAGTACCAATCCAATCTGCTTCATATTGCCTTGTTTCCACCTGTATCCTGTACGGTATGCCAAATTGTTACAAAAGAACACATCTAGCAACATTTTACAGAACACACCCCTGTTTGTCAAGAAATTCCGAAGACCGCCAAAAATGTTTGAAAAAGGTTGATAGAAGCACTTGCTTTCGGCTATAATAATATCAGATATTAAATCGGCCGAAAGGAGTGCTGCGCTTTGTATATCAATAGACACGCGGAAAAAACTGTGCAGGAGCTTGCGCAAATGTTTGGGGCTGTACTTGTCGCCGGGCCGAGACAGGTCGGCAAGACCACCATGTTGGCGAGATTGACAGACGGAATGAACTGCGCCACATTGGACGATCCCATACTTCGGGCAAGCGCTGAGGAGGAAAGCGGAACCTTTTTTAAGGATAATCCGCCTCCTGTGTTCGTAGATGAAATTCAAAAGGCGCCGGCTTTATTTGAGCAGATTAAGCTATTTCTCGATCGGGATCGAAAAAAGGGGCAGTTCTTTCTGTGCGGCTCTCAGCAATTCAAAATGATGAAGGGCGTAAGCGAATCCCTGGCCGGACGCATCGGTCTTGTCACACTGCTTGGGTTCTCTCTGCGTGAGTCCCACGGAATTGCATTCGATGTTCCGTTTCTGCCCACAGAGGAATATTTTTCACAGCGAAAGCAGCACACGGCGGATATTTCCTATGATGAGGTGTGGAGTACGATCCACCGCGGCTCTATGCCGGAGCTGCAGGACAATCCCGATTTCAACTGGCAGATGTTTTACGGCGCGTATGTACGCACCTACATTGAACGCGATGTGCGGGAGCTGTCGGAGATTGGGGACACCGTAAAATTTACAAGGTTCATGGTGGCGGCCGCCGCTTCTACGGGGCAGCTTCTGAATCTGTCGTCTCTGGCAAGAGATGTGGGCATCAGTCAGCCCACTGCCGAAAGGTGGCTTGCGATTCTCGTGGCCTCCAACCTTGTATATCTGCTTCCTCCATATTTCAACAACATTACAAAGAGGGCGGTCAAAACGCCGAAGCTGTATTTCCTTGACACGGGGCTTGCCGCTTATCTGACCAGGTGGAACACACCGGACGTCCTGAAGAATGGTGCGATGGCGGGAGCATTTTTTGAGAGCTTTGTGGTGTCTGAGATTGTGAAGAGCTATTACAATCGGGGAATTTTGGAGCTTCCTTTGTACTTCTACCGCGACAAGGATATGAATGAGATCGACCTTCTGATTGAGGAAAACGGCATTCTGTATCCGATTGAAATGAAGAAACACGCCGATCCGCACAAAAAAGATATAGAGGCCTTCGACCTGCTGGATAAGCTTCCAAATGTAAAACGCGGTTCGGGCGGAGTGATCTGCCTGTACGATAAATTCGTGACCCTTCGGGGCAAAGACAGAATCATTCCGGTGAATTTTCTGTGATGCAAGCGGGAGTGCCTATGCGGTGAGGTGGCGGAATGTTTCACCGAGACTTTGCCTTATTTGAAAAATTGCGGATTGAATTTATATTTTCCTTTTCCGAACCCTGTTGCCGGAACAATTGCTCCGACGGACAACAGCGTATTTAAAATTTCCGAGGCGGGAGATTTTGTAATTTCCAATGCTTCTGCGATGTCCATTCTGCCAAACGGCACAGTATAGCCGAAATGTTGAATGAGTTTTACAACATTTTTTGCGGATCTTATCGGGATTCCGGCCCTTGTTAAAGCGTAAAAGTCCTGTTTGACATCGGGAAAGTCCTGTTTTACAGATTTAGAGTCCTGTTTCAACGTGCTGCTGACGTGCATCGTCCTGTTTTGAAGCGGGTTGTTCTCGTCGAGCAGAAGATTTCTCAAAAACAGTTCAAGGAATTCCGTTGTTTCATGGACGCCCTTTTTGAGGTTGTTGTAGTTTGCGCGCACCATCGCATTGCGGAAGTACCAGGCGTTTTTTGCAAAAATGTCATTGGTCACGTTAAAGCCAAGCGATTGCAGATACTTGATGAAGAATACCGCCGTCGTGCGTGTGTTGCCCTCGCCGAAAACGTGAATCTGCCACAGGCTGGAGATAAAGCATGCCAGATGACGAATGATCTCGTCCATCGAAAGTCCGGAATAATCAAACGCTTTTTCCTGTGAAATATCATATTCTAATGTTGCGCGCAGCTCGGTCGCGCTGCCGTACATCACGGTATCGCCGTCGAGGACCCATTCCTTTTTTGTGATGTTATAATCACGGATTTTACCGGCGTTCTTATAAATGCCCTTGAATAACTGCTGATGGATTGAAAGGTACTGTGCCACGGAGAAGGTAAAGCCTTTTTCGGCAATAATCTTGGTAATGCGCGAAGAAACCTTATCCGCTTCTTCGGTGCGCGGTTCTTCCTTCCTGCGGTCGGCTTTGTAGTAGGATTCGATCAGCGTCTGTGCTTCGTCAAGCGAGATCTCTCCCTCTATGTTTCTGATGGCAGTCTTCTTTAAATAGTCAGATGTTTTCAACCCATCTACCGCCTGAAGTCCAATAGCCGTATGCCAGGCATAGCTCCGCTCCAGCTTCGAAGGATCGGCTTCATGGCTATATTCCTCAAAGGGATCGCTGTTGTAAACCATTTCATCGGTATCGTGCTGATTATGTTTCATATTTATCTCCTCTTAACTGAATCACATTTTAAAACACAAAATCATCTTTAAAATAATAATTTTGCTATTTTTCATCATCAATAAGTTGTTTGTTTAGTTTGGCAAGTACAGGCACATCATCAATAGTGCATTTTTGACTTTTCCCAAGCCATTTTTAATGGCTTTGTTATATCCTTTCCCTTACATTATGAATTCTCATAAGGGCGAAAATAAGGGCACAAGATATACAGTGGACATCTGCTCTGTGCCGACCGAAGCGGAGCGGAGACAGAAAAACCTGTAACATACAAGAAAAACTTGATTACAAGCTTTTCTTGTCAAGTATTATAACATATTATGGACAGGGCAGAAAGAATTGATTGAAATTACAAAAAGCTGTGCCAGAAGCGATACAAGAAAAAGATAGAATTTCATCTTTCTTTATTTCAGCAATTCTTCTGACAACCGCATAATTTCCGGTGCAAGTTTTGCCCTCTTGCGTTTCACTATATGAGTATAAATCGGGTAAGCAGTAGCCACACCGATGATGCCGATAACACCGATGATAATGCCGAAAATGAAATACGTTTCCCATTCCGGAATCATCGTGCAGCACATCCCTACGCCAAACAACAGGGTGCTGACAATTCCGATAATCAACGATACCACCGTTGCGCCTCTTGTCGTACTGGCATCTAATCGGCGAAGCTGCTCCATAGAAATTTCCTCTTTCGTTGGCGCTGCATATTTGTCCCGTATTTTTTTGATTTCTTCCTGTTCCTTTGCGGAATAGGTGTAGGAAAAAGTTTCGTTTTTTTCTTCCACGATGGATCACTCCTTTTTCAATTCTTTATTCGCTCTATAAATCATAAAAACCGCCATACCTATGACAATCGTGCAGACTCCGCCTCCCACAGCGCCGGTCATGGTTCTGTGAAATGCCGGATCATCGTCACCGCCAAACTGTGTCAGCATCGCAGTCGTCAGCGACAGAAGAGAAACCAGCGCAGCAACAAGATTGACGGCTTTCGCAGCAGACAGGACAGGACTGTTATGACGGCGTGTCCGGACAACATTGACCGCAGCAGTGATTACTGCATAAAAGGCATAAAGCGCCATCGCATAGATTAGAATGCCCGGATACTGAAAACCTCTGTTCTGGTGAACGATAAATATGACAATGCCTGCAAGCGCCTGATTCATAATCAATAAAATAAAGCCGCACAGACGGTAACGGCGAAACGCTGCATCTCTGTCATTCTCTGACTTATACCGAATCAGGAACAGGCGCATGACAGCCAGCAAGATATAGTAAACCGCAAGTGCAATAAACCATGCGGATCTGTAATAAACGCCTGCGGACAGCTTCATGACAATATAGGCGAGATTGATCATCAGTCCTGCCGAAAGTGAAATCCGGTTACGGAAGTGAATATCCGACAGGTATTTCTCCCCAAACGCAGTGGAACGGAATTTCCGCATCAGTATACTTTCGCCAAACTCACTTTTTGCTTTTTTCAGGCGGCGGGATAAATACGGCAGTCCGGTAAACGTAATGACCAGCGCATAGGCGGACGCCAAATAAGAGGCGTACCGCAAAAAGGGATTTTGCACATCACACGCAAATACAAATATCACAAAGCCATATCCTAAAAGCGCAAGCAGAACCGTCATAAACGGCGGCGGACAGAATAGCGCTTTCAGCACAGCCTTCAGCCTATCCATCTGTCGTCCTCCTGATCTTTACAAGAAACGTACTGCCTTTTCCCACTTTGCTTTCCACCGAAATATCGCCGCCGACAATGTCCATCACCCGTCTGACAAGTGCAAGTCCCAGTCCGTTTCCCTGTGTGGCACGGGATGTGTCGCCCTGATAAAATTTTTCAAAAATATGCCTGCCGACTTCCTGACTGATTCCACATCCGGTATCGGAAACTTTGACTACTGCAAGATCCCCTTCTGAAGTAAGCGAAAGGGAAACAGTGCCGCCAGCCTCCGTAAACTTTAACGCATTAGAGAAAAGATTGTTCCAGACGAGGGACAAAAGTTCATCGTCCGATTCCACAAATACTGCATCCTCTATGTCCGTATCAATAGCAATCTTCTTTTTCTCCCATATTCCTTCAAAACGCAAAAGGCACTCTGCAAGCTGTTCCCCAAGATCATATTTGTGTGCCGCAGGATAAATCTTCTGATTTTCCAACCGGTTCAATTTCAGGATATTTGTGACAAGGTCGGCAAGACGTCGGGACTGTTCTGTGATCGCCTTTGCATAGTCCAGCCTCTGCCCGTCGGACAGTTCCGGACTTTGGAGCATAGTGCTGTAATTCTGGATCACAGAAAGAGGCGTTTTTAATTCATGGGACACATTGGCGATAAAATCCGTCCTCAAGGTCTCCACGCCGGAAAGTTCCTCCGCCATCCGGTTGAAACAGTCGATGATCATGTCAAATCCCGACTCACCGCCAATACTGCGAAACGGCTTGATGCGTGCGGAAAAATCGCCTTTCATCAGTTTTTCCGCCCCTTCCACAATACGCCGCACCGGACGGTCCACCATAAGCCTGCGGCGAACAGTATCGATTACCGTACATAAGAAACTTAAAAAAATCACATTTGCAAAAGTAAGTGCGGCTGCCGCCCGGATATTTTCTTCCGTATAGCTGATCCCCAATGTCTGCTGCAAAGTCCGCAGAAAAAGATACATACAGCAGGTAATGATAAAAGCAATCAGCAGGAAAAAAACAATATAATTTCGCAGGGAGAGCAGAATCCGCCTCCATTTTACATTTTCCCTCATTGAATCACCGCCTTATAGCCAAGACCATGAACGGTTTTGATCTCAAACTCGCTGCAGCTTTCAAACTTTCCCCGCAGCTTTGTCATATAAACATCCACAGCTCTCGGCGCGGTATTCGTGTCAGCATCCCAGAACTCATCCATAAGCTGGGTACGGGTAAATGTCTTGCCCGGATAGGACAGGAGTTTGTAAAGAATATTAAACTCCCTCGCTGTCAAAGAAATCCCCTCGCCACCGTAGACCGCTGTACGCTCGTCCATGTCCAGCGTCAGTTTCCCGATTTCCAGTTTGTGAGAGCTTGCGATCTTTGCCCGCCGAAGCAGCGCCCCAATCCGCAGGAAAAGCTCATCCAAGTCAATGGGTTTGACCATGTAATCGTCGATCCCGATCCGGTATCCCTTTTGTTTGGAAGCAAGATCGTCCCTTGCTGTCATAAAAAGGATCGGAATATTCTCATTCAATGAGCGGACTGTTTTCGCAAACTCAAATCCATCTACTTCGGGCATCATAATATCGGAAACGATCAGATCAAAGGTATTTCCGTACATGGTATCATAGGCTTCATTCGCGTTCAGGCAGCCAGCCACTTCATAACCGCTCTGATTCAAAAAAGAACAGACTGTGCGGTTCAAATCTTTGTCGTCTTCTAAGACCAGTATCTTAAACATAGGGCAGACCTCCATCTGTTTTTTTCATTATAACACCCAAATGTTAAAGTTTTGTTTGCGTTTTGTCCTTTCACAGATTTTTTATAAAATTTCGATCCGCACCAGCCTTTCGCTCATGCGGATCGCTCTGTCAATGATTTACGGTATCCTGACTTGCCTCACGCTGAACCTGTTCTTCGTGAATACGCTTTTTAGCGTCCTCTACGGTTTCTCCCTCATGGGTAAGGAATTTATCCACGAATCCGTCTTCGACTTTTCTGTATGCGCCTACAACGCCGTTCTCGATCTTCTTGTACCCTCCTACAACGCCATCCTCAATTTTCTTATACCCGCCTACAACAGTGTCGGCGATTTTTTCGTTTGCCTGTATGAGTTTTGATTTTGCCATGATAAAATCCTCCTGTCAGTTTAATATTGGTTTGTCCGCTTCTTTATTTCAGTCCCTTGATGATAGGAATCAGGCAAAGCAGCAAGATGATGCCGACAATGCCGACAATGATGCCGGAAATCATCATATCCCAGATCATCGTCATACACATACCCACGCCAAAAACAACTGCGCCAAGGATACCAAATAATGTTGTGCCGATTGCCTTTCCGTTAAAAACAATCGCAGGTTTTCCGCCCATCTTTCGGCGGACAAGCACCATAGCCAGCAATACAACTGCGCCAATCACACCGATTACAATACCTTGTGCCATAGCGCCCCATTCCGGGAGCAGAGCCATACACATGCCGAGGGCGAATAAAATACCGCCAACCGTACTCATGATAAGAGTTACAAAATCCTTTTTCTTCACAGCCTGTTACCTCCAATTCTTTATCTAAGTGTTTTTCACTTGTTGACTGCATTGTACGGCGGAAATGTTTATAGAACATTTATATTTTGTTTGAGATATATTAAAATGTATGCATATGCGAATAAAACCAAAAGACAGAAAAGTGATTATTACCTTACCTCTCTGTCTTTCCTCTTGCTTCGGTGGCATTTTTACACATCCCCGTGTACTCTTTCCAAACTGTTTTCTACTGTCACTTTTTCAAAGCCCGAAATTCATATCTCGGAACCTTTGCTTGTAACCCCTATCCGAGTGTGGTAAAATATAAAAGGTAGGGAGGAGTGACTATGAATTTGGTGATTACCATGAGCCGGAGATTCGGGACCGGCGCCAGCGTGATAGCCGAAGAACTTTCACAGAAGCTGGGAGTACCCGTATTCGACAAGGCATATATAGAACACGAGCTTGCCGGCAACAGCTTTGCGGACGAGGCGCGCTTTATCAGGGAGCTGGCGAAGGAGCCCTGCATTATTCTGGGGCGCTGCGCTTCCGAGATCCTGAAGAACCAGCCCAATGTGTTCAATATTTACGTGTGCGCGGACAAGGAAGACCGCATCAGGCGCATCATGCAAAAGGAGTCCCTGGCCTACGACGATGCCAAGGACATGCTGGAGAAGAACGACAGAAAGCGTTCCGATTACTACTACGAACACACCGGAAAGGTCTGGGGCGATGTGAACAACTACCACATGATACTGGATACCAGCCGGCTTGGAATCGAGAATTGTGCGGACATTCTGATCAAATATTTTGAGAGGATTGAAATCATATAGGACATTGACACAACGGCGTGGCTTTGGACATGATGTCCAAAAACGCGCCTGTTTTTTTGTGCAAATTTAGATACACTTTTGGTTTTTTTATGGTAAAATAACGAGGAGGAAAGCGATGATGCTTGTGTCAATCGGTTCCCGACGACAAAACCATCGAGGTGAAAATCATGTTTTTGCTTTTCTTTCTGCTGTGGGTGATCTTTAACGGTAAATTTACCCTGGAAATAGGCATCTTCGGTATTGGAGTCTCTGCGGCGCTTTTTGCGTTCATCTGCAGATTCATGGATTATTCTTTTCAGAAGGAGCTTCTTTTCTATAAAAAGGCACCGCTTTTTGTCAAATATATTTTTCTGCTGGTCAGGGAGATCGTCAAGGCAAATTTCGGTGTGATCCGTATGATCCTGAGCCAGAGGGAGGAGATACAGCCTACGCTGGCGGAATTTCACACCGATTTAAAGACGGCAACGGGAAAAGCATTTCTGGCGAATGCCATCACCCTGACGCCGGGCACCATCACCGTCGCTCTGGAGGAGAACAAATATACCGTCCATTGTCTGGATGAAAGTCTGGCGGAGGGAATGAACGACAGCCAGTTCCTGGAATACATCAAAAAATTGGAGGAGTGAGCTTTGGGACAGGAGGTTTTATTTATCGCAGTGCTTGTCATTCTGGCCATTCTGATCCTGCTGTGCCTGGTCAGGGCCATTATCGGTCCCAGAATTGCGGACAGGATCGTGGCGGTGAATATGATGGGCACGATGGTCACAGTGATCATCGCCATTCTGGCGCTGCTGCTGGATGAGGGATATCTGGCGGATATCTGCATTATTTATGCCATGATCAGCTTTTTGGCGGTGATCGTGCTGACTAAGGTATATATGGGCGTTTACATGGAAAAAAAGGAAAAAGGCATAAAGGAGGGTCTGCACAATGACGGCACTTGAGTGGGTTCGGTTTTTGTTGGGAGCAGCTCTGTTGTTGGCGGGCGTGGTCATTTTTATCATAGAGATGATCGGAGTCTTCCGATTTAAGTATGTGTTGAACAGAATGCATGCCGCGGCCATGGGGGATACTTTGGGGATCGGCTTCTGCCTGCTGGGGCTGATCGTGATAAGCGGCCTGAACTTTACCTCCCTGAAGCTGTTCCTGGTGATCGTGTTCCTGTGGTTCTCCTCCCCCGCCTCCTCTCATTTGATTGCAAGACTTGAGGTGACTACCAATGAGGACGGGGAAAGCCACTATGAAACAAGATCGCTGGATGCACCTGAGGATGAGCAGAAATAGAGGCGGTTGTGCGAGGGGCGATCGACCGGCACCGTCACAGTCACACGAGAAGGAAAGAGGTGGTCAATATGACAGTATTCACATGTATTTTGCTGGGCTTTCTGATCATTTGCGCCGTTGCGGCCAGTCTGTCCAAAAATCTTCTGAACACTATATTGATCTTTATGTCCTACAGTCTGGTCATGTCCGTAATCTGGATCCTGCTGGAATCTCCGGATCTGGCGATTACGGAGGCAGCCGTGGGAGCGGGAGTCACTACCGTGTTGTTTCTGGTGACTCTGAAGAAAATTCATGCCATTCTGAAAAAGGATGACCGTCAGGAGGAAAACGGCAATGAGTAGACGAGTGCCGCAGGAGCAATACGAAAAGACATTTTCCTATAAATTCAGGCAGTGGATGGACGGCACGAAGGATCCCTTTCTGGATACCGTGGAGATGAAAAGTCAGGAGGCTTTTCAGGAGGACGGACAGGCGGCGGAACAGAGAGCCAGAGACAGAAAACGCATCGCGGAGCGAGCCTATGACCTGGAGAAAAACGCCGAGCTGCGGATCTTCCGAAGAATCTACAACGTGCTGGCAGTACTGTTCTGTGTCCTTCTGGTAGTTATGCTGTTGGCGGCGGTATCCTGGCTGCCCGCTGTGGGAGAGGCGGACAGGCCGGTGAATAATGAGGTGTCTGCCCGATATATTGAGAACGGTCTTCAGGAGACGGGAGCCGTCAACATTGTCACGGGAATGATCCTGGATTACAGAGCGTTTGATACGCTGGGTGAATCCCACGTACTGTTCATCGCTACCTGTACCGTGTTGATCCTGCTGCGCCTGGACAGAAAAGAGGATCAGGAAAAATTCGAGGCGAACGACAGGCTCCATGAGCCAAAGAACGACATCATTCTTCAGACAGTGGCCAAGATACTGGTTCCGCCTATCTTCATCTTTGGCATTTACGTGATCCTGGCGGGACATCTGGGGCCGGGCGGAGGCTTTTCCGGCGGCGCCGTGATCGGAGCCGGCCTGATCCTGTACCTGAATGCATTCGGTTTTGCGAAGACGGAGAAATTCTTCACCGCGCGCACTTACCGCCGAATGAGCTTCTGTGCGCTGGCATGCTACAGTCTTGCCAAGAGCTATTCCTTTTACACGGGGGCAAATCACATTGAGAGCATCATTCCTCTGGGCACTCCCGGTGCCATTCTCAGCAGCGGCCTGATCCTGCTGCTCAATATCTGTGTGGGCGTGGTGGTATCGGGAACCATGTATACGTTTTACGTCATGTTCCGCAAGGGAGGCTATTGATATTATGAACGGAATGAACCTGTTGAATAATTACGGTGAGGCCGTGGCCATGATCCTCTTCGGCATCGGATTTTCCAATCTGCTTCTGCAGAAAAATCTGATCAAGAAGATCATCGGTCTGAACATTATGGACACCGCCACGTATCTGTTTCTTGCGCTCAAGGGCTACATTGACGGCAGGAAGGCTCCCGTGGTGGTGAACGGAGTACAGAGCGTGGAGGCGTACATCAATCCTATCCCCAGCGGCCTGGTGCTGACGGGCATCGTGGTGTCCGTGTCGGTCACGGCCCTGATGCTGTCCTTGACCATTCGTCTCTACCGCCGTTACCACACCTTGGATCTGGATGAGATTTCCACCCGGCTGAAAAAGGAGGGCAAGTGATGGATTTTGTACAGAACTTTCCTTTCCTGTCCATCATTCTGTCACTGTTTTCGGGGCCGCTGTCCTCTGTGTTGAGCGGCAGATGGGCGAAGCGGGTCAATACGGCGGTGATCGTTGTGATCGGCTGTATGTCCGCAGCCACGCTGGGCTATGTGATGAACACAGGCGAGGCTTATGTGTACACGATGGGACATTTCCCCGCGCCCTGGGGCAACGAGATCAGGGTCGGTGTGCTGGAGGCCGCAATGGCGCTGTTCTTCTGTGTTATTATGTTCCTGTCCATGCTGGGCGGCATCCGGGAGCGGGAGGAGGAGATAGAGGAAGGCAAGCAGAACCTTTACTATGTTATGGTGAATCTGCTGCTCTGTTCCCTGCTGGCGCTGATATACACCAACGACCTCTTTACCGCCTATGTGTTCGTGGAGATCAATACCATCTCCGCCTGCGGCCTGATCATGATCCGACAGAACGGCAGGACCATAGAGGCGGCCACCAGATACATGATCATGAGCCTGCTCGGCTCAGGTCTGCTTCTCCTGGGCATCTGCTTCCTGTATGACCTGACCGGGCATTTGTTGATGAGCAATATCAAGGAACAGGTGGGCATACTGGCAGCCACCGGCAGCTACCACATTCCCCTTGTGGTGTCGCTGGGACTGATGTCGGTGGGACTGGCGATCAAGAGCGCCCTGTATCCGTTCCACGCATGGCTGCCCGATGCCTACGGGTATTCCACATTGTCCTCGGCGGCCATTCTGTCGTCTCTGGTGTCCAAGGGATATATTTTCCTGCTGATCAAGATATTTTACAGGGTGATCGGATTCGAAATCGTGGGAGAGAGCAAGGTGATCCATGTGCTGTTCGTGTTCGGCATCATCGGTATGATCATGGGCTCCCTCAACGCCATCAAGGAGGACAATATCCGAAGGATGATCGCATTCTCCTCTGTGGCACAGATCGGTTACATTTACATGGGCTTCGGACTGGGCACAGCGGAGGGAGTCATTGCCAGCATTTATCATATGGTGTCCCACTCCGCTACCAAGTCCCTGCTTTTTGTGGCGGCGTCCGGCCTGACGGATGCGTCCGGCAAAAGCCCCCGTTACCGGGACCTGACAGGAGCGGCTTACCGGAACCGTTTGGCGGGTGTGGCATTCACGGTGGGCAGCCTGTCCATGGTGGGCATGCCTGTTTTTTCCGGGTTTATTTCCAAGCTGCTGTTCGCGCAGGCCGCCATCGGGCACCGGTTCAAGATGCTGCCCACGCTGATCGCACTGGCTATCAGTGTGGTGCTGAACGCCATTTACTTCATGAAGACCGTCATCCGTATCTATACTCCGGTGCCGGCGGGCATGGAAATATCGGAGGGCAGGACGGTGCCCGCAAGGGAGCAGCCTGCGAAAGCTCTGGCGCTGATCTGCTTTATTGTCCTGAATCTGATATTGGGCCTGAGCTCCGAACCTGTTATTGACCTGATTCAGAACGGACTGAAAATGTTCGGTTGACATTATCCGGATCGGTCCTGAAGCAATATTTACAGATAAAGGAAGCGAGATTCTTATGGATAAACTGCTCTTGATTCCCATTCTTTTACCCATAGCGGGCGGCGCTCTTCTGCTGCTGGCTTCTTTTGCGGAACACCTGAAGGAGGTGGGGGCCGTCGGCGGAGCGAAGGCCCCTGCCGGCGCAGAAAAAAATCCTGCTCTGCGGGGAAGGGCCGTCCGCGCTGCGGCAATGGCAATTCTGCTGGCTTCTGTGGCTGCGGCCTGGTATCTGATCCTGACCGGAGAGAAAAGTCTGACTCTGTTTACTCTGGTGCAGGATATTCCCATATTTTTCCGGATCGACGGTGTGAGCAGACTGTTCGTCGCCGTGGTCAGTGTGATCTGGGCGGCGGCAGGTATATACTCCCTTGTGTATATGCAGCATGAGGGGGAGGAAAAGCGCTACTACGGCTTTTATCTGCTGCTCTACGGAGTGTTGATGGGGCTGGATCTGGCCGGGAATCTGGTGACGATGTATTTGTTCTACGAGCTTGTGACACTTACGTCATTTCCTCTGGTGCTGCACAACGGCACAAGAGAGGCTGTCATGGCGGCGTTGAAATATCTCTTCTATTCCATGTGCGGTGCTTATGCCGGTCTGTTCGGCATTTTTATCCTGAACCGGTACTGTGATTCCCTCAGCTTTACCGCCGGGGGGACCCTGGGGGCATCCGTTCAGGGGCATGAGGGGATCCTGTTGACGGCCGTGTTCCTGATGCTGGTGGGATTCGGGGCAAAGGCGGGCATGCTGCCCCTTCACGCCTGGCTGCCGGCCGCGCATCCCGTTGCACCCTCGCCCGCTTCCGCCGTGCTTTCGGGTATAATAGTAAAATCCGGCGTGCTCGCGGTGATCCGGGTGGTGTTCTATATTGTGGGACCTGACCTTATCCGGGGGACCTGGGTACAGTATGCATGGATGACGCTTGCGCTGCTTACGGTCTTTATGGGATCTATGCTGGCCTACCGCGAGAAAGTGTTCAAAAAGCGGCTGGCCTACTCCACGGTCAGTCAGGTCTCCTATATCCTGTTCGGCCTTGCGCTTCTTTCGCCTCAGGGGTTCGAGGGGGCGCTGCTGCATTTTGCGGGACATGCGGTGATCAAGTGCGGTCTATTCCTAACGGCGGGAGTCTTCCTGTACCGATTCGGCTACAGCCGTGTGGAGCAGCTGACGGGCATGGGAAAGAAAATGCCAGTGACCATGTGGTGCTATACGATTTTTTCTCTTGGACTTATCGGTATTCCTCCCACGGTGGGATTTGTCAGCAAATGGCACCTTGCGGAGGGAGCGCTGCATCTTGGGAATGCTTTCGGCGCTCTGCCGGAGGAGAGCGGTGCGTGGCTGACGGAAGATATTGGGGCGTTCTCCTGGATCGGCCCGGCGGTGCTGCTCGTCAGCGCGCTGTTGACGGCGGGATATCTGCTTCCTATCGTCATGAAGGGCTTTTTCCCCGGAGAAGAGGCGGAGGGTCTGGACCTGACGCGGGAGGAGCCCTCCCCCTGCATGCTGCTGCCGCTGATCGTGCTGGCGGCGCTGACGCTTCTTCTCGGTATTTTCCCCGATGCTTTGATCGGCTATGTGAGAACATTGGCATACTCCCTGTTGTAGGAGATCAATGCGGGAGCACTGAGACGGAGAACATTTGAGAAAGGTATGATCGATCATGAACGAGATCATAATGCTGATTGTAGTGATATTGCCCATGGTGGTGGGCGTTTCCCTGTGGCTTTTGCCCTTTAAGGGCAGAAATGCCATGCTGGTCTATATGGAGGCAGGAGTGATCCTGAATTCCCTGCTGGTCCTTTGGATGCTGTTCCACCGGCCGGAGCAGGCGCTCACGGTGTTCCGTTTTACAGGAAATTTAAGCGTCACCCTGGGACTGGACGGGCCGGGTGCGGTGTATGCGGCGCTCGTGGCTTTCCTGTGGCCCCTGGCCCTGCTGTACTCCTTTGAATATATGAAGCACGAGGCGGGCAGCGAAAAATCCTTTTTTATGTTCTATGTGATCACATACGGTGTGACATTGGGCGTCGCTCTGGCGGAAAATATTCTGACCATGTACTTTTTCTTTGAAATGCTCAGCCTTGTGACGCTGCCCCTGGTAATGTATACCCGCACAAGAGAGGCGGTGCTGGCGAGCCGGATGTATCTCTACTATATGCTGGGCGGCGCGGCGTTTGCCTTTATCGGGATGATCTTTATCCTTACCTACGGCACCACCTCCGCCTTTGTGCCGGGCGGGGTGCTGGATATGGACCGGATCGGCGGTCGTTCCGATGTGATGCTGATCATCTATGTGCTGTGCTTTTGCGGATTCAGTGTAAAGACGGCCATGTGGCCTTTTTCCTCCTGGCTTCCCAAGGCGAGCGTGGCTCCCACGCCTGTGACGGCCCTGCTGCATGCGGTGGCAGTGGTCAACACCGGCGCCTTTGCGGCCATGCGCATCACCTACTACAGCTTTGGCGCGGAAGCGGTGAGGGGGACCTGGGCACAGAAATTCCTGCTGGTGCTGGTGATCGTGACCATTGTGTACGGCTGCAGCCGGGCGCTGAAGGAAACGCACATCAAGCGCCGTCTGGCCTGGTCCACGGTCAGCAATCTGTCCTATATCCTTTTCGGCGTGGTGCTTATGTCGCCCATGGGTCTGGTGGGGGCTCTGGCACATATGATCTTTCACTCCTTCATGAAGATCTGTTCCTTCTTCTGTGCCGGCGCCGTCATGTACAAGACAGGCAGAAATTATATCTACGAGCTGGATGGCATGGGACGGAAGATGCCCCGGATATTTGTGATCTTTACCGTATCCGCCATGGCTTTGATGGGCGTGCCTGGGCTCTGCGGATTTGTCAGCAAATGGTATCTGGCAAGAGCGGCCCTGTACGGCGGAGAGCCTCTTGGCTATTGGGGCGTGGCGGCGCTTATGATCTCCGCGCTGCTGACGGCCATCTATATGTTGACAATTGTGGTGCGGGCCTTTTTCCCGGAGAAGGGATTTGACTACGGAACGCTGAGGGATGTGGAGGATCCCAACTGGATCATGCTGCTGCCTCTTGCGGTGTTCACAGTGATGATCTTCGTCTTCGGATTACATTCCGGTCCTGTGATACAGGTGCTGGAGACAATTGCGCAGGATCTGATGCAGTGAGTCCGGCAGGAGTCGTGGCATTGCCGCAGGAGCGGCAGAAGGGGAGGAAATCCTATGAGATTTGACATAATGTTGGCTTTTCCGGTGTTTTTTCCTTTTGCGGCAGGACTGATCGGTTACGCAGTGGGAGCGCTCTGTCTGAGAAAGAACAGGGAGGAGCAGGGCAGGCAGGAAACGCCGAGAGATATATGGGTCATTCTGTCCGTGATCCTGGAATTTGCCGTGATGCTCTGGCTGGCACGGAGCGTCTGGGGGCGCGGCGGTGCGGGCAGCGGATCGGAGCTGGTGATCCCGAATGTATGCGGCCGGTCCCTCTGCTTTACGCTGGACGGGTTCCGTATGCTTTACGGTATTGTGGCGGCCTTTATGTGGATGATGGCGGCCCTTCTCTCCAGAGAGTATCTTGCCCGTCACAGGAACAGGAACCGCTATTACCTGTTTCTTTTGACAACGCTGGGAGCGACTATGGGCGTTTTTCTGTCCTCCGATCTTTACACTACCTTTCTCTTTTTTGAGATCATGTCCTTTACCTCTTATGTGTGGGTAGCTCAGGAGGAGAACAGGCCGTCCCTGCGGGCCGCCGAGACCTATCTGGCGGTGGCGGTGATCGGCGGTCTTGTGATGCTCATGGGCATTTTTCTGCTGTACCGTATGCTGGGCACCCTGGAAATCGCGGAACTGGGCCGGGCGGCGGAGCTTTGTGAGAAGAAGGAGCTGCTGTACGCTGCCGGCGGCTGTCTGCTGGTGGGCTTCGGGGCAAAGGCCGGCGCGTTTCCCCTGCATATCTGGCTGCCCAAGGCGCATCCCGTGGCGCCGGCGCCCGCCTCGGCGCTCTTGTCCGGTATTTTGACCAAGACCGGCATTTACGGAACGCTGATCCTGAGCTGCAGTCTGTTCCTTCACGACGGGGCCTGGGGGACTCTGATCCTTGCACTTGGCGCCGTCACCATGTTCGGGGGTGCGCTGCTGGCAGTGTTCTCCGTGGATCTGAAGCGCACGCTGGCCTGCTCTTCCATGTCCCAGATCGGTTTTATTCTGGTGGGAGTCGGAATGCAGGGGCTTTTGGGGGAAGAAAACGCCCTGGCGGTACACGGCACGTTCCTTCACATGGTAAACCATTCTCTGATCAAGCTGGTGCTGTTTCTGGCAGCAGGCGTGATCTATATGAACACACACGTTCTGGATCTGAACGAAATCCGGGGATTTGGGCGCAGAAAACCGCTGCTTGCGGGTATTTTCCTGGTGGGCGCCCTGGCGATCGCCGGTGTTCCGCTCTTTGGCGGATACGTGAGCAAGACATTGCTGCACGAGAGTATCCTGGAGTACGGCGGAGGTCCGGAAATGAAAGCGGCGGAGTATCTTTTCCTGTTCTCCGGCGGATTGACGGTGGCCTATATGATCAAGCTGTTCGTGGCCATATTCATTGAAAAGAATTTGGATGAGGAGCGTCAGGCGCAGTTCGCACAAAAAAAGAATTATATGAATGTGCTCAGCGGTCTTGCGCTGGCGGGCAGCGCATTGGTCCTGCTGATATGGGGCCTGTTCCCCCGGTATACCATGGACAGGGCGGCAGCCGTCGCTCAGGGCTTTATGGGCCTTCAGGAGACGGGAGCGCCCGTGGCGTACTTCAGTCCCGGAAATTTGAGCGGCGCACTGATCTCCATAACAATCGGCATTTTGGTGTATGTATTTGTGATTCGGGCGCTTCTGATGAAGCGTGAGGAAAAGAGCGGCGCGAAGGTCTACGTCAATGCATGGCCCGGATGGCTGGATCTGGAAAATCTGATCTACAGACCGGTGCTGCTTAAAATATTCCCGGCATTCTTCGGCGTCCTTTGCAGGATCCTGGACAGCCTTGCGGACACGGCGGTGGTACTGCTGCGGAAGAGCGTTTATCGGGACAGCCCTCTGCCCTACGAGAGACCGGAGGGGAATCTGTTCACGGTGACGATAGGCCGGTTCCTGAACGCCGTGCAGGCCATTGCCAACCTTACCTGGCGCAGGCAGGATCCCGTCCACAGGGATCATGTCCACCTGGCGGCAATGAAGGGCGAGGAGGTCAGGGAGACCAATCTTGTAATCCAGCGGAGCCTGTCCTTCGGACTTTTGCTGTTCTGCATCGGTCTTTCGCTGACGCTGATCTATCTGATCCTATGGTAATCAAAGAGCAGGTCCGAAGCACGTGGCTGCGGGCCTGCTCTTTTTCTGTGTCCGTAATCTTTTCGTTCCGTTCGGAAGGATCACTCTCCGGAGAGGATCATTCCGTCTTTTCCTTCTTTTCCGCGTCGCCCTTGGGTGCCTTTACCAAGAAGAAGCTGGACAGAGCGGCAATAATGTACAGGGCCAGGGTTACATACAGCACGGTCTGGTAGCCTACGGGATTGATTTTTTCCACGACGCCGTCATGGGCAAAATCCTGCCACTCTCCAAAATGATTCACAATAAAGGTGGCCAGCTGATTTCCGGTGAGACCTGCGATGGCCCACGCGGAAAGAGTAATGCCGTGGATGGCGCTGATGTTCTTCATGCCGTAATGGTCGGAGAGCAGGGTGGGCACGTTGCTGAAGCCTCCGCCGTAGCCTGCGTTTACAGCGAACAGAAGGATCAATACCAGTACCATCAGGATCGCGGGCTGTCCGCCCCTGCTGATGCCCTGTGTCACGATCACGAGACCGGTGGCAACAATGGACATGATCAGCATGATCTTGTAGATCGTGTTGCGGTCCTTAAAGGTGTCGGCCCATGCGGAAAAACCGAGACGGCCGCCGGCGTTGAATATTGCGGTGACGGAGGAGAGCACGCCTACGATGCCCACCAGTCCGATGCACTTGATGATCATTTTCTCCTGGGAGATCAGCGCAAGACCGCAGGTGATATTCAGATAGAACATGATCCAGATACCGATGAAGGTGACGGGCTTTTGTTTAATCACATCGATGGCGCGGGCGCCCTTTTCGGTAGTGGCGGGCTCATGCCATCCGGCAGGCTTTGCCAGAAGCAGGTGTCCCACGAACATCATGATAAAGTAGATTACCGCCAGGATCAGGAACATCTTGTAGATACCGCCGTCTCCCAGGGAATCCAGCATGGCCTGCATAATGGGGCTTGCGATGGCCTTCGCCGCGCCGAATCCGGCTACGGCAAGACCGGTGGCCAGACCCTTGCGGTCTTCGAACCAGAGCATCAGTGTCTTTACGGGGGAGAGGTAACCGGTTCCGAGACCGATGCCCATGATGAAGCCGTAGCAGACATAAATGCCGATCAGCGACAGCATACTGCCCCGATGTGCGCCGCCGTACCAGATAAAGAAGCCGGTGCCCGCCATACCTGCGGCGAAGCAGATGGCGGCGATCAGAGAGGATTTATGGATGTCCTCTCCACGATGTTTCCCAGAAATGCTGCAGACATTCCCAGAAAGAAGATCGCAAAGCTGAATGCCCATTCGGTAGCGCCCTTGGAAAAACCGATATAGTCGGCGATCTCCTGGCTGAAGATGGACCAGCAGTATACGGTACCGATGCTGCAGTGAAGCAGCAGTGCGGGAATCGCAGCGCGTATCCACTTGTTTTGAATGTTTTTCATTTTGTGTTCCCTGTCCTTTCGTGTAATAATATAGTTCGCTCCTCAAAAAAGTGCTTAAATCCTTGTCATTTTACTCCTTATTTGTTAATATTTCAAGAGTCTGGGGGTCATTAATTCCACCTTGAAGTGTTAAATACCGTTTTTTACATATTTTTTCATCCATCTGACAATAAAAATATCTGTCATTAACGATATTAAGTTTAATCAATAATAAAAGCCGAAATACAAAGGGAATAAAGGATTTAAACGCTTGTATAAGTTAATTTAAATCAACAAAGTGATTAAATTAAATCATTGAGCGGGATAAAAATGTATGTTACTATTGTCAAATCAGAGACAGCAGCGGACTGTCCGGAAAGGTTTACGGTCAAGAAAACTATGAAAAAAGAAAAGAATGAAAAGAGAGCGGATAAGATAAGGGAAAAGTACGGTAAGACCTATCATATGCCCCCGGAGGTCACCTACGACTGGGTAAAAAAGGATTGCATTGAAAAAGCGCCCATCTGGTGCAGTGTGGATCTGCGCGACGGCAATCAGGCGCTCATCGATCCCATGAGCCTGGAGGAGAAGCTGGAGTTCTTCAAGCTCCTGGTGGATATCGGCTTTAAGGAGATCGAGGTGGGCTTTCCCGCCTCCTCCGATACGGAGTACAATTTTATCCGGGCGCTGATCGACCGGAATATGATTCCTGACGATGTGACCATTCAGGTCCTGACGCAGGCGAGAGAACACATTATCCGCAAGACCTTCGAGGCTGTGGAGGGGGCGCCCCACGCGGTGGTCCACCTGTATAACTCCACCTCCGTCGAGCAGCGGGAGCAGGTGTTCAAAAAGGATAAGGAAGCCATTAAGAAGCTGGCGGTGGACGGCGCCGATCTGCTCCGCAGACTGGCGGAGAGGACAGAGGGGAACTTTACCTTTGAGTACAGTCCGGAGAGCTTTTCCCAGACAGAGGTGGACTACGCTCTGGATGTGTGCAATGCTGTACTGGATGTCTGGAAGCCGGATCCGAAGCATAAAGCCATTATCAATCTGCCCACCACGGTGCAGGTGGCTATGCCCCATGTCTTCGCATGTCAGGTGGAATACATGCACAAGCACCTGAAATACCGTGACAGCGTCGTGCTCAGTGTTCATCCTCACAATGACCGGGGCTGCGGCATCAGCGATGCCGAATTCGGCGTGCTGGCCGGCGCTGACCGGGTGGAGGGAACTCTTTTCGGAAACGGCGAGCGCACCGGAAATGTGGATATCGTGACTCTGGCGAACAATATGATGTGCCACGGCGTGGACAGCGGTCTGGATTTCTCCAATATCATGCAGATCCGGGAGGCCTACGAGAGGTTCACCGGCATGAAGGTCCACGAGCGGACTCCCTACGCCGGCGATCTGGTCTTCACCGCTTTCTCCGGTTCCCATCAGGATGCCATCAGCAAGGGCATGACCTGGCTCAAGGAGGGAAAGAGCGGAAAGCGCTGGGATGTGCCTTATCTGCCCATCGATCCCGCAGATGTGGGACGGGAATATGAGTCGGATGTGATTCGGATCAACAGTGTTTCCGGAAAGGGAGGGGTAGCCTTTGTGTTAAAGCAGCAATTTGGCTTTTCCCTGCCCGCGGCCATGAAAGAGGAGGTGGGCTACCTGATCAAGGGCGTTTCCGACAAACGCCACCAGGAGCTTCTGCCGTCGGAGATCTACGAGATATTCAAGGAGAATTATATAAAGCCCCGCAGCGTGTTCAACATTCCCGAATGTCATTTCAAACAGGAGCGCGGTATTCAGGCGGAGGTGACTTTGGAGCAGAACGGAGAGACCAGAGTGATCAGAGCTCAGGGCAACGGCCGTCTGGATGCGGTCAGCAACTGTCTGAAGATCTATTTCGGCATCAGCTACGAGCTTTCCGTTTATGAGGAGCACGCCATATCCAAGGGTTCGAGCTCCAAGGCGGCCGCCTATGTGGGCATAATGCAGAACGGGCAGTTCTATTGGGGCGTCGGTGTGGATGAGGACATTATCAAGGCATCCATCGCCGCATTGACCTCCGCTGTGAATAAGCTGACCGCGGAACAGCATATCACGGAAGGCCGTGAGGAGCGGATCGTGGAAATTATCAGCTTTATTCAGAACGATTACAAGAACGTGACCCTGGAGACGCTTTCGGAGAGCTTCCATCTCTCCAAGCCGTATCTGTCCAAGTATATCCGGGAGAAGGCGGGCGTTACCTTCCAGGAGGTAGTGAAAAAGGAGCGTATGAAGAAGGCCCGTTCTCTGCTGCGGGAGACGAATCAGACGGTAGAGGCCGTAGCGGCAGAGGTGGGCTATGAGAATGTAGAGCACTTTAACCGCCTGTTCAAAAAGAGCTACGGGATCACGCCGGTGCAGTACCGGAAGCGGCAGTGATGCCTGTTCGGGGCTCTCGTGGGGAAAACCTGAAAAAAGTGTGAAATGGCTTCACATTTCACAAAAAATGCTGTAAAATAGGCAAGGCGGCAGTAAAGCAAAACTTCACGGTGTTAAAAAGGAGACATCATCATGTCCAAATCGAAAAAAACGCAAGATACGGCGGAAACAAAAGAAAAGGTCCTGACCAGATATGACCTGAAGATGCAGAGACGAAAAAAGCAGAAGGAAAAGGAAGCGCGGCAGAAGCGCATTGCCTCTGTTCTGGGCGTACTGATCCTGGTCGGCCTCATCGGTCTGGCAGCCTCTTTCCCCATACGCACCTGGCTGACGGTGAACGGTACTTACATTGAAGTGGCAGGAGAGAAGGTATCCCGCGTAGAATTTGATTACAATTACCATCTTGTAATGAATAATTATCTGAGCCAGAACAGCATGTATTTGAGCTATATGGGGCTCGATCCTTCCGGGGATCTGTCACAGCAGATGTACTCCGAAAATTTATCCTGGAAGGACTATTTTGAGCAGATGGCGGTGGATAACATTATCCGCACCAAAGCAATGCAGAGAGAAATGCAGGCCGCAGGGTTTACTCACGACACTGCTGAGCAGTATGAGGAATACAAGGACTCTTTGCAGCAGGAGGCCTCTGAGAGCGGAGTCTCTGTGGGAAAATATATCAAGGAGATCTTCGGTCCTTATGCGACTCTGTCGCGCATCGAGGACTGCGTGAGGACGGGAATGGAGACGAACGCCTATTATGATTCCGTCAGCGAGAGCAAAGCTCCCTCCGACGAGGAGATCAGCGCTTATTACGGGGAAAACAAGGACAACTACGATTCCGTGAATTACCGCCTGATCACAGTCAGCGCAGAGCTTCCCACAGAGCCCACAGAGCTGGCAGATCCCGCGGATGAGACCCAGGCGGATTCCGCAGACGGGGAAGAGACGGCCTATGAGCCCTCCGAGGCTGAGGTCAATGCGGCAATGGAGAAGGCAAAGGCGGAGGCGGATGCAAAGCTGGAGACAGTGGCGCAGGAAGGCGAATTAAACGAGAACATAAAGTGGGGGACCGTTCCTTCCGTGCTGAGAGAGTGGGCGTTCGACAGTGCGAGGACCGCCGGCGACACCACCGTGATCGAGGATTCCGTCAATCACCAATATTATGTGGCAGAGTTCGAGGAGCGCTATCTGGACCAGACGCCTACAGTGGATACCCGCATGATCATTACGATGGACGGCAACGGACAGGAGATCCTGGACGAGTGGACCGCAGGGGAGGCAACGGAGGAGAGCTTCGCGGCGCTTGCGGACCGGTACAACAGCGCGGCAATAGCGAGTGAGGAGGGCGGTCTGTATGAGGGGCTGGCTCCTTCCAACATGTTGGATGAGATGTCGTCCTGGCTCAGCGACGCCGGCCGCAAGAGCGGTGATACCACTGTCATTACCGCGCAGGACAGCGGAGTGGCCTATGTGATCTATTACATTGGGAACAACGATCCGGAGTGGAAGGTACAGATCCGCAGTATTTTGTTAAATCAGACTATGAGCGAGTACATGGATACGATCACGGAGGGGCTTGAGGTGACGGATTCCAAGGATCATCTGAATTACCTGCAGGTACAGGCAGCGGAGGAGGCCGCCGCCGATGATACAGCGGCGGACGACAGCGGAACGGAGGAGCCTTCCGCAGACGCAGAATAATATTATACAGTCGACCGTGGGCGGTGGGATATTCTCACCGCCTTTTTGAAAAAGACAAATGCGAGGAGAGATCCTATGAAGAAAAAGCTTCTGGTACTGGATATTGACGGTACGCTCACCGATTCTGCAAAAAATATATCCGCCGCCACCAAAAAGGCCATTCAGGATATCCTTCTTAAGGGACACAAGGTAATTCTTGCCTCCGGCCGTCCTACGCCCGGAATGCGCAGGTATGAAAAAGAGCTGGAGCTGGAGAGATACGGGGGATATTTGTTATCCTTCAACGGCGCCCGCATCATCGAGTGCCGCAGCGGGGAGATCGTATATCAGAGATTTCTCCCCCTGACCTTACTGCCGGGGCTTTATGCCTTCGCGAAGGAAAACGGCTGCGGTCTGGTCACTTATTTCGGGGAGGATGTCATCTCTGCCTTTCCGGCGGACAAATATGTCAGGATAGAGGCCGGGATCAACGGTATGCCCATACGGCAGGTGGATGATATCTTAAATTTTGTGGATTTTTCCATTCACAAGTGTCTGATGACGGCAGATCCGGAAAAAGCCGGGGTCCTGGTGGAGCAGATGCAGAAAAGATGGGGGGACGTGGCGAGCATTTACCGTTCCGAACCTTATTTTATGGAGATCATGCCGTATAATGTAAACAAAGCCACAGGTCTGGAGCGCATATTGGAGGCACTTGGCATGAAGCGGGAGGACATGGTGTGCTGTGGGGACGGCTTTAACGACATATCCATGATACAATTTGCGGGGGTAGGCGTAGCTATGGGAAATGCCCAGCCCGTTGTGAAGGAGGCGGCCGATTATATTACGGCGGCCAACGACCGGGACGGACTGGTGGAGGTCATCGACAGATTTTTTTCATGACCCTCCGTCCCAGGGCGTACGGAACGGCCCTATGATTTTCCGTGGAAAAGAGGTGAGGAAAATCAGGATTCAGATACCGGAGAAAGCGAGATATATTATAGATACGATCACGGCGGCGGGCTATGAAGCGTACGCGGTGGGCGGCTGCGTCAGAGATTCCGTCTTAGGGAGAGAGCCTCAGGACTGGGATATCACCACCTCCGCCAGACCGGAACAGGTGAAGGCCTTGTTCCCTCGAACGGTGGACACCGGATTGCAGCACGGGACCGTGACGGTCCTTTTGGGCAGGGAGAGCTTTGAAGTCACCACGTACCGCATTGACGGAAAATATGAAGACAGCCGGCATCCCAGGGAGGTCTTTTTTACTCCAAGCCTGAAGGAGGATCTGAAGCGCCGCGATCTGACGGTCAATGCCATGGCCTACAATGACCGGGCAGGCCTGGTGGATCTCTATGGCGGCATGAAGGATATTGAGGCCGGGGTGATTCGCTGTGTGGGAGATCCGCTGCAGAGGTTCAGGGAGGACGCACTGCGTATCCTACGTGCGATCCGTTTTTCTGCCCAGCTTGGCTATACAATTGACGGGGACACGCTGGAGGCCATCCGAAGGCTTGCGCCCGATCTTCGGAACATCAGCGCCGAACGAATTCAGGTCGAGCTGGTAAAGCTGGTGACTTCATCCCACCCGGAGTACCTGCGGATTGCTTATGACACAGGCGTCACAAATGTATTTCTGCCGGAGTTCGACCGCGCTATGGAGACGCCCCAGAACCACCCTCATCACTGTTACAGCGTGGGCGAGCATATTCTGCAGAGCATGAGGGAGATCAGCCCTCAGAAGGTGCTGCGCCTTGCAATGCTGTTCCACGATATCGGAAAACCTGCCACCCTGAGCAAGAACGAGGATGGCATTACGCATTTTCACGGACATCCCCAGGTCAGTGCGGATATGGCCGTGAAGATCCTGCGGCGGCTGAAGTTCGACAATGATACGATACAGATGGTCCGCAGGCTGGTGCTGTACCATGATTATGGCAACAATGCGGAGCCGGATCAAAGGATTGTGCGCCGCGCGGTCAACAGGATAGGCGAGGATGCTTTCCCTGCCCTCTTCGCGGTGAAGCGGGCCGACATTTTGGCTCAGAGCAGCTATCAGAAGAAGGAAAAGCTGGAGAGACTGGAAAGCTGGGAAAGGCTCTATGGACAGATCATAGAGGAAGGGCAATGTGTTTCCCTCCGGACACTGGCAGTTACAGGCTCTGATCTGATAGAGGCAGGCATGAGACCCGGCAGGGAGCTGGGGGATGTACTGCAGCAATTGCTGGAGCTGGTGCTGGACGATCCCACGCTCAACACAAGGGAATATCTTCTGGATCAGGTGAAAAAAAGACTGTAACATACTTTCAAAAATCTCCTCATAAGATAGGTTATGGACCGGGCCTTGCGCTGCGGTGACGCTAAACTATCAGGAGGGGCCGAAAGTGAATGACAGGGCAGTGGAGTTGCTGGAACAGTATGACATAGAAGTGCTCAGGACCAGAAAAGGCAGAGGCGCTATCTTGTGTGAGACCGATCAGGGGTGCCTGATCCTGAAGGAATATAACGGAAACAGCGAGAAGATCGCGCTGCAGAACAGACTGTTGCAGCAGATCGCAAAAAGTGGGACAATATGTGCAGAGCAGATCATCCCCACCAGGGAGGGCGCCCTCTATGTTCAGGATGCAGAGGGGACCGGATATATTTTGAAGACCTGGACTGACGGCCGGGAGTGTAATATATTTGACCGCGGGGAATGCTGTTCGGCAGTCAGGCTGTTGGCCCAGCTGCATCGGTATATGAAGCTGCCTGCGGACACACCGGATCTGCCCCCGGTCTTCTGTCCGGAAAAGGAATATGAGAAGCACAACCGTGAATTAAAGCGGGTGAAAAAATATCTGAAGCAAAAGGGACAGAAGACATGGTTTGAGATCAGCCTTTTCAACTCCTTTGATTACTTTTTGGAACAGGCGCTGGCGGTGACGGAAGAGTGGAGGGAGTACAGCAATGCTCTCGGAACGGCGGCTGCGGAGCTGGAGGCGGGCAAGGTGACCTTCTGCCATGGAGATTACCAGTATCACAATATTTTGAGACAGAACGACGGGTGGTTCTTAGTCAACTTTGAGAAATGTCTTCCCGATGATCCCATAAGGGATCTTTACCTTTTGCTGAGAAAGCTTCTGGAAAAGGGGAACTGGTCGGTATCGCTCGGTTCAGAGCTGCTGGAGGCCTACCGGCAGCAGAGCCCTCTGGCGGCGGTGAGTGAGATCGATCTGTATTACAGACTGGCTTATCCGGAAAAATTCTGGAAGATTGTCAATTTTTATTATAATTCGGGGAAAGCCTGGATACCGGGAAGAAATCAGGAAAAGCTGGAAAAACTGATAACGCAGGAAAAGGAAAAGCAGTATTTTCTGGATGAAGTTTTCCGCGATGTGAGTCACATGCGGAAATAGAAGGAATAAGGAGCCGCAATGATACGGAAGAATGAGAACTGCAAGAAACGGATCGTGGCAGGGGCGGCCGCCGTGCTGGCAGTCGCGCTGACTGCCTGTGCCGGGCGGACGGCGGACAGACCGGATCCGCCGGCATCTCCCAGCCCCACCGTAGACACGGGTTTTGTCTTGACGGGGCCGGACAGTTATGATTCGGCGGATACGACGGTCCTCGTGGGACGGAATGAGTCGGAGGGCACTGTGACATTTTTGAATCTGGATCTGGGGCGCAGGTATACGCTCTCTCTGGACGGTACTACGCGGCTGTATGACAAGTACGGCGACATCCTGTCTATAGAACAGTTCCGGACAGGGGACATTGTGGATATTACCTTCTTAAGATCCAAGAAACATCTGACCACCATGCAGCTCTCGCCACAGGCCTGGTCCTACGAGGATGTGGAGCGCTATGAGATGAACACCGTTCGGGGCGAGGTCACCGTCGGATCGCAGGTGTATAAGCTCACGTCGAATACCCGGTATCTGTCCGACGGCAGGGAAATTGAGAGCATGGATCTGAACTCCGCGGACGTGCTGAGCTTTCAGGGGATAGACAACCAGATCCTTACCGTCCGCGTGGAAAAAGGACACGGCTATCTGCGGCTGGAAAATGACGAGAACTTTGTGGGAGGCTGGATCGAGGTCGGACAGACGCAGATACAGCGCATTACCGAGGACATGCTGATGCTGGTGCCGGAGGGCAGCTACGACGTGAGCATCAGCCATCGCGGCGGAGGCGGCATCAAGAAGGTGATCATCAACCGCAATGAAGAGACCTTGCTCGACATTGGTGATCTGGAGATTCCTGAGCCTCAGTACGGGACCGTTCTTTTTTCGTTGAGTCCTTCGTCGGCGGAGCTCTACATCGACGGAAGTGCGGCGGACCCTTCCGGTCCCATATCTCTGGAGTACGGGCTGCATCAGCTGATCGTCAGAGCGGAAGGTTATCAGTCCGTCACTCAGTATATTCGCGTGGGAGAGGAATCCGCAGGTATCAATATCGAGCTGGATGCCAACGATGCGGGAGCGACGCCGGAACCCACCGAGGAACCCGCGGAGGGATCGGACGACCAGCCGACGGCGACAGATTACTATAAGATCTATATTGACGGGCCCGAAGGCGTGGAGGTCTATCTGGACGGAAACTATATGGGGATCTCGCCCTGCGATTTTGAAAAGAAGCCGGGAACTCATGTGATCACCCTCCGGAAGACCGGCCACACTACCAGAAGCTATACCATAGAGGTGGACAGCGAGGAGAAGGATATCTCATACTCGTTCGCGGATCTGACGGAAGATTCTCCCGACGCGGGGAGCGATACGTCGGATGTCATGGATGAGATCCTGGATATACTGAACTGAGGCGGTCCCCGAAAAATAAAATTTGCGGAGCGGATGAGAAAGTTATGAATACGGAAAAAAAGCGATACACCTACGAGGATTTTCTGGAGATCATAAGGATACTGCGCAGCGAGAACGGCTGCCCGTGGGACAGGGAACAGACGCACAAAAGCCTGAGGCCCTGTATGTCTGAGGAAGCGGCGGAGGTGATGGCTGCCATTCGGATCTATGACACCACAGGCCGGTGGGAAAATCTGCGGGAAGAGCTGGGAGACGTGCTCCTCCAGGTGGTCATGCACGCCTGCATTGCGCAGGAGGAGGGACTTTTTACCATGGAGGACGTAGTGCAGGAGGTGGCAGAGAAAATGGTCCGGCGTCATCCCCACGTATTTGGGACCGTACATGCGGACACCTCGGAGCAGGTCCTGGAGAATTGGGACGAGATCAAAAAGCGGGAGAAGGCCGGGAAATTGTATGCGGAGGCACCTCTGCACGAGATCCCGCGGGAGCTTCCTGCCCTGACCAGGGCCGTAAAGGTCTTGAAAAAGGCGGACAAGCTGTATGAGAGCCAGGGCACGTTCGAGGATGCCATAGCTGAATTGAAGGCGGCGGTACAGGAGATCGAGGAGCTGGGAACAGCCGCGGGGGAGGAGCGTCTCACTGCTCCCATGGGGGAGCTGCTGACGGCCGTTTCCAATATATCCAGACTGTGCCATCTGCCGCAGGAACAGATCCTGTGCGACAGAATTGACGATTTTATAGAGAAATATGAATAGTTTTTTTCAAAAAGCCGTAAATCTAAGGAAAAAGCCTTGACAAATGCGACAAAAACATTTATATATTTATATAGATGTTTCACAAGAAGCTTCTAAAATACAGAAACGAAACCCATTGGAGGAGGAGTTCAATATGAACAAGACAGAATTAGTTGCAGCTATGGCTGATCAGGCCGGTGTTTCCAAGAAGGACGCAGAGAAGGTCCTGAAGGCTTTCACAGACGTTGTTTCTGGTGAGCTGAAGAAGGGCGGCAAGGTTCAGCTGGTAGGCTTTGGTACTTTCGAGGTATCTATGAGAGCAGCAAGAGAGGGAAGAAATCCCGCTACGAAGAAGCCCATCAAGATTCCTGCATCCAAGGCTCCTAAGTTCAAGGCAGGCAAGGCATTCAAGGATGCGCTGAACACAAAATAACCTGTTGATCGGTGCGGAGAACCTTTTAAAGGTTCTCCGTTTTCTTATACGGAAAGCATCAGAACAGTAGAAAGGCATGAATCCTATGAGACTTGATAAGTATCTGAAGATATCCCGTCTGATCAAGCGCCGCAGCGTTGCGAACGAGGCCTGCGACAACGGGAGAGTACTGATCAACGACAGACCGGCCAAGGCATCCGCCAATGTGAAGGCGGGGGATATCCTCACCATCTCCTTTGGAAATAAGGAGGTCAGGGTCGAGGTGCTGGATGTGCAGGAGACCGTAAAAAAGGAGGAGGCGAAGGAGCTGTTCCGGTATCTGTAGGCTTATTTTCGTGCCGGGTTCTGAACGGTGCAGGTCTTACATATACTTTATTGATGGGAAGCCGGATCCGCAGTGCTTCCCGGACAGGAGGAGCCTATGGAAGATCTGAACGACAGCACGCGTGTACATAAGGTGACAATGACCAACAGGAAGAGCTGTTCCGTCAACGGCGTCAGTGATGTATTATCCTTCGATGAGCATGAAATTCTTTTGGAGACGGAACAGGGAATGTTGATGATCAAGGGAGACGACCTGCATGTCAACAGACTTACTCTGGACAAGGGCGAGGTGGATGTGGACGGCAAGATCGACAGCTTTACCTACTCCGATGTATCGGGCAGCAGCCATAAGAATGAGTCTCTGCTCAGCAAGCTGTTCCGGTAAGGCTTATGGCAAATGAAAATGTATTTCTCCTCCATGCCCTGTTTATGGGCATTTTTATTACTTTTATATACGATCTGCTGCGTATATTCCGGAAATTGGTCCCTCATAACGGCTTTTTTGTCTCCGCGGAGGATCTGGGCTTCTGGATCTACTGCGGCGGAGAGGTCTTTCTGCTGATGTATCATGAAAGCGACGGCACTCTGCGCTGGTTTGCGGTGCTGGGGGCGCTGGCGGGCATGCTTTTATACAGGAGGACCGTAAGTCCGATCTTTGTGAAGTACACCTCCATGCTGTTGAACAGGGTGTTGAGGATACTGGGAAAAATACTGAGATTTCTCTGCAGGCCCTTGAGATACGTCCTGAGAAAGACCGGCGGCGCGGCGGGGAGGGCCGGGAGGCTGGGAAGAAGGCTGAGGCGGCATATAAAAAACCGATTGACGTTCTTTGTAAAAAAGCTTAAAATAGCATTGAAGGTGTAGGAATCCCACAGAGAGGAGCGCTTATGGCAAGAACGAGACAAAAGGCTGCATATCGGCGCAGGCATCAAAACCGTTTTAGTATGTTCCTGGTATCGCTGGTGGTAGTGATGATCATGATCATAGTCGCCGTGAAGAGCGTGGAGCTGCATCAGAAGAATAACGATAAGATTCAGGAGGAACAGCTTCTGGACGAACAGATCGCCGCAGAAAAAGAGCGCGCCGAGGAAATTGAAGCCTTCTCCAAGGAAGTGCAGACCAAGGGATATATCGAGAGCGTGGCGAGGGAGAAGCTCGGTCTGGTCTACGAGGACGAGATCATGTTCAAGGAAGAAGATTAAAAATAAGATCAAAGTGATGAGAAGCAGGAGCGATCGGCTCCTGCTTTTTTTGTCGTAAAACTTTATAGGGCCGGTTCCCGGTTTTGACAAAAAAAGCGGGAAATGACTCTTATAATCTTAGTCTGACATATTGAAAAGGAAAGGTGTGATGCAGGGATGACCGCAGGGCAGGAAATGATGATACTACATAAAATCAGGCATCGGGAGAACAGAAGGAGAGAGGACAGCAGGGAGCTTCAGACAGCGCAGATCTCGGATCTGTGCCGGAGAAGACTTTTGAATTACGCAGATACCTTTTATGAGCTGGCGAGGAGCTATGACGGAGATTTTTGCACTGATGCCGGGGACAGGCAGTCCCTGCTGGCGGAGAGAAGATTATGGGAGAGCCGGCAGATCATCAAGGGACATTTGAACGAAATGGCAAAGATCATGACGGAGGTGGCCAGTGAGGTCATGTGTTACAGGCCCATGGAGGAACGCAAAAAGAGAATGCTGGTACAGGCTATGCGCGAGGAGGGCATCCGCGTGGAAAATCCCTGCTATATGCCGCGGGACAAGGGGCAGGAGTCGGTCGTTCTGACAATGAGCACGGAAAAAAATTCCGGGCTGCCGGCGGAGGAAGCGGCGGATATGATCTCGGTGCTGTTGGAAAGGCATCTGCAGCTGTCCGTCAACAGCCCGTATCGGATCGAAAAGACTGCTCAGTGCTTTGTGCTGGAGGAGCAGCCGGGTCATCTTATACTCACAGGATTTTCCAGAGTGACAAAAGAGAACGAGACGGTCTCCGGAGACAGTTATGCCGTGATAGAAGCCGAAAAGGGGCGGCGGACCGTGATGTTCTCGGACGGTACGGGCTCAGGGGAGCAGGCGGGAAGGGACAGCGGCCAGGTGCTGGATCTGATGGAAAAGCTGCTGGAGGCAGGATATGGAAACGCAGCGGCCGTAAATATGGTCAATACGGCGCTGTTCGCCCTGGGGGAGGACCAGAATCATCCCACCCTCGATCTCTGTGACATCGACCTGTATCAGGGCACCTGTGAGCTGTGGAAGGTGGGCGGTGCCGCCACCTTCCTGAAGCGGGGGCCGAAGGTGGAATTGCTGGAGGCAGGCACCCTGCCGCTGGGCATTTTTCAAAAGGTGGACATGCAGCCCATCAAGAGACAGCTGCAGGACGGAGATTTTCTGGTGATGGTCACGGACGGCGTCGTGGATGCCTTTGACGCGGAGGATTACGCAGACGGTTTTTTCAGAGCGGTATCCGGCATCTGCGGGCAGAATCCGTCTGAAATTGCGGAAAAGCTGCTGCGCATGGCGATCTGTGCCAGCGGCGGGAAGATCCGCGACGATATGACGGTGGGCGTCATCGGCATCTGGAACGATTGACTTGATTTTTTTATGGGAATGCGCTACATTTTTCATATGAATATTCGGCAGGGCACGCAGGAAAAAGTTTTTTCCTATATAGAGGAACACGGAATGATATCCTCCGGCGACAGGATCGTGCTGGGGGTCTCAGGAGGGGCAGATTCGGTTTGCCTCTTATTCGTGTTGCTGGAGTATGCCAAAAGAATGCCTCTGCAGCTGGCGGTGGTCCATGTGAATCACATGCTGCGCACAGATGCCGGTGAGGATGCGGAATTTGTGGCACAGCTGTGCCGCCGGGCGGATATTCCCTTTTTTCTGCAGGAAGCGGATGTTGCGGCCTTCGCCGCCCAGGAAAAGCTTTCGTTGGAGGAGGCCGGCCGGGAATTAAGATACCGGGCCTTTTGTAAGACCGCTGACGCTCTTCAGGCGAACCGCATTGCCGTGGCCCACAGCGCGAACGACCGGGCGGAGACCATGCTGTTCCACCTGTTCCGGGGGAGCGGCATGAAGGGCTTATGCGGAATACCGCCCAGCCGGGAAAGGATCATACGGCCGCTTTTGTGCCTGCAGCGCAGCGAGATAGAGGCGTACCTGAAGGACAGGGGGTTGTCCTATCGCACGGATCACACGAATCTGGAGGACGGTTACACAAGGAACCGCATCCGTCACCATGTGATTCCCTGGGCGGAGCAGGAGGTGTCGGCGGGTGCCGTGGAGCATATGTGCCGGACGGCGGACATTTTGTCGGAGGCGGAAGAATATCTGAGCATACAGACGGAAGCGGCCATGGAGCGATGTGTGGAGATGCGGGAGGCGGATCCTGTCCGGGCGGCCGTGCGCGTGGAACCCTTCAGACAGCTGCACACGGCTCTGCAAAAACGGCTGCTGCTGGCATTGCTGCGGGAATTGGCGCCCGGAGGAAAGGATATTTCGGCGGTCCATGTGGAGAACGTCCGGGGCCTCTTTGAAAAGAACGGCCATTCCCGGACAGACCTGCCCTTTCACATCAGGGCGGTCAGGGAATATGACAGGGTCCTTTTGGAACGGAGGGAGTCCCCCGGCGCGCCGGAGCCTGTCCTGCCATATCGGGAAATTGCGCTGCCCTTGGGAGAGACACAGGATCCCCTGCGATTTGACCTGGGAATTTTTGGACAGATAGAGGTATCCGTATTTTTTGCGGACGGCGAACAGAAAATTCCGGGAATGCAGTATACGAAATGGTTTGATTGTGATAAAATGAAAGAATCGCCGGTGCTGCGCTGCAGGCGGGCCGGTGATTTTCTCAGCATAGCGGACGGCGCCGGAGGAATCATCCACAAATCTTTGAAAAAATATATGATAACGGAAAAGATTCCGCGAGAAGTCCGCAGCCGGACCGTTGTGATGGCGGAAGGCAGCCATGTTCTGTGGCTGGCGGGATATCGGATCAGCGAATATTATAAGGTAACTGAGAATACAAAACGCATAATGCAGGTAAAATTAATAAAAGACTGTGCAGACAGCGGAACGGAGGAGAAAGATGGCAGAGCATATAAAGGTACTTTTGTCGGAGGAGGAAGTGGATGTCAGGATCAAGGAGATTGCCGACCAGATCAGCAGGGACTATGCGGGAAAGCAGGTGCATCTGGTGTGTGTCCTTAAGGGGGGAAGCTTTTTCCTGTGCGAGCTGGCAAAGCGGATCACAGTGCCGGTCTCTTTGGATTTCATGTCCGTGTCCAGCTACGGCAGCGACACCAAGTCCACCGGTGTGGTAAAGATCGTGAAGGATCTGGATGAACCGCTGAAGGATAAAAATGTGATCGTGGTGGAGGACGTGGTAGACAGCGGCAGGACGCTCAGTTATCTGATGGAGATGCTCCGGGACAGAGGCCCCGCATCCCTGCGCCTCTGCACATTGCTGGATAAGCCGGAAAGACGTGTCATCGATGTGAAGGTGGATTATACGGGCTTCAATATTCCCGACAAATTTGTAGTGGGCTACGGTCTGGATTACGATCAGAAATACCGCAACCTGCCTTACATAGGGATAGTGGAATTCGATGATTAGGAGGCTGGCAGTAAATTGAAACAGAACGGAAGAGGATTTACTTCATATTTCATATTTATCATGGTGCTTTTGATGATCGTGGGGATGGTGTCCTGGGTAAGCGGACAGAGCAGGAAAGAGGATTACACCCGCGCCGAGCTGATCGCAGATATGACTGCGGGAAAAATATTGGAGGTCAGGCTTACTCCCAATCAGGAAACGCCGACGGGCTTTCTGGAGATCGAGCTGAATAACGGCCTGCAAAAGAAGCTGTATGTGACGGATATCACCGAGGCGGAGGAATTGGTCAGATCCTATGGCCTTGAGCCTACGATCACGGATGTTCCGCGGGAGAGCTGGTTCCTGACTACGCTGGTGCCGATATTGATCCTTGTGGCGGTGGGCGTGTTCCTGTTCCTGATGGTGAACAGCCAGAATGCCGCCGGAAGCAACAGCAAGATGATGAATTTCGGAAAGAACCGTGCAAAGATGACCCTGGGAGACAAGACGGTCAATTTCCAACAGGTGGCGGGACTTGCGGAGGAGAAGGAGGAGCTGGAGGAGATCGTAGATTTCCTGAAGGAGCCGGGCAAATATACCAAGGTGGGCGCCAGGATACCGAAGGGCGTGCTGCTCGAAGGACCTCCCGGCACAGGTAAGACGCTGCTGGCAAAGGCCGTAGCCGGAGAAGCGAACGTGCCGTTCTTCAGCATTTCCGGTTCGGATTTCGTAGAAATGTTCGTAGGTGTGGGCGCCTCGCGGGTGCGCGATCTGTTCGAGGAGGCCAAGAGGAATTCGCCCTGTATCGTCTTCATTGACGAGATCGACGCCGTGGCGAGACGAAGAGGCACCGGCATGGGCGGCGGCCACGACGAGAGAGAACAGACCCTCAATCAGCTGCTGGTGGAAATGGACGGTTTTGGCGTGAACGAGGGCATCATTGTCATGGCGGCCACGAACAGGGTGGACATTCTGGATCCCGCGATCCTGCGCCCCGGCCGTTTTGACCGAAAGGTGGCCGTAGGCACTCCGGATATGCAGGGCAGAGAAGATATCCTAAAGGTGCATACCAAGAACAAACCGCTGGCGGAGGACGTGGACCTGAAACAGATCGCCCAGACCACCGCAGGCTTTACCGGCGCAGACCTGGAGAACCTGATGAACGAGGCTGCGATCAACGCCGCAAAAAAAGGCAGAGCCTATGTGGTGCAGGAGGATATCAGCAAGGCGTTTGTAAAGGTCGGGATCGGAACGGAAAAGAAGAGCCGCATCATCTCCGAAAAGGAAAAGCGGATCACCGCCTACCATGAGGCTGGGCATGCCATCCTCTTTCACGTATTGCCGGACGTGGGACCGGTACACACGGTGTCCATTATTCCCACGGGATCGGGGGCGGCCGGCTACACCATGCCCTTGCCGGAAAAGGATGAGATGTTCATGACGAAGGGGCAGATGCTGCAGCACATCATGGTATCTCTGGGAGGACGTATAGCCGAGGAGATCATATTCAAGGATATCACCACGGGAGCATCCAGCGACATTAAGAAGGCTACCAAGGTGGCAAGGCGGATGGTGACCCGCTTTGGCATGTCGGAAAACATCGGCGTGATCTGCTATGACGACGATGACGACGAGGTGTTCATCGGGCGGGATCTTGCCCATGCGAAGTCTCACTCCGAGGTCGTATCCGGTCAGATCGACAAGGAGGTCAAGGCGATTATCGACGAATGCTATGCCAAGGCAAAGGCGCTCATCATGCAGAATGAAAAGGTCCTGCACGGGTGCGCCGATCTGCTGCTGGAGAAGGAAAAGATTGGGCGGGAAGAATTTGAGGCGCTGTTTGCGGTATAGAGAGACCGTCCTGCGTCAGATATAGGTAGAACGGGAACGTTTTTGTAAGAATTAGACAAAAGCAGGCAAGGTTTTTTGTTATATTTGTGAATTTTGGAAATGGTAAAAGGGAAGCGCCGGTGCTATTATAATATGCGTAACCCCCAATACATTATATAGTTTTTGCTATACCCCATAAGAAGAAATACCTTCTCAAAAAGGACAGCCACCCCATGGCTGTTCTTTTACTTTTTGTACGTTTTTAACGGGACCGGACAGTTGGTAAAAATAAGTGTTGAATTAAGCACGGGTTTTCAGTAAAATTAATATTGATATAATAAAGTACCGCGATGCAAAAGAACATGCATCCATCAGGAGGCAAGTTGTGGAAGACAAGATGGATCTGGAAAAAATAAAGCATTTGGAATACTGCTGTCAGTATATTGCCAACATGAGGCCTGTGTTCAACAGACGGGCCCTTTACTCGGATACCACCGGGAACTATATCTCGCCCGAAGAGCCGGCGCCCCACAGCCGGGTGACTATTCGTTTCCGCACGGCTAAGAATAACGTGGACAGAGTGGTGCTGGTGACCAGGGATGAAAAATATGTGATGGGCAAGGTGGAATCCGACAAGCACTTTGATTACTACGCCCAGGTGATTCAGCTGGGGGAGGAAAAGCTGTCCTATCATTTTGAAGTACAGACAGGCAGACTGAAGGGATATTTTGACGCGAGAGGCCTTGCCACCGAGGTGAACGAGTACTACGATTTTACGATCATTCCCGGCTTCAGGACGCCCAGCTGGGCCAAGGGAGCGGTCATGTACCAGATCTACGTGGACCGCTTTTGCAATGGGGATCCAGGCAACGATGTCCTCACAGGGGAATACAGTTATATCGGCCGTCCCGTCAATCAGGTGGATGACTGGGGACGTTATCCGGCCGAGATGGATGTAGGGCAGTTCTACGGAGGCGATCTCCAGGGCGTATTGGACAAGATGGACTATCTTCAGGACCTTGGCGTGGAGGTGATCTACTTTAACCCTCTGTTCGTATCTCCCTCCAATCACAAGTATGACATTCAGGATTACGACTATATTGACCCTCATTTCGGAAGGATCGTCAGCGATCGGGGCGAGCTTCTTCAGGGCGATCACTGTGAGAACAGTCAGGCTTCCAGATATATTGACCGTGTGACCAACAGGGAGAATCTGGAGGCAAGCAATCAACTGTTCGTCAAGGTGGTGGAGGAGGCTCACAGGAGAGGAATGCGGGTCATCATGGACGGCGTATTCAATCACTGCGGCTCCTTCAATAAATGGATGGACAGAGAGAGGATCTACGAGAACGCTCCGGGCTATGAAAAGGGAGCCTTTGTCAGCGCGGACAGCCCCTATAGAAGCTATTTCAAATTCCATCAGCAGGACTGCTGGCCTTACAACGGCTCGTATGACGGATGGTGGGGACATGACACGCTGCCAAAGCTGAATTATGAGGAATCGGAAGAACTGTTTCACTATGTGATGCGAATTGCAAAGAAGTGGGTGTCACCGCCCTTCAACGCGGACGGCTGGCGTTTGGACGTGGCCGCGGACCTGGGCCACAGTCAGGAGTACAACCACTATTTCTGGCAGGAATTCCGCAAGGCTGTGAAGGAGGCCAATCCGGAGGCCATTATTCTGGCAGAGCACTACGGCAACACCAGAGATTGGCTGCAGGGCAACGAGTGGGATACCGTCATGAACTATGACGCCTTTATGGAACCGGTCACCTGGTTCCTGACAGGCATGGAGAAGCATAGCGACGACTACCGCGAGGATCTCCTGGGCAATGCCGACAGCTTCTGGGGCGCCGTCATGCACCACAGCTCAAGCTTTGCCACGCCGAGCTGGCAGGTGGCCATGAATCAGCTGTCTAATCATGACCATTCACGCTTCCTGACCCGCACCAACCATAAGGTGGGCAGGACCGGCACCCTGGGACCCGCAGCGGCGGAACAGGATATCAATAAGGCGGTCTTCAGGGAGGCCGTCGTCATGCAGATGACCTGGATGGGAGCCCCCACGATTTACTACGGTGACGAAGCGGGGCTGTGCGGCTTTACGGACCCTGACAGCAGGAGGACCTACCCCTGGGGCCATGAGGATCAGGAGATGATTTCCTTTCACAGGGACATCATACGCCTGCGCAGGGAAAATGACGAGCTGCGGAAGGGCTCCATTAAGTATGTGGACAGCGATTATAATTTTATTGCCTACGGGCGCTTCCACAGGCAGGGCCAGTGCGCGATACTGGTAAATAACAACAATTATTCGATTACAAAGGAAGTTTTTGTGTGGGACCTGGGAACTCCGAAGCACGGCAGGATGAAGGTGCTGCTCTGGACGGACGAGAACGGATACAGTATGGAGCGTGACGGCTATGAGGTGGTCGCCGGAAAGATACGCATCGAGCTGCCTAGGACATGTGCGGTGATCTTGAAGTATGTAAATGACTAAAAATGGCAGATTCAGCCGTCCGGCACTGTAAGCAGGGCGGCTGATCTTATTTTGTAGCAAAAATGATGCAATCCTGCGTTATACTGATCTTATCCGGTGTAATTACGATATGCGGGATACCTCCTGCATGGGAAAGGAGCATGCGTGAACAAAAGAAAAATATGGGCCGTCCTGGCGGTCGGTCTGTCCGTCCTGCTGACATCGCCTGTAAAGGCTATGGCTGAAGAGCCGGACCTGCTTTCACTGTATCGACAATACGAGGCGGATTTTGCGGCAATAGAACAAATAGACGACATTGAAGAGTGCAATCACACCGCAATATGGAATCAGAGCTTTTTGGTTCAGCTGGAGAGCTTTGGGGAAGAGGAGGTCACGGTCCTTCCCGTCATGGACAATGCTTATCGCAGAGTGGCAATACTGGTTGCCGATGCCGACGGCCATGTTCTGTACAAGACCAATCAGTTGGAGACCAACTACACGTGGCTGGGTCAGCTGGAGCAGCCTACCAGGGGAATCGTCTCCGTATCCTTCCGGGATCTGAACTGGGACGGTCTGAAGGACATCATACTGATTACCAACTGCCGGAACGATACCGATGTATATGCGGGAAAAACGTATAAGGTGGGCGACGTGCTCTTTCAGAAGGACGGTTCCTTCTACCGAGACTGGAGGATCTCGGACAAGATCAACCGGTTCAGCATGAATAAGGGCGTGGACTCCATTGTGGCGTACGTGCGGGACGGAAGCTCCACGGAGGTGCTGTATACGGCCTCCACTCTGGACGAGCTTCTGCGCAGCGGTTTTCAGGTGTTTGAGGATCAGAGCTACTACAGGACCTTTGAAAAACAGGGCCGGTTGAAGGTGGTGCCGGGAATCATCCAAATGGCGGAATACAATGTGTTCATGATCTATCTGGTGAATGAGCAGAACTATATTGTGTGGAGCTTTCAGCCCATGGGAGATTATGACAATCTGTATGCCCTGAAGGGAATGACCTGCAGAGACCTGGACGGGGACGGCATGAAGGATCTGCTGGTGCTGGGGCGCTACAGCTATGCCGGAACGAACGGGGAGCTGCTGGTAGACACGAAATGTCACATCTATTATCAACGCATGGACGGTTTTGTGGAGGATACGGAATTTCAGAAGACCTATCAATGCACGGAGGAGGATAAGGTGAGCGAGCTGGTAACGCGCATCAGAGAATACTGGGGGTGGACAACAGAGGAATGATCAAGATACTGATTATAGATGACGAGAAGGCCATCTGCGATTTGATAGATATTAACCTGTCCGCGGCGGGATACCGCTGCAGGTCGGTCCAGGACGGACTGGAGGCCATCGATCTGATCGAGAAGGAGGCCTTTGACCTGATCCTTTTGGATATCATGCTTCCGGGCGCCGACGGATACGACATTATGGAATACATACGTCCGCTGCGGATTCCGGTCATATTTATCACGGCCAAGCATGAGGTGAAGGACAGAGTCAAGGGTCTGAAGCTGGGCGCGGAGGATTACCTGGTAAAGCCCTTTGACGTGATGGAGCTGGTCGCAAGGGTGGAGGTGGTCCTTCGCCGGTACAACAAGACGGAGAGCATACTCACGGCGGGGGATGTGGTAGTCGACGTGGAGGCGAGAAAGGTCACAAGAGCAGGAAAGCCGGTAGTTCTGACCAACAAGGAATACGGTCTTCTGGTGCTCTTCATCCGCAATAAGAATATAGCCCTGTTCCGGGAGAGCCTGTACGAGAAGGTATGGGGAGACGAGTATCTGGCAGACAGCCGCACACTGGATCTGCATGTACAGAGGCTTCGCCGCAAGATGGGCTGGGAGGATAACCTTGTAGCAGTATATAAGGTGGGTTATCGGCTGGAGATATAATATGAAATTTTTATACAAGATATTACTGTGGACCATCATTACCATGGCGACGGCCTTTGGTCTGAGCGGTTACCTTTTTGTGAATTATGTGTTTCAGACGGCACTGGACAGAGCGGTAGATCAGGCGCTGGATGACAACTATATCCTGCAGTTCGCTCTGGAGACAGCGGCGCTGAACATACCGACCAAGTACGACGTGCTGCAGGATATTGCCGTAGAGCAGATCGGTGCAAATCTTGAGAGCAGCGGACAGGGCACCGGTCGGCTCCTGCGCCTGTCCGACGAAGAGAAAAAGGCTCTGTATGTCAGCGAGGGCTTCACGGATGATGAGTCGCTCCTGCAGGAGATCGATGAGGACAGCCTGCGCTGGCAGATCGTCCGGCAGGGCAGTCACTACTATATTCAGGCAGGAACGATGGTCAATGTTCTGGACCGAAAGGTATACCTGGAGACGATGTATGACGTGACGCGGGTCTTTGAGGAGAGGGCGCTGGGCTTTTCCGTCTATCGGCGCGTGACGCTGGTGCTGCTGCTGAGCAGCGCATTGATCATGTTCTTTATCTGCATACGTCTGACAAAGCCGATCAGTCTGCTGGCAGGCGCCACAAAAAAGATGGCGGAGGGAGATTACAGCTACCGGGCCCAGCAGATCAGCAACGATGAATTGGGACAGCTGACGGAGGATTTCAACAGCATGGCGAATGTGCTGGAGGAGACTCTTGGAGAGCTGCGCGACGAGGTCCGGGCAAGAGAAGACTTTATCGCGGCGTTCGCGCATGAGCTGAAGACCCCGCTGACCGCAATTATCGGCTATGCGGATCTGCTGCGCTCCCGGCAGCTGGATGAGGAGAAACACTTTCTGTCCGCCAACTATATCTATACCGAGGGCAAGCGGCTCGAAAATATGTCCTTCAGACTGCTGGACATTATCGTCACGAAACGTGAACAGATCGAGACACAGCCTGTAGAGGCGGAGATCTTTGCCGCATATCTGGAGGACATGTTTGCAGGCAACACCCAGCAGGAGCTGCGCGTTTTCTTTGAACCCGGCACCGTGTACGCGGAGATCAACCTGATGAAGTCGGTGCTGCTCAATTTGGTGGACAATGCCTTTAAGGCCTCTGCTCCGGGGGGCATCATCGAGGTATCCGGAAGAAATACGGACCTTGGCTATGCCTTTCAGGTGAAGGACTACGGTGTCGGAATTCCGGAGGAAGAGCTGAGAAAGGTCACGGAGGCATTCTATATGGTGGATAAATCCCGCTCCCGCAGCAGGAACGGCGCCGGCTTAGGATTGGCGCTGTGCGTTGAGATCCTGCGTCTGCATCACAGCGAGCTGCATATCGAGAGCACCGTGGGAGAGGGGACCTGCATTGATTTTGTGCTGCCCTGTCCGCAGAGCGGGGAATGAAGGTCTTACAGAGGGAAATAAATGGGAGGGACCATGAAGATCAAAAAGCTTAGTCTACTTTTGCTGCCTCTGGCGGCGCTGATCACGGGGCTTGCGGTCTGGGGGCCGGAAGCGCTTGCGAAATACCGTGACAAGGAGATCCTGAACAAGATCCAGGCCCAGGAGACGGAGACGGGTACGGAAGGCTTTCGTTACGCGCTCAGCAGCAACGAGAAGCTGTATATTCTGTCCAAATGCCTGAACAATCAGATACAGCCGGAGAGCGAACAGAATGCCCTGAACAGAGCGGATTCCGTAAATCTTGACTATCAGGAGCTGACAGGGACCTACGCCATGGTGGTAAACAGAAAGGACTCTTCGGGACAGGAGATCTCTGAGAGCACAGGAATCGAGCTGTGCAATCAGGGATTACAGAAGCTGAAGGAGTTGGGCATTATATCGGATTCCGTGAAGGAGCTGACAGAGAATTCCTACGGGGCGGTGATGTACTCTGCCATCGACGTGCCGGAGCCGCGCAACAATGTGCTGGTCTGGAAGATCAGCCTGAATACGGGAAAACAGAATTTTAACAAGGACAACTGTCTTCTGGATGCCTATGTGGACGCGGACACGGGCAAGATTTACGAGTTTTACGTGAGAACGGATGTCACCCGCTGGGACGAGATCGATGCGGACGAGATCGTCAGGACCTGGGCGGAGTACATGGGACTCAGCCGGCCGGAGGAGTATGAGGGGGCAAATCCTTTGTCGGAATCCACACCGTACTTTAAGAAGTACACGTTCGCCGGCATCGAAGAGGGAAATACGGTGGTAACCGTTGGGTTCTATGAGGGCGTCAATGAGCTCTTCCTGAAGATATCCCGATGAAAGTTTGCAAATATGATGGAAAAAAGATGAAAAATTTATGCTAAAATTATGAAAATATGATGAGGGTCATTTGTACGCTGTATATAACAGCTGCAGTGACCCTCTTTTTGTGTCGGAAAGTCGGGCCCATGCACAGAAGAGAAGATACGGGAAAGAGGTCGGAGCCATGTACGGACTGTTGAGAAGAAAAAAATGTGCCCCTGAGATCAGACTGGTCCGAATGAATCAGTACGACAGCGGATTTGGGAAAGGATATGGGAAAAGGCGCAGAAAGCAATTCGGAATGACCCGCAGAAGACGTAAAATAACGGCTCCCCAGATGCTCAGCCTTTTGTTCACGGCGCTTTTGCTTCTGGCTGCGGGGTTCTTAAGCGGCGTGCGCTTTGTGAAGGCAGGCGGGACCGCGCAGGAGAGCGTGACGGTCACGGAAAATATTCAGTTCGCCGGCGGTTCCCCTGCAGACACACAGGAGACGGCTTCCGGAGCGGGGCAGATATTCCTGCTGGAGGAGCAGGCGCAAAAGACTCCGCTGGTGGTCATCGATCCCGGACACGGCGGCGAGGATGAGGGCTGCAGCCGGGACGGCATTCTGGAGAAGGATGTCAATCTGAGCCTGGCGCTGCTTCTGTCATCTAAATTACAGCAGATGGGAATAGACACCGAGCTGACCAGGGAGGATGACAGGACACAGCTGTCGCTGGAGGAGAGAGTACAGTTCGCAGAAGACCGGAACGCGGATATTTATATTAGCATTCATCAGAACGCCTGCGAGGAGAGCTCTGCGGAGGGCATCGAGACCTGGTACTGTCCGGGAAATGAGGACAGTCTGCGCCTGGCCAAATTGGTGAACATGGGAGCGCTGGAGAAGACCGGAGCCAAAGAACGGGAGCTGGTGGAGAGCAGCGAGCTGTATGTCATTCGTGAAAATTCCGTTCCCTCCTGTCTGATCGAGACAAGCTTTCTTTCCAATAAAAGGGAGAGGGAAGCCATAAGCGACCCGGCTTATTGCGATAAGCTTGCGTCAGGCATCGCCTGGGGCATACAGCACTATTTTTTCCCAAAAACGATGTATCTGACCTTTGACGACGGTCCTTCGGAGGAGAATACGGCGGCCGTTCTCGATATATTAAAGGAGCACAACATCAAAGCCACCTTCTTTGTGGTGGGTGAAAATGTGAGAAAGCATCCCGACATTGCCAGAAGGATCGTGGCGGAGGGCCATACTATCGGGATCCACTGCAACCGCCATAACTATGAGGAAATATATCAGAGTGTCGACAGCTATCTGGCTGACTTTCAGGAGGCCTATGATGCGGTGTATGAGGTGACGGGCGTAGAAGTAAAGCTCTTCCGTTTTCCGGGGGGCAGCATCAACGCTTACAACAAGGACGTGTATGAAGAAATCATTGAGAAAATGACGGATAAAGGCTTTATATATTTTGATTGGAACGGGAGCCTGGAGGACGCCGCCAAAAACACCACGCCGGAGGAGCTGCTGCAAAACGCCAGAGAAAGTACGCTGGGACGGAAAAAAGTGGTGATGCTGGCTCATGACATCGTTTATAACACAACGCAGTGCCTCGACGAGCTGATCCTGCAATTCCCGGAATACAAAATGGAGCCCCTCACACCGGAGGTGGCCCCCATACACTTTTGACCTTGCAATTTGCGGAGATATATGCTACAATTTCACATTGTCAGGGCATGATATCTCTGCATGGGTGGATTCCCGAGTGGCCAAAGGGGACAGACTGTAAATCTGCTGCAAATTGCTTCGGTGGTTCGAATCCACCTCCACCCATTGCACATTCCGGTGCTCGAATACCGCAGAATGTCTGCGGGTATGGCGGAATAGGCAGACGCAAGGGACTTAAAATCCCTCGGGGGCGACCCCGTGCCGGTTCAAGTCCGGCTACCCGCACGTATGAATGAAGGACCCGCTCTCGGCTGGCAGCCGGGGCGGGTCCCTTTTTGTCTGACGGAAATCCCTTTATGTATGTACCAATTCGGACGTTACAGGTATTTGATCAGCTCCTCCCGCACCGGATCCATACGGCGGTCAGACAATCCGAAATCCATTTCCTTGTAGCTCCAGGCGGCTCTTGCGATTCCGTGCCTTTCAAAGACGCTGTTGATGACCTGGAACCATTTCAGGGCATCTTCGGGAGCAACCCGGTCGATGACGCCGTACTCGCCGCAGTAGAGGGAAATTCCGTGGCTCTCTGCCTTTTCTATAGCGGAGGCGAACAGCGTTTCAAAGAGCTCAGGCGTAATGGAAAGGTCTTCAAAACGGTATCTTGCATTCCGGTCGATGTCCACTGCCCAGGTCGCTCCCTGATGGGTAAACTCCAGAGGGGAATAGCAGTGGAAATTATAGACCGTTCTCTCATCAAAGGGCGCGGCCAGATCCTTTACGGCCTCCGGGCTGTTGTTCCAATAGCTGCCCACGAGGATTACCGTATCCGGGGCATAAGTGCGGATCCGTTGAATACATTTATAAGAAATATCATTCCAGGCGGTAATATATTTCCGGTCTGTAATCTCGTTGAGCAGCTCAAAGGCTATCCTGGAAGGGCGGCCGCCGTAATTCTTTGCCAGCTCCTCCCAGAGCAGATAAAAGCGTTCCTGTAATTTTTCGCTTTCAAAAAAGCCGGATTCCTGCTCATCCACATCAAATGAAAAGCCTGCGGTCTTGTGCAGGTCCAACACCACGTTCAGACCGTATTTTTCTGCATTTTCCAACGCGCGGTCGATGCGTCGGAAGCCGTCGGCCTTATAGCTGCCGTCCTCATTTTCGAGAATATTATAATCAATGGGGATCCTGACATGATCCAGTCCCCAGGAGGCAATTTTCCTGAAATCGGTCTCCGTGATAAAAGAATTTAATCTGTCTTCACCGTAATCGCACTGTGAGAACCATCCGCCCAAATTGATGCCCTTGTAAAGATTTATACTTTTCAACATGATTTCCTCGCTTTTTGCTGTGGTCACTCGTAGGCCAGCAGGTATTTTTCCAGTTTTCTGTAATCCTCTTCCTGTATACAGATCACCTGAGCGTCCTTCAGCAGATCGGGATTGCACATCATGGCCATAAATGTATATTGGGAGAGAAGGGACTTCAAATTCGTGATATCCCCCTTTGAAGTCTGGAGGAAGACCGCTCCGTCACATTGTTCTACGGCCTGTAAGAACTCAACGATATCTATAGATTCCTTTAATCTCAATGTCAGCACCTCCGATCCTTGAAAGTAAGCAAAGGCTTTTCCTCCGCTTGGTGGGTGTTTTTATTTTAACATAAATATCCGGGAAAAAAAAGATGGTTTATACTATACATTTTGCACAGAACTGTGATAAAATAGCAACAGCGAATAATATGCTGAAAATACAGATCAGGAAGGAAAATTTTGATGAAAAAGAAAGCGTTGGCAGCAGTTATCATAATGACGGTCTTTCTGACAGGGTGCGGCGGGGAACAGCCGGTATCTTCTCCCCTGCAGACCCTGGAGCCTCAACCCCTGACCACTGAGGAACCTGCGGAGGAAGAGGATTGGGGAGAGCAGGACGGCTTCAAGCTGGGCGGTGAGAAGCATACCATCACCGAAAGGACCGAAGTCAACGGTCAGATGCAGAGCTATCTTACCGGAGAATGGAAGGATGCCGATGTTGTGCAAAGAAGAAATATGGCAGTTATGATTCCGAACAATCCTCCCGCCATGCCTCAATACGGCATTTCTCAGGCCAGTATCATATACGAGGCGCCTGTGGAGGGGCGGATCACCCGACTGATGGGAATTTTTGAGGACTATGACGCTCTGGATCACATCGGTCCCGTCAGGAGCAGCCGTGATTATTATGTGTACGAGGCCATGGCCTATGATTCTATTTACTGTAACTGGGGCCTGGCCGTGCCCTATGTGGCTCCTATTATCAACACCGACCGGATCGACAATATCAGTGTGACCCTGCTGGGAATCGACCAAGGCGCCGACGAGGCCTTTAAGCGTTATTCCCGTCCCGGCTACGCACAGGAATTTACGGGATATCTTGTGGTCGACGGTTACAGCGACGCTGTGGAGCGCCTGAAGTACGATACTACATACGAAGAACACGGTCGTTTTGAGCAGGCGTTCACCTTTGCGGACGAAGGCTATTTGGCCGGTTATAAGGACTGTCCCGATGCCACCAAGATCTATCCGGGAGGAACGGGCTCCAACAGCGGCGGATACGGTTCCAACAACGCCTGCTTTACCTACGATCCTAAGGATCGGCTCTACTACCGTTCCCAGTACGGAAAGGAGCAGGTGGATGAGTACAACGATGAACAGCTGGCTGTCACGAATGTAGTCTTTAAGGTCTGCCACGGTGAGGTGAGGGACGACCATGATTATCTTGCGTTCCAGGTTCACGGGTCAGGCACCGCCTATGTCTTTACGAACGGAAAGGTCATAGAAGGGACCTGGAAGCGGGAAGGCGACAATAAACCGAATGTATTTTACGATAAGAACGGCGATGAGATCGTTTTCAACCAGGGTAAGACATGGATCTGCTGTATTTGGGAAGAATATGCGGAGTATGCAACTTGGGAGTGACAAGGGAAGCAATGGCAAGGTATCTTTGGAATCGTGTGATATAATTACATCGCAATACGGATGTGGAGGCGCAAGTATGAAGCGGAAAAAGAAGACTTTGATGATATTGATTACGGGGATGTTTCTGCTGACGGCCGCAGGGATTCTGGGAGGGATCAAGATATACAGAGTGCATAAGGCTCATCAGTGCGGTATTGTTCTGGCGTTTGACGACTATAACGCGCAGAGCTGGGAAGAACACTTTGATCTGTTCGATCAGTATGACGCAAAGGTGACATTTTTTGTGAATTGCAGTGAACCTACCGACTTTTGCTATCACGCGGTGGAGAGGGGCCATGAGATTGGTTTTCACACCATAAATCACGTGGATCTGAAGACGGCTTCCGCCGACGAGGTCTATGCGCAGGCGATTGCCCCCATAGAGGTGTTCCGCGAGAAGGGTTTTGAGCTGACTTCCTTTGCGTATCCGTTCGGTTCTTATAACGAGGAATTAAATGAATTGCTGCTGCAGCATTACAAGGTGCTTCGGGGGGCATATCATTACGAACTCGTAGGGAAGCACCAGATGCGCAACGGTTTTGTAGATTCCCTTCCCATAGACAATGTAAAATACAGTTCCGATGAGGAGTTTGAAAAGAGGATTGATGAAATTTTGGCGGAGCTGGATGAAAATACCGGTGCGATTGTAGGACTGTATTCTCATGCCATAGGCGACGGCGACTGGTGCGTCTCGGAGAAAAGGCTGGAATACGTATTGAAGAGGGCCCATGAGATGGGGATACAGTTCTATACGTTCAAGGAGCTTCAGGAAAATTAATTTCAACGGTTCCCGACCGGGCTTGATGGGGAATATAAATTTTAATGCAGGTCTTGACATTTTGCTGCTTTCCATGTAAAATAACCAATGTTGTGACGTAGGGATATATGCGGCAGGCCCAGATAGCTCAGTTGGTAGAGCAGAGGACTGAAAATCCTCGTGTCACTGGTTCGATTCCGGTTCTGGGCATTGTGGAAAGGCTCAAGACCGATTTCAATTGCATATTTTATCACATGCGGGTGTAGTTCAATGGTAGAACACCAGCCTTCCAAGCTGGATACGTGGGTTCGATTCCCATCACCCGCTTTTTGTGTACTCAGAAAGCCCTATTTTATGCGGCTTCTGAGTTTTTCATTTTTGCGGTTTTTGATTACACGTGATTACACTTTTTATCCATTGAGCGCGCTTTCCAAAAGCTGTTCCGTTTGTGCATCTGTCATGCGATTAAAACAATAGTTGTTATAAGTGGTCCGTTCATCTTCGTGACCTGCCAGCTTACGTATGGCATTGATATTCAAGCCACTGTCGATCAGAGTACTGATGTAGGTCTTTCTGATTTTGTGCATGGCTTTTTCAGATATGCCAATGTGGCGGCAGTATTTTCTGATACGATAGTCCACGCTCTTAGAATGGACACGTCCCTGCGCTCCGAGGAACAGAAAACCGTCATCATAATAACCATGTTGTTCATTGCTGGAATGGATTTTCTGCAGAATGCTTCGGGCTGTCTGGCTTAGATAGACTTCCCTGTCTCCTGCTTCCGTTTTTGTATAATCAACCACAACAAAGGTCTGTTTTGACCAAGAGCCGTCTGGAAGCTGTTCTACCTGACGGATTTCCATGCGCTGAACATGGATATAATTGCCGTCTATGTCGCTTTCCTTCAATGCGACAATCTCTCCCAGACGCAATCCTGTTTGAAATGCAAACGGAATAGCCAGACAGGATACGGAACCAGTCTTGTCAAAATCTTTCCATGCCTCTGCTTCTATAAGTGGCTGTTCATTTGTCAGGAATACCTGTGTCTTATCTAATGGCTTTTTCTTTGCTTGGAACAGCTTGCTGTCAACATGCACCTTGTTAAAAGGATTTTCAGTGATTATCCTTTTCTGTACTGCATAATCAAGAGTCTGCCTGATAATAAGGGTCATATTGTAGTATTGTTTCTTGGTCAGCTTTCTATCCCTTGTGATACGTAACGCCCATTCCTGAAGAATATCATAGTCCATCTTTGTGACGGAGGTCTCTGCCAGTTTGCTGCCCTTATAAAATCTGTCCCAGTCACTTGCTATTTTGCGGATATACATATCTGATCTTGTCTGCAGCTTCTTGTATTCAAGCCATTGACAATACCAGTTCTTCAATTTGAAACGTCTGGCATATTCGTTTTCTTCGATGGAACGGTAATGGTCTATGATAAACCTGTTCAAATCGTCCAGCGTACTTTTTGCGATCAACCTCCTTCCGTTAGTTTCAGGGTCTGGCAGATAAGTACGCCATCTGCCGTCTGTTCCCTGCCATATCTTGTGTGAGTGATTTTTCAAATACCTTGAATTCCGCATATTTTCCATTTCACTCTGCACTTCTTCCAGTGACAGTTTACACCGTGAAAGAAGATGTTGCAATAACTCTTGTTCTGATGTTTCGCTTAAATCCATAAGTTGCACCGTCCACATTGAGAGATGAAATTTTTGTCATCGTTTGATAATGCCATAATCAGTCTCCTTTCATGTTGATATTTTTATTGTAATAAAATTTCCGATGTTTTCAAGCTTCCTATCATCTCTATAATTCTCGATGTGAAAAGTGATTGATAATTTCATCGAAAGGATTATACTAAAAGTAAGGAACAACCGCCCACAAGGGTGGGTTGACCGATTGACAAAGTAGAAATGCCACCCTGCCACCTGCCAAAGTTTAGGGGTGGTTTTTCTATGTAGCTTTACTTAGCAAACGTAAAGACGAAAGTAAGCAACGCCGGAAGGAATATGCCAAAGGTCAGCCCACCTTTTAGATTGTGATATAATCCGCGCATTGCTGCGTTTAATATTTGCACGAGGGCGGCAAGTGTGGTAAAATGCCTTTTAGATTTCAGGAGAAGAAGGTGTACCGCCCGACACTGCGGGAACAGTGCCGAGCAGGGATGGTATTACCGGTATCACACAATACAGACGGAATCTGCGATACACCCGAATGTATTATACCCTCCAGAGGGAAAATTACAAGGGTGAGGAGTCGGAGTTTGCAAGAACTGCGATGAGTTTGCTGTACTTTTCGCGGTTCTTTTTTCATGCTTCGCAGAAGCATTCTTCGTAGAAGCATGCTCCGCGGGAGACAAAAAAGGAGGAAACAGATGAAAAAGAAGATTTTGACACTGGTACTGGCGGTGACGACCGCGACGATGCTTGCAGGCTGCGGCAATACGGTGAAGAAGACTGACGGCGGCGAGGTGGTAATGGAGGAGACGGATGCCGCCGGGGATGAGACTGCGGCCAAGACAGACACTTCGAAGGAAACGTCTGCGGCAGAGACGGAAAAGGAGGAGACAGACGCAGCAGATACCGACAAGGAAGAGGCGGAAAGTGCG
>CANQUQ010000008.1 GCA_947627115.1 uncultured Acetatifactor sp.
AACTCTATGTACGGAATGGACAACGAGACATTGGAGACCACCTGCACGTACTGACGCACCCACTTATGCCGGGCAAAATCATAGATCAGACGGCCGTTATATCTCTTATAGTCCGACACCACACGGTGGACGGCGGAAAGGGTCTTCCCTTTGCCGAACAGACCAACAAAACAGATGAGCTTACCGGTCCGGCATATGCGCCATTCTTTGTATCTAATGTACTGAATGAGATCCTGCACGGCATACCGGACCAGCTTCACAGGGTGCTGGATACTGACCCGCACACAGACAGAGCAGCAGACCGCAAGAATGAGAACAAATATCACAATGATAGACATAGTATCACCGCCTTCCCACGCTCAAGATGCTATGAGCGATAGAGCCGATGCAGTCCAGTATCAGACTGAACACGATCAGGCCGACAACGACCTGCGGCGTGAACTCCGTGGATCCGTTACATATCATTTCAATGATCGCCTGCATTTCTTTTTCCCTCCTTTATACAAAGAATCAGGACAATAAAGAGACTGAGTGCAAAAACGGCACATATTCTTCTGTTTCCTGAAAATACTGCACTCGCTACAAAGCTTATTCTTTCGTAGACATCTTACAAACTTATAACAGTAAAAATCACATATCATCGATCCAACCCCTTTCCCGTTATGCCAGAAACGGCCGAGCGGATCCGGCGGAACGCAAAGAAGAAGAGGAGCAGCGCAATGATCAGGAGCAAATCGTTATGTATCACCTGCAGCTGATCCAGAACAGGACCATCACCACTGTCAGATCCGGATACGTCAGATCCGGATACCGTCATAGACTCCAACTCATCACCTGCAGACAATGTTTCAAAAGAATCAACAGGAAGCTCACCAGATAAAATATCAACACTCCCCGGAAGAACCTTGTTCTCTCCTCCAACGGAGATAGGGTCAACACCATATAAACTAAATAAAGACCCATAAAAGCAAGTACTACAATTAGTAAAAGTCGAGAAATAAAAATCATACATATAGACCTCCTTTATACATGCAGAACTACAGCTACTGCCCAAACAAGCACTATCAACAGAATAAAAAACAACATTCCATGAAAAGCTGATTTCGCAAGTTCTTCCGGCAAGACCAAAGCAAGGCCAAACCTAACAGCGAACAACATTACAGGATAGGCCAAAATTAAACGATATACAGAAATTCCAAAAATCTCATCAGCCATATAGACCTCCTTTTCTTTGACAAATATACAATTTTTTGTTATCATCTTCATAAAAACAAAGGAGACAATAACATGGATATACTGAACGACATCATTGAAAACTTCACAGGAATTATTTTATTAATTGCTATCATTGTTACAATAATAAAATGGGCTATATTATATACAATCTTTAAATCTGCAATCAGAAATGCAATAGTAGAAGCACACAATATAATCAACAACGACACACATAAAATCACTCCTGAAGAAGACTTCAAAAAAGAGATGAAAGGCTGGTCATGAAAAAAGACCAAAACTCCCAAGATAACTCAAGCAGCAGCTTAATCTATTCCATAAAGGAGAAAAGGCATGGAAAAACAGAATAACAACATCATCAGTGAAGAAAATGAAATATTACACGGTGACCTCATGTACACATTAGATAAGATTCGCTTCTGGGTAACAGTCATAGGAATCTATTTTCTATGCAAAATGATCATCAACGTTGTCCTCTTTGTGGTATATTTTCAACTGATAATGACTATACTTAACGGACTAGGCAACTACTTAAAATAAAATTTTGAATAGAATAAACAAAATAAGCGACGCAGCGAAAACAAACGCAACAACGGCAAAAAGATTAAAATTGTACCCCCAAATAGGTATATTGATTCGCATCACGTCCGCGCAAAAATTAAAAAGTATACGCAAATTATCCATAATTACCTCCCAAGAACTCGCGCAATAAAGATGATGATAAACATAACACCTATTGCATTGATATAGAAGCTTGGTATGAACTGGAAAACATCAGCCACCAAGCTAGGAAACACCGACATCATATTGATTAGATTTTTTAAAAAATTAAAACCATCAGACACATAAGTTGTCATAGAAGAAGACGTAAAAGAACTACCATTACCAGTAGGATTACTAGGATCTGTAATCTGCTCCCTGTTGACTGTGCCATTCTCCTCATCTAAGACATCTACAAAAGCATCACCTGTCAGAGTATTAAGTGCCATAAGCGGACCCGAATAAAAGACACCATCTTCAGAAACATAAGAAGCTCCAACATATATATAACCGTCCCAATGAACATTTTCAGCCGAATCAATATTTAAAAGTTTGTCTTGATCAAAATAGAACTTCCCCTTTCCTATAGTAGTAGATGCTACTTCGCGATTTTCAATAGTTCCGTCGGCATATTCAAGAGCAACAACAGCAATCACAGCAGTTTTATCATCAGGTATATACACAAGATCTTCCGGATGAGTAACACCAGACCATGTAACTTTATATCTGCCAGTAGTTATACCAGAATCCGCTATGCCTTTAATAAGGGAAAGATTAGTCAAATAAAAATCATTAAGATCTACAGTTTTATTTTCGCCACCAGCAGGAACAGTAACAATCACCTTACTATTGACATCAAATTTAACTAAGCTGCCAACATAAGTTTGTCCATTACAATTGACCTGCGGCTGCAAATAGACAACCCCATCCCAAGAATGCCCTGGCGAGAACAATGCATTGAATCCACTGGCCTTACTTATATTAACGACAAATTCATTATCGCCAATGCTGCATTCACCAAGCTTAACATTCTTATAGCTACTGTCAGAAACTTTATCTCTTACAAATGCAATCACCTTTTGATTAGTACATACAGAAATCTTGGAACCCAAAGACGTACCCTTCCAAGAGAATTTATACATATCTTCTTTTAATTTTACATAATCCACACCTGTAAGATACCAATCATCAAATTCAGCCACATCAACTTTCCAATCAAACCCACAATTTTCTTTATATTCATCAACTAGATCTTTTACATAATCAAAACGATTAAAATCGGCACCATCAACCTCAACCATGCGTTTGTTCGGCAAGCCCTCAAAAGTATCAAATAAATACGGATCATTGTCAGAGTATTCTGAACCAATGAGAACTTCTAACATATACGGTGTATTACTGATAGATTGACCATCGAGTCTATAGGTATTAACAGATTTATAATCACCCAACATATTGTACATAATTTCAGGGTGACTAGGCCCGCCCATCTGTTTGTAAGATGAAAGCATAAACGGCTCATCAGAAAAAGCATACAAACACACCATGGCACATCTTTTACCTTCCGGCGTAAGATACCAATAATAATTAGACACAAAATCTATATCACCACCCAGAAATTCCAAAACATGAGTACGGGCAAATTCACCCGGTCCATAATAGCCTGATTCGACATTCAACTTCCAGCCCAATATATCGAACCTATAAAGTTCATCTCCGATTTCAGGCGAAGGTTCTGCAGCATGTACCATCAGTGCCGGACATAAAAGAACGGCCAGCACAAGGCAAACAGTAATATTCATAATTGTTACATGTTTCTTCATTATCTACCTCCATGAAAATAGGGGACGGAACCACCGCCCCCTACTACCTGCTGACTTCTAAACGTTTCATCGGAACTTCACGAGCATCAATGACCGGAAGCAGCCCTTCTGGCGATGCCGAAGATACCAAACCCGATACCGGCCAGGGACGCGATCAGCATGATATTGAGCGGGAACTCTGTGAACAGGCCCATCATGGTCTTGACCAGATTGAGCAGCTCCGTCACGAGACTGGTATCAATGCTTGCCTCAGCCGCCGCAATGATAGGAATAAATGCAGACATATAGCTTTCCTCCTTTCTCCGCGCGCGCGCAACGGTTAATAACAACCAGTTGTTTATCTAATGCCTATGGCCTAGATACTTACTTCTTGTCCGCAGCTGAAGGCTTGACTATGATGCACCCGATCAGCTGCGCCCGATCACCGAAGCCCTTCGTGTAAATGAACTCCACTTCATCGCCGACCTTGCAATCGAGCTCCTCCCGGCAGAACTCATAACCACAGGAGACACCTGCAAGCTGGATAGAGTTCTCAGCCTCATACTCGGAAAAGCGCTTCGTATAGTAATAGTTGTAAAATTCGCTCTTTCCGTCCTTGCTCTTCGTTTTCTTGATTCCAACGATCTTAACCACATTCTGATCCATCTTTTTTCCTCCATATCTTCTTTTTGTACTGTTTAACTGTTGCAGAACTGGTTGTCGAAATTAATTTTACATACAACATTTATGGCAAGAGCACCGGAAATGTATTGACAAAACATCCCGCCTGGTGTATTATCCCAATAAGTAGTTTGAAAGTCAAAATAATTGAAAATCAAAATTCTTGATTTTCAAACTATTAAAACGGATCAAAAAAGGAGAAGAATCATGTTAGACAAAGTAAAGGCAGTAATTGAGGAAAAGTTGAACGCAGACGGAGTGGAGATCACCGAGAGCACCAGCTTTAAGGATGATCTGAATGCAGACTCCCTGGATCTGTTCGAGCTGGTAATGGCCCTGGAGGATGAGTTCGGCATCGAAATTCCCTCGGAGGACCTGGAAAAGCTGACAACTGTGGGCAATGTGCTGGATTATCTGAAGGATAAGGGCATCGCGTAAGCTTTTGAAAGGTATGGTTACTGGTGTGAAGACGAAATTGACAGAGCTTCTGGGAATTCAATATCCCGTCATTCAGGGAGGCATGGCCTGGGTGGCGGAATATCATCTTGCCGCGGCCGTCTCCAACGCAGGCGGCATCGGACTGATCGGAGCCGCATCCGCTCCTCCGGAGATAGTCAGAGAGCAGGTCAGAAAGTGCAGAGAGCTTACGGATAAGCCCTTCGGCGTCAATGTGATGCTGCTGAATCCCAATGCGGAGGAGGTGGCGAAGATCGTGGTGGAGGAAGGCGTTCCCGTGGTGACCACGGGTGCAGGAAATCCGTCAAGATTTATGGGCCTTTGGAAGGAAGCCGGAGTAAAGGTGATCCCCGTGGTGGCCAGTGTGGCCATGGCCAGAATGATGGAGCGCGCCGGAGCCGATGCCGTGGTGGCGGAGGGAATGGAGAGCGGCGGCCATATCGGCAGCGTCACCACAATGGCGTTAGTGCCCCAGGTGGCGGACGCGGTCTCGATCCCCGTGATCGCGGCGGGCGGTATCGGTGACGGAAGAGGCCTGGCGGCGGCCCTGATGCTGGGAGCTGAGGGCGTCCAGATGGGGACCCGCTTTGTGGCGGCAAAGGAATCCATCGTACATGCCAATTATAAAGAGAGACTGCTCAAGGCTTCGGACATTGATTCCGAAGTGACGGGCATGAGCACCGGACATCCGGTGCGCTCCCTGCGCAACAGGATGACCAGGGAGTATCTGCGGCTGGAAAAGGAGGGAGCAGATTTTATGGAGCTGGAGCAGCTGACTCTTGGCTCCCTGCGCAAGGCCGTGATAGAAGGCGATGTGGTAAACGGAACCGTCATGGCCGGACAGATAGCAGGTATGATCAAAAAAGAACAGAGCTGCAGTGAGATCATCCAGGAGATCGTAGAGCAGGCTCAGGCGCTGCTGAACGGAGGGGACCGATAAGCTTCCCGCTGTCTTCGCGCTGCCTGGGCCGCCTTCGCGGCAGAGAAGAGAGGAATCATGAGTAAGACGGCATTTATCTTTCCCGGACAGGGAGCTCAATACTTTGGTATGGGCAAGGATTTTTACGATACCTTTGACACGGCGCGTCACGTTTATGAATCGGCGCAGAGGGCTACGGGGTTGGATGTGGCTCGGCTGTGCTTTACGGAGAATGACGAGCTGGATATCACGGAGTATACGCAGATCGCCATGCTGACCACCGAGGTGGCGATCCTGAGAGTACTTCAGGAGAGAGGCATCAAGGCGGACTGCTGTGCGGGACTAAGCCTTGGTGAGTACGGTGCGTTGGCCGCAGCCGAGGTCATGGAACAGGAGGATCTGTTCCGGCTGATCCGCAGCCGCGGTATTTATATGCAGGAGGCGTATCCGATAGGCGGTGCCATGACTGCGGTGCTGGGGCTGGACCCTGATACGGTCAGGGAGGTCTGCGCCGCCGTGAGCGGCATCGTCTCCGTTGCCAACGACAACTGCCCCGGTCAGATCGTTATCACCGGGGAGAAGTGTGCGGTGCAGGAGGCGGCAGGAAAATTGATGGAATCGGGCGCCCGCAAATGCGTGCCGCTGAAGGTGAGCGGGCCCTTTCATTCGGCGCTTCTGACGGGAGCCGGCGAAAAGCTGGCGGCTGAGCTGAAAAACGTAAGGGTCAGCGACCCCGTGATCCCCTATGTGTGCAATGTGGAGGCGGTTCCTGTAACAGAGTGCTCCAGGGTGAAGGAGCTGCTGGCAAAGCAGGTCTCCGGCACCGTCAGGTGGCGTGAGTCTGTGGAGCGGATGATCGCCGACGGGACGGATACCTTTATTGAGATCGGGCCCGGCAAGACGCTGACGGGATTTGTGCGAAAGATCGACAGGAACGTGACCGCCAAAAATGTGGAGACGGTGGCGGACCTGGAAAAGCTCACGGAAGAAATGCAGTAGTACTTCATGGAGGAATGGAAGAGAATGGAAGCGGTACAGCAAAGCTTGAAGAGGGAAGGCGGGCAGTTGTCCGGAAGGGTCGCTCTGGTGACCGGAGCAGGCCGCGGCATCGGAAGAGCCATAGCCCTGGCACTGGCAGAGCAGGGGGCGACGGTGTTGGTAAATTACAACGGTTCCCGTGAACGGGCGCTGGAGGTGGCCGATCGGATCCGGCAGAGCGGCGGTGAGGCGGAGGCCGTGGGATGTGATGTTTCCGATTATGCCGCCTGCGGAAAAATGGTGGAGGATATCATAGGAAAGTACGGCCATGTGGATATTCTGGTCAACAATGCCGGGATCACCAGAGACGATCTGATCGTGCGGATGACGGAGGAGGAATACGATACCGTTCTGAACACCAATCTGAAGGGTGCTTTCAACACCATACGTCATCTGTCCAGATATTTTTTGAAGCAGCGCGGCGGAAAGGTGATCAATATATCCTCTGTGTCCGGCGTCATGGGCAATGCGGGACAGGCGAATTATTCTGCGTCCAAGGCGGGGCTGATCGGCCTGACAAAGAGCGTGGCGAGGGAGCTGGCGGGCAGGGGAATCTGCGTCAACGCCATAGCTCCGGGTTATATTGCCACCGATATGACGGATTCCATGCCGGAAAGGGCCAGAGAGGCATTGCTTCAGACGATCCCCATGGGCAGGATCGGAGCTCCGGAGGATATCGCCCGGACGGCGGTGTTCCTCGCGGGCAAATGCTCCGACTATATTACCGGTCAGGTGATACACGTTGACGGCGGAATGGCGATGTAGATTTGGGAGGAGAAGCCAAGATGAGACGAGTGGTCGTGACAGGTATGGGCGCCGTGACGCCCATCGGCAACAGTGTGGAAGAATTTTGGAACGGTGTGAAGCAGGGGAAGATCGGATTTGCACCCATCACCAGATTTGACACTGCGGATTATAAGTGCAAGCTGGCGGCGGAGGTCAAAGATTTTGAACCTGAGAAATATATGGACAGAAAGGCGGCCCGGCGAATGGAGCAGTTCTGCCAGTTCGCGGTGGCGGCAGCAGGAGAGGCGATCTCGGACGCGGGGCTCAATATGGAGGAGGAAGACCCCTATCGCGTAGGCTGTTCCGTGGGCAGCGGCGTGGGAAGCCTTCAGGCAATAGAGCGCGAATACGGAAGGCTCTTGGAGAAGGGTCCGTCCAGAGTGGGCCCCCTGTTCGTTCCGCTGATGATATCCAACATGGCGGCAGGCAATGTGAGCATACAGTTCGGCCTGAAGGGGAAAAGCATCAATGTGGTCACCGCATGTGCCACGGGCACCCATTCTATCGGCGAGGCATTTCGCACCATTCAGTACGGCGATGCCGACGTGATGATAGCGGGGGGCACGGAGAGCGCAGTCACCCCCATCAGCATAGCCGGATTTTCCTCTCTGACGGCCCTTTCTGACAGCACGGATCCCGCCAGATGCTCCCTCCCCTTTGACAGGGACAGGAGCGGTTTTGTCATGGGCGAGGGCGCGGGCATAGCGGTGCTGGAGGAGCTGGATCACGCGAAAAAGCGCGGTGCGCATATTTACGCCGAGGTGCTGGGCTACGGATGCTCGTCGGATGCCTACCACATCACCTCTCCGGCCGAGGACGGAGCAGGCGCTGCAAGGGCCATGATCAACGCCGTGAATGACGGCGGCGTGAACCCGGCAGACGTGACTTATATCAACGCTCACGGAACCGGCACGCATCACAACGATCTGTTCGAGACAAGGGCCGTCAAGCTGGCCTTCGGCGACCATGCAAAAAATATAAAGATCAACTCTACCAAGTCTATGGTGGGACATCTTCTGGGCGCAGCGGGCGCAGTGGAATTCATTACCTGCGTAAAGGAGCTGCAGGAGGGCTTTATCCACAGGACCGTGGGGCTGCAGGAGCCCGGTGAGGAACTGGATCTTGACTACTGCATGGAGAGCTGCCGGGAGGAAATTCCCTATGCCCTGAGTAATTCTTTGGGCTTCGGCGGACATAATGCAAGTATTTTGGTGGGAAAATACAGGGAGGCCTGATATGTCATTGTATACAGCAAAAGAAATTATGGAGATCATCCCGCATCGGTATCCCTTTCTGCTCATCGATACCGTCGAGCAGCTGGAGCCGGGACAGAGGGCCCTGGGGAAAAAGTGCGTCAGTGTGAACGAGCCGTTCTTCACAGGACATTTTCCGGGGAATCCGGTCATGCCGGGGGCGCTGATCATAGAAGCGCTGGCCCAGGTGGGCGCGGTGGCTATTTTGTCAAAGCCGGAATTTCAGGGCCGCACGGCCTACTTCGCCGGGATCGACAAGGCAAAATTCCGCCAGAAGGTGCTTCCCGGTGACGTGCTGATGTTGGAGACAGTCATCGTCAGGGCCAAGGGGCCTGTGGGCGTGGGCAGGGCTGTTGCCAGAGTGGATGACAGGGTGGTGGCTGAAGCGGAGCTGACCTTTGCCATCGGATGACCGTCGAAGAACGGCTGCAGCGGAAAGGCGTGGTATCTTTATGAGTCTGTTGAGTGAAAAACGTGCAGAATTCTTTTCCAGAAAATTGGGAAAGCTGAACGGCTTTACAATACCGAAGGGCATTGCTGCCACAGCGGGGAGAGAGTCCGATTCCGGAGCGGAATCCTCCGGACAGTCCCAGATGAAGGACGTGTATCTGATCCGCTGCCCGAAATGCGGTAAAATGGTAGACCGCGAGAGGGTGGTAAAAAGAAAATACGTTTGCTATGAGTGCGGGGGATACTTTCGGGTGAAGGTGCCCAATCGCATTAAGATGGTGGCGGATCCCCGCACCTTTGAACCCTGGTTCACGGATATGCCTGTCAGCAATCCGCTGTCCTATGAGGGCTATGAGGAAAAGCTGCAGGAGGCAAAGAGCAAGACAGGTCTGGATGAGGCAGTGACGGTCGGCCGGTGCAGGGTCTTCGGCGAGGAGATCGTGCTTGGCATCTGCGACTCGCGGTTCCTTATGGCCAGCATGGGCCAGGCGGTAGGCGAGAAGATCACCGCTGCCATAGAACGGGCGATCAAGCTGAGGCTGCCGGTATTTCTGTTCTGCTGCTCCGGCGGTGCCAGAATGCAGGAGGGGATCATGTCCCTGATGCAGATGGCGAAGACATCTGCCGCTGTCCGGAAGCTGGGAGAAGCAGGACTTCTCTACTGCACCGTATTGACGGATCCCACCACGGGCGGTGTCACTGCAAGCTTTGCCATGCTGGGGGATGTGATCATGGCGGAGCCCGGCGCGCTGATCGGCTTTGCGGGTCCCAGAGTCATCAAGCAGACCATCGGACAGGAGCTGCCTGCGGGCTTTCAGACCGCGGAGTTCTTGGTGGAGCACGGCATTATCGACGGCATCGTTACGAGAGAGAACCTGAAAAAGACCATCTATTTTCTGGTGAAGGCCCACCAGGGCCGTGAAGGAAGGTATGCGGAGTTCACGCCCGGCACGGATTTCCATTTTGTCCTGAGTGAGATCCTGAAGGAGCAGGCGTGGAAAGTGCGCCCCAAGAACGCATGGGAAAAGGTCAAGGCGGTCCGCAGGGTAGAAAGGCCGGCGGCCACCGATTATATGGAGTATATTTTCGAGTACTTCGTGGAGGCGCACGGGGACAGGACGTTCCGCGACGATCCGGCTATCGTGGGCGGCATCGCATTTCTGGACGGCCAGCCGGTGACTGTGATCGCGGACCACAAGGGAAAGAACCTGAAGGAGTGCCAGGAGCGGAATTTTGGTATGCCCATGCCTGAGGGATACCGCAAGGCGCTGCGGCTGATGAAGCAGGCCGAGAAGTTCAACCGGCCGATCGTCAGCTTTGTGAATACCGCCGGAGCCTTCTGCGGAGTGGAAGCGGAGGAGCGGGGCCAGGGTGAGGCGATCGCCAGAAATCTAACGGAGATGGCGGCCCTGAAGGTGCCGGTACTCTGTATCTTTATCGGCGAGGGCGGAAGCGGCGGCGCGCTGGCCACGGCGGTGGGCAACGAGGTATGGATGCTGGAGAACGCCACCTATTCCATCCTGTCCCCCGAAGGCTTTGCATCCATTCTCTGGAAGGATTCCTCCAAGGCCAGGGAGGCCAGCGAGGTCATGCATATCACGGCTCAGGATCTGAAGAATCTGGGCGTGATCGAAAAAATCATCCCGGAATTCGGCGGTGCGGACGACAGCACTGTGGAGGCCATCGGCGCCTTCCTGAAGGAGCAGATAAAGGATTTTCTCACAAGATTTCAGGGAATGTCCGGCGAGGAAATCGCAGATCAAAGATACAGGCGTTTCCGCAGCTTTTGACGCAATGCGGGGACAGGTTCATTAGGAGTCATTGTTTTTGCCGCTGAGACAGCATGGCAGGAAGGCAAGGTTTATCATGTCCGTAAAGATAATCGGGACCGGAAGTGCGCTTCCGAAGCTGCAGGTCACCAATGCAGATCTGGAGAAGCTGGTGGACACCTCGGATGAATGGATCAGAGAGAGGACGGGAATCCGCGGCAGGCACATCTCCACCGGCGAGACGCTGGTCTCGCTCACGGCTCAGGCCTGTGCGGGAGCCTTGGAGAATGCGGGGCGTGCGGCCTCGGAGGTGGAGCTTTTGCTGGTGGCCACCTGCAGCCCGGAGCGGGGGATCCCGTGTGCCGCCTGCCAGGTGCAGAGTGTTCTGGGAGCGCAAAAGGCGGTGGCCTTCGATCTGAACGCGGCCTGCGCCGGCTTTCTTTTTGCATTGAACACCGCATACGCATACGTGGAGGCCGGCATTTACCGGAATGCCCTGGTGGCAGGCGGCGAGGTGCTGTCCAAGATCGTGGACTGGACGGACCGGGGGACCTGTGTTCTCTTTGGAGACGGCGCGGGCGCCGTGATGGTGGAGAAGTGTGACAAGGGCGGACTTCTGGGATTTGTGCAGCATTCCGACGGACGCAAGGGCGAGGTGCTGAGGTGCGACAGCCGTGAACTGAAAAATCCGTATGTGTCTCTGCCGATGGAGGCTCCGTATGTGCAGATGGATGGAAGGGAGGTCTTTGCCTTTGCGGTACGCCGGGTGCCGGAGAGTATTCTTGAGGTGCTGGAGCAGACGCACACTGACATAGAGGAGGTGGACCTGTTCCTTCTGCACCAGGCGAACAGGCGGATCATAGAGGGCATTGCGAAGCGTCTGTCGGTGGATATCTCTCGTTTTCCCACCAATCTTGACAGGGTGGGGAACATGTCCTCCGCCGCAATACCGGTATTATTGGACGAGCTGAACAGGCAGGGCAGACTCAGGCCCGGAATGAAGCTGGTATTGTCCGGTTTCGGCGCGGGACTGACCTACGGCGCCGGTGTCATGGAGTGGCAGTGATAAAAAGTATTTGACAATTTCTGTAAATCGGGTAAATTATTATTGTTAAAGGAAGGCAGCAGTGACAAAATGGCGCAGAATACAACACGCTCTCTGAATGAACTGTTGATCAATCTGTTCGACCACGTGATGGATATGGAAGCCAGGGCAGTGATTACAGAGGCATACAGCGATATCAGCAACAACGATCTGCACATCATAGAAGCCATCGGCGTGGAAGAGCCGAGGAATATGTCCGTGATCGCGCACAGACTGTCGGTTACGGTGGGCACTCTGACCACCAATATGAACGGACTGGAGAAAAAGGGCTATATACGGCGCGAGAGAAGCCTTGAGGACAAACGCTTAGTGTATGTCACACTGACCGAAAAAGGACGGAAAGCTTTTTATCATCATCGGGATTTTCACAAGAGAATGATCCGGGCCATCATCAAAGACCTGAACGAGGACGAAATGGAGATATTGTACCGGTGCCTTGTGAATCTTAATCTTTTTTTAGAGCCGGAGACGATGGAGAGCTAAGGTTGTTACGACGGCGGTATCATTATGAAAAAACAAAAAGGCGTAAAGGTCAAGACAGTCATTTATGGACGAACAGCAATGATATTGGTGGGCTTTCTGGCTCAGTTCGCGCTTCTGTTCGTAGGTTATGTTCTTTTGCGCGGTTACAGTTTTTGGTTCTACGGACTTTTTCTTGCCATCAGCGCTGCCGCGCTGGTGTATATCTATAACGATCCGGGCAATCCGGACATGAAGCTGGCATGGATGTTTCCAATCGCCATTTTCCCCGTTTTTGGCTCCATTTTTTATATGACCATCGTCTCTCAGCCGGGACTCAAGGTGATGAACGGAAAACTGGTGGAGCTGTCAAAATTTACGCATCAGCACGTGCACCCCAGCAGAGAGGTGTGGGACGGACTGCGCGCCGAGAGCCCTCATATGGGGCAGCTGGCCCACTATCTCTGGAACTGCGACAACAGCCCGGTCTATGAAAACACACAGGTAAAATATTACTCGCTGGGCGACGGACAATTTCCGGATATGGTGGAGGATCTGAGAAAAGCGGAAAAATATATTTTCATGGAGTTCTTTATCGTCAGTGAGGGGAGGATGTGGAACACGATCCATGAGGTGCTGAAGGAGAAGGTGCGGCAGGGAGTGGAGGTCCGTTTCATGTTTGACGGAACGTGCGCCCTCTGGTATCTGCCGGGCCATTATCACCAGCAGCTGGAGCAGGAGGGCATCAAGTGCAGAGTGTTTTCTCCTGTGAAGCCTGTCTTTTCCCCGCATTTCAACAACCGCGACCACCGCAAGATAGTCGTGGTGGACGGGAAAGTCGCGTATACGGGCGGAATCAATCTCTCCGATGAATATATCAACGAAAAGGTAAGATTCGGCCACTGGAAGGATGCGGGCGTCCGGCTGACGGGAGATGCCGTGGAGCGCTTTACCTATATGTTCCTGGAAATGTGGAACGTCTCCGCAAAAGGGGAAGAAAATTATGCTCTCTATGAGCGGCCGGCCGACGCGCGGCAGGAAAAAGACGGCTACGTGATTCCCTACAGCGTATGTCCGCTGGGAAGGGAGCGCGTGGGGGAGAGAGTCTATCTGGATATCATCAACACCGCCCACACGTACGTGCACATTATGACGCCTTATCTGGTGCCGGACCACCAGATGCTGACGGCGTTGACCTATGCGGCGAAGCGGGGAGTGGAGGTGATCATTATCATGCCTCATGTGCCCGATAAAAAATATGCCTTTGTTCTGGCAAAGACCTACTATAATCAGCTCCTGGAAGCCGGTGTGCGGATCTGTGAGTACGAGAAGGGATTTGTCCACGCCAAAGTGTTTGCGGCGGACGACGCAAAGGCGGTGGTGGGGACGGTGAATCTGGATTACCGCAGTCTGTACCACCACTTTGAGTGCGGCCTGGTGCTGTATCAGAATACGCAGGTGGAAAAGGTCGAACAGGATGTGCAGGAGACCCTGCAGAAATGTATAGAAGTGAGACCGGAAGATTACAGGCGTCTTCCCCTCCGCGACAGAATGCTCGGCAGAATGATGCGGTTCATTGCCCCGATGATGTGAAACTTTGTCGATTTTTTCTCGTCTGATACAGTGACCGGCCATTCCGTATCCAAAAGGAGACAAGCAAAGCCTATGCAGGACGATCAGATCGTAGACCTTTACTGGTCGCGCGACGAACAAGCCATCACGGAATCCCAGAGAAGCTATGGCAGCTATTGCCACAGCATTGCTTTTCGTATTCTCCGTGACCGTGAGGACACCGACGAGTGTGTGAACGATACATGGCTCAGGGCATGGAACGCCATGCCGCCCAGCCGTCCGGGCAGGCTCGCTCTTTTCCTGGGAACGATCACCAGAAATCTGTCCCTGGACCGGTGGAAGGAAAAGCGCGCAAAGAAAAGAGGCAGCGGAGAGATGATGCTGGCGCTGGACGAGCTGGCGGAATGTGTGCCGGACAGGCACAGCACGGAGGACGCGGTAGAGACAGCGGAGCTGGAGAGGCTTCTCAATGAGTTCCTCCACACCCTGCCGGAGCGAGACTGCAATGTGTTCCTGCGGAGATACTGGTATGTGGAGGAATACAGCAGCATTGCAAAGCGGTACGGAATGAAGCTGAGCACAGTGAAGACCTCGCTGTTCAGGACCCGCGGACGGCTCAGGACCTTTCTGGAGAAAGAGGGCATTATATTATGAAGAACGATAATATCGATCAGAGCGATAATATCGATCAAAACGATAATATCGATCAGGGGGCGCTGCGGATTCTGGATGCACTGAGCGGGGCGGATCAGGACCTGCTGGCACGCTGTGATGAGGAAGGCGGGACGGCAATACCTCTGTGGAGAAGAGGGCGCATGTGGGCGGCCTGTCTGGGCCTTATCGCGGTGGGGGCATTGGCATGGAATGCGCTGCGGTTCGCCGGCCCGTCTGAGAAAAGTCTGTTTACGCAGGACGCCGCCATGGATAAGATCGCTATGCAGGATACGGAAGACGGCGGACAATTGAACGGCGCGCCTGTAGCGGAGGTGCAGGAGGATGCGGAGGCCCCGGCGGCAGGCGTTTCAGAGGAAGCGCCGCCGGAGGAGCATGACGGCCTGACCGACGCTGTGAAGGAGTCCGACGGGCAGGAGGCCTGCCCGCCTGACGGGGCAGAGGAGGCCACCGATCTGGAAGCCTGTCCGCCCGACGGGGCAAGGGAGGTCACCGAGCAGGAGGCCAGAGAATGGATGCCGCTGGGCGCATTTATCCCCAGGGATCTGCCGTCGGGATATGTCTTTGAATCGGCCCGGATCGACGAAGAGGAGCAGGATGTGACCGTGTGCTGGAGCAGAGGGATGGACAGTATCGTGATAACGGTGTCCCAGGTGGAGGCGGACACTGTCGTTTTGGCGGACATCAGCAGACCGGAGACTTATGATGAGAGACTGTACGAAATTCCCTTCGGGGAAACGGTCCCGGCGGAATATCTTCAGACCTTTCAGGACCCCGTCTTCGATTGGACGGACCTGGGAGCCGATACGGGGCTGGAGCTGATGGAGAGCAGGCTCCTCGCTTACGAGGATGCCGGTGACACGGATACGCCCAGGGGAAACTTTTCCGTGCTTTATCCGGACGGTGTACTGCTGAGATTCAACGGGCGGGGAACGCCGGAGGAAATTTGGAACATGTTCTATTCCATGATGAGATAGACTTAAATGTTTTCGTTTTCCCGCATGCGGTAGCCGATGCCGACTTCCGTGAACACGTATTGGGGCTGCGCGGAATCGGCCTCGATCTTGCGGCGTATATTTGCCATGTTGACCCGCAGGATCTGATTGCTGTTGTCTGCGTAAGGCCCCCAGATCGTATGTATAATAGTGCGGTAGGTCAGGACCTTGCCGGAGTTCTGTGCCAGAAGCGCCAGAAGCTGATATTCGGTCTGAGTGAGATGGATGATCTGACCGTTCAGCTTCACGGTCCTTTTCTCCAGATCGATCTCCAGGCCAAGAGCGCGATAGGTCCTGTCAGGAACCGATACAAAGCTGTGGCGCAGGGAAGTGCGAATCCGCGCCATCAATTCCGCCGTCCCGAAGGGCTTGATGATATAGTCGTCGGCTCCGAGATCCAGGGCCGTCACTTTCTCGTCCTCTTCGGAATGGGCAGAGATGACGATGATGGGGACACTGCTCCAGACGCGGAGCCGTTCCAGTACCTGATATCCGTCTATATCGGGAAGTCCCAGATCCAGCAGGATCACGTCGGGACAGAGGGATGCGGCCAGACAGAGGCCCTCCCTTCCGGTCACGGCATTGCAGATATGATAGTCGTGTACCGTCAGGGAGGTGGTGATGAAGGACACAATGTCTCTGTCATCTTCGATCAGTAATATTTTGATTTTCGGATTCATAGGAAGCTCTCCTTCTTTTCTTTCGGCAGCGTGAAGGTAAATTCCGCTCCTTTCCCGTGATTATGTCCTGTGAGCGTGCCGTGATGGGCCCGGATGATCGTCTCGCATATGACCAGACCGATTCCCCTGTTTCCCTGGGCATCGGATGACGGGGCGGCACGGCCGGATCCGTCAAAAAGCCTGTCAAGAATATCCTCCGGGATGCCTCTGCCGTAGTCTCTGACGGTAAAGAAGACGTACTTGGGAGCATCCTCCACGATAAGCTCTATGGGAGCGAGGCTTTCGGAATGGCGCAAAGCATTGTCCAGCAGATTGAGGGTCACCTGCTCGATGAGAACAGCGTCCATGGGGAGCATGATGAATTGGTCGGGAATTTTTGTGTGGATGATGCATCCGGGATGCCGGATCTTCGTTTTTTGGAGCGCCTCGCCGATCACCTCCTCCACAGATTCGATATCGGTGCTGACCGTCAGGTCCTCTCCCTGAATTCTGGTGACGGTCAGGAGATTCTCCACCATATTTACCATCCAGTGGGAATCCTTACATATGTTTTTTACGATTGCCGTCTTTTCCTGTTCCGACAGCTGAGATTGGTTTTCCAGATAGGCCGTACTGCTGCCGATGATGGCGGTCAGGGGCGTGCGCAGGTCGTGGGAGACGGCCCTGAGCAGATTGGCCCGCATCTTTTCTTTTTCCGCCTCCTCCAGCTGTCTCCTGTGCTCGGCGATCATGCCGGCCTGGGCAGTCAGGTGTGAGGTCAGTGTGTTCACAAAGACCGAAATCGGGATGATGCCGAAGAACATAACGGGATACCCGCTGCGCGGGGGAAACAGGAAGCGGAGCCAAAGCAGTGAAAATACGGAACAGGCAATGCCGTACAGGCAGCTGTTGACAAGGCCGGAGACAACGATCACAAAGAAGAGGAATATCATGACGATATTGGCGCAGACAGGCTTGGGCATACAGCGACGGTAGAGAAGGGATATCCCTGCGGCAGCAGCCATGCAGCAGACGGAGAGAAGGAAACTGTACAAATGTCGCTTGAGCTTTGGAAAGTTTTCAAAAGTATTATGCATCGCTATGCACCTTTTCTGTCAGTAAGAAAATGAGCCCTGCATCACGCGCTGTCTGTTATTTTGCCGGAAGTTGGCAGTGAAAGGCGTTAAGACGAAAAGCCGGTCGGCGGAGTTCAGCGGTACCAGCGGCCCGATGCACCGCAGGGCAGAATGAGACCGCTCCTGCTCACGGGCAGACCGATTTCGTCCGCTTCGACCCTGCCGCCAAAGCGTTTTTGGATGGCAAGGTTCATCATATAAGAAAGAACCGCAGGCTGCAGTCCCGTGGTATAGGAATTGATCAGAAGGAAGAGCGCGTCGGGGGAGAGCAGTTGTGCAGTCAGCTCGATAAAGGGCCATATGCTCTCTTCTATTTTCCAGACCTCCCCCTTGGGGCCCCGGCCGTAAGAGGGCGGATCCATAATGATGCCGTCGTATTTGTTGCCCCGGCGGATCTCCCGCTCCACGAACTTCATACAGTCGTCCACCAGCCAGCGGATGGGGGCATCGCCCAGGCCGGAGGTCTGTGCATTTTCCCTGGCCCAGCCTACCATGCCCTTTGAGGCGTCCACATGTGTGACATGGGCGCCCGCAGCGGCAGCAGCCAGAGTGGCGCCACCGGTATAGGCGAACAGATTGAGCACCTTTACGGGTCTGTCGGCTGCAGGACGGGAATTCCGGATGATTTCCGTGAACCAGTCCCAATTCACCGCCTGCTCCGGAAAAAGGCCGGTGTGCTTAAAATGGAAGGGCTTCAGACGGAAGGTGAGCCGGCTCTGCCCGCGGGCACTGTCCGGGCCGCCGCCCGGCTCGTAGGATACGGTCCATTCATCCGGCAGGTCAAAGAACTCCCACTCACCGCCTCCCTTGGAGCTGCGATGATAGTGGCCGTTCTTCTGCTTCCAGCCCGCATGGTCGTGGGCGGTCTTCCAGATCACCTGAGGGTCCGGCCGCACCAGGATATACTCCCCCCATCTCTCCAGTTTTTCTCCCGCGGAGGTGTCCAGCACCTCATAGTCTTTCCAGTTGTCGGCAATCCACATGGGAACAGGTTCCTTTCCTTATTATGAATTATGAAGATATTTTACCACAATACGCCCAGGTGCGGACAAAAATATTATAAAAAATAGAATTGCCTGCGAAAAATAAATAGACTATAATAAAAATGTTGCTGCCGGCGGCAGACGGAAAGGAAGGCGATGAGCATGCTGAACGCATTGCTGATGGAAATGATCCGATATGACAGGGGGGATGCCGGACGCATTCAGCACCTTCTCAAGGTGTACGGCTTTGCGCGTCTGATCGCGGAATCCGAACATCTGGATCCCAATCTGCAGTTCATCACCGAAGCGGCGGCTATCGTGCATGACATTGCTGTCCGGCTGTGCGAGGAGAAGTACGGCGACTGCAGCGGGAAGCTGCAGGAGAAAGAGGGACCGGCACTGGCGGAGGAGATGCTCGGCAGGCTCGGCGCCGCGCCGGATGTGAAGGAGCGCGTGAGCTTTCTGGTGGGGCATCACCACACCTATGACAAGATAGACGGCCCGGACTATCAGATCCTGGTGGAGGCGGATTTTCTTGTGAACCTGGCGGAGAACGGAGCCGACAGAGATTCGGTCCTGCACACATACAGAGAGATATTCAGGACGGATACCGGGAGGGTGATCTGCCGGGAAATGTTCGGTCTGTGACGGATTGTATGGAAAAAAATACAATTTTTTAAAAAAAGTCCTTGTCAAAAGGACTTTTTCCATGTATACTAATCAATGCTGTGGCATGATAGCTGTGAAGCGTGAGGTTGCTGGATGCCAGCAATGGCAGTCAGGTTTTCCGTGGAGCGAATGTCAAGTTAGAAAACTGACGACAAGTCACTGTACCAGTTAAAAGTCTGCCGAGGGCAGAAACGACGTGTAAATGACCTGTTCCCAAAAAGTTGCGTAAGGATTTAGGACACACACGGGAGAGTGTACAGTCACCGCTTGTCGTACTTGAGAATTGAAAGTGCGAAAAGGAGGCGACTTTTTTTATGGCAAATCAAGTAATGAGAATCACACTGAAGGCTTACGAGCATCAGCTTGTGGATGCATCTGCCAAGAAGATCATTGAAACTGTAAAGAAGACCGGTTCTGAGGTGAGCGGCCCCGTGCCCCTTCCCACAAAGAAAGAGGTGGTCACCATTCTGAGAGCGGTACACAAGTACAAGGATTCGAGAGAGCAGTTCGAGCAGAGGACTCACAAGAGACTGATCGACATCATTACTCCGACCCAGAAGACAGTGGATGCGCTGCAGAGGCTGGAAATGCCTGCCGGCGTGTACATTGACATAAAGATGAAGGCAAAATGATTTAAAGGAAGACCTCTACTTAGACGTAAGAACACGTCTCCGCCGTATGCGGAGGCAGGAAGCGATGCTTCCGCGGTTATGAGCGCAACGATAACTGCGTGGTCCGCTATGTAGAACGCCGGAAGGCAGAAAGAGAGGAAAAATGAAGAAAGCAATTTTGGCAACAAAAGTCGGAATGACTCAGATTTTTAATGAGGACGGAACACTGATCCCGGTGACCGTTCTTCAGGCAGGTCCCTGCGTAGTCACTCAGATCAAGACTCCTGAGAATGACGGTTACAGTGCCGTTCAGGTGGGCTTTGTGGACAAGAAGGACAGGATCGTCAACAGAGACGCCAGCGGAAGAAAGGAAGTAATACACAGACACGGCGCCAACAAGGCGGAGCAGGGCCATTTTAAAAAGGCGGGCGTCAGCTCAAAAAGATATGTGAGAGAGTTAAAGTTCGACAATGCGGAGGAGTACAGCCTGGGCGCTGAGATCAAGGCCGATATCTTCGAGGAGGGAGACAAGGTCGATGTTTCCGCTATCTCAAAGGGTAAAGGCTTCCAGGGCGCCATCAAGAGGCTCGGTCAGCACAGAGGACCCATGAAGCACGGTTCCAAGTTCCACCGTCATCAGGGTTCCAACGGTGCCTGCTCTTCACCCAGCCGCGTGTTCAAGGGCAAGGGAATGCCCGGTCATATGGGCTGCGTGAAGGTGACTGTTCAGAATCTGCAGGTGGTAAGGGTAGACGCAGAGAAGAACCTGCTTCTGGTAAAGGGTGCAGTGCCCGGCCCCAAGAAAGCGTTAGTGACCGTCAAAGAAACCGTTAAGGTGGAAGCATAACAGTGCGCCGCGGCGCACATGAAAGGAGGGCCAACCAGATGGCAAAAGTATCTGTTTTTAATATGGAAGGCAAGGAAGTCGGTACTATTGATCTGAATGATGCAGTGTTCGGTGTGAAGGTAAATGAGCACCTGGTGCACATGGCAGTGGTACAGCATCTTGCAAATAAACGTCAGGGGACACAGAAGGCTAAGACACGTTCCGAGGTGTCCGGCGGCGGAAGAAAGCCCTGGAGACAGAAGGGGACCGGTCATGCGAGACAGGGTTCCACCAGATCTCCCCAGTGGACCGGCGGCGGAGTGGTCTTCGCTCCCGTTCCGAGAGATTATTCTTTCAAGCTCAACAAGAAGGAGAAGAGAGCAGCGTTAAAGTCCGCGCTCACCGACAAGGTCCTGAACAGCAATCTGATCGTGATCGACGAGTTGAAATTCGATGAGATCAAGACCAAAAATTTTGTGAATGTGATGGATAATCTGAAGGTTCAGAAGGGCCTGGTGGTAATTGACGAAAACGACACGAATGTGGTAATGTCCGCAAGGAATGTGGAGGGAGTCGACACCACTCTGGTCAACACCATCAACGTGTATGATATTATGAAGGCTAAGAAGCTGGTCCTGACAAAGGCTGCTGTGGCCAAGATCGAGGAGGTGTACGCATAATGGCAGACATTAAGTATTACGACGTGATCCTCAAGCCGGTCATCACCGAGAAGAGCATGGCCGGAATGAGCGAAAAGAAATATACTTTCCTGGTTCATACCGACGCGAACAAGGCACAGATCAAAGAGGCCGTGGAGAAAATGTTCGAGGGCACCAAGGTCAGGAAAGTGAATACCATGAACTGCGAGGGCAAGAACAAGAGGCGCGGCACGGTATACGGAAAGACCGCCAAGACAAAGAAAGCGATCGTACAGCTCACCGAGGACAGCAAGGATATTGAGATCTTTGCAGGACTGTGATAAGAGCTCAGCGGATTTAAGTATGCGGCGCGGGAATGCGCTGCGCAAAGAATCAAAGAAAAGGAGATAAGACAATGGGAATCAAGACATATAATCCCTATACACCTTCCAGAAGAAACATGACCGGCTCTGATTTCTCCGAAATCACCAAGACCACACCGGAGAAGAGCCTTTGCACTTCCCTGAAGAAGAATGCCGGCCGCAACAATCAGGGTAAGATTACCGTGAGGCACCATGGCGGCGGAAACAGAAGAAAGTACAGAATGATCGATTTCAAGCGAAATAAGGACGGAATCCCTGCAAAGGTCATCGGCATCGAGTACGATCCCAACAGGACCGCGAACATCGCGCTGATCTGTTATGAGGATGGCGAGAAGGCCTACATCATTGCGCCGGAGGGACTGACTGACGGCATGAAGGTGATGAACGGCCCTGCCGCAGAGGTGAGAGTGGGCAACTGCCTGCCTTTATCGGAGATTCCTGTCGGTACTCAGGTACACAACATTGAGTTATATCCCGGCAAGGGCGGCCAGTTGGTCCGTTCCGCCGGAAACAGCGCACAGCTGATGGCTAAGGAAGGCAAGTACGCGACGCTGCGTCTCCCTTCCGGTGAGATGAGAATGGTCCCGCTGGTATGCCGCGCGACCGTCGGTGTAGTCGGAAACGTAGACCACAGCCTTGTAAAGATCGGTAAGGCGGGCCGTAAGCGCCACATGGGCATTCGTCCCACGGTACGCGGTTCCGTCATGAACCCCAATGACCACCCTCACGGCGGTGGTGAAGGCAAGACCGGTATCGGCCGGCCCGGTCCCAGCACTCCCTGGGGCAAGCCTGCACTGGGACTGAAGACCCGCAAGGGCAAGAAGGCTTCCGACAAGCTGATCGTGAGAAGACGCGACGGCAAAGCGATCAAGTAATATGTGTTTTATAAAAACAGGAGGATAGAAAATGGCTAGATCACTGAAAAAAGGACCTTTCGCAGATGAGAATCTGTTAAAGAAAGTTGACGCTTTAAATGCATCAGGACAGAAGCAGGTCATCAAGACCTGGTCCCGCCGTTCTACAATTTTCCCTTCCTTTGTGGGACACACAATTGCAGTACACGACGGCAGAAAGCATGTTCCTGTATATGTGACCGAGGATATGGTCGGCCATAAGCTGGGCGAGTTCGTTGCAACGAGAACTTACCGCGGCCATGGCAAGGATGAGAAAAAGTCCAAGGTAAAGTAAGTGCGATCCAAGGAAACAGGCTTCGGGAATCATCCCGGCGCGGATCGCCCGGAGGGGACCTGATGACCTTCCGGCATTTTGAAAGGAGGACAACAGTCTATGGCTAAGGGACATAGATCTAAAATTAAGAGAGAGAGAAACAAACTCCAGAGAGAGACCAGACCTTCCGCAAAGTTATCTTATGCTAGAGTGTCCGTACAGAAGGCATGTTTCGTTCTGGATGCCATCAGAGGAAAGGATGTAGAGACGGCGCTCGGTATTCTGGAGTACAATCCCAGATACGCTTCCAGCCTTATCAAGAAGCTGCTTGAGTCTGCAATTGCAAATGCAGAGAACAATAACGGAATGAACAGAGAGAATCTGTATATTGCACAATGCTATGCAAACAAGGGACCGACCATGAAGCGCATTCAGCCCAGAGCACAGGGCAGAGCCTACAGGATCGAGAAGAGAATGAGCCACATCACCATTGTGCTGGATGAGAAGAAGTAAGGAAAGGAGCAAACAAATAAATGGGACAGAAAGTTAATCCTCATGGCTTGAGAGTCGGAATTATCAAAGATTGGGATTCCAAATGGTATGCTGAGAGCGAATTTCCCGATTATCTTGTAGAAGATTATAACATCAGAAAGTTTTTGAAGAAGAAATTATTCAATGCCGGCATCTCCAAAATCGAGATCGAGAGAGCATCTGACAGAGTGAGAGTGATCGTTCATACTGCAAAGCCCGGCGTGATCATCGGCAAGGGCGGCACCGAGATCGAGGTGACCAAGAACGAACTGTCCAAGCTTACCGACAAGAAGGTGTCGATAGACATCAAGGAGATCAAGAGACCTGACAAGGATGCCCAGCTGGTAGCTGAGAATATTGCCCAGCAGCTGGAGAACCGCGTTTCCTTCAGACGTGCCATGAAATCCTGCATGGGCAGGACCATGAAGGCGGGCGCGCTGGGGATCAAGGCTGCATGTGCAGGCCGCCTGGGCGGTGCGGATATTGCCCGCACGGAGTTCTACAGTGAGGGAACGATCCCGCTGCAGACTCTGAGAGCAGACATCGATTACGGTTTTGCGGAGGCAGATACCACCTACGGCAAGATCGGAGTCAAGGTTTGGATCTATAAAGGTGAGATCCTTCCTACAAAGGGAAATCAGACGGAAGGGAGCGAGAAATAATTATGTTAATGCCGAAAAGAGTAAAGCGTCGTAAACAGTTCCGCGGCACCATGGCAGGTAAGGCAATGAGAGGCAACACTCTCTCCTACGGCGAGTATGGTCTGGTAGCGCTGGAGCCCTGCTGGATAAAGTCCAATCAGATCGAGGCGGCACGTATTGCCCTCACCCGTTATACAAAGCGTACCGGTAAGGTGTGGATCAAGATATTCCCCGACAAGCCCGTCACGGCAAAGCCTGCTGAGACCCGTATGGGTTCCGGTAAGGGTGCTCTGGAGTACTGGGTCGCAGTCGTAAAGCCCGGACGCGTGATGTTTGAAATCGCCGGTGTCCCTGAGGATCAGGCGAAGGAGGCACTGCGTCTTGCAATGCATAAGCTTCCCTGCAAGTGCAAAATCGTTTCTAAGGCAGATTTGGAAGGCGGTGTAGAAAAATGAAATCGAGTAGGTTCGTAGAAGAATTAAAAGGCAAGTCCGTTGAAGAATTAAATGAGGAGCTTGTTGCTGCAAAAAAGGAACTTTTCAATCTGAGATTCCAGAACGCGACCAATCAGCTGGATAATACTGCAAGAATCAAGGATGTCAGAAGGAACATTGCGCGTATCCAGACAGTTATCACTGAGAAGGCAAGAGCCTGATCCGAAAGCGCAGAAAGGAGAGCAACTGTGGAAAGAAATTTGAGAAAAGTCCGTACCGGTAAGGTCACAAGCAATAAGATGGATAAGACGATCGTTGTAGCTATCGAGGAGCACGTAAAGCATCCCCTGTACGGTAAGGTCGTGAAAAGGACCTACAAGCTGAAGGCTCATGACGAGAATAACGAATGTAATATTGGAGATACCGTCAAGGTCATGGAGACCAGACCTCTGTCCAAGGAGAAGAGATGGAGGCTCGTAGAGATCGTAGAGAAAGTCAAGTAATTATAATCAGATCCATATTTGGCCGCAGCTGCGGCAAAGGAGGAAAATCATGGTTCAGCAGGAAACAAGACTGAAGGTCGCTGATAACACCGGTGCAAAAGAGCTTCTCTGCATCCGGGTCATGGGCGGCTCCACAAGAAGATATGCACAGATCGGCGATATTATTGTTGCTTCCGTTAAAGATGCAACACCAGGCGGCGTTGTAAAGAAGGGCGATGTTGTCAAGGCCGTTGTAGTCCGCACCGTAAAGGGCGCACGCCGCAAGGACGGTTCCTACATCAAGTTCGATGAGAATGCTGCAGTGATCATCAAGGATGACAAGACACCAAGAGGAACCCGTATTTTTGGGCCGGTAGCGAGAGAGCTCCGTGACAGACAGTTCATGAAGATCGCATCTCTGGCTCCCGAAGTATTATAAGGAGGTGCTGTATGTCGACATTAAAGATCAAAAAGGGCGACACCGTAAGGGTCATCGCAGGTAAGGACAACAACACAGAGGGAAAGGTAATTTCCGTAGACGCAAAGAAGAGAAAGGTGCTGGTAGAGGGCGTGAACATGATCACAAAGCATGCGAAGCCTTCCCAGGCAAATCCCGACGGCGGCATTATTCGGAGAGAAGCTCCTATTGATATATCCAATGTCATGCTTGTCTATAAGGGCAAGGCGACCAGAGTCGGCTTCAAGATGGACGGGGACAAGAAAGTCCGTTATGCCAAGGCGACCGGCGAAATAATTGACTGATCAATAGGAAGGAGGAACGAAAAGTGGCAAGACTGAAAGATTTGTACTACGACGAGATCGTAGAGGCTATGATAAAGAAGTTCGGATATAAAAATGTTATGGAAGTGCCGAAGCTTGAGAAGATCGTGGTAAATATGGGCGTCGGCGAGGCAAAGGACAATGCCAAGGTCCTGGAGAACGCCGTAAATGACATGGAGATCATCACAGGCCAGAAGGCTGTTCTGACCAAGGCCAAGAATTCCGTAGCAAACTTCAAGATCCGTGAAGGTATGAATATCGGCTGTAAGACAACACTCCGCGGCGACAAGATGTATGAGTTCCTGGATCGTCTGGTGAACCTGGCATTGCCTCGTGTGCGTGACTTCAGGGGCGTCAATCCCAACGCGTTCGACGGCAGAGGGAACTATGCGCTCGGTATTAAGGAGCAGTTCATCTTTCCTGAGATCGAATACGATAAGATCGACAAGACCAGAGGTATGGATGTCATCTTCGTCACCACTGCAAAGACCGACGAAGAGGCACGCGAGCTGTTGACTCTGTTCAATATGCCGTTCGCAAGACAATAAGGAGGTAAATTCTCATGGCTAAGACATCAATGAAAGTAAAACAGCAGCGCAAGCCCCGGTTCTCTACCCAGGCTTACTCCCGCTGCAAGATTTGTGGTCGTCCCCACGCTTATTTAAGAAAGTACGGAATCTGCAGAGTTTGCTTTCGCGAACTGGCTTACAAGGGTGAGATTCCCGGCATCAGAAAAGCAAGCTGGTAGGAAGGAGGAAGAAAACAATGACAATGAGCGATCCTATTGCAGATATGCTTACAAGAATACGTAATGCAAATACTGCAAAACATGATACAGTTGACGTACCCGCCTCCAGAATGAAGCTGGCGATCGCGCAGATCCTTTTGGACGAGGGCTATATCGCAAAATATGACGTGATCGAGGACGGTAAGTTCAAGACGATCCATATTACCTTAAAGTACGGAGCAGACAAGACCGAGAAGATCATCTCCGGGATCAAGAGAATTTCCAAGCCGGGCCTTCGCGTGTATGCAGGCAAGGATGAGCTGCCCAGAGTGCTCGGCGGCCTTGGCATTGCCATTATCTCTACCAATCAGGGCGTGATCACGGACAAAAAGGCACGGGAGCTGCAGGTAGGCGGAGAAGTGCTGGCGTTCGTGTGGTAACAAGGCAAAAAGATTTTCTAAGGCGTCAAAGTACGCCGCCTGAGAAAAAAACAAATATTTTTTAATCAATACAGGAGGTACGGGCATGTCACGTATAGGTAGAATGCCAATCGCGATTCCCGCAGGTGTGACTGTGGAGGTCGCAGAAAATAACAAGGTGACCGTTAAGGGTCCCAAGGGTACGCTCGAAAGAGTGCTTCCCGGTGAAATGGAGATTAAAGTCGAGGGCGCAGAGGTGCTGGTGGCCAGACCCAACGATCTGAAGAAGATGAAGTCTCTTCACGGTCTGACGAGAACTCTCATAAACAATATGGTAGTGGGCGTTACCGACGGTTTTGAAAAGCGACTGGAGGTAAACGGCGTCGGCTACAGGGCTGCAAAGTCCGGCAAGAAGCTGACCCTGAACCTGGGGTATTCTCATCCCGTTGAGATGGTAGATCCCGAAGGCATCGAGACTGTCGTGGACGGACAGAATCTGATCATTGTCAAGGGAATCGACAAAGAGAAGGTCGGCCAGTTCGCGGCGGAGATCAGAGACAAGAGAAGACCTGAGCCGTACAAGGGCAAGGGAATCAAGTATGTCGACGAGACCATCAGACGCAAAGTCGGTAAGACCGGTAAGAAATAACAGATAAGGAGAGTATGAAGATGGTTAAAAAAGAATCAAGAAAAAAGATCCGTGCAAAAAAGCACATGAGAATTCGTAACCGCTTCAGTGGTACTGCGACCAGGCCCCGTCTGGCAGTATTCAGAAGCAATAATCATATGTATGCTCAAATTATCGACGATACGGTGGGAAACACATTGGTATCCGCTTCCACTCTTGAGAAAGAGATCAAGGCAGCACTGAAAAAGACCAATAATGTTGATGCGGCAGCATATCTGGGAACCGTTATCGGTAAGCGGGCAATAGAAAAAGGCATCAGTGAAGTTGTCTTTGACCGAGGCGGCTTTATATATCAGGGTAAGATCGCAGCATTAGCTGACGCGGCCAGAGAAGCTGGCTTGAAATTCTAGGAAAGGAAGAGGAACATACCATGAAACATACGATCATAGATCCAAGCCAGTTCGAGTTGAGCGACAAGGTCGTTACCATCAAGCGTGTAGCCAAGACCGTAAAGGGTGGACGTAATATGCGTTTCACTGCGCTGGTAGTAGTCGGTGACGGCAACGGTCATGTAGGTGCCGGTCTGGGCAAAGCCGTAGAAATTCCCGAAGCGATCCGCAAGGGTAAGGAAGATGCCATGAAGCATCTTGTTGAGATCCCTTTGGATGAGAACAATTCCATCACGCATGATTTTATCGGCAAGTACGGCTCCGCAAATGTCCTGCTGAAAAAGGCGCCGGAAGGTACCGGTGTTATCGCAGGCGGCCCCGTGCGTATTGTCTGCGAGCTCGCAGGCATCAAAAATATCCGTACCAAGTCTCTTGGCTCCAACAACAAGCAGAACGTCGTGCTGGCTGCGATCAGCGGTCTGAACCAGCTGAAGTCTCCCGAAGAGGTCGCAAAGAGCCGCGGCAAGTCTGTGGAAGAAGTATTAGCGTAAGGCGCGGATGCGAAAGGAGTGCAAAGCGAAATGGCAGATAAGAAGTTAAAGATCACTTTGGTAAAGTCCACGATTGGTGCTGTACCGAAGAACAAAGCAATTGTTGAGTCTATGGGCCTGCGCAAGATCGGCAGGACCGTGATCCTTCCCGACAATGATGCTACCAGAGGACAGATCCGCAAGGTAGGTCATCTGATCAAGGTTGAAGAAGTATAAGCGAACGGAGGTGTAAATAATGGAATTATCCAATTTGAGACCCGCAGAAGGCTCCAAACACAGCAATAATTTTAGGAGAGGCCGCGGACACGGTTCCGGAAACGGCAAGACTGCAGGTAAGGGCCACAAGGGACAGAAGGCTCGTTCCGGAGCACCGAGACCCGGCTTTGAGGGTGGTCAGATGCCTCTGTACAGACGTATTCCCAAGAGAGGCTTTACCAACAGAAACACAAAAGAAATCGTAGCGATCAACGTAAGTGCGCTGGAGCGCTTTGATGATGGCGCCACCGTGGATGTAAATGCATTGATTGAGGCTGGAGTTGTAAAGAATCCCAGAGATGGAGTAAAGATACTCGGAAACGGAGAACTTACCAAAAAGCTCAATGTGAAAGTGGATGCATTCAGTGCAGCTGCGAAGGAAAAAATTGAGGCTCTTGGTGGAACTGCAGAGGTGATGTAATATGCTTACAACACTGAAAAACGCATTTAAGATCAAAGAGATAAGAGATAAGATCTTATTTACTTTTGCAATGCTGGTCGTGATCCGTATCGGATCGCAGCTGCCCACACCGGGCGTGAGCGGCGAGTATTTTAAGAACTGGTTCGCCGCCCAGGCGAACGGTGCGTTCGGCTTCTTTGATGCGATAACGGGCGGATCGTTCATCAATATGTCTATATTGGCGTTGAACATCAGCCCCTATATCACGTCCTCCATCATCATGCAGCTGCTGACCATCGCAATTCCCAAGTTGGAAGAGATGCAGCGCGACGGCGAGGACGGAAGAAAAAAGATCGTTTCCATCACGCGTTATCTGACTGTGGCACTGGCTTTGATGCAGTCCACGGCTATGGCGGTGGGCTTTGGAAGACAGGGCTACCTGACCAGCTACAATGCTATGAGCATCATTACTGCTGTCGTGACTCTGACGGCGGGCAGTGCGTTCCTGATGTGGGTGGGTGAGACGATTACCGAGAAAGGTATCGGAAACGGTATTTCCATTGTCCTGGTAATCAATATCATCTCCAGACTGCCGGAGGACCTGGGCAATCTGTTCCAGCAGTTCGTGCTGGGGAAGCCCCCTGCAACGGCTGTGCTGGCGGCGGTGATCATCGTTGCCATTATTGTTGCCATGGTGGTGCTTGTCATTATCCTGAATGACGGTGTGCGCAGTATTCCCGTACAGTATGCCAACAAGGTACAGGGCAGGAAGATGGTGGGAGGACAGACCTCCAGCATACCGCTGAAGGTAAATACCGCAGGCGTGATCCCCGTGATCTTTGCCCAGTCTCTTTTACAGCTCCCTATCTTCATATCCTCCTTTGCAGGGTATCAGGGAACGGGCGTATGGAGCGAGGTATTAAAATATCTGAATTCAAATTACTGGTGCAATCCCAGCCAGATCAAGTACTCCGTCGGATTGCTGGTGTACATGGTATTGATCGTGTTCTTTGCATACTTCTATACCTCTATCACCTTTAATCCGCTGATGATCGCCGACAATATGAAAAAGCAGGGCGGTTTTATTCCGGGCATCAGACCGGGCAAGCCCACCAGCGATTATCTGAACAAGGTGTTGGATCATATTATATTTGTGGGCGCGGTAGGACTGACTATCATCGCTGTCATTCCCTATATTTTCAGCGGCGTGTTCCATGCGAGCGTGTCCTTTGGCGGCACCAGCCTTATCATTATCGTGAGCGTTGTGCTTGAGACGATGAAGCAGGTGGAATCTCAGATGCTTGTCCGCAATTATAAGGGATTTCTGGAAAAATAACTAAGGAATGATGGATCGGACAGGGCTGCCTGTCCGGTCTTATTTATCTGTTGTAAAACGACGACTGAAGTGCTGCCTCGGCAGCGGAAAAGAGGAGATATGAAAATTATCATGCTGGGAGCGCCCGGTGCAGGCAAGGGCACACAGGCGAAGCTGATCGCCGAGAGGTATCAGATCCCCCACGTGTCTACGGGCGACATATTCCGTGCGAATATAAAGAACGGCACGGAGCTGGGAAGGGAAGCAAAGAAGTATATGGATCAGGGGCTGCTGGTCCCCGACGAGCTTACGGTAAAGATCCTGCTGGACAGAGTGGCTCAGGAGGACTGCAGGAACGGATACGTGCTGGACGGCTTTCCGCGCACGATACCGCAGGCGCAGGTGTTGGATGAGGCGCTTGCAAAATTGAATGAAAAAATAGATCACGTCATCGACGTGGATGTTCCCGACGAGAATATCGTGCGGAGAATGTCCGGCCGGCGGGCCTGCCCGAAATGCGGCGCTACATATCATATTGAGCATATTCCTCCTAAGAAGGAAGGAATATGCGATGGCTGCGGAAGCGAGCTGGTGCTGAGGGATGACGACAGGGAGGAGACCGTGCTCAACCGCCTGAAGGTATATCATGAGCAGACGCAGCCGCTCATTGATTTCTACGCGAAGAAGGGCGTTCTGAATACGGTGGACGGCACCATGGATATGCAGGACGTGTTTAAGGCTGTCACGGATATCTTGGGTTGAGATCCGGTGCCGGAAAGGAAGTATCGTCATGGCTATTGCGATAAAGACAGAACAGGAGATCCGGCTCATGCGGGAATCCTGCCGATTGCTCGCCGATGTCTTTCAGAGTCTGGAGCAGTCGATCAGACCGGGAATCTCCACCATGCAGATCAATATCCTGGGGGATCAGTTGATCCGGCAGCACGGATGCATACCGAATTTCCTTCATTATAACGGATATCCCGCTTCCATCTGCGTGTCGGTAAACGATGAGGTGGTACATGGTATTCCCAGAAAGAATCACATTCTGCAGGAGGGGGACATTGTAAGTCTGGATGCCGGCCTGATCTACAAGGGATATCACTCGGACATGGCCCGCACCTTCGGGGTAGGCCAGATCAGCGCAGAGGCCGCACAGCTCATAGAGGCCACCCGGCAGAGCTTTTTTGAAGGTATAAAAATGGCAAGAGCAGGTAATCATTTACATGATATTTCCAATGCCATTGACGCTTATATAAAGCCCTTCGGCTACGGAATCGTCAGAGACCTGGTGGGACACGGTATAGGCACTCATCTTCATGAGGAGCCGCAGATCCCGAACTTTGCGCAGCTAAAGCGCGGCCCGAAGCTTCGGGCGGGAATGACGCTTGCTGTGGAGCCCATGATCAATATGGGACGGGCAGACGTAGAGTGGCTGGATGATGACTGGACAGTGGTGACGGAAGACGGTTCCTGGTCGGCTCACTATGAAAATACCATTCTGGTGACGGAGGGCGAACCGGAGATTCTGACGCTCTATTAAATAAGAAAGCGGAGGAATTATGATAGGACAGTTTGTATTCTCCAAAGCTGGGCACGATAAGGGCACTCTCTATGTGGTGGCAGCTGAGGAAGAGGATCATGTGTATCTGTGCGACGGCCGGCTCAAGACTCTGGCTTCGCCCAAGAAAAAGCGCAGACGGCATGTGCAGCCGGTGAAGGCGGCCGTGGATGCGGATCTGCAAAAGCGGATGGCGAACGGCGGGAATGTGTATGATGAGGAAGTAAGACGCGCCATAAAATTATATAAGGAGCAACGTCAAAGCAAGCAAAGGGAGGAAATGTATGTCTAAAAGCGATGTAATCGAAATTGAAGGAACTGTTGTGGAGAAGCTGCCGAACACAATGTTTCAGGTGGAACTGGAGAACGGCCACAGAGTGCTGGCACATATCAGCGGTAAGCTGCGCCAGAATTTCATCCGTATCCTTCCCGGTGACCGTGTTACTCTGGAGCTGTCGCCCTACGATCTGAGCAAGGGAAGGATCATCTGGAGAGATAAATAAGATAAGGTTCTGATTACAGCAATTATGCGAAAAAAGGGGTTGCCAACCGGTGCCCCTTATGTTATAATGTAAAACGGTCTTTTTTGAAAGGAGGGTTTAACGTGAAAGTTAGATCATCAGTAAAACCGATCTGCGAAAAATGCAAGATCATCAAGAGAAAAGGACGCATCAGAGTAATCTGCGAGAATCCGAAGCATAAACAGAGACAGGGATAATCACCGCTTAGACAGGCTGAAGAGAGCCTGGTCCGAGTAAGTGAGTTCTTGTCCGGTTTCTATGTGCGGCTGAACCAATGGATAGCGCCTGGCGCAGACATTGATTATCATAAAACTGGGATAGGGCTTACAGGAGATTACTTGTTGATACCAGGACGAGAAGATTTTCTAAGACAGAGGATAAATTACGGAGGTCGTAATAAAATTACGGAGAGCGTAATTTTAAGAAAATCTGTGTTTCGTCCCGGAAAGATCGGATGAACGGAATGTGTCCGGTTGGGTGAAAGCCCCAATCAACTTAGTAACAGATCAGCACACGGTAAACAGACCGAGCGTGTGCGGCGTAAGGTTCCGCGAAAAGCGGAAACGCAAAGAAAATGGAGGAAATGTAAATGGCTCGTATCGCAGGTGTTGACTTACCCAGAGAGAAACGAATTGAAATCGGTTTGACCTATGTCTACGGCATCGGCAGGTCTACCGCCAATAAGATTCTGGCGGAGGCAGGCGTAAATCCCGATACCAGAGTGAGAGACGTGACCGATGAGGAAGTGAAGAAGATCAGTGAGGCCATTGAGAAGCTGAACGTCGTGGTCGAGGGTGATCTGAGACGTGAGGTGGCTCTGAACATCAAGAGGCTTCAGGAGATCGGATGCTATCGCGGTATCCGTCACCGTAAGGGTCTTCCTGTTCGCGGTCAGAATACCAAGAACAATGCAAGGACCCGCAAGGGACCCAAGAGGACCGTTGCAAACAAGAAGAAGTAACTGTTAACAGGAATCCCACTGATTCCGGAGAATAGAGAAAGTAGGTTAGTTTAAAAAATGGCGAAACAAGTTGCAAAAAAAGTAACGAAGAAGCGCGTTAAGAAAAACGTTGAACGCGGACAGGCACATATCCAGTCTTCCTTCAATAATACGATCGTTACCCTCACCGATATGGAGGGGAACGCTCTCAGCTGGGCCAGTGCCGGTGGTCTGGGATTTAAAGGTTCAAGGAAATCTACTCCGTATGCTGCCCAGATGGCGGCAGAGACAGCTACCAAGGCTGCTCTGGTGCACGGCCTGAAATCCGTAGACGTATTTGTAAAGGGGCCCGGTTCGGGACGTGAGGCTGCGATCAGAGCTCTCTCCGCATGCGGTCTTGAGGTGGTAAGTATCCGTGACGTGACTCCTGTTCCTCACAACGGCTGCCGTCCTCCTAAGCGGCGCCGCGTTTAATGCAGAGCCGCCGTGGGCGGCGCGGTTGGAAGAAAGTGCCGGAATTACGGCACTGTAAACAATAAAGAAGGGAAAAGAAAAAAATGGCAATCAATCGTGTACCTGTTTTAAAGAGATGTAGGGCACTGGGCCTGGAGCCCTCCTACTTGGGATATGACAAGAAGTCTAAAAGACAGAATCTGAGGGCCGGCAAGAAGGTAAGTGAGTACGGTCTGCAGCTGCGTGAGAAGCAGAAGGCAAAGTTCATTTACGGCGTTCTGGAGAAGCCCTTCAGGAATTATTACGAAAAGGCTGACAGAATGAAGGGCACCACCGGTGAGAATCTGATGGTGATGTTGGAGAGCAGACTGGACAACGTGGTGTTCAGAATGTGCTTCGCGAGGACCAGAAGAGAGGCAAGACAGATCGTGGGCCACAAGCATGTGCTGGTGAACGGCAGGACGGTGAATATTCCTTCCTATCGGGTCAAGGCCGGCGATGTGATCGAAATCAAGGAGAAGGCTAAGTCTCTGCAGAGATACAAGGACATTGTGGAGGTGACCGGCGGCAGGCTGGTACCTGAGTGGATGGATGTCGATATTGAGAACCTTAAGGGTACCATTAAGAATCTGCCCACCAGAGAGATGATCGATGTCCCTGTAGATGAGATGCTTATTGTCGAGTTGTACTCCAAGTAAGATAATTATTCAAAAAGGAGGATATTCGCAGTGTTTGATTTTGAGAGACCTAATATCGAGGTTGCAGAGATTTCAGAAGACAAGAAGTACGGGAAATTTGTCGTTGAGCCTTTGGAAAGAGGATACGGAATCACACTTGGCAATTCCTTGAGAAGGATCATGCTTTCCTCACTGCCCGGTGCAGCGGTAAGCCAGGTCAAGATCGAAGGCGTACTGCATGAGTTCAGTTCCGTTCCCGGTGTGAAAGAGGATGTGACTGAGATCATCATGAACATCAAGAGCCTTGCCATCAAAAACAACAGCGAGACCAACGAAGCAAAGATTGCATATATTGAGTATGAGGGCGAGGGCGTTGTACATGCGTCGGATATTCAGGCGGATCAGGACATTGAGATCCTGAATCCCGATCTGGTGATCGCCACCTTAAGCGGCAAGGACACCAAGCTCTATATGGAGCTGACCATCACCAAGGGGCGGGGCTATGTGAGCGCCGACAAGAATAAGAGCGGAGATCTGCCCATCGGTGTGATCGCAGTGGATTCCATCTACACTCCCGTGGAGAGAGTAAATGTGACCGTGGAGAACACCCGTGTAGGCCAGATCACCGATTATGATAAGCTGACCCTGGACGTATTCACCAACGGGACTCTGGTCCCCGACGAGGCGGTAAGCCTTGCGGCGAAGGTACTCAGCGAGCATCTGAGCCTTTTTATCGACCTGTCCGAGAATGCCAAGACCGCCGAGGTCATGGTGGAAAAGGAGGACGACGAGAAGGAGAAGGTGCTGGAGATGAGCATCGACGAGCTGGAGCTCTCCGTGCGCTCTTACAACTGTCTGAAGCGTGCAGGCATCAACACGGTGGAGGAGCTGTGCAACAAGACCTCCGAGGATATGATGAAGGTCCGCAACCTGGGACGCAAGTCTCTGGAGGAGGTGCTGGCCAAGCTGAAGGAGCTGGGCCTGTCCCTGAATCCCAGCGAGGAATAGAGCGCGAAAAGAACGTCTGGCCGTTCGCGCCGGAGGGCGCTTCACGGAGAAGCTCTGTGTTTCGCGCAGGAGAAATTGCCTGGCGGCAATTCTCTCCACAGCAGGTTCAAGAGGCCCAGAGCCTGGGTCGTACGGATAACCGCGGCGGTAAGGCCGATGTGTTCGCCAGCGGTTCATCTCTGAATGGCATATCAACAAGCATCCGGTAAGTAAGTCCAAAGAGCGTGGCCGGATGTACCATGAATGGAGAAAGGAAGTAAATTATGGCAAAGTACAGAAAACTTGGGAGAACATCCGCTCAGAGAAAGGCACTGCTGAGAAATCAGGTGACCGCTCTGATACAGAACGGCAAGATCGTTACCACCGAGGCAAAGGCCAAGGAGGTCCAGAAGATCGCCGACGGTCTGATCGCTATGGCCGTGAGAGAGAAAGACAACTATGAGACCGTGAAGGTCACTGCCAAGGTTGCCCGCAAGGACAAGGACGGCAGGAGAGTAAAGCAGATCGTTGACAAGGAGACCGGCAAGGTCCTCTCCGACACGCACCGCGATAAGGACGGAAAGATTAAGAGGATCGAGAACGGCGTTACGGTCACCGTCTACGACGAGGTGGAGAAGGAGATCAAGAAGGATCTTCCCTCCAGACTGCATGCGAGACATCAGATGCTGAAGGTGCTGTATCCTGTGGTGAGCGTTCCCAAGGAGGCTGCCGGCAGGAAGAAGAATACCAAGGAGATCGATCTCGTGGCAAAGCTCTTCGACGAGTATGCGCCCAAGTATGCTGACCGCAAGGGCGGTTACACCAGGATCGTCAAGATCGGACAGCGCAAAGGCGATGCGGCGATGGAGGTCATTCTGGAGCTTGTGTAAGGATACGGCTGTGTGAGAACAGCAATGTACGAGCAATGAATAAAAACATGGGGAGGACCCTTCGGTCCTCCCCGTTTTTTAACGGAAAAATCAGTTCCGTTTCTTTTCGAAATGCTGGTAGTCCTTGCTGTTGTTCCAGTTGCCGCCCCAGATAAAGCCGTGCTCGGTAAAAAGCTTATAGCATAGATCGTTCTCGTCTATCTTGTAGGGAAATTCGGCCGAGCGGTCGGCGTATTCCTCGGCCTCCGGCGGAAAGATGCTGCGGCTGCGGTTGTTGTAGGTGACGTACGGATTGTAGAAGGGATTTACGTCGACGGCAAGGCCGAAGGCATGTCTGGAAAGCGTGTCGGTGCCCTCCACCACCCTGTAGTTGAAGCAGGAGGTATTGTTGTCGGCCATGGATGCGTCATCGTCGCCGTCGTACTCGTCGATCAGCAGGACGCGCTCCAGCCGGTATTCGTTCCGGTACAGCTCATAAAAGATCTCGGTCAGATCCTGAGCGATGTCGCGGTTGCAGATCAGCTCGCCTTCTGCAGGTTTTCCGTCAAAATCATAGTGCAGAATGTGTACGTAGCGCAGCTCTTCCACGGTGATCTCCGGCTGGGCCTCCTCCGCCTGGGACGGGTAGGAAAAGCCGGTGATGTACCGGCGCAGACTGTCCGAGACAGGCTCGTAGTAAAAGCCCTCCGCCAGGGTATGGCGCTGCTTCTCCTGTGAGGTGCCGTTGAGGAGCGCTCCCGTGAGAAGTGACGTTGTTCCTGCATTTTCTTCCGGGGCCGGGGTCTCATCGGGTTCGGACCTATCCGCGTTCTCCGGGGACGCAGCGGGACCTTCCGCGGCAGGGGATGTCTGCGCCGTATCCCCGTCTGTGTTCGCGCCGTCCTCCTGAGGGACAGCAGTCTGTGTCTGAGACTGGGACAGCTGTTTCTCGTGCTCCGTCAGAGTCATGGAATTTCGAGAGGCCGCCTTACTCAACAGTACGGCCAGTACCACAATAGCCGTCAGGACGGCGAACATTTTGATCAGCTTGGTTCTGTCCATGGATCTCTCCCTTTTCACTCATGAGATAAGTTTGCCCAATTCCCTATAAGCATACCACACCGCGGGGAAATTTGTAAACAGATCCCATGGGTACAGGTACCGTTCTCCCATCGGTACAGACGCCGTTTTCCTCTGCTTGCCGCGCAAGATTGGCCGGAAACAGTTGTATTCGGCACTCAAATCTGCTATAGTTGAGAAAGCATGGGAAAAAAGAGGCAGTGCGGCATGGAGATCGTCAAGACATCAGATTTAGTATATGAATATATCAGGCGCGACGAGGAAGGGAACGTGGAGGGTATTACCACGGCGGTGGACAAGGTGAACCTGGACATACGGCAGGGCGAGTTCATTGCCATTCTCGGCCACAACGGTTCCGGGAAATCCACCCTGGCCAAGCATATCAACGCCATATTGAGTCCCACGGAGGGCACGGTATGGGTGGACGGAATGGATACCTCCCAGGAGGACAAGGTGTGGGATATCCGCCAGACTGCGGGCATGGTGTTCCAGAATCCGGACAATCAGATCATCGGTCAGGTGGTGGAGGAAGACGTGGGATTTGGCCCCGAAAACATGGGCATTCCCACAAAGGAGATATGGGAGCGGGTGGAGGAGAGCCTGCGTGCGGTGGGCATGTATGAATTTCGGAAATATTCCCCCAACAAGCTTTCGGGCGGTCAGAAGCAGAGAGTATCTATCGCGGGCGTGCTGGCCATGCATCCCAAATGTATCGTGCTGGACGAGCCCACGGCCATGCTGGATCCCAGCGGGCGCAGGGAGGTCATCCGCGCCGTGCGGGGGCTGAACCAGGTGGAGGGAGTGACCGTTATTCTGATCACCCACTATATGGAAGAAATCATTCATGCGGACAGGGTGTTCGTCATGGATCGGGGCAGGATCGCCATGGAGGGGACGCCGAGGCAGATATTTTCCCAGGTGGAACGTCTGAAGGAGCTTCGGCTGGATGTGCCCCAGGTGACGCTGCTTGCCTATGAGCTGAAAAAGAGAGGTGTGGAGTTGCCGGACGGGATCCTCACGGAGGAAGAGCTGGCGGATGCCCTGAGCGTATATTGCTGACAGGAGTTCGATGCGATGTCGATCATAGTAGATCATGTAAATTACATATACGGAGAAGACACTCCGCTGGCAGTGGCGGCGCTGAAGGATGTGTGCCTGCAGTTCCCGGATGGACAGTTCGTGGGCATCATCGGTCACACCGGTTCCGGCAAGTCGACCCTGGTACAGCATCTGAACGGTCTGCTGAAGGCCACCTCCGGCCATATTTACTTCAACGGGGAAGACATCTACGACAGGGACTATGACAGAAAAAAGCTGCGAAGCAAGGTGGGGCTCGTATTTCAGTACCCGGAGCATCAGCTTTTTGAGGTGGATGTTTTTTCCGATGTCTGCTTCGGACCGAAAAATCTGGGTCTGGACAGGCGGGAAGCGGAGCTTCGCGCCTACGAAGCCCTGCGCAAGGTGGGGCTTGAGGAGGAGCTGTTCTATCAGTCCCCCTTTGACCTGTCCGGAGGACAGAAGCGCCGTGTGGCTATCGCCGGGGTGCTGGCCATGAAGCCGGATGTGCTGATCCTGGATGAGCCGACGGCAGGTCTGGACCCCAAAGGCCGGGACGAGATCCTGAGTCAGATCAAACGGCTGCAGACCGAAACGGGCATGACCATCCTGCTGGTGTCTCACAGCATGGAGGACGTGGCGGAATATGTGGACAGGATCATCGTGATGAACAAGGGAAGCGTCATGTACGACGACGGGCCAAGAGAGGTGTTCCGGCACTATAAGGAGCTGGAGGAGGTCGGTCTTGCGGCCCCTCAGGTGACTTACATCCTGCACCGGCTGAAGGAGAAGGGAATGGATGTGGACGTGAGCGCCACTACGGTGGGGGAGGCTGCCGAGACCGTGCTGCGGGCGCTGGGACGGCGGTAGGAACATGGGCACACCGGTGCGGTGCAGGAAAAATGCGGGCCGTACGTGCCGGCGGGAGACGATATGCTTAGAGATATTACCTTAGGACAATATTATCAGACGGATTCCGTGATACACAGGTTGGATCCCAGAGTCAAGCTGGGAGGAACGCTGCTGTTCATTCTGTCCCTTTTTCTGTTCGATCACTTTACGGGCTATCTGGTGGCCGTAGTGTTTCTTGGAATCGTGATCAGGCTGTCGCATGTGCCTTTCCGATTCATGGTAAAGGGCATGAAAGCAATACTTTTTCTGCTGATCCTTACCGTGACCTTCAATCTGTTCCTCACGCCGGGGACGGAGCTGGTATCCTTCTGGAGGCTGAGGATCACATGGGAGGGATTGGCGATGGCGGTCACTATGGCGGCAAGGCTGACCATACTCATTATCGGCTCCTCCGTTATGACGCTGACTACCACTCCGAACAACCTGACGGACGGCATGGAAAAAATGATGAAGCCTCTGAAGCTGCTGCATGTTCCGGTACATGAGGTGGCCATGATGATGTCTATTGCGCTGCGGTTCATCCCCATCCTGCTGGAGGAAACGGACAAGATCATGAAGGCGCAACTCGCCAGGGGGGCGGATTTTGAGAGCGGAAATATTTTTAAGAGGGCAAAGGCCATGGTGCCGCTTCTGGTGCCGTTGTTCGTCTCTGCCTTCCACAGAGCCAACGATCTGGCTATGGCGATGGAGTCCAGATGCTATCGCGGAGGAGAGGGCAGGACAAAGATGAAGCCCCTGATCTACCAGAGGCGGGACAGGCTGGCATATCTGTGCATTTTCTGCTATCTGGCGGTCAGCATTATTTTGGGAAGGCTGGTGTGGCTGTGGATATGAGCGAGGAGCTGAGCAGAAAGCGGATACGGCTGACCGTCGCCTACGACGGCACCGATTATCACGGGTGGCAGGTGCAGGACAACGGAAATACCATTGAGCATGAACTGAACCGGGCGCTTTCCGAGCTTTTGGGCGAACCGATACAGGTGATCGGCGCCAGCCGCACGGACGCGGGCGTGCACGCCCTGGGGAATATCGCCGTGTTCGACACGAAAAGCCGCATGCCCGCGGAAAGGTTCGCATACGCCCTGAACCGGCGGCTGCCGGAGGACATTCGCATTCAGCGTTCCGAAGAGGTGGCGGCGGACTGGCATCCCAGACATTGTGAGAGCCGCAAGACATATGAGTACAGAATATACCGCGGGGAATTTCCCATGCCGGTGAGGAGGCGGTATTCCTATTTTACCTATCGGCCTCTGAATGTGGAGCAGATGCGCAGAGCGGCGGCGTACCTGGTGGGGGAGCACGATTTTAAGAGCTTCTGTCAGGCCGGCGCCTCGGTGCAGAGCACGGTGCGGACGGTCTATTCCCTGGAGATCGAGGAGCAGGGACCGGAGCTGGTGATCCGTGTCTGCGGCAGCGGTTTTCTCTACAATATGGTGCGGATCATTGCGGGGACCTTGATGGAGGTGGGGCAGGGAAAACGGACCCCTGAGTCCGTGGAAGAGACGCTTCGCGCAAGAGACCGGGCAGCAGCGGGCCCTACCGCTCCGGCGCACGGACTGACGCTGGTGAAGTATGAGTTTTTACAGAAAAATAAAGGTTGACATAAAGCTTTGAGTATAGTAAAATGTATGACTGTGACAGTGGATCTGAACGCTGAGCCAAAGCCCCGGCGAAGCGTTGGAGATAGAGAAGTCAAGCCGTTCTGTGGAAATGTGTGACGTGGCCGGACATCTGCGGAGCACATGATAAGCAGGACAATAACGAAATGACAAAGCAACACGGAGGGAACATAATGAAAACATTTATGGCTAGTCCAGCTACAATCGATAGAAAATGGTATGTAGTAGACGCTACAGACATGCATCTCGGACGCCTTGCTTCCGAGGTGGCGAAGATTCTGAGAGGAAAGAACAAGCCTATCTTTACCCCTCACATCGACACGGGAGATTACGTGATCGTTGTGAATGCGGAGAAGGTGAAGGTTACCGGCAAAAAGCTGGATCAGAAGATCTATTATCATCATTCCGACTATGTTGGAGGAATGAAGGAGACCACCTTGAGAGTAAAGTTAGCCAAGAAGCCGGAGGAAGTGATCGAGCTTGCAGTGAAGGGCATGCTTCCCAAGGGACCTTTAGGAAGACAGATGTACAAGAAACTTTTCGTTTACGCAGGACCTGACCACAAGCATGCGGCTCAGAAGCCTGAGGCACTGACATTCTAAAGTAGGAGGAAAAGATCATGGCTAAGACTGAGAAATACTACGGCACAGGCAGAAGAAAGAAATCCATCGCCAGGGTATATCTGGTGCCCGGAAAAGGCAATGTTACCATCAATAAGAGAACCATGGATGATTATTTTGGTCTGGAGACCTTGAAGGTGATCGTTCGCCAGCCCCTGGTGGCTACCGAGAATACCGAGAAGTTCGACGTGATCGTGAATGTTCGCGGCGGCGGCTACACCGGTCAGGCGGGTGCGATCAGACACGGCATCGCCAGAGCGCTGCTTCAGGTGGACAACGATTACAGGCCCGTTCTGAAAAGGGCAGGTTATCTGACAAGAGACCCCCGTATGAAGGAGAGAAAGAAGTACGGTCTCAAGGCAGCCCGCCGCGCACCGCAGTTTTCAAAGAGATAAGCAGCCGTCTGCTGACGGAACGTATGTACAAAGCCTCTGGATGCTTGCATCCAAGAGGCTTTTGTTATGTGGTCTGCCCGCAGGAGCGAGGGGCAATTGACAAAAAAATCGAAATAGGGTTATGATAAAGCTATCTTAAATAAGACGGGACGGATAGCAATGAATATTCAGGAGATTTTATCAAGGGTAGATGGTCTGTTCGAGGAAAACAAGGGCAAGGAGGCCGAGAGACTGATGCTGGAGGCCATGGAACAGGCAGTGAGGGAGGAGGACGACAACAGTCTGCTGCATCTGCTGAACGAGCTTTTGGGATATTATCGTGAGACCGGTCAGTACGCCGACGCCTTCCGGATCGCCGATCAGGCGCTGGCGCAGGCGGAGCGCATGGGACTTCAGGGCACGGCGCCCTACGCCACCACGCTGCTGAACGTGGCCAACGCCTACAGGGCGGGCGGCAGGCTGGCGGAATCCCAGGAGTACTATGCTGAGGTGCAGGAGCTCTACGGAAGGATCTATCCTCCCGACAGTATGTTCACGGCCGGACTGAACAACAACCTAAGCCTGCTCTACCAGGAGATGGGGGAGTACGGAAGGGCGAAGGAATGTCAGCTAAAAGCGCTGGAGATCGCAAAGGAACAGAACGCCGCCTATGAGCTGGGGGTGACCTGCGCCAATCTTGCCGCCACCTGTGTCCTGCTGGGCGAACAGGAGGAGGCCAGAGAGTATGCGGAAAGGGCCGTAAAGCTTTTCCGGGAGCTTGGCGCCGAGGACAGCCATTATGCGGCGGCCCTGTCCTCCCTGGGAGGATATCACTTTCAGAAAAAGGAGTATGAAGCGGCGCTGGAATATTACCGCAGGGCAATGGAGCTCGTGGAGCGGGGCGTAGGAAGGAACGAAGCCTTCAGGCGGCTTGAGGAAAACATAGCCGTCTGTGAGCGGGCCCTGGCAGCAGGCGAGGAGAAGGAGGCCGGGAAGGAGAAGGAGACCGGGGAGGAGAAGGAGACCGGGGAGGAGAAGGAGACCGGGGAGGAGAAGGAGACCGGGGAGGAGAGCCGCGGCTTCGGCCTCGAATTGTGCGAACGGTACTACAAAGCGTACGGCAGACCCATGATTGCGGAAAAGTTCGCCGCCTATGAAAATAAGATCGCGGTAGGACTTGTGGGAAAGGGGTCCGACTGTTTCGGCTATGATGATGAGGCTTCCAGAGACCACGATTGGGGCCCTGGATTTTGCATGTGGCTGACGGAGGAGACCTACGGGCAGATCGGTGAGGCTCTGCAGAAGGCTTATGAGGAGCTGCCGCAGGAATTTCAGGGAATCCGCCGCGCCCCAAGGGTGAACGCAGGCAGCAGACGCGGCGTGATGATCATATCCGACTTCTATCGGGAGCTTGTGGGAGCGGGAAAATATGAGGAGATCGACTGGAAGCAGGCGGCGGACCATTCTCTGGCGGCAGCGGTGAACGGCAGGGTATTCCGGGACGACGAGGGAATCTTTTCCGAATTCCGAAATAAGCTGGCGGCGGGCTATCCGGAGCAGATCCGCCTGTTGAAGCTGGCTGAGAGCGCTGCCCGCTTCGCACAGACGGCCCAGTACAACTATCCCAGAATGATGGGCCGGGGGGATCGCCTTACGGCCCGTATGATGGTGTGGGACGGTGTGAAGGCGGCTATGAAGCTGCAGCATTATATCGAGGGAAAGTATCCGCCCCACGACAAGTGGCTGTATCGGAGCCTGGGAGAATCCGGGGAGGGAAGAGAGGTCCGGAAGCTGCTGGAGCAGGCGGCGGCCCCGGAAGAGGCGGACAGAGAAAAGGAAGGCAGCGATTCCCGGATCCGTCAGGCCATAGAACGGCTGGGTGAATATTTTGCCATGGAGATGTACCGGCAGGATATCATCAGCGATATTGACTCTTATCTGGATGCCCACAGTCAGGAACTGGTGTATAAGGCATCGCTGGCGGCCAAGAGCCGCGAGGAACTGGCGGACGAGATCGCGGCACTGGAATTTGAAGCCTTTGACAAGGTAAAGAACGAGGGCGGCAGGGCCAGCTGTCAGAACGACTGGCCTACCTTCTCCATCATGCGGAAGAGCCAGTACCTGACATGGAACAGGACCATGCTGATGCAGTATCTCTACGATTTTTACAGAGAGTATCACAGGGGACACAACCTGATCGAGGAAAAATACGGAAGAATGATGGAGAGTACCGCGCCGGAGAAATACGAGGAGATCAAGGGCCATTTTCCGGAGCTGACCGAAGAAAAGAAGGCTATCATCGAGCAGATCTGCGGGATGCAGGTCGGCTGGATGGAGGAGTTCGCCGGAAAATACCCCGCGCTGGCCGACAACGCAAGGAGCATCCATACCTACGAGGACAATCCCTTTGACACCTCCTATGAGACGTACCTGCGGGGAGAGCTGGGCACCTATTCCGACAAGATGCTGGAGCTGTACGGCAGATATATCGTGGAATACGCCAGAGCCGGCAAAAATTTAGCGGAGGATATTATGGGGAACAGCGTGCGCATGTACGGATATGGGAGCATAGAGGAGGCGGAGCGGAAGACGGCCGCCGCCTGGGACGCCCTTAAGCCTTAAGAGCGCCGGATATTAGAAGAAATATATAAAAATATATATAATGAAAATAATGCAAAAGGAGAACAGTAAAAATGCTGTGTCATATGATCATTGATCTAAGCATCTTTCTCTGTACAGGATCCGATGCCCGGACGAGGCTTGTACAGAGGTAACAAATAATTTCGTCCGCATTGGATTTTGTACTTATAGGTTGAAGGAACTCTCTATTGCACAAACTATCTATAAGGAGAAAATTCAATGAATCATAACGGAAAAATAAGCTTTAAGAGATATATTGTTTTTTGGCTCAGTCAGTCCCTGTCGCAACTGGGAAGCGCCATGACAGGCTTTGCCCTGATCCTTTGGGCGTACACTCAAAGCGGATCGGCCCTGCAGGTCTCGCTGATGTCGTTCAGCAGCTATGTGCCGTATATTCTTGCCAGTCTGGTCGCCGGTGCATTTGTGGACAGGAACGACAAAAAGAGGATCATGCTGGCCTCGGATTCCGTGGCGGCTGTGGGCTCTGTGGCGGTGCTGTTATTCAGCCTTTCCGGCTGCCTGCAGATATGGCATATCTATCTGGTGAATATGCTGACCGGGTTCATGAATGCCTTTCAACAGCCGGCATCCGCCGTTGCTCTGGGCAGGATCGTTCCCAGGGATAAGCTGGCCAACGTCAGCGGCATGAATTCCTTTTCCATGAATCTGACTACCGTGCTGACTCCGGTGCTGGCGGCTGCGCTGTACGCGTTTGGAGGATTGGGGCTGATCCTGACTGTGGATCTGTGCAGCTTTGCCCTGGCATTTTTTGTCCTTCTGACACTGATCTACATTCCGGAGACGGAGAGCACAGAGGGAGGAAAGACCGAAGATTCCGCTTTTTCGGGCTGCAGGGAGGGCTTTTCCTTTCTGCTGGCCAACCGGGGCATTCTGGTCATTGCGGTCACGATGGCCCTGCTCAACTTTTTCTCCCGGCTGACCTACGAAAACATCCTGTCGCCGATGATACTTTCCAGAAGCGGCAATGACAGCCTTGTGCTGGGCGTGGTGAATGCCATGATGGGCGTGGGAGGAATTCTCGGCGGGCTTTTGGTGTCGGCCGGTAAATTGTCTAAGGATAATGTCAGGATGATCTACGTGTCCGCCATACTCTCGTTCCTGCTGGGAGATCTGCTGATGGGAGCGGGACGGAATGTTCTCGTATGGTCGCTGGCAGGTCTGGCCGCCAGTCTGCCGATTCCGTTCATCAATGCCGGTCAGAACGTGATCTTGTATGAAAGGATACCGGATGAAATGCAGGGCAGGGTCTTTGCCGTGCGAAATGCCATACAATTCAGCACGATTCCCGTAGGAATCCTGCTGGGAGGTATTCTGGCCGACTATGTGTTCGAGCCCTTCATGGCATGGGAAAACCCTGTCACGGATGTGCTGCATCATCTGGTGGGAGAAGGCGCGGGCAGCGGCATGGCGGTCATGTTCCTCTGCACCGGTATCCTCGGCAGCCTGTTCAGTCTCTGCGCCTATCGTAGCAAGGAAATTCAGGAGCTGCGCCGCTGAAATTTCAATGAAAATAAAAACAGCGGCTTCAAACGATCCGAGCCTGCATATAGTTGTCACATTTTGCGCATACTGGTAGTGTCATCAGGACAGCAGATATGAGAAGGAGTGTGTGCAAATGGAGATGAATCAATATTCGGGCGACGGTCACGGCCTGCCCTATGCGGGACTTCCCTTTGGTCTGCAGACGGTGGCTGCAAACAGTGCTTTGAACGGATACTCCTATGAGAATCTGACGGAGGCGGAAAAGGAGCATCTTCTTATGCAATGCAAGGATGCAAAGTCTATGGGTGAAAAGCAGAGGATCGTGGCCAACGCGATGCCTGACACAGACCTGAAGGCCATTGCGGAGGAGGAAGCCGTATCCAACAGTTATAAAAGGTCGCCGAAATAAAAAATGCCGCGGGGAGCTGTGCGGTCGCACAGAGCCCCGGCGGCGTTTTTGCGTGTTCCGGCCTGCTTAGGACCATCCGCCGTCCATGGCGATGATCTGGCCTGTCATATAATCGGGCGCGTTGGCCAGCTGAAGGATCAGCTGCGCTGCCTCCCTTGTGCTTCCGAGGCGGTCGGTGGGAATCTCCGCCCGCAGGTCTTCCAGATCCTCCTTGGACAGACAGTGATTCATGGCCGTGTCGATGGCACCGAAGGCGATGGCGTTGACCTGGATGTTGCTGGGCGCGAGCTCCTTTGCCAGGGCTTTTGTAAAAGCGTTGACGCCGCCCTTTGAGGCGGAGTAGGCGACCTCCATGGAGGCGCCCCGGCAGCCCCATACAGAGGAAATATTCAGGATGCGTCCTCTGTGATTTTTCAGCATCAGGGGAATGGCGGCCCGGCAGGTGTAAAAACAGGAATCCAGATTTACGGCCAATACCCTGTGCCACTGCTCCTCCGTCATATCCGTGAGCAGGCCTATATGGGAAATCCCTGCGTTGTTGACGAGCACGTCCAGAGACCGGATTCCTTCAAACAGACGGTCCACATCCTCCCGGCATCCCATGTCGGCCTGAACGGCCGTGCAGGAAACGGAGTAATCCGCCCGCAGCTGGTCTGCCAGCTTCTGAAGAGCGTCTATGGAGCTGCGGCAGGTGAGAAAAAGATCATAGCCTTCCGCCGCAAATGCTTTCGCCGCGTCCATTCCGATGCCGCGGGACGCCCCTGTGATCAGGGCGGTTCTTGAGTTGGTGCCGCTCATAAGATAAGTCCTTTCAGTGAATGATTGTCTGAACAGATATAAGTATAACACACTCCCGCCTTGCTTTTCTACCCCAAAACTGATACACTGGTCTGGAGAACGGAATTGCCGGGAGTGTCGGCGGAAAAGAGGAACAATATGTATGATCTGATCATTATCGGTTCGGGTCCGGCCGGGCTGTCGGCGGCGGTCTACGGGAAAAGAGCGGGCCTGAAGCTTTTGGTCCTGGAGAAGAATCCCATGAGCGGCGGTCAGGTGCTGAACACATACGAGGTGGACAACTATCTGGGAATGCCCGGCATGAACGGATTTGACATGGGAATGCAGTTCAGGCAGCATGCGGACAGCCTTGGCGTGGAGTTCCGGGAGGCTGAGGTCTCCGCCATTGAAGATAAGGGAGATAAAAAGGTGGTGCATACAGACCGGGAGGCCCTGGAGACCAAGGCAGTGATCCTGGCCACCGGCGCCGTGCACGCGCATTTGGGGGTTCCGGGTGAGGAGGAGCTCTCAGGTATGGGCGTTTCCTACTGTGCTACCTGTGACGGCGCCTTTTTTAAGGGAAGGACCGTTGCGGTGGTGGGCGGCGGGGATGTTGCTCTGGAAGATGCCATCTATCTCGCACGCGCCTGTGAGAAGGTATATCTGATCCACAGGCGGGACGAGCTGCGGGGGGCCGCTCTGCTGCAGGAGGAGCTGAAGGCTCTGCCGAACGTAGAGCTCCTGTACAGTCATGTCGTGGAGGAAATTCTGGGAGAGGATGCCGTTGAGGGAATCCGCATCCGGGATCTCAAGACGGGCGAGAGCTCCCAACTGTCCGTGGCGGGCGTGTTCATCGCCGTAGGCATACGGCCGGGCACAGAGCTGGTGCGGGAGCTGACTGCCTGCGATGAGGGAGGTTATGTGCTGGCGGGAGAGGACTGTGCGACGCAGATGCCCGGTCTTTTTGTGGCAGGTGATGTGCGCAGAAAACCCATACGGCAGATCGTTACCGCCGTCTCGGACGGTGCCAATGCCGCGGTCGCCGCAGGTGTCTATTGCCGGGGAAATTAGTCGGAAATTCCCTTGGCCGAACAGGGGCATATCCACAATTTTAAACAATTTGTTAAGTCGTGAAATAATTTTTTAAAAAGAACCCTCTTGCAGCGGTTCTTTTTTTGTGCAGGCTGAAAGGTAAATAAAGGGGGAATTTCAAAAGAAAAAAGTTATCGAGATAGGTGTTGACAAATGTAATAGTCAGTGCTATATTTATTAACATACTTAACAATTTTGTAATAAATTATTTCGACAACTATTTTTTACATTCATACATAGGAAGAGAGTATCGTAGACTGATCGGAAAGGAGTCAAAATGGTTCGCAATATTACAAAAGCAACAGCCGGTGTGTTGATGGCGATTCTTGCTTTTTCCTTAACGGATATCAATGCAGATGCAGCAGGGAACTCGTCCTCCGTACTGTCGGGCGGCGGTGTCAATGTGGCGCTTTCTCTGGGAAACAAGCTTGAGGATATTGCGACAGAGCCCTGTATTCCGATCGAGCCGATAGTGGAGTTCGAGGATGTGGAAAATACGGAGGAGACTGAGGCAGGCGCCATTGAGGAGGTCGCCGAGGAGGATACCTTCCGCAATCTGGTGATAGCGCAGGTAGATCATTATGTCAATGTGAGGAGTATTCCCAGTGAAGAGGGAGAGATCCTCGGAAAGCTCTATAATAATTCCGTCGGATCCTTTCTCTCCGAGGAGAACGGCTGGTATCAGATCACTTCCGGAAGCGTGACAGGTTATGTGAAGGCTGAGTACTGTGTCACCGGTGATGCGGCCGTTGAGATTGCAAAAGAGGTGGGCACTCACCTTGCCACGGTAAATACACAGACATTGTTCGTTCGTTTTGAACCCAGTCTGGACGCATCGATCCTGGGAATGGTCCCGGAGGCGGACGAACTGCTGGTGCTGGGCGAGACGGACGAATGGGTACAGGTCGACGTGGAAGAAGGTATCGGCTGGGTATCCAAGGATTACGTGACGCTCCACAGTGAGTTCGTGCATGCCGAGTCCAAGGAGGAGGAGGCAAAGCGTCTCGCGAAAGAGGAGGAGGAGAGAAAGAAGGCCCGTGCGGCAGCCAAGGCCAAAGCGGCTCAGAACAGCTCCGCCTCTCAGAGCAGCGGATCCCAGGATACATCCGCTTCTGCAGATTACAGTGTATCCGGCGGCAGCGAAATGGGCTCTGCGGTGGCGCAATACGCGCTGCAGTTCGTGGGCAACCCCTATGTATACGGCGGCACCAGTCTGACGAACGGTGCGGACTGCTCCGGATTCGTCATGAGCGTATATGGGAATTTCGGTGTGAATCTGCCGCATTCTTCCTCCTCAGACCGTTCGCAGGGCTATGCAGTGGACGGCATGGAAAATGCGCAGCCGGGCGATCTGATCTGTTACTCCGGCCATGTGGGAATTTATATCGGCAACGGCCAGATCGTACACGCCTCCAACAAGAGCACCGGAATCACCGTATCCAACTACAATTACCGCAAGGTACTGGCAGTAAGAAGAATCTTCTAAAGGAAACAGAGCGGGCAGCATGGCGTAAAGCCATGCTGCTTTTATTTTGGTCGGAAATACAGTAAAATTTTTGGAGTTGTCAAAATATTATTTTAGGGAAAAAGTACTATTGATTTTCGGCGGATGTACAATTTACACAAAAAAGATTTGCATAACGGTATTCTAAATACAATAAATACAAAATAACAAATAAAGTTATCCACAGTAAAAACACCTGAAAATCCGATAAAAGTAACTTATACACCAAGTTATGCACATTATCCACAGAATTTTTCTCTGTTTGCGGGTGGGAGAAATCAGTCAAGGTCGGAACGTCTGTTTTGTGAAGTTGTAATAAAAATAATTTTTTGTCGAAAAAAGTTCAAATTTGGGTTGACAATCTTAATGTCAAAAACAAGTAAATAATAAGTGAAATTGTTGCAAGAACCCGTACAGGCATGGTATAATGACCATACAATAAATAACCGAAGGGGTGATTGGCATGAAATTTATTATTGTAGGTAGAAACATTGAGGTTACACCCGGATTGAAGTCTGCTGTAGAGGAAAAGATCGGTAAGCTGGAGAAATATTTTCAACCTGATACAGAGGTACATGTGACACTGAGCGTAGAAAAGGAGCGCCAGAAGATTGAAGTTACGATCCCGGTGAAGGGGAACATAATCCGTTCCGAGCAGGTAAGCAACGATATGTATGTTTCCATTGATCTGGTAGAGGAGATCATTGAGAGACAACTGAAGAAATATAAGACAAAAATTGTGGACAAGCACCAGGCTGGGGACTCCTTCAGTCAGCTGTACGTGGAGAATGACTACATGGACGAGGAGGAGATCAAGATCGTCCGCACGAAGAAGTTCGATATAAAGCCTATGTATCCTGAAGACGCATGTATTCAGATGGAATTGCTGGGACATAATTTCTTCGTGTTCATCAATGCGGAGACAGATCAGGTAAACGTGGTCTACAAGAGAAAAGGGGAGACCTACGGACTGATCGAACCGGAGGCATGAGCGAAAAGACAGAACGGAGCGCCGGAACAGAGCGATAAACAGAACGATAAATAGAGCGATAATAAGATAAATAGAACAGAGCGGTAAAAGGGACAACTCCGAATGATTTCGGAGTTGTTTTTTGTGCCGCGGGATCCGGTGTAAAGTAACAGGAATGAACCGGACCTTTTACAACATATATTTTCAGTAACGGACCTATGGGAGCCGCAGATGGACAGAGAGAAAAGGATCGGCTGTATTGACCGGCTGAGGAAGGGAATTTTGGTGGAGTGCGGGCTGGTGGCCCTGGCGGCGGCGCTGATCGTGGGCAGACCGGATAATGTGGCCGAGGAAAGCTTTAACAACGGTACTCTTTCCATACAGGACGACTATATCAAGTGGGTCGATTTCACAGTGTCATATGAGGCTCTCTGCAATGCCTATCAGTGGGATGTAAAGACTCACGGCACGGAGCATGAGGTCCACTGGATAGATCTGTTGGCTTTCACGGCGGCCAGGACGGGCGGGAGCTTTGACAAGGCCGCCTTGACGACCATGGAAAAGGCTGCCGTGGCGCTGGCGGAGGGAGAGGAGACTCTGGAGACTCTGACAGAGGACCTGAGCTATTTTACATATTACCGCGAGGCCTATGACGCGGCGCTGGGCGGACTTGTGGGAGAGTATCGGGAGGAATATGTGGACGATGCCGGCAGGGTCAGCTACCGGGACTGTTACGGGCTGAAGGGGTATTTCCCTCTGGCAAGGGGATTTGACTATACTCACTATGACGATTTCGGTGCAGGCAGAAGCTACGGCTACAAGAGAAAGCATCTGGGACACGACATGATGGGGCAGATCGGCACTCCCGTGATCAGCGTTGAGTCCGGGGTGGTAGAAGCGCTGGGATGGAATCAGTACGGCGGCTGGCGCATCGGGATCCGCAGCTTTGACGGTAAACGCTATTACTACTATGCGCATCTGCGGCAGAATTATCCTTATGCGGAGGGGCTGGAGGTAGGAAGCGTGGTCACCGCGGGGGATGTGATCGGGTACATGGGCCACACCGGATACAGCACCAAGGAGAACGTCAATAACATCGAGGTCACGCATCTGCACTGGGGACTTGAGCTGGTCTTTGACGAGTCACAGAAGGAGAGCGATAATGAAGTTTGGATCGATATCTACGCTCTGACGAAATTTCTGGCAAAGCACACCCAGGCGGTGGAGAAGGTGGGAGATACCAGGGAGTGGAGGCGCAGCAGTCGGATCATCGATCCGGCGGTGGAGCAGTACCGCCCCGGCACCGTGTCGGACTCCGACGGTCTGCAGGGGCTTACTCCGGATCCGGTCCCAGACGGAACTCCCGGCTCTTCTCCAGACGTTCCTTGAAGATGATCTCCGAGCCCTCTTCCGTGGGAAGATAATACCGCCTGTCCTTCAGGCCGTCCGGCAGACAGGTCATGCGGGCAATTTTTTCCTTTGTGTCGTGGGCATAGGTGTAGCCCTCTCCGTAGTGGAGATCCGCCATGAGCTGTGTGGGCGCGTTCCGGATATTGAGAGGGACCGGCTCCGCCAGGCGGCTCAGCGCGTCCGTCCGGGCCGATTCATAGGCCCGGTACACGGCGTTGGACCGGGGCGCCAGAGACAGATAGACCACGGCCTGCGCCAGGTTGAGATTACACTCAGGCATGCCGTTGAAATGACATGCCTGGTAGGCGGCTACGGCGAGCGGAAGCGCCTGGTTGTCCGCAAGGCCCACATCTTCGCTGGCGAAGCGGACCAGCCTGCGGGCGATGAACAGAGGATCCTCCCCCGCCTCCAGCATTCTTGCCAGCCAGTACAGCGCGGCGTCGGGATCGGAGTTGCGCATGGATTTGTGCAGGGCTGAGATCAGATTGTAATGTTCTTCGCCCTTCTTGTCGTAGAGAAGAGTCTTTTTTCCGAGACACTGTTCCAGTACCGGGCGTGTCACGGTGATACTGCCATCCGGGGAGATCTCCCCATTTAAAACAGCCATTTCCAAAGTGTTCAAGGCCGTGCGCGCATCCCCGTTCGCAAAGGCGGCGATGACCTCCAGCAGAGAACTGTCTATATGAATATCCATGCCGCCGAATCCGTGCTCGTCGGTCAGCGTCCGGGAGAGCAGATCGGTGAGATTCTCCGCGGTCAGTTCCTTCAGCACGAAGACCTTGCACCGGGACAGGAGAGCGGCATTGATCTCAAAGGAAGGATTTTCCGTGGTGGCCCCGATCAGGGTGATGCTGCCCCGCTCCACATAGGGCAGGAAGGCGTCCTGCTGGGCTTTGTTGAACCGATGGATCTCGTCCACAAAGCAGAGGGTACGCACGCCATAAGCCCTGTTGTCTTCCGCCTGCTTCATAATATCCTTGATTTCCTTGATGCTGCTGGTGACGGCGCTGAAGGTCAAAAAGCTTGATTTCGTACGCTTGGCAATGATCTTTGCCAGAGTGGTCTTGCCCACGCCGGGCGGCCCCCAGAAGATCATGGAACAGATCTGGTCCCGCTCCAGCATCTGCCGCAGGATCATGCCCTTCCCCAGCAGATGCTCCTGACCGATGTAATCCTCAAGATCGGTGGGACGCATCCGGTCCGCCAGAGGAGCCATGGTCCGGGAGAGTGAATATTCATTTTGAGAATCGAACAGAGATAACTGGTCCATAGCGCGCTTTTCCTTTATTCAAAGTTATTCAAAGTATTTTCCGTTCGGCTTCAATAAAGCGGGAACGGTATCCTCATCTATTTTCAATATTAGCAGGAAACAATATCGGATGCAACGACGGAAATTATTTTTGGAAGAAACATTTTTCTCCGGTTTTCGGAAAAGCCGTTGCAAATACGGCGTGATTATGTTAAACTTAAACTTACGGAAATGACAAAAAAATAACAATCATCACGAAAAGTAATCGGAGGGAAAGCAAATGGCAAAAAAAGTAGTTTTAGCCGGAGCCTGCCGTACCGCTATCGGTACCATGGGCGGCTCATTGAGCACCACTCCCGCAGCGGAGCTGGGTGCGATCGTTATCAGGGAAGCGCTAAAGAGAGCGGGCGTTGCTCCCGAAGCTGTGGATCAGGTCTACATGGGCTGCGTCATCCAGGCAGGCCTGGGGCAGAATGTGGCCCGTCAGGCGTCTATCAAGGCAGGACTTCCCAATGAAGTTCCCGCAGTGACCATGAACGTGGTCTGCGGTTCCGGCTTGAACTGCGTGAACCAGGCGGCGCAGATGATTCTGGCAGGCGATGCCGACATCGTTGTGGCGGGCGGTATGGAGAATATGTCCATGGCACCTTATGCCATTCCTCAGGGCCGTTACGGTTACCGCATGAACAACGGCGTCCTGGTGGACACCATGATCAAGGATGCCCTGTGGGATGCATTCAATGACTATCACATGATCAAGACGGCGGACAATATCTGCGAGGAGTGGGGACTGACCAGAGAAGAGCTGGACGAGTTCGCACTGAAGAGCCAGCAGAAGACGGAGGCCGCTCAGAAGTCCGGCGCCTTCAAGGCGGAGATCGTTCCCGTGGAGGTAAAGAAAAAGAAGGAGACGGTCATCTTTGACACTGACGAAGGTCCCAGACCCGGCTCCACCATGGAGGGACTTGCCAAACTGCGTCCCATCAATCCGGGCGGCTTCGTGACCGCCGGAAACGCATCCGGCATCAATGACGGTGCGGCTGCCATCGTGGTGATGAGCGAGGAAAAGGCAAAGGAGCTGGGCGTAAAGCCTATGGCTACCTACGTGGCAGGTGCTCTCGCCGGCGTCCGTCCTGAGGTGATGGGCATCGGTCCCGTGGCGGCCACCAAGAAGGTAATGGCCAAGACAGGCTTAAAGATCGAAGACTTCGACATCATCGAGGCAAATGAGGCATTCGCCGCACAGTCCGTTGCAGTGGGCAAGGATCTTGGCATCGATGTGGACAGACAGCTGAATCCCAACGGCGGAGCCATTGCACTGGGTCATCCCGTGGGCGCTTCCGGATGCCGTATCCTGGTGACGCTGCTCCACGAGATGCAGGCAAGAGGCGCGAAGACCGGTCTGGCAACTCTGTGCATCGGCGGCGGCATGGGCTGCGCTACCGTTGTAAAGATTGAAGATTAAGCGATAGGAAAATAGAGAGAATACCAAACCGCGTTCCTGCGAGTTGGTATTCTCTTTGTTGCGAATAGAAGATTTGGCTGCCGCGGCAGCAGGAAAGAGGCAAAGATGGAATACATACTGTATGAACAGAAGGGTGATTACGCAATTATCACCATCAACAGAGAGAAGGCACTGAACGCCCTGAATTCCCAGGTCCTTGAGGAACTGGACGCCACCCTGGACGGCGTGGATCTTGCACAGGTGCGCTGCCTGATCCTTACCGGCGCAGGCCAGAAGTCCTTTGTGGCAGGCGCTGATATCGGAGAGATGAGCACTCTGACAAAGGCGGAGGGTGAGGCCTTCGGCAAGAAGGGGAACGATGTGTTCCGCAAGCTGGAGACTTTTCCCGTTCCCGTGATCGCAGCGGTCAACGGTTTTGCGCTGGGCGGCGGCTGTGAGATCTCCATGAGCTGTGATATCCGTATCTGCTCCGACAACGCAGTGTTCGGCCAGCCGGAGACAGGCCTGGGCATCACGCCCGGCTTCGGCGGCACTCAGAGACTGGCCCGTCTGGTGGGCGCCGGCATGGCGAAGCAGATGATCTATACGGCGCGCAACATCAAGGCTGACGAGGCCTACAGGATCGGTCTGGTAAACGCGGTCTACACGCAGGAAGAGCTGCTTCCCGCCGCAGAAAAGATGGCGGCAGGCATTGCAAAGAATGCGCCTATCGCCGTGCGCAACTGCAAGAAGGCGATCAACGAGGGCCTGGATGTGGACATGGACGAGGCTATCGTGATCGAGGAAAAGCTCTTCGGCGACTGCTTTGAGACCGAGGATCAGAAATACGGCATGGCCTTCTTCCTTGACAAGAACAAGGAGAAGGTGAAGGAGCCGTTCAAGAATCGTTAATTATGAGAATTAAGAATATAAGGAGGAACGTTCAATGAAAGTAGGTATTATCGGTGCGGGCACCATGGGTGCCGGAATTGCTCAGGCGTTTGCAATGACAGACGGATATGAGGTATGTCTGTGTGACATTAAGCAGGAGTTCGCGGATGGCGGCAAGGCAAGGATCCTGAAGAATCTGAATTTCCTGGTAGGCAAGGAGAAGATCACCCAGGAGAAGGCTGATGCCATCGCAGCAAAGATCGTGACCGGTCTGAAGGACATCTGCACGGACTGCGATCTTGTGATCGAGGTCGCTCCTGAGAACATGCAGATCAAGAAGACGACCTTCCAGGAGCTGCAGGCGATCGTAAAGCCTGACTGCATCTTTGCCACCAATACATCTTCCCTGTCCATCACCGAGATCGGCGCAGGTCTTGACAGGCCCATGATCGGCATGCACTTCTTCAATCCTGCCGACAGGATGAAGCTGGTGGAGGTGATCGCGGGTGCAAATACTCCCGACAGCCTGGTGGAGAAGATCAAGTCCATCGCGACCGAGATCGGCAAGACTCCCGTAGAGGTGAAGGAAGCTCCCGGATTTGTGGTGAACAGGATCCTGATTCCCATGATCAACGAGGCCATCGGCATTTACGCCGAGGGCATTGCAAGCGTGCAGGATATCGACACCGCTATGCAGTTGGGCGCATCTCATCCCATGGGGCCTCTGGCGCTGGGCGATCTGGTAGGCCTTGACATCGTGCTGGCCATCATGGAGGTGCTGCAGAGCGAGACGGGCGATTCCAAATACCGTCCTCATCCCCTGCTCCGCAAGATGGTACGCGCAGGCAAGCTGGGCAAGAAGACCGGCGTGGGCTTCTACGACTACAGCAAGAAGTAATACGTTCATTATAGAAGAAAAAAGCGGCGGACTCCGGAGAATGCTGTGGGGCCGCCGAAATTCAACATAAATAAATGGAGGAATGGAAATCATGGATTTTACGTTGCGCAAAGAACATGAAATGGCGCGCGCTCTGTTCAAAGAGTTCGCCGAAAAAGAAGTAAAGCCTCTGGCTCAGGAAGTGGATGAGACAGAAGTTTTTCCCAGAGGGACCGTTGACAAGATGGCGAAGAACGGTTTCCTGGGGATCCCCGTTCCCAAGGAGTACGGCGGACAGGGCTGCGATCCTCTCACCTATGTAATGTGCGTGGAGGAGCTGTCCAAGGTCTGCGGCACCACGGGCGTTATCGTGTCCGCACACACCTCTCTGTGCTGCGACCCTATCATGACCTTCGGCACCGAGGAGCAGAAGCAGAAATATCTTGTTCCCCTGGCGAAGGGTGAAAAGCTGGGCGCATTCGGCCTGACCGAGCCCGGCGCAGGCACCGACGCACAGGGCCAGCAGACCAAGGCTGTGCTGGACGGGAAGGAGTATGTGCTGAACGGTTCCAAGATCTTTATCACCAACGGTAAGGAAGCCGACGTGTACGTTGTGTTCGCCGTTACCGGCATGATCGAGAAGCGCGGCAGAATGATGAAGGAGATCTCCGCATTCATCGTGGAAAAGGGAATGCCCGGCTTCACTTTCGGAACCAAGGAGAAGAAAATGGGTATCCGCGGATCTTCTACATACGAGCTGATCTTCACCGACTGCCGTGTGCCCCAGGAGAATATGCTGGGCAAGCAGGGCCAGGGCTTCAAGATCGCTATGCACACCCTGGACGGCGGCCGGATCGGTATCGCGGCACAGGCTCTCGGCATCGCGGAGGGCGCTCTGGAAAGGACCATCGCATACACCAAGGAGAGAAAGCAGTTCGGCAGATCCATCGCCGCTCAGCAGAACACCCAGTTCCAGCTGGCAGATATGGCCACCAAGGTCCAGGCCGCACAGCTTCTTGTCTATAAGGCAGCTATGGCAAAGGCCAGCCAGAAGGAGTACGGTTTTGAGGCAGCTCAGGCAAAGCTTTATGCGGCGGAGGTCGCAATGGAGGTCACCACAAAGGCGGTCCAGCTCCACGGCGGCTACGGCTACACCAGAGAGTATGATGTGGAGCGCATGATGCGTGATGCAAAGATCACCGAGATCTACGAGGGTACCAGCGAGGTTCAGCGTATGGTCATCAGCGCAGCGCTGCTGAAGTAAGCCCCGAACCAGTCAACCTATCAAAAACGAAAACAAGGAGTGAAAATACAATGAAAGTTGTTGTTTGTATCAAGCAGGTTCCCGATACCAAGGGCGGCGTAAAGTTCAATCCCGACGGTACTCTGGACAGAGCTGCAATGATGACGATTATGAACCCTGACGACAAGGCCGGCCTGGAGGCTGCCCTGAGACTGAAGGATCAGTACGGCGCGGAGGTCACCGTTCTCACCATGGGCCTTCCCAAGGCGGAGGATGTGCTTCGGGAGGCGATCGCCATGGGTGCCGACAAGGGCGTTCTGGTCACCGACAGAGTGCTGGGCGGCGCAGACACCTGGGCTACATCCCAGACTCTGGCAGGCGCACTGAGAAATATGGACTATGACCTGATCATCACCGGCCGCCAGGCCATCGACGGCGATACCGCACAGGTGGGGCCCCAGATCTCCGAGCACCTTGATATTCCCGTTATCTCCTACGCACAGAGCCTTAAGATCGAGGGAGACAGCGTGATCGTGGAGCGTCAGTATGACGACAGATATCATGTCCTGAAGGCAAAGATGCCCTGCCTGATCACCGCTCTGGCAGAGCTGAACGAGCCCAGATATATGACTCCCGGCGGAATCTTCGACGCATGCAAGGCAGAGATCACCGTGTGGGGCAGAGCTGACCTGAAGGATGTGGAGGATTCCAACTTAGGTCTGAAGGGATCTCCTACCCAGATCGCAAAGGCTTCCGATAAGGTGAGAAAGGGAGCGGGCGAGAAGGTAAGCCTGGATCCCGGCGAATCCGTTGACTATATTGTCGGCAAGTTGAAAGAAAAACACGTGATCTGATGAGTGTCTCAGGTGCAAAAAATAACATGGAGGAAGAACAATGAATTTAGAAGAATATAAAGGTGTATATGTCTTCGCACAGCAGGTAGACAATTGTGTAAACAATATTGCCTTTGAGCTGATCGGCAAGGGAAAAGATCTCGCCGAGGCTCTTGGCACCGAAGTGACTGCTGTCCTGGTAGGAAGCGGCGTGAAGGATCTGGCTGACCAACTGGCCGAGTACGGCGCCGACAGGGTGATCGTTGTGGACGATCCCCAGCTGAAGGAGTACAGGACCGAGCCCTATGCTCATGCTCTGGCTTCCGTGATCAGGAAGTACAAACCCGAAATCTTCCTGGTAGGTGCCACCGCCATCGGCCGCGACCTTGGCCCCCGCGTTTCCGCCAGGATCCACACCGGTCTTACCGCAGACTGCACACAGCTGGATATCGGCGATTTCCCTCTTGCTCCGGTTCCCGGCAAGGAGCAGAAGCACAATCAGCTGCTGATGACCCGTCCCGCATTCGGCGGCAACACCATTGCCACCATCGCGTGCCCCGACTTCCGTCCTCAGATGGCTACCGTCCGTCCCGGCGTAATGCAGAAGCGTGAGAGACAGGTGGGCGTCAAGGCGAATATAGAGGAGTTCAATCCCGGATTCACTCCCGACCACAAGTATGTGGAGATCCTGGAGGTGGTGAAAGCCGTTACAAATACCGTAGATATCATGGATGCAAAGATCCTGGTATCCGGCGGCAGGGGAATGGGAAGCCCTGAGAACTTCAAGATGCTGGAGGATCTGGCCGAGGTCCTGGGCGGTCAGGTGAGCTGCTCCCGTGCGGTGGTGGACGCCGGCTGGAAGCCCAAGGATATGCAGGTGGGCCAGACCGGCAAGACCGTTCGTCCCAATGTGTACTTTGCCATCGGTATCTCCGGTGCGATCCAGCATCTGGCAGGTATGGAGGAGTCCGACATCATCATTGCCATCAACAAGGATGAGAGCGCTCCGATCTTTGATGTAGCCGACTACGGCGTTGTGGGCGACCTGAACAAGATCGTTCCCGCGCTGACCGAGAAGCTGCGCGCAGAGATTGCAAAGAACAACTGAACCTATGTGATCAGGACCCCGGAGGCTTCGGCCGCCGGGGTCTTTTTTGGGGGCAGGGCCGCATATACTTGTAGAAAAGCATTGGATGTGGATATGAAACAAATTTTCGGGAAGCCTGACATAGGAAAAGACGACGCGAAGTCTCTGGCAATCAGCATTGCCATCAGTCTCGGCGCAGGAATTCTGAGTGCTCTTCTCACAATGGGAAACATGCGCATGTATGCGGACATGTATAAGCCGCCCCTGGCTCCTCCGGGCTGGCTTTTCCCCATTGTCTGGACAATACTCTACATACTCATGGGCATTGCCGCCTGGAGGATCTACCGGTCCCGATGCGGAGACAGAAGGCTGGCGCTGTCCCTGTACGGCAATCAGCTGCTGCTCAATGTGGTCTGGCCGCTGCTTTTTTTTAATCTGAAGGCATATTTTTTCGCCTTGGGATGGCTGGTCCTGCTGTGGGCATTTATCTATCTGACTATAAAGCAGTTCCTGCAATTGGATAAAACGGCGGGAAGACTGCTGTTTCCCTACTTGGCATGGGTGACATTTGCCGGCTATCTCAATCTGGCCATTGCCATTCATTATATGTGAGAAAAACCTTTTCAAAATCATGTAGAATGAAGCCGCAGGCTGTGGTATACTGTAGGGGCAGAGTGTTCACGCATTCTGCCCCGATCACTGTACACCCGTGCACGAATATAGATTTGAGAGGACGTAATGGCGAAACAAAAGGAGATCAAGACGAACGCAATGCGCATACTGGAGACCATGAACATACCCTTTCGGCACATGACATATGAGTGCGGCGAGTTCGTGGACGGGATCCAGGTCGCGGACAAGCTGGGACTGCCGCATGAAAAAATGTACAAGACGCTTGTGACCGTGGGGAACAGCAAAAATTATTTTGTGTTCGTGATCCCTATCGAGGCGGAACTGGATCTGAAGGCGGCAGCCAGGAGCGTGGGAGAAAAGAATGTAGAGATGATCCACGTGAAGGACATTAACAGTGTGACCGGTTATATCCGGGGCGGCTGCACTGCGGTGGGAATGAAAAAGCAGTATGTGACCAGGATCGACAGCACGGCCGAGGCACTGCCGGAAATGATCGTCAGCGGAGGACGTATCGGTTCGCAGCTGGCACTTGCGCCGGGCGATCTCGCCAGGGCATCCGGGGCAGAATTTGCAGACATTGTGCGCCACTGACAGCGCAGGTCCTAAAACAGTGGGAAAAGTTTCATAAAAATCGGAAAGGCGTGGAAGAATAAATGAAGCGGAATGTGAGCCTGCAGGAGATATCCGACGGCCGCCTGTACGGGGAGAACGATATGGTAAGGGCGGACTGTCACGGCTGTCCGGATTGCTTCCGGTGCTGTGTGGGCATGGGAAATTCCGTTGTTTTAGATCCCTTTGATATATACCGCCTGCAGTCGGGCGAGGGAAGGACACTGGCCGAGTTCTTGTCGGAGGGAAGCATCGAACTGAATGTGGTGGACGGTCTGGTCCTTCCAAATCTTCGGATGTCCGGGAGCGGAGAGCGCTGTTCTTTTCTCAGTGAGAACGGCCGCTGCGGCATTCATGAGAGCCGGCCGGGCATCTGCAGGCTGTTCCCGCTGGGAAGATATTATGAGAACGGCGATTTCCGGTACTTCCTGCAGACCGGGGAGTGCAGCCGGACGGACAGGTCCAAGGTGAAGGTCTCCAGGTGGATCGACACGCCGGATCCGGGCCGATATCATGATTTTCTCTGCAGGTGGCACTATTATCTGAACGCTCTGGAGGAAAGGGTCCTGGGAGTGGAGGACAGTGAAGCCTCCAAACGGCTCAATCTTTCCATGCTGCAGTGTTTTTATCTGACTCCCTACGACACGGCCCGAAGTTTTTATGAGCAGTTTGAAGAGCGAAGTTCGGCAAACAGAAAGGAAAACAGTTTTTTATAGATGGACAGAGAAGAAGTGCTGCAGTCCGTAGAGGACGAGGCTCAGGAGCAGCAGCGAAGACAAAAGAGAAAACAGCGCATCGAAGAGATGAAGCGTGAGAAAAAAAGAGCGCAGATCAGGAATCGCTGTCTGGTCGGCGCAGGATTGGCTGTGTGCCTTATGGCAGGAATCGGCATTGCCGCTCTGGTGCGCTCTGCCGTAACGTCGCCTTCCGCCCCGCCGGCGGACGCCGGCCGGCAGCAGGCGGGGAATGCGATCGTGGAAGCGGCGGAGGGGCCAGAAGGTCCTGACATCACACAGACCGCAGAAGAAGGGACCGATATCACTCAGGAGAGGGAGCCTGCGGGGGAGCCCGATTCCACCCAGGAGCCTGCCGTTCCTGTATTTGCGGCCTCGGCTACCGATGTCACTGCAGGCTTCAGCGATACGATCGTCAGCGAGTACGGTATTCTGATCGATGTGGAATCCGGGACCGTCCTGGCCGGCAGAGATGCCCATGCGCGAATGAATCCCGCCTCCATGACTAAGATATTGACGGTGCTTACGGCCGCCGAGGCCCTGGGCCTGGAGGATGACACTTCGGAAATTCTGAACGATACTTTTACCATGACCGTCGATATTACGGATTACTGCTATGTGAACGGCTGTTCCGTCGTGGGATATGAGGTGGGGGAGACGGCAACGGTCCGGGATCTGTTCTACGGCACTATCCTCCCTTCCGGGGCGGACGCCGCACTTGGGCTCGCCGTCTATGTGTCAGGGTCTCAGGAGGCATTCGTGGAGCTGATGAATCAAAAGCTGGATGAGCTGGGACTTGCAGAGAGCACACACTTTGTCAACTGCGTGGGGCTCTACGACGATCAGCACTACAGCACGGTCTACGATATTGCGGTGCTTTTGGAGGAGGCTTCGAAGAACGGTCTGTGCAGACAGGTGCTGTCGGCCCACACCTACACGACCACCTTCACGGAGGAGCATCCGGAGGGAATGGTGCTCTCCAATTGGTTCCTGCGGAGGATGGAAGACCGGGATACCCACGGCCAGGTCCTTTACGGGAAGACGGGCTATGTGAAACAGTCGGGACACTGCGCGGCCAGTCTTGCCAGTGATATGAACGGAAAAGAGTATTTGTGCGTAACGGCGGGCTCCAGCAGCGTCTGGCAGTGTATCCGCGATCAGGTGGAGCTGTTTCAGGGTTATCTTACGGAGGAAGGATCGACATGAGAACAACAAAGCGTATAAAATTGAGGGCGGCTGTCTGGAGCGGTATTTTTATTCTGCTCCTCACAATGTCCACGGGCTGCGGGCGCAGTCATACGGAAGAGTCGACCGCATCCGACGCCGGCGTCGCCACAGAGACGGAAAGTCCCGCGGCGGATGATTCGGACAAGGCCGAAGACGGGAGGACGGAGAACACTCCCGCACCCAGCCAGGAACCCACTCCGCAGCCGGAAGAAATTGCCTCGAATGAGCTCAAGGCGCTGGCCGTGGACGGAACACGGCTGGTGGACAGCGACGGCGCCCCGGTACAGCTCAGAGGCATCAGTACGCATGGTCTGGCCTGGTTTCCCGACTATGTAAATGAGGACTGGTTCCGGCAGATGAAGGAGGAGTGGGGGGCCAATGTGGTCCGACTGGCCATGTATACGGCCGAGAGTGGCGGCTACTGTACAGGCGGAGATCAGGAAAAATTAAAGGCTCTGATCCGGGATGGGGTACAGTATGCCACGGACTGCGGGCTGTACGTGATCATCGACTGGCATATCCTGTCTGACAGCAATCCCAACACTTACATAGATGAGTCCAAGGCATTTTTTGAGGAAATGTCCCAGGAGTATGCGGACCATGACAATGTGCTCTACGAGATATGCAACGAGCCGAACAGCGGCACCTCCTGGAAGGATGTGAAGTCCTACGCGGAACAGGTGATCGACGTGATCCGGGAAAACGACGGGGACGGGGTCATTCTGGTGGGCACCCCCAACTGGTGCCAGTATGTGGATCAGGCGGCCGAGGACCCCATCGAGGGTCGTGAGAACGTGATGTACACACTGCATTTTTATGCATCCACGCACAAGGAGTCTCTGCGCGATGCCATGGTGGAGGCCATTGAGGCAGGGCTTCCCATTTTCGTGTCCGAGTACGGCATCTGTGACGCCAGCGGGAACGGAGCCATCGATGAGTATCAGGCCGACGAGTGGGTCAGGGTCATGAATGAGAACGGCGTCAGCTACGTGGCCTGGAGCATGTCCAACAAGGCGGAGACCGCCTCCATCTTCAAGAGCAGTTGTGCCAAAACAAAGAATTTCTCTCAGGAGGACCTGAGTGATTCCGGAAGGTGGCTGTATGAGATGCTGACCGGAGCCGACAGCGGGACTGCCGGCGCTCAGGGCGGGTCCGACGGCAAAACGCCGGCACGGCCGTCCCAGGAAGGTACCGGGCAGGATACGGCGCCTTCACAGGACAAGGCACCCACGCAGGATGCGGCGCCGACACAGGATAAGGCCACGGTCCTGACAGGCAGCGACGGCCTCGATGTCTCCGCCCAGGTAATCAGCTCCTGGGAGCAGGGAGACAGCACCTGTTATCAGTACACGCTCACCGTCACGAACAGCACGGACAGGGATTGCGACAATTGGACGGTGCAGCTTTCCTTTGACGGAGATATCACACTGGACAGCAGCTGGAACGGAAATTATTCGGTGAACGGCAGCGTACTGACCATATCTTCCGTGGATTACAACGGCGCTATTGCCGCCGGGGGAAGCGTGGGAGATATCGGTTTTATCGTAAGCGGAAAGAAAGATCTGAGCATATCGGGAGCGAAATAAGAGTATTTTTCACACCGAAGCGGAAGGGAGGATGAATATGACCTACGAAGAAGTGGTAAGGAAGGTAAAGGAGATCGCTGAGGAGGCGGATGTCTCCGGGATCCGGGAGCATGTGGCGTTTCAGTTCAACATCGAGGGCGAAGGGGCAGGCGCCTTTTACCTGGAGATAAAGGACGGCAGGGCCGCGGTGGAGCCTTATGAATATTATGACAGAGATGTGCTGATCCGGTGTACGGCAGACACGCTCCTAAAGATCATCGAGGGCAGGCTGGATCCCGTTTTCGCATTCACGGTCCAGAAGATCAAAGTGGAAGGCGACCTGGGCAAGGCACTTCTTTTAAAGGAAGTGGCAGGACAGAAGAAGACAGAAAAAAAGAAAGCAGGAAAGAAGGCCCGCCCCTGAGGAAGGGCCTTCTTTCTTTTATTTTGTATCTATCATTCCTTTTGCCTCCAGCATGGCATAGAAAGCAGAGCCTGTTTTGGTGGTATGCAGACGACATGCGGTCGTGCCGGACAGCTTCACCCGCTCAAGGAAGTCAAAGCTGACATAGTACGGCGCGATATTATAAAAGACATATTTAATCTCATCGCTCTCGTTCCTCGCGTTCGAGATACCGGTGGCGAACAGTTCAAAGTAAAGAACGAACATTGCCAGTGCGTTCACGGTCATATCCTTATTCGCGCCGGTCAGCTTGGTGGGCAGCTCGAACTTCTTTTTGCGAAAGATCTTTACCAGCTCGTCAAAGGAATAGTTCCCGAACTGCTCCTTTGCCCTGGCGGCCAGCTGTTCCTGCAGCTGGCTGACCTGTTTGGTGAGAGCGTTGTTTTCCTTGAGTAATTCCCGGTTCTCCTTCAGCAGGGCATTCGCATCGCTCTCGCTGCCGTTCCGCGTCCAGCCGGTCAGGTCGTAATCGTGGATGAACTCATGGAGAGTAGAATGGATGGTAAGCTGGATATCCTTACAGTCGTCCACCTCCCGAATGATCCTGGACATGACGAGGGATCTGAACTCCCCGTACCGTTCCACGGCTTCGGTCTCCGTGACATTTTCCTCCCCCAGGGACTTTTTCTTTTCCGCGAGAAACGAATCGCTCAACACCACGGCGAAGACAGGGATATTCCTGCTCACGGCGTATTCATACTCAAGCTGTGTGTAGCTCTTGCCGGATGTGGGCTCCACAGAGCCGTAGCGTCCGCCAAGGATCAGCATGTACACATCGGATTCGTCGATCCATTTGTAAATGGTCTGCAGCTGGGAGTCATTGCCGCCTTGAACAGCTCCATACCTGCGGGGATGTGCCCGGCATCGAGAATTGCCTGTACGGCCGCCTGACGCTCGTCGATCAGATCTCTGTATGTGGAGGAAACAAAGACCTGCAGTTTTTTGTCCATAGGTATTTTCTCCTTTGTCTGTCCTGTGATCCTGTTCTGTCATTTTATCACATAAGATTTCCGAACGCAAATTTCTCCCCTTCGGACCGCTTTCGCTGGATAAAAACGCTCTGTTATGATATGATGGTGATACGGTGTCCGGAGTGCGGCGGAGCATGCCGGACGGTACTGCGATATTCTGATTTCACGGGGGCGGTGAAATGAAAAAATATCAGATAAAATATCTGCCCAAGGATATTCTGACGGGGATCGTGATAGCGCTGGTGTCCGTTCCCATTTCCATGGGCTACGCCCAGGTGGCGGGACTGCCCGTGGTGTACGGACTGTACGGATCCGTGTTCCCCGTGCTGATCTATGCGCTGATCACTTCCTCCCCTCAGTTCGTGTTCGGCGTGGACGCCGCGCCTGCGGCGCTGGTGGGAGGAACACTGGCCAGTCTGGGAATCGCGTCGGGCTCCCCGGAGGCCATCGCCATCGTGCCGGTGATCACTATGGTCACAGGCTGCTGGCTGCTGCTGTTCTTTGCCCTGAGGGCCGGGCGGCTGGTAAACTATATATCGAAGCCTGTTATGGGCGGGTTCATTTCGGGGATCGGCTGCACCATTCTCCTGATGCAGGTGCCTAAGCTGTTCGGAGGGGAAGGCGTTTCGGGCGAGCTGTTCGTTCTGCTGTACGGAATCTGGAAGCAGCTCCCATCCTTTCATCCGTTGTCGGCGGCGCTGGGAGCGGGGACCGTGGCGATCCTGCAGATTGCCCGGAGGAAAGCGCCCAGACTTCCCATGTCGGTGATCCTGATGGCCGTGGGAGCGGCGCTGACGGCTGTCTGCAGGCCGGACAGATACGGCGTGAAGCTGCTCCCGAAGGTGGAGGCGGGGCTTCCCGCATTCTCCGTGCCGGACCTTACCCTGCTTTTCTCCGATGGGGGAGAGATCATCGTGCTGTCCCTGACTATAGCGCTGGTGATCATGGCGCAGACTTTGCTGGCCACCCGCAATTATGCCCTGAAATACAATTATAAGATCAGCAGTGACCGGGAGGTGCTGGCATATGCGGCGGGCAATGTGGCAAGCGCGCTGACGGGGTGCTGCCCCGTGAACGGAAGCGTTTCCAGGAGCGCCATCGCAGACCAGTACGGCTGCAGATCTCAGGTCATGTCCGTCACCGCCGGCATCACCATGATACTGGTGCTGACCTTCGGGACCGGGCTGCTTCGGTATCTTCCGGTGCCGGTGCTCACAGGAATCATATTTTCGGCACTGCTGGGAATCCTGGAGTTCGACGTGGCAAGGAAGGCATGGAAAGCGGATAAGCGGGAGTTCGGTATTTTTCTGGCCGCGTTTCTGGGCGTTCTGATCCTCGGCACGATCTACGGAGTGATCATCGGCGTGGTCCTTTCCTTTATCGCGGTGATCATTCGCGCGGTGGTCCCGCCGAAGGCGTTTCTGGGGATGATTCCCGGACGCGAGGGGATGCATGATCTAAGCCGGTACAGGAACGCATATCCCATTGAGCATACGGTGCTCTACCGCTTCAGCGGCAACCTCTTTTTCGGTAACATCGATACTTTTCAGGAGGATATTGAGAGAGCGCTGAAGCCGGACACCCGGCAGGTCATCGTGGACGCCAGAGGAATCGGCAGCGTTGACATTACGGCGGCGGAACGGCTGGTGATCCTAAAGCGGAACCTGAATGCCAAGGGAATATACTTTTATCTGACGGAGCATGCGGATGCGGTGAACGACCAGCTGAGGGCCTTTGGAGCCGAGGCTTTGATCCGGGAGGGCTCCGTGAGAAGGACGGTGTCGCTGGCCCTGCGCGCTGCCGGTGTGGAAAAGCCTTATCCTCTGGAGGGCATCAGGAGCAGCGAAGCGTATGACTATGCGGAGACGGACGAGCGTCTTGCGGAATTTGAGTGGGTATTCGGCGCGGAGGCCGAGGGAAAGATGAAGGAGCTCGCCGCGGAGGTAGCGGAAAAAATTATCCGTTCCGGCGACTACAGCATAGAGAATATTGTCAGGACGGAGAAAAACGCCTCCTGGGGCCGCGTGGGCCTGTTCGACGAGGATGAGCTCCTGGACCGTCTGGAACGGTATTTTGCCCGCCTGGAAGGGCAGAAGGATACGGATATTGAGAAGATTGAGGAGGGGCTTGAGCAGCGCCGCCGTATCGTGGAGGAGAAGGTGAAGAACTTAAGCCCGGATGCACTGGAGCTGTTGATGCGGCACCGGAAAGAGATCGGAACGGTCACGGAGAGAACAGGACCGGCGGGGCCCTGAAGGGCTCCCGCCGGCCGGAGAAACGGTGTAATCTAATTGGAGCTTCCGAGATAAGGTCTCAATACGCCGGCCACATTGGCAAGGGGCTGTGTCTGCAGCCAGATGCGTCCGGGACCGGTGATCACGGTGTTGAAAAAGCCCTCGCCGCCCAGGAACATGTTCTTGGCGCCGGATACGGTCTGGATGTCCAGTCCGCAGGTGGCGGTCATGGCGGCAAGATGTCCGGTGTCGATCACCATCTGCTGGCCGGCAGCCAGCTCGTATTCCACCACATGGCCGTCGAATTCCGCGAACACGGTTCCCTGACCGGTGGTCTTCTGCATGATGAAGCCCTCGCCCCCGAACAGGCCGGCAGCAATCTTCTTGCGGAAATGGACGGAGAGCGTCACACCTATTTCTCCTGCCAGGTAAGCGCTCTTTTGGAAAACCATCTCATTGCCGGGAGAGATCTGAAAAGGTTTGATGGAGCCGGGGAAGGAAGATGCAAATGCGATCATGCCCGGACCGCCCTGGGCGGTGTAGATGTTCTGGAACATCTTTTCCCCCGAAAAAGCTCTTCCCAGCGCTTTGCCGATGCCGCCGTTGGTGGTGGTCTCCATCTTCATGTTGGGCGACATCCATGACATTGCGCCGCCCTCCGTCACCATCTTTTCGCCGGCCTCCAGTTCACAGATGACCACCGGAAGCGTTTCGCCTTCGATATGATATTTCATGTTGTAGTACCCCCTTGGTCTTTTCTTTTATCATACACAATTTGTCCATGTATTTCAATGGGCGGGACAAGATCAAATTTCACACTGAGCCGCTGAAGCGGAATGGAGGATCAAAATGAAAAAGAGAATGTTGGGAAAAACAGGCCTTTCGGTCAGTGAGATCGGATTCGGAGGCGAGTGGCTGGAGCGCCACCCGGAGGAGGAATCCGTGGAGCTTCTCCGGTATGCGGGGGAGCAGGGCATCAATATCATCGACTGCTGGATGCCGGATCCAAAATCCAGAGACATTATCGGGAAGGCCATGCTGGGGTGCAGAGAGAACTGGTATGTGCAGGGGCATCTGGGCTCCACCTGGCAGAACGGCCAGTATGTGCGCACCAGGCAGATGAAGTATGTAAAGCCCGCCTTTGAAGATCTGCTGAAAAGACTTCAGACAGACTATATCGATATCGGAATGATCCACTATGTGGACACGGAGGAGGACTGGGAACAGATCCAGGATTCCGATTACATGGAATATGTGAAAGAATTGAAGGCAAACGGCACCATCCGCCACATCGGCATGAGCTCCCACAATCCGAAGATTGCAGCGCTGGCGGCCCGGTCGGGGTTGGTGGAGATGATCCTCTTCAGCGTCAATCCCGCCTTCGACATGCTGCCCGCGGGAGAGGATCTGGACGAGCTGCTCTCGGAAGGCTATCAGTACGACAGGGAGCTCTCCGGCATTGACGCGGAAAGAGCACGGTTGTACAGGCTGTGCGAGGAGGAAAATGTAGGGATCACCGTGATGAAGGGCTTTGCCGGCGGAAGATTGTTCGACGAAAAGCGCTCGCCCTTCGGAGTGAGCCTGACGCCGGTGCAGTGCATCCACTATGCGCTGACACGGCCGGGGGTCGCCTCCATCCTGTGCGGTTACGATACCAGGGAGCAGGTGGATCAGGCATTGCATTATGAGGACGCTTCGGAGGCGGAGAAGGATTATGCCTCCGTACTTGCCAATGCGCCCTTTCATTCCTACCGGGGGGAATGTACCTACTGCGGGCACTGCAGGCCCTGCGCTGCGGAGCTGGACATCGCCATGATCAATAAGTACTATGATCTGGCGTCCATGCAGCCGGAGGTGCCTGCCACGGTAAAGTCCCATTACATGCTGCTGGAGCACAAGGCCTCCGCCTGTATCGGCTGCCGGACCTGCGAGTCCAGATGTCCCTTCGGGGTCCCCGTGGCGGAGAGAATGAAGAAGACGGCGGAGCTGTTCGGGTGCTAGGGGAGGGGACAGGTCAAAATTGCAAAATTAGTGTCAAAAAGAAATTTAAAATGTAATTTGAGTAAAGCTTTAAAATAAGTCCCGTTCATGGGACTTATTTTTATTATAGTGAAGTTCATACAGGGGAGTTAGAGGAGGACCCAACGGCGATGGTGCAAGGAACAGAATAAAATATCATATTATTGATTTTTTAAAGTGACTATTCTATAATATATACTATAATATAATATCGTTGCAATATGCGAATAAATTGCAAGCATGTAGATCAGTAAGACTCATGACAAAGAATGAGTCAGTAGTCAGCAGGATTTTTCCATAGGATATGACCCTGTAAAGGAGCAGAGCTGATACCCTGGATAGGAACAGGCAGCACGAAGAAGGTCAGGAAGCGGTAGGGATGCTAGGGGAGGAATATACTAATGAATAATGCAGACCGAACTTATGAGAACAAACTTAACAAGATAAAAAAAGATTTTAAAAGCCTGATAAGAAAGAAAATGTTGACACATGAAGAGCTCATAAAAGCGGCTGCTGAATGTTATCAAAAAATTAACGAAATAAATTTTGAATATCGTAAAATATTTGACGAATCAGCACAGGATAATATGAATGCGTATTATATTGCGTGTGATATTTTTGAAGAAGAATATTATCAACAGGAGTTTATTGGCACAGAAGATAAATCGGCAATTACTTCTGAAAAAGCTAAAAGTGAGTGCGCCAGAGAAATACTGGAATATGTAATAGATAAAAAGGCAGTAAAATTCTTTATTTTAGAACCGCATCCAGATGATTGTCTAGGTTCTGCCTCAACACTTCTTTATGCAGAATCCAGAAATGTCAAAACAGTTGTTTATACAATAACTGGCGGTGATGAACGGGACGGTATAGATTTATCAGAAATCCATCAGAGCGGAAAAGTTCCGACAAAAAGGAAAACATCGGTTATTCGGACGAGGCATAAAAAATGTGGCTTGGATGATTTACATTATGATTTGAGATATGAAAATATACATGGAGATAAACTGATAGATGAGATATCGTATGAAGAACTTGTGGATTACTATTCAAATGCATGTGGATATCCGGTCAAGGATCTGGCTGACTGCATGGAGGAAATAATAAACGATTTCTCAAAGGAAGAGGCGGATGAGAAATACATCGTATTGCCTCTTGGAATTATGCATCCGATGCATATACTTACAGCCGTTTATGGGATGGAAGCAGCAGTCCGAGCAAAATTTTCAGATAATATATTGTTTTATGTTGACCATCCATATGATTTTCAGCTAAAGGATACATGCCGAGTTAAAAAAGTCAAAGATTATTACAGCGGGAAGCTGGGGAAGAAACTTTTATATGTGGACGGAACGGCTCCTTGCCAGAGGGATATTGCGGAAATTTTACGTTATACCTATGGAGATAAGTATTATGGGCAGTTTGACGGCTCGCTGGAAAAGACGGTATGTGCATTTCTTATGTCGGAAGACTGTTTGGAAAGACTTAGAAAATATTTGCCTATTCATGTTAATAATGTATTGTATGCGACGTTTCAGGCCAAACCTTTTTTAAAAACAGGAGGATTGGGAGAGGTCGCTTTTTCCTATGTAAAAGCGCTTTCGCCTTTTGTGAATAAAGCAGGCATAGTTATGCCAAAATATAAAAAAAGAATGAAGAGTTTTGCAGAAAATACAGTAATTGGTGTGGAAAGCTGGGAAGAAAATAAGCTGTGTATTAAAAGGGTAAGGTATTCTGAAAGTGGTGAAATAAGGATAACAAACGAGAAACTGGAAAAAGAAAAGGTTGAAATACAGTTTATTGATTATACTGAGCAGGATTTTGGTTTTCCCATATATATAGACGGTAAAAATCTGATGTGCCACATTGAAAAATATTGTTGGAACGATGTACTTTATTACCTTTTTGATATCGAAACCTGTTTTGAGAACGAGAATGTATTCGATTATTTGAACGTAGACAGAGACTGTGCTGCATATGCTCTTGCTGTTATGGAATCACTAGGCAATGAACTTGATTTTATGCCAACAATATTGCATTGTAATGATAATCAGACTGCGTTGATTCCTTTTCTACATAAAATAAAATATGCTCGTTGTTTTAAAGATTTGAAAACGATATATACCATTCACTATTATGGATATAAGGGGATATATTCTAAGGAAAAAATTCTGAAATACTTGGGGATCAAAGATGTCTGCGACTACTGCCTTGTTTGCAGAAAAGATAAAGACTGTCTGCTAAATGCTGTTAATGCATACAGCCAAGAAGACATTGAGAAATTGGGAATACCGGATGATAAGATAAGTCTGGTAAAAACAGGAATTTCGTGTGCGGATGTCGTGACGACTGTAAGTAAGGGCTATGCGCAGACATTACAGAATTATCCTGATTTCAGAGGAGTAAAGATTTTTGGTATACGGAATGGTGTTCCCACAAACTATTGGAAATTTTCCTCTAATAAAGAAGATATTGTTTATTGTATGCAAACACAAGAAAACTGGGAAGAGGCAAAGGTCCGGAATAAAATAGCGTTTCAGAGAGAGATGGGGCTTAAAGAAAATAAGGATATTGCGATGTTTTGTATGGTCGGTCGATTAAACGCCATAAAAGGAATAGAAGATATAAAAAATATATTCTCACAATTGCTGGAACTTGATCTCCAGCTTGTAATTATAGGTGATGATGATAAGAATGTAGGGAATTTTACGCCTTATGCCGATTTTTTTAGGCAGAAAATGAAAGAGAATAATTGTAAAGGAAAATTTTTCTATTCGCAGTATTCAGAAGAAATGGAATTTAAAACTTATTCTGCTGCGGACGTGTTGCTTATGCCCTCCAGAGATGAAGCCTGCGGCACGACGCAGATACTGGCTATGAAATATGGGACTCTTCCCGTCGTCAGTATGATTGATTCATTTCGGGATACAGTTGTTGATTATAATTCCGTTCTTGAAGAGGAAAGCGAGTATGTGAAAAAAACTCCTGATCAGATGGATAAAGGAGTCGGTTTTTTCTGTTTTCGTGATGATTGCTGGGCACTGCTTGATATTATAAAAATGATCTGTGAGAAGTTGTTAAAGGATCCTGAAAAGAGAAAAAAATGGAGAAAGGCGATAAACAGTACAGTGACGGTGGATTTTAGCTGGTATAATTATTCTGTTAGAGAGTATTTGGAGTTGTATGACGGCATCTATCCAACTAATTAAAACAGAAAAGATCTCTGCTTTTTAAAGATTCAGTTGTAACACATGTATTGTAATCCTACAACACGGAAAAGCTTACGTTTTGTAGGACTTTGAAGTTTACGCTTTTGTAATCCGTAAAACACTATCTTCCCTTCTGCTCTATCAGTCTATTTTCACTAAATTGATATTCCCGTTTTTAAGCAACCATTACGTACTTCTTTACAAGATTTCAAAATAACTTTAAAATATTGCGGTTGCATTGTCCAAATTTTAGTACTACAATATGTAGTGTAAAATAGGGAGAGAAGGTACTATGAATAGTAATATGATAAATGAACTTACACCAGAATATATACAAAGCTATGTGGGAAAGGGAAATCAGGTATATGCGTCAATGAATCAGGTAGCTGCATCGTTTGCTGCAATGTGTGCAACTGTGGCGCAAACTTATAATCCGGTATTTATGCAGTTAGAGCAGATTACGAATGCAATACGCCAAGCGTTTGCTCCGTATGAAGAATTGCAGTCCAGCATTCGTGCCGCATTTTCAACCTTGGCGGAAAGCGTTGGAAGTATCACTTATCCCATTTTAAATTTGTATCAAGACGACGTTTCATTGGAAGAGAAAGCAGAAATAAATAATGCCAATGAAAAAATTATTTCAGAAATACTGCAGCCGGATCAGGAAAAGAACATTGACCTTACAGATTCGCCAATTATTGTATTGTCACCAATAAACGATAGAATTTTAAGATATTTGTCTGAGAATCCAAGCGCTTTTTATAAGCTGTCAGATGAAAATTTTGAAACGGTGATGGCGGAAATTTATTCGAGGCTGGGTTATGATGTAACAAGAACGCAATCCACCCGTGACGGCGGGAAAGATATTATTGTCAGAAAAGCGGAAGCACTTGGAGACTTTATATATTATGTAGAATGTAAAAAATATGCGCCGTGCAGGCATATTGGAGTCGGTATTGTAAGAAATCTTATAGGTACAGTTAATACAGATAGAGTTAACGGCGGTATACTGGCTACCACATCATTTTTCACAAGAGATGCCCGTAAATTTGTTTTGGACAACAAATTAAATTTCCAAATTCAGATGCATGATTATTCGAGAATACAGAAGCTTTTAGACACAGCACTGCGAAAGGAGGTCATGTAATATGCCGCCCCGGTTTAATATGTCGCAACTTAAATCACAAATGCGCCAGGCACAGCGAAAAGCAGAAAGACAAATGCAGAGCGAAATCAACAGGGCAACCAGAAAATATGAAAACGAAATGAATCGTGAACGGCAAAAGTACAATGCGGCGGTTCGGCATAATCAGCAATTGATCAACTGCGAAATAGATAAATTAAAATCTCATACAACAGCACAAAGTGATTATTTAGCGTCTATATATGCCATGTATCGGCTTTATACAATTGTACGAAACTTTTATACAGACAATAATATTACCTCCGAGCAGGACTATATTATCAACCTGGTAGAGCAGGAACAGGTGAACGGTCTGATTACCGCTAATGTTGTGGAATATCGGGATTTTCCGACAGAAAGCATCAAGGATGAGGAAATCGGTGATGAGCTTTTGCTTGTGTCGAAAGATTTATACAATCGCTGGCAAGGGGCGATATACGCCTTAAATCCTCTAAACCCGGATGCAGCACGACATTTTTGTACAAGTGTACGTGAAATTTTTACTGATTTTATAGAGTCTAAGGCTCCGGATGCCGAAGTATTTGCATATAAGCCTGATGCTGAAAGGACAAAACAGGGGAATGCTACCCGCAAAGAAAAAATAAGGTACATGATGCGTGATCTTGAAATGGAGGATTGTGTGGTCGATTTCGCGGATGCAGACATCCAAAACATTCTCGAACTGTTCTTTATCTTTAATGGAGCAACACACGGGGAAGCAGGCAAGTATGAATTTGCCGCATTGCTGCAGGTGAAGAAACGGGTGGAGCAGGGAATTCATTTCTTGTGTGGGATATCGGCGGGCAAAGAGATAAAAAGATAGAGTACACAAAAATCTTTTGACCTGAAAATGAGGAAATATAAAATGACAGAAGATAACTTAACAGAGCTGCATCGCGGTTTGAGCATGGCATTTGTGGATAGTGCGGTGAATTCCAATTTGGCATATAAACCGCAGTTTGTATATAACGATAATAAAAACGGTCACAAGGTATTTTCTGCCATTGAAGACGAATTGCTCAGATGTGACAGCTTTGCAATCAGTGTTGCTTTTATCACAAAAGGCGGTATTACACCCCTGCTGCAAACATTGAAAGAGCTGGAGCGCAGAGGTGTGCCGGGCAGAATTCTAACTACGGATTATCTTAATTTTAGTGATCCTGCGGCGTTAGATACAATAGCAAAGCTTTCCAATATTGAGTTGCGTATGTATCAGACTGAACCTGCAGGAAATGGATTCCATACCAAGGGATATATTTTTCAGAAAGGTGAAGAATACCGTTTTATTATTGGGAGCTCCAATTTGACACAGAGTGCATTGACGCAAAATATGGAGTGGAACACCAGGCTGGTGTCTTCCGATCAGGGCGAAATGGTAAATTCGCTTTTGAATGAATTTGAAAAGCTGTGGAATGCGCCGGAATATACAAGGTCATATGCAGAATTTATTGAGGAATATAGAAGAAAATACAGAGAGAAGCAGCTGTTTGATAAAATAGTTGCAGAGCAAAAGCAAATTGCCAAGAGCGAGGTTATCCCGTCTGTAGAGGCATATAAGTTACAGCCTAATTCGATGCAGAGAGCTTTTATCTATAATTTGTCGGAACTAAGGGATAAAGGTGCAGACAAGGCGTTATTGATTTCGGCTACAGGCACCGGAAAAACTTACGCATCCGCATTTGCCATGAGGCAGCTTGGCTTTAAACGAGTCCTTTTTCTGGTGCACAGAAATCAGATTGCAAGGCAGGCGCAGACTTCTTTTCAAAAAGTGTTCGGAAGCGGAATTAAGACCGGCTTTGTATCAGGAAGCGGGCAGGATTATGACGCAGATTTTGTGTTTGCAACGGTGCAGACGTTGAGCAAACGGGAAAATTTGGAAAAGTTTTCGAGAGATTATTTTGAAGCGTGTATTTATGACGAAGCACATCATACCAGCGCCGGAAGTTATAAAAGAGTGATGGATTATTTCACCCCAAGATTTACGTTGGGAATGACTGCAACACCGGATAAGCGTGACGATAATATGGAAGGGCGCAATATCTATGAAATCTTTGACCATAATATTGCCTATGAGATTCGATTGCAGCAGGCGATGGAAGATGATTTGCTGTGTCCGTTTCATTACTTTGGCATCACGGATCTGGCAATGATATCTGACGAAGGAAATTGCCGGGAAGAGCAGCTTGAAAATTTCAGATATTTGACCAGTGATGAGCGTGTACAGTATGTGATGGATCAGGCGGCATATTATGGATATTCCGGAGACCGTGTCAAAGGCTTGATTTTTTGCAGCAGGATAGATGAGGCAAAGGAACTATCGAGAAAGTTTAATGCCCAGGGTTTGAGAACAATTGCATTAAGCGGCGCTGATTCCGAAGAAACAAGGGCAGAAGCCATCGAGCGCTTGACAATGAATGTGCAGTCTGAAAAGGACGACTATCTGGATTACATTATAACGGTTGATATTTTCTCCGAAGGTACGGATATTGTGGAAATCAATCAGATTATTATGCTTCGCCCAACGCAGTCGCCGATTGTTTTTATTCAGCAGCTGGGGCGAGGGCTTAGAAAAGCATCAGAGAAAGAATATGTGGTGATTCTTGATTTTATCGGCAATTACAGGAATAACTTTATGATTCCGATTGCTCTGTCCGGAGACCGCAGCTATAATAAGGATAACATCAGGCGGTATCTTCTGGAAGGAGGAAGAGTCATTCCGGGTGCAAGTACGATTCACTTTGATGAGATTAGCAGGAAGCGAATATTTGCTGCGGTAGATAACGCTAATTTCAGTGATATAAAGCTTATCAGGGAGAATTACACAAACCTGAAAAATAAGCTTGGCAGAATCCCGCGGCTGAAAGATTTTGACGATTATGGCGAGATGGACGTCTTAAGAATTTTTGATAACAACAGTCTTGGAAGTTATTATAAATTCCTGGTAAAATATGAAAAGGAATATACCGTAAGACTGACACCGGAAGAAGAAAAGCTGATTGAATTTGTGTCAAAGAAGCTGGCAAGCGGCAAGCGAATCCAAGAGCTGCAGCTTTTGAACAGAATACTTGCATACACACAAAGAGTATTGCTGTTTGCAGGATTGCAGGAGGAACTCAGAGTGGATTACGGCATCCACATGAGCGAGGAGCAAAAGAAAAATATTATTAATATTATGACAAATGAATTTCCGGCAGGCTCCGGTAAGAATTCCTACGCAGAGTGTATTTTTATTGAGAAAGACGCTGGAACCGGGACAGATTATCATGTTGCAAAATCATTTGAAAAAATGCTTGCTGACAGGGATTTTTATGAAATTTTAAAGGAGCTTGTGGAGTTTGGCATCAGCCGTTACGAGCGTGACTTTTCTGATACATACAGAGATACGGATTTTGTGTTATATCAGAAATATACATATGAAGATGTCTGCCGATTGCTGAATTGGGAGACCAGCGAAGTTCCGCTGAATATAGGCGGATACAAGTATGACAGAAAGACGAAGACTTTTCCCATATTCATTAATTATGACAAGTCAGAGGATATAAGCGATACAACAAAATACGAAGACCATTTTACGAGCAAAAGTAGTTTGATCGCTATATCAAAGTCAGGAAGAAGCATGGCATCAGAGGATGTGCAGAATTTTCTGCATGCTGCGGAACGCGGAATACAGGTTCACTTGTTTGTGCGCAAAAATAAGGACGATAAAATTTCAAAGGAATTTTATTATTTAGGATATGTACAAGCCAGTGGCAGGGCAAGAGAGTTTGTTATGCCGAATACGGATAAGACAGCGGTTGAAATAGAATGGCTGTTGGATGTCCCGGTGCGGGAAGATTTATACGAGTACATTATAAACGGATAGGAGCACAACATGAAAATAGTACGGGTAGTGGCGGCGATCATAAAGGCAAGGAACGCGGGCGGTGAGCCCATGATTTTTGCGACGCAGCGGGGATACGGAGAGTTTAAGGACGGCTGGGAATTCCCCGGCGGAAAGATCGAGGAAGGGGAGACGCCCCAGGAGGCTCTGGTGCGGGAGATACGTGAGGAGCTGGAGACGGAGATCGCAGTGGGCGGCCTGATCGACACTGTGGAATACGATTATCCGACCTTTCACCTTTCCATGGATTGCTTCTGGGCGGAGGTCGTCTCCGGCGATCTGGTGCTCAGAGAGCATGAGGCGGCGAGGTGGCTGACCAGGGATCAGCTGGATTCCGTGGAGTGGCTTCCCGCGGACATTACACTGGTGGATAAGCTGCGGGAGGCATTATAATGCCGGGCACATCCTTGCCGCAGAAGGGTAAGAGCGGCGTACTCTCAGCGCGGGTATGAGCCGCATTTCTTGATACAACGGAGAGCAGATGGATGTACAACAATGACTTATTTGAATATTTAAGTAAATTACAATCCAGTGTGCAGGGGCTTACGGCATGGACGAATCTGTATCAGCAGCAAATGACTGCTGTCGATCAGATCGTAAAATCAATGCACCCACTGCTTGAAGATAAGGGTCAAATCCAGAGGGCAGTGGAATCTGTGACTTCCGGCATGATGCCGGCTTTGAATAATCTGCAGTTTTCAGGATATGAAAAGTATATGCAAAGCGCTCTGTCCGCTCAGATGGAAGCCCTTGTACAGGCGCAGCTGGTGGTGGATACACCTGCGATCAGTGAGTTGATGGGCCACTTTCAGCAGGCGGATTGGCTCGGCGGTATGGAACAGTTCATGCGGTCCTTTTCCGATTCCTTTACTTCGGCCGCAAATCTTGCCTTTCTGTGCAGAACGGAGGGCTTAGAAGCGTTTATGCCTAAGAACAGTCCGGCCGGCATCAGATCGCTGATGCGCTCCATCCGCAAGCGCACAGCCCTGAGATTGTCCGAAACGGATGAGATAGAGGTCAATTGCGAGGAAAAGATATTCCGCCCCAGGTCGAACGTCAATTGTATCGTGAACGTGAACGGTATGAATCTGATCGCGTCTTCCACGGAGCTTTTTTCCGATATTTCGGAGACAGCGCTGATGGAGCTGATGGACATTCTTGCGCGCACGCCGGAATTTGCAACGAACTGTGAAGCGGGGCAGAAAATCTGGGAGGTCATCCAGGATTGGAATACCTTCATTGATTTTGATCAGGAGTACTATTACCATGCAAGAGCTATGGCAAAAAACGGTTGTCCCTATACCAGTCAGGAAATGGGGCAGGCGCCTGCATTTTACGTGGGCATGGGAAGATATAATCATGTGGGTCAGAGCCATTACTATTTTTCGGACAGGGAAGAGGGCGCCAGAATCGAGGTGAACCGGCATGACCGCAATGCGCGGATACAGATCGCGCGTCTGCGTCCCAGAAGGGCGATTCGCCTGCTGGATCTGTCTGAGGAAATCACGGGCAGCAATATGTTCCTGCAGTACATACGGTTCGATGCAGGTGACAGCACGGCGCCCAGAGAATACCTGATTCCCTGTTATGTGGCAAGCTGCTGCAGACAGGCTGGGATAGACGGGATAAAATATTACGGCAGCCGTGAATACAGAAATTATGTGAGCTGGTCTGACGGATATTTTGATGTGGAGACCACATGGGAGCTGAAAAGGTCCTTGTAGTTATCAGTTTTTGCGGCTCAGGTGTTCTGGGCCCATTGCAATTCTTAAAGAGAAAGGTCGTGTATTTTATGGCAGGGTTTTTATGTCCTTATTGTTCCAACATGATGTCAGTAAGTGAAGACACCCATTCTCGCCGATACCCTTCATTTAGCAGCGCAGCGGGCAAGGACATTTATTGGAATGGCGAGCAATATATGAACGAGGCTTCGTGTCTTGAAATGGATTTTTATCAATGCCCGAACTGTGGTGAATATACAATACGACTGTCCGGTATCGGGGACGGTGTCAAGGATATAACAAAAATGAATATTCGGCCGCGGTCGCTGGCAAAGCAATATCCGGATTACATCCCCCAAAATATCCGCAACGATTATGAAGAGGCATGTGCCATTGTAGACCTCAGCCCCAAGGCATCGGCAACACTTTCCAGACGTTGTCTTCAGGGCATAATTCGGGACTTTTGGGGAGTAAACAAAAAAACTTTGTATGAAGAAATTGACGCAATAAAGGATAAGATACCTTTGGATCTGTGGAAGTCAATAGATGCATTACGTCAATTGGGCAATATAGGCGCTCATATGGAGAAGGATACGAATACTATTGTTGATATTGAGCCGAACGAGGCGTCTTCATTAATCAGATTAATCGAACTGCTCATGAAAGAATGGTACATAAATCGTGAAGAACGCCGTCAGCTTTTTTCCAACATTATTTCTTCCAATGACCAAAAGCAGGCACAGCGAACGAAGACGGAATAGGAGGTGCCGACAGTGCAGCTGCCATATTCTGAGAATCCAAATATCTTAGAAGGCAAGACAGAAATTTCATACGAAAAGATTGATAGGCTGAATCGGGAAAAAAGGTCACGATTGAAGGGAGGAATGGTTTATGGAACCGATGGATCTGATCAGGGATAAGTTCTCGCAGGACTGTTCGGTGGAGACAGTCCTGCATCTGGTCATGGCGCATTTCGATCTGTCAGAGGAAGAGGCACAGGCTATGATCGACGAGTATTTTGAGATCGTGGAGGGATACCGTAAATAAATAGAGCGGAGGGGCTTGATTGCTCTCTCGGCCGAACCGTTTTCGGTTGCGCTTTGAGCAGTATCTGCTATAATGAAAATGTTGAGGAAAAGAAACAATGAGATCGAAACGGATAAGATTTCAGGACGGCACTTCTACCACATGGAATATCATGGCCAGTTTTTTTCTGGCCATACTGGTGGGAAGCGTTCTCCTGGCGCTGCCGGTCAGTTCGGCTAACGGACAGGGGATGCCTTATATTGATGCGCTTTTCACGGCGGCCACATCCATTTGTGTGACCGGCTTGGTGACGGTGCCCACGTATTCTGCCTGGAGTGTTTTCGGACAGGCTGTCATCCTGGTGCTGATCCAGCTAGGCGGTCTGGGCGTCATCACGGTGTTGACCGGTCTGATGATCGGACTGAAACGCAGAATCGGGCTCGGTGACCGTATCCTGATTCAGGATGCCTTTAATCTGAATACCTTGTCGGGACTGGTGAAATTTATCCGAAAGGTCCTTATAGGCACTTTTGCGGTAGAGGGCGCAGGCGCCCTTTTGTTAATGCCGGTATTTGTGCCGGAGTACGGCGCGAGAGGGATCTGGATCTCAGTCTTTCATTCGGTGTCCGCCTTCTGCAATGCGGGAATGGACATTCTGGCAGAGGACAGTCTGTGCCGTTATGCCGGGAACACGCTGCTCAATCTTGTGACGTGTCTTTTGATCGTTATGGGCGGCATCGGTTATATTGTGTGGTGGGATGTGGCCAGGGTCTTAAGGAATGTGAAACGGCAGAAGGGGGGCTGTCTTTCAAATCTGACCCTTCACAGCAAGATTGCCGTCTCGGTCACAGTGATTCTGATAACGGCGGGTGCGTTGGCCTTTTTTGTGCTGGAGTACAATAACCCGCTGACCCTGAAGAACTATTCCCTGTTTGATAAGCTTCAGATTTCTCTGTTTCAGTCGGTGACCACCAGAACAGCAGGGTTTGCCACTGTTCCCCAGCAGAATCTGACCAATGCCTCCGCCTTTGTGTCCATGCTTTTGATGTTCATCGGCGGTTCTCCGGTGGGGACGGCCGGAGGTGTCAAGACTGTGACGGTGGCGGTGCTGCTCGTATCCGCATTTGCTGCCATTAAAAATAAGGGAGAGACCACTCTGTTTCGCCGCTCTATTTCCAGACAGGCTGTGGGAAAGGCGGTCGCGGTGGTGAGCATGTCCTTTCTCATTGTGGCGTTTTCCACTGTGCTGCTGGCGGCAGTGACAGAGGCGGATGCGTTGGACATCGCCTATGAGACGGTCAGCGCAGCGGCAACCGTGGGACTGTCCAGAAATCTGACAGCTTCCTTGAACCTCTGGGGCAAGCTGATCGTGATCCTTACTATGTATCTGGGCAGGATCGGGCCGATTTCTCTGGTGGTGGCGTTCCATACAAGAAAGGAAAACAGAGCAGTCATCAAGAACCCCATGGAAGAGATCAGCGTGGGGTAGGAAAGGAATGAAAAGCAATGAGTATGAATCGATCCTATGCGGTGTTCGGACTCGGCAGATACGGAAGGGCCGTAGCGAAGGAGCTTGTGGAGAGCGGTGCAGAGGTGCTGGCGGTGGACATGGACGAAGAACTCGTCAATACCGCTATTGGGGAGATCCCCTACTGCCGGTGTGCCGATGTGACGGATGCGGAGGTGATCAGACGGCTGGGCATCGCCAATGTGGATGTGGTGGTCATCGCCATGGCTACCAATCTGGAGGCCAGTGTGATGGCCACTGTACTTTGCAAGGAGATCGGCGTTAAGACCGTTATCGTCAAATGCTCCAGTGAGATGAACTGCAAGATATTGAGCAAGGTGGGAGCGGATCGGGTGGTGCTCCCAGAGAAGGAGTCGGGGATACGGCTCGCCAAAAATCTGTTGAGCTCCGGGTTCGTGGACATTGTTGAGCTTTCCAAGGATGTCTCTATGGTAGAACTTGAGGTTCGTCCCGATTGGGTAGGGAAAAATCTGATAGAGCTGAATCTCCGGAAAAAATATTCCATTAATGTGGTAGCAATCCTTCAGGGCCGGGAGGTCTGCGCGAACATCGATCCTGAGAGACCGCTGGAAACATCCATGAAGCTTATTGTGATAGCTAATCCGGCAAGGCTTGGCAAACTGAAATAGCGGCAATCCAGATCGCTCTGTTCGCCGCCAATACGTTCTTTATCGCGCTGTCCGTGCCAATCGTCACAAAGCTGCTGTTATCAGCGCAAAGACCGTTCCTCCTTGGCCACGGCAGAAATCACGAACAGAGCAGCAATGTCCAGCACCGCTTCCACGATCAGAGAAATGCCGGTGAAGATCCACAGGACATAAACGGCGCCGAACGGATTCTTCAAAATAATTATGCTGCAGATCAGTGAGATGGCCGCACTCAATGCGGGCAAGGTCCATTTTCCCATCCTGAGACGGATGATATCTACCGTCCACTGAATTTTCACAAGACCTGCGATCAGCACTGCCACGCCGTAGAGAATTGCCAGGACCGGGAATGCGGCGATGAACCAGTCGGACTGGGTCACGCAGAATATACCGGCGATCAGTGCGAACAGTCCTTTAAAGAGAGACTGGCTTGCGGCGGCCCGGACAGCGTCCGCCCGGAAGTAACCGATCACACAGATCAGCCCGACCGCGATCAGGACGATTCCGAATGCCGACACGATCGCTGTGGTAAATTTTTCGGGATTGATCAGAAGCAAAATTCCGACCAGGATCTCGAACAGGCATAAAATGATACTGTTTGTGTGTTGTTTCAGAAATTTCATAATAATCGCTCCTTTGCGTTCTTTATACTTGTAGACAGCATAAAAAATCGGTAAAGCTTACTTTTAAAGTATAGTATATATATTTATAAATTGCAATGGAGGATTAACGGTTCTGTGTGACAAAGGCATTCTTTGAAATTAGAAATTTGCGGTATCTATCACCCCAATGGCACTTGACGTCACCATGCGCCTGTGCCTCAGTATAAACTGAGAAATGGAATCAGAGGAGATGGCTCTGGTTCCTTTTTTCGTGGAAATTTTCCGTTGCGATGTCGCAACAGTGAATATATGGGGCTGGCGAAAGTCGTGAAAAGGAAAAGACATGAGGAGAGATATAAAGGACTCGATATTTGCTTTCGGAACATTTGCTAAATTGCCGGTAAGGGAGTATAATCAAGCGGAAGAGGCCGTTTGTTCTCTATGCGAAGGATTTGAGAGGAAAGGTAAGTCAATGAAGGCAGATGGTATGTATAGCTTTGGAGGTAAGGCGTAGTGATACATAATTTTTCAAAGAAAACAATAGAAGCCCTTGGCTATTACGTTTATGTATATTCAGATCCTGATACAAAAAAACCGTTCTATGTGGGTAAGGGTAAAGGGAACAGAGCCTTTGATCATCTTAACGATCAGTCGGAGAGCGGCAAGGTCAAGAAAATTGCTGAAATAAAAGCGCGGGGCAAAGAACCGCTGATAGAAATTCTTGTTCATGGTCTGAACGAGGTGACAGCTTTAAAGGTGGAGGCGGCTGCAATTGACCTTATTGGTATTGAGAATCTTACCAATCAGCAAAGAGGGCATGGCTCCAGCACATACGGAAAGATTGAAGCATCAACACTTGAGGCCCGATATGTATGTGAGGAGTTGTCTTCTGAAGATATTCAGCATAACGTAATTCTCATCAGAATCAACGATTTATATCGAAATGACATGACTCCGTTGGAACTGTATGAAGCCACTAGGGGATATTGGAGGGTCAATCTGGAACAGGCAGAGAAGGCTGAATATGTTCTTTCCGTATATGATGGCATGGTCCTTGAGGTATATCGGCCAATGCAGTGGTTTCCGGGGCTTTCAACATTTAGTACAAGGCAGGAGCTTGTCAGTGCGGAAAGATGCAGGTCAAGATATGAGTTCGTCGGAAGAATTGCAGATGCAGATATAAGGGATTTATACGTTGGCAAGTCGGTAGCCAGACTCTTCTCTTATGGAGAGCAAAATCCGATCAAGTACATATGGGGAAGGGCCAACGGGAATCAAATGGAAGTTGAAAAAGGCAGCACCTAAGAATAGGAATGCGGAAGAAATTATGGAGGATAGGGATAAATTTGTGACAGTAAACGAAGCGTTTAGTATGGAATCAACGGGGCGTATATCCAAAGGAGCTCCTTTTTTGGTATAGTACAGTCAAATAGGAAAGGAGCTTCGTTCTATGGATCAGAAAAGAATAGGCGCGTTTATTGCACAGTGCAGGAAAGAAAAAAATTTGACACAAATGCAGCTTGCCGAACGATTAGAAGTCACCAATCAGGCAGTTTCCAAGTGGGAAAACGGAAAAGGAATGCCGGATGTGTCGCTTTTACAGCCTTTGTGCGATGTCCTGGACATCAGCTTGAACGAACTGTTTTCGGGGGAGCATATCACAGCGGAAGAATACAAAGGAAAAGCGGAAGAAAATATTTCCAGGCTTTTTAAAGAAAAACAAGCTGCGGATCTTCGGCCCGTAAAGTCTTTATTCTCCATATGTGCCAATGCCGCCCTGCTTGTAGCGGTGCTCGAAGCAGCGGTGGGCCTTGTCGGCAATTTTTTCAATTCCGATTCGAATATATTGGAAGTTATGCTGATCAATGCTTCAGTGTGGCTGGTCATGTTTTTGGCGGCGATAGGCAAGCTGACCTATGATAAGGAAAAATTGAAGCGTCTGAAATCTTTCGGCGTTTGTGTGGACTGTGCAATAGAGGATATGCTTCCGGCGGCATGGGTCAGGGTCGGAAATTACGCCAGCGGCAGAATTATGTGCAGTTTTATCTATGAGGGAAAAGAATACAGAGTGCCAAGCGGTTACTGTTGTTTGACGCCCTTTCAGCGCAAGGAAGATTTGTATGCCAATGTTTATATTGACAGGAATAATCCTGCCCGATATAGTGTAGAGCTTTTTCGGACAGGTCGGTAATTTGGTTTTCAGCAGCATACCAAAATAATATGACTTGGAGGATAAAACGGGTTTGAAAGTAAAAAGGAAAGATTATTTTGCGATAGGTCTGACATTGATCGCGGCAGTTCTTATGACCGGTCAAATACTTGAGGGAATAAGGTGGATGTGCCGCAACATCACGGCGATGCCCTCTTTTGGGGACAGCACGGAATATATCAATCTCAGTCAGACATTGATTCTGGACGAATACCGGCCTATCTTATATCCGTTGCTCCTGCGTGTGCTTTTGGCCGTGTTTCCCAATGGGACACCGTTTCAGATCATTCTGTACGGGCTTCAGACAGCCGTATCGTTTGCGTCCATTTTTTACGGTATCGTTATTATAGACAGAGTGGTTCTGAAGACTCGTCTGGTATCTGCAAGGCGCCGGGCAGTCCAGGTGTTTATGGCGCTGTATCTCATGACGATACCAATGCTGACATTTATGAATTTCACGGTCCTCACGGATTCTCTGGCGACCTCCATGCTGATTATATTGATAACATCACTGATCAGAATGGTTGGAGATGAAACGGCAAAGCTCGGAAATTATCTGCTTATGGGGTGTTCTTTGGCTGTGGAGAGTCTTTTGCGGGCGGATCGGCTGTACAGTAGTCTGGTGTTGGTGGCGGCCGTGTTTTTTATAAAAGCGGTCAGGGATCCGCGAACGCGCAAGAGGGTAGCAGTATCGGGAGTGTGTGTTTGTCTGTGTACGGGGCTCTTTGTAAAAGGAGTTGGAAGATTTACCCAGACACCGGGCTTCAACGGAAGAGTAAAGACAAACCTGGAGTTTGTCCTCCTGGACAGAGTCGTCTGGCCGAATATGTACGCGAACTACTGGAATTTTCCCCAGGAGATACGTTATATTATTACAGTTGAAGAAGCGCAGACTTTCGATCAACATAATAATAACGTGATGTATCAATTGGCGCCGTTGGTAATATCAAGAGTCGGAGAAGAAAAGGCGAGAGAAGTGTTCCTTACCATGGCGGGGGTAGTGTTTGAAAAAAACACGAAAAAAGTATTGAAGGACATTGGAGAAGATATTGCAGCAATGTTCTTTACTCCGGTCTCTTCTCTTTTGAACGCAAGAGGACACTGCGATAAAGCCGATGCATGGAATATCCAGTGTATGTCGACCGTCACGCCGGAGCTCACAAAAGAGTACAATACCTTTTACCAGATATCTTTTTTGATTTTGATCGGCATAAGTGGTATCTTATGTTCCTATGCCCTGTTAAGGCATCAGAACAGAAATTTAAAATGTTATCTGAAGGCGCTTCTGCCTTATTTGGGAATGAGCGTTATCCTTACTCTGTGGTTTTCGCTTGGGGACGGCGCGCCGCCCAATGACAGGTATGCGCTTCTTATTTATTTCTTTTGGTCGTTAGTCTCTATTTGCGGCGTTCAGGCTTTTTGGAACACTTGCGGCTAGCTAAAAATCTGCTGGATTGCTGCCGGAATGTTATCGGAACGGTCAGCCTTTGCACGTGGCGCTGTGAGGGGCGCAGGGGTGTGCATAGTCTGTTTTGAGAACGGGAAGTTCTACTGCACCATCACGAAAAGAGTTTTGATATGACAAGGTTTTAAAATTTGACAACCGGAAACGAACAGAAAACCAATTGCAAAAAAATACGATTGATTTCTGTGTATTATAATATATGCAGTAAAATTGGAGAGGAAGTGCAGCTTATGCGCAGATGACGCTTTGTCGGCCGGAAAACAATAGGGGAAAAATAAAAGACTAACTATTAAAAGTCAAGTCTAAAATGAAATATTTTTGAATGAATTGTAGAAATGCATTTCAGATAGAACAAAAGCATACAAACGCTTTTGGGTACCTTGAAAATCGCATGACAACCAGAGCATCGGGAACGGTGCTCAGAAGGAGTGCTTTATATTTCAGACAAATGTCACGCAGCTTTTCTATAAGGCTTCCCGGATCTTTCCATTGCGTATATCAGCCGCACCAGCTTTTTCGTGGCGTGAGTTATAGCGACATTGTAATGCTTGCCCTCCGACCGTTTCTTTGCAAGATAGGCTTCAAAAGTCGGGTCCCACAGGCAGACATACTTAGCTGCATTGATCAGAGCGTAGCGCAGATATCTGGAGCCGCGTTTCTCCATGTGGGAATATGAGGAATCCAACTGACCGGATTGGTAGGTGGAAGGCGATATCCCTGCGTAAGCGAGGAGCTTGTCAGGCGAGTCAAAGCGGGAAAAGTCTCCAACCTCTGCCAGGATCATAGCGCCCATGCGGTAACTGATGCCGGGGATCGTCAGGATTGGAGAAGCGATCTCGTCCATGATCTTGTTGATCTCGGATTCGATCTCATTGATCTCGGAGTCCAGTTCGCCGATCAGTCTGAGCGTATGTTTTAATTCAAGGGATTTGGCAGGCATGGCGGAACCGATGGAGGTCTTGGCAACATCTCGGATCTCAATAGCCTTATCCCGGCCATAGCGCCCTTTGGAAGCTGTTTCCAGAAGCTTCACCAGATGGGTGAGATGGCAGGAAGCGATCTGCTGTGCGCCCGGCAGTTCTGCAAGGAGAGCGTAAACAGAGGCCATATGGAGAGTGGGGACCAGTTTTTCCAGTTCCGGGAAGAGGATGGTGACGAGCCTGGAGACAGACTGTTTCAGGCGTGCCCGTTCTTTTACCTTGTCAAAACGGTAACGGGTGAGTGACTTTAGTTCCTCATTGTGGTATGATGTGTCTGAGTAGGACTGCAAGTCCATGTCAGACATTAACATCATAGCAATGGTCCGGGCATCGACCTTATCCGTTTTCGTCTTTCTAAGGCTGAGACTTTTTCTGAAAAGATTTGTGTGAAGCGGGTTGATGACACAGGTGTGGAGACCTTTGTCAAGGAGATAGCCGAGCAGGTTGTAACTGTAATGTCCAGTGGCTTCCAGCCCTACTTTTATTTTGGACAGATCAGGAGATAAAGATTGAATCTTCTGAAACAGGTCATCAAACCCCTGCCGGTTGTTTGGGATGGTAAAAGCTTTAAAAAGGACTTCCCCGTCTGAGTTTGTGATGAAGCAGTCGTGCTTATCCTTAGCGACATCAATTCCAACATAGATCATAAGAATACTCCTTCGTAAAAGATTTGATACTGTTTAGGACCACAGGGCTCTTTGCGCTTGTAACCTCGTTCTAAATAAACCGTCATGCGGTATCTAACTGATCAACAACTGTACAAAGAGACTGTGGTTGGAGCCTTTCAGAAACCATCGGGTGGTAGGAGGAATGTACCAATCCACAGTATCTTAAACAGTATAGCACACAGACCTTGGAGAGGGTCTATAAATACTACTACTTTATAATACGAGGAGGAATTTATGAGTTATGTATTAAAGTGTGTTTCCTGTGGGAAAAAGCTGTTGGAGTATGAGGCTCCTGTGCGGAAATACGGCAGCCCTTTAAGAGAGTGCAAAAAGTGCAGAGCCAGATATATTGATCCCAGATATCATGAGCTGGCAGCAGAGGGGATTCCGAAAGAGGATTTCAAGATTTCGCCATACATTTTTTTGATCGTGATAGGAGGATTGCTTGCCTGGAGAGGAATATATCTTTTTTCCAGACATATGCTGGGGACGCCGGAGGCAATCCGGTGGCTGCTGCCGACAGTATTTCTGGTCATGGGGATTGTCTTGGTCATAGGTGGCATATTTGAAATCCTGTCCATAAAATCAGGCCGGAAGATGAACAAATTTAACAGGCTATATGAGGAATCCTGCAAGCGGTTGGAAAATCTGTCATATGCCCTTACCCTGCATAGTCTGGGGTATAAGGTGCCGGAACAATACTTAGGGGGAATTTATCATGAGGAAAATAGGGAGTAAGATTTTAATTGGGTTTTTGGCGGTACTTTACATAGGATTTTTCTTAGTTACAGGCATATCTGACCTGACGAATAAGGAGGATTTGCACAGTGTCAATGTCGATATGGCATATGAAGCATTAGAGGTAGAACATTCGATTAATGGACTGATACCTGTGGGAAAGGACCATTACTATATAGGTCTGGATACGGACACCATGGAATACTATGTTATTCATGCCTCAAAGAAATGGCTGGGGGAGAATTTTGATGACAGCGCGCAGTCCTTAGAGTCAGGCGGCCTCAATATTACGGCACTCTCAAAGGAGCTGGATTATAAAATAGCAAGAGAGATGTCTTCTGTATCCCAACGGCTTGGGGATGCGGTCTTTCCCTATGGGGCTTCAAATTGTCTGGAATTGTCCTATAAATCAGATGCTGTCTTGAAATTGGTTACGTTGGCGCTGACTATTCTTGTTGCGTTGGCGGCTTTTTGTTATTCAAAACGTCCGGCAAAGGGCATAGGTGGAAAAATTCTGGTGGCTGCGTTGGTTGTAGTATGCATTCTCAATCTTATGGTTTTGATATGATTTATTTAGTGTTCGTCTGCCGCGGCAGGATGTTGAAAAATTTTGGAAAGGTCTGTAAAATCAATAGTTTCATAGCGAGAAAAGGCACCTACTACACCATTTGGAAAGAGAATTGTTGCCATATTTTATACTTATGAATTGTCATTTTAAATTTATTTGACTATTTATTCTTAACTTTATTCCCAATGTACCATCGTAAGTTTGGTTGGGAATAAAAGTTATAAAAGAGATAAGGAATCCATAAATTATACATTAATCTAAAATAGTTTTGAATTTAATACAAATGTGTGGACAACGACAATTTAATTTGGTAGAGAAAATATCCGAATATTGACTTTTATGCCTTTAAAATATATAATTTTAAGCACAAAAGTTAATAAGAGGCAGATGATTATTATGAGAGCAACGGAAACAATTATCAAGATGGCAAAAGAAAATAATGGCACAGTTACTGCCGCAATGGTGGCAGCAGCAGGTCTTTCCCGTGGAAATATCAAATATCTTGTTGAAAAGGAAATTCTTGAAAAATCTGCAAGAGGAGTATATATTTTGCCGGGAGTCTGGGACGATGAAATATTCAATTTGCAGAATCGATTTAAAAGAGGGATTTATTCCCATGAAACCGCACTGTTTTTGTGGGATTTGACAGACAGAACACCAAACAGGTACCATATGACATTTCCGATGAATTACAATTTGACAAATCCCAAGGGGGAAGATATTCAATGCGCACAGTGCAAAAATGAGTTATACGGTTTGGGATTAACAGAAGTGATCACGCCGGGAAGAAATATCGTAAAAGCTTATAGTGAGGAGCGTACACTTTGCGACATTTTAAAACCCCGCAGCCGTGTGGACATTCAGGTGGTGACTGAGGCGTTTAAGCGTTATGCTGTCAGAGCTGATAAAAACATTCCGCTATTGTCAGAGTATGCAAAAATATTAAGAGTTGAAACAAGACTCAGAGCGTATCTGGAGGTACTGTTATGAAAAATGCAATGCAGCTAAAAGCTGTCATGAAAAATATTGCAAAAGAAAAACATATTTCAGCGCAGCTGGTAATGCAGAATTTTATGTTAGAGAGATTGTTGGAACGGATATCCGTATCAAAATATCAGAAGAATTTTATTCTAAAGGGCGGGTTTTTGATTGCAGCGATGGTCGGTCTGGATACCAGAACAACGATGGATATGGATGCGACAATAAAAGGGTTACCTGTAAATGAACAGACCGTTCGGCAAATTATCCGCCTATGTCAATCCCTTTGAAATTGGATATTACTACAGGTGACAGGATTACTCCCAAGGAAATTACATATCAATTCAAACTGCTTTTGGAAGACAGAAGTATTTCGATACTTGCATACAATTTAGAAACGGTAATGGCGGAAAAATTAGAGACCGTAATATCCAGAGGTGATCAGAACACAAGACCAAGGGATTATTATGATATATACATATTGACCAAGTTGCAATATTTAAACATAGATATTAGCACTTTAAAGGCGGCACTGGGAGCAACCGTGGAGAAACGCGGTTCAAAAAAGGTTCTGAAGGATTATCGCAAAATTATGGATACTGTTAAGAACAGCGAGATTATGCAGAAACAGTGGGATAACTATTGCAAGGATTTTGAATATGCGGCAGATATTGTATTTGGAGATGTATGTGATGTGGTTGTGAAGTTAATGGACAATTTAAATAAGATATTAGAATAATGGCTTAATATTTTGGGCGCGTTTTGACATAAAACAAGATAACGTAATTGAAAAAGCGGAATAATTAGGTTATAATAAAGTGTCAGATTTTGTAATTTTATTATGAAAAGCCTTCTGTGAAAGAACCTCAAACATA
>CANQUQ010000009.1 GCA_947627115.1 uncultured Acetatifactor sp.
GGTACCTTGATACCATGATGGACAAGGTCAAGGCCCTTGAAGTGCGTGGCGTCGGCCAATGACGCCGGAAAGGAGAAGAGTATGACTATGAAGAACAAGACCTATGACACAATCAAATGGATCGCGCTGATCCTGCTCCCCGGACTGGGGACATTGTACGCGGCGTTGTCCCAAATCTGGGGCCTGCCCTACGGCGAGCAAATCGTCGGGACAATCGCTGCGCTGGATACGTTCATCGGAGCTCTCATTGGTGTGAGCTCGGCAGTATACGCGAGAAAGGAAGGTAAAAATTAAAGATGGCTAAGACAACCAAGACGACGAACACGAACAGCGCCAGGGCAGCAGTCGTGGCCTTGGCGCAGAGCTGGGTGGGCAAGAAGGAGAGCGACGGATCCTATAAGGGCATTATTGACACCTACAACGGATACAAGGGTGAGATGCCAAGAGGCATTAAGATGCAGTATAGCTGGGCGTGGTGCGCCTGCACATGGTCCGCAATCGCGATCAAACTGGGATACACGGATATCATGCCTATCGAGATATCCTGTGGCAATCTGGTCGAAGCGGCCAAAAAGATGGGGTGCTGGGTGGAGGCAGACAATTATATTCCGGATCCCGGCGACGGTATCCTGTATGACTGGGATGACAGCGGCAAGGGCGATAACACAGGATGGCCGGACCATATAGGCATAGTTGAAATGATCAATCGAACCACAGGGCAGATCACGGTGATCGAGGGCAATTACAGCAATGCCGTGAGACGCCGGAACATCACAGTCAATGCTCGTTACATACGCGGATATATCGTCCCGAAGTATGCGCCGGTTGAGACTGCGGACAAGACGTCCTCATCGAGTACCGCGCAGTCAGGAACGATATGTAAAGTGCCGCAGTGGACAGGCACTGTGACTGCCTCCAGCCTCAATGTGCGCACCTGGGCCGGCACGAACAATCCGAACATTAAAACGGTGCCGTATCTGCATAAGGGCGACACGGTCGAGGTGTGCGATGAGATCAAGGCAGCAGGAGCCGTCTGGTATTATGTGCGCATCAACGGCAAGACCTACGGATTTGTCCACTCACGTTATGTTACAGATGTAGGATAAATGGATTTGTCACGGATTTTGTCATGAAATTCAAGAAGTCCGATGTTTACTGGACTTTTGGGGAATTATCTTTCAGGTTCAAGTCCCGCTGTCGGCAGTAAATATGCATGAAAAAAATCAGGGCATCGGGAACAAGATCGTATCTTGTTCCCGATGCCCGTTTCTTTTGCGGACTAAAGTATGCCCATAATTACAATATGTCCATAACTGTAACGACGATATTAAGTAACCACATGATACCGGCCACGCACATGCCGACAATGCCGCAGATTCTGCCGGCCTTTGCCTGCCCTGCCCTTGTGGAGCATTTGCTGGAGCGGTAACAGATGATTGCAAAAATGCCGCACATGAATCCCAGGATCGGGATGGGGCAGCCTGTCAAAATGCTTACGATTCCCAGTATCAGACTGGCGGTGGCAAGCCCAGCATTGTTGGAGGTCTGTACCGTAACTACATTCTGTACAGGTGCGCTGTCGCTCGGCGCCGTTCCCTCCGGGGAGGCGCTGGGTGCCGCTGCGGCCTGAGGGATATCCTGATGCAGGAGCCGGATAAGCTCCTCAAGGCTGCTCCGATAGCCGGCCTTTACTGCCCATCCCCAAAATCCCTTCAGGTCATGTTCTCCGCCAAAAGGTCCCTTCAGCCATGCTTCCAGATGAAGCGTTCCGTTCGTATAGTTCCACGTCAAATAACGAAAACCCTCCAGGAATCCGTCGCCCCTCCTGTATGCAGGAGTTCCCTTCCAATCGGACATTGAGAAGGAATTCTTCTGCAGATAATCATTCATCATAAATGAAACAAAATCATCCGGTCTGTTCAGGACCACATCCTGTGTATATCTTGCCATACATTTCTCCTTTCCTTATTTGCACTCCGTTCAGTGTATGGTATTTATGCTGTTACTATAACATAGTCGGGCAGACATTACAATATGATTTAAACCTCGATCAATTCATAATCTCTGGAGCCAATGCCCAATTTTGCTGCGGCTTCAATGGTGTGGATCCCGTTGCGGCTCTCGATGCGCTCCAGAAGATGATCCCGTCCGGGGTCGTCCTTTGCCGCATAGACCAGGTCGATGCACGCCTGATCGATGGCTACCGGGTCCAGAGAGCTCAGGATGCCGATATCCTTCATGCAGGGATCCTCGGCAACGGCACAGCAGTCGCAGTCCACAGACATATTTTTCATCACGTTAATATACGCGGCCCTGTCTTTGAAGCGTTCCGTGACGGAGAAGGCAGCATCCGCCATGGATTCCAGGAAAGAATCGTGGTCGGCAGTCCAGATCTTTTCCGGTTCTCCGGCGCCGTGTATATACGCTTTCCCTGCGGAAGATGCGATTCCGATGGACAATTGCTTCAGCGCTCCGCCGTATCCGCCCATGGGGTGGCCCTTAAAATGGGAGAGGACCAGAAGAGAGTCGTAGTTCGCAAGATTTTTGCCTACAAAATTTTTGCGGATCCGTCTGCCGTCGGCAATGGGCAGTTCAAGGTCGGGGCCTTCGGCATCCAGCAGATCGAATTTAAAGCAGCGGCTCCAGCCGTGGGCCTGAATGGTTTTTAAATGCTTTTCCGTGGTATCGCGCTCGCCGTCGTACGCCGTATTACATTCTACCACGACACCGTCAACGGCCTCGACCATCGGTCTCCAGAATTCCGGCCTCAGAAAATTCTGATTGCCCGCTTCGCCGGAGTGGACCTTGACGGCGACTTTGCCCGGAAGTGTGATGCCCAGCTTCCTGTACAGCTCCAAGACCTTTTCGGGGGTTATGTTCCTGGATAGATAGACCTTCGATTTCATGTGCTCGCCTCCTGTTTTTGTATATTATAGCAAAAAGAATATGTTTTTCCAAGATTGTATGTTAAAATATGTCTGTGATCACAACGCGGATCCGAAAAATTTTTTTCGCCGCGTCCGCACGCTTTTTGACGGCAGAGAGGATGGATACGAATGACAAAAAAACAGCGGGCTCATGAAATCATAGAAAGGCTGAAAAGAGAATATCCGGAAACGAACTGTACCCTGGAGTACGATCAGGCGTGGAAGCTTCTGGTCAGTGTGCGACTGGCCGCACAGTGTACCGACGCCCGTGTCAACATTGTGACGGAAAAGCTGTACGAGCGCTTCCCGGATGTCGACGCGCTGGCTGAGGCCGATGTGGAGGAAATCGAAAAGATCGTGCATCCCTGCGGGCTGGGCAACAGCAAGGCCCGTGATATCAGCGCCTGCATGAGGGTCCTGCGGGACCGGTACGGCGGGAAGGTGCCGGATGATTTTGACAAGCTGCTGGAGCTGCCCGGTGTGGGCAGGAAAAGTGCGAATCTGATCATGGGAGATGTATTCGGGAAGCCGGCCATCGTCACAGATACCCATTGCATCCGGCTGGTCAACCGTATAGGGCTTGTGGACGGCATAAAGGAGCCCGCCAAGGTGGAGAAGGAACTGTGGAAGCTGATCCCGCCTGAGGAGGGAAACAGTCTGTGCCACAGGCTGGTGGACCATGGGCGGGCGGTATGTACCGCCAGGACCAGACCCTATTGTGACAGATGCTGCCTCAGGGATGTCTGTAAGCAGGTGGGCGTATAGGTTCGGGCCTGCGTCCTGCGCCCTATCGGGCGGGAGGAAAGAGCAGGCGGCGCGGCGGAGGAGAAAGGGGGCGCAGCTGCATGAGAATGTATGACATCATAATGAAAAAGAGGAACGGCGGGGAGCTGACCAAAGAGGAAATCCGTTTTTTTGTGGAGGGCTATACAAAGGGGGAGATCCCGGATTATCAGGTATCGGCGCTGATGATGGCAGTGTATTTTCAGAAAATGACGGAAAATGAGACCGGAGAGCTGACCATGGCCATGGCCAGAAGCGGAGACATGCTGGATCTGTCTGCCATTCACGGCATCAAGGTAGATAAGCACAGCACCGGAGGGGTAGGCGATAAGACTTCCCTGGCCCTGGGCCCCATGGTGGCGGCGTGCGGTATTCCCGTGGCGAAGATGAGCGGCAGAGGATTAGGACACACCGGAGGCACTATCGATAAGCTGGAAAGCTTTCAGGGATTTACCACGGCCCTGACCAGAGAGCGCTTTATCGATAATGTGAACAGGATAGGTATTGCCATCATGGGACAGACGGCGGATCTTGCGCCTGCGGACAAAAAGCTCTACGCGCTTCGGGACGTGACGGCCACCGTGGATAATATGTCGCTGATCGCAAGCTCCATCATGAGCAAGAAGCTGGCGGCGGGAGCCGATGCCATTGTGCTGGATGTCAAGACCGGAAGCGGTGCCTTTATGAAGGAGGAGCACGACGCCATTGCTCTGGCGGAGGAGATGGTGAGGATCGGCAGGAATGCGGGGAAAAAGACCGTTGCGGTCATTTCCGACATGGATCAGCCCCTGGGGTATGCAGTGGGGAATGCGCTGGAGGTAAAGGAGGCGATCGATACCCTGAACGGAAAGGGCCCGCAGGATTTTGTGGAGCTGTGCCTGACCCTGGGAAGCCAGATGCTCATCGCGGGCGGCAAGACCGAGAATGAGGGCGAGGCCAGGGAAATGCTCCGGGCCGTGATCCGGGACGGAAGAGCCCTGAACAAACTGGCGGAGTTCGTGGATGCCCAGGGAGGAGACAGCCGTGCGGTATATCACACAGAGCTTCTTCCCCAGGCAGATTTGATCCTGCCGATACCCGCGCCGGTCAGCGGTGTTGTGAGCCATATAGCCTGCGACGAGGTCGGTATCTGTTCCCTGATCCTGGGCGGCGGAAGAGAGACGAAGGAGAGTGCGATCGATCTGTCCGTGGGCCTGGTGCTCTGCAAAAAGGTGGGGGACTACGTGGAGGCGGGACAACCGCTGGCCATGATCCATGCCAACGATCCGGAGAAGGCCGGACAGGCGGCATCGCGCTTTCTGGCGGCCTGTACGCTGGATGAAAAGGAGCCGGAGCGGGCGCCCTTTATCAGGGCAATTCTTTCATAGGACGCAGGGCATAGTTTTGAGACTGCCGTAATATAAATGGAACATGAAGATGAACAGGAACAGCAGTCAAAAAAAAGAAGCGCTGGTGGAGTCCTTAAAGCTCCCCAAGGATATTTGTATGGGAGCACTGAAGGTGACTCTGACAGGGAACCGTGAGGCATGGATCGAAAATTATCGCGGCATTCTGGAGTATGCGGAAGAGCAGATCCTGCTTCAGGGAAAGACCTGTCAGGTCTGTTTTGAGGGGACGCGGCTTTCCATCGATTATTATACCAACGAGGATATGAAGATCAGCGGCTGCATTGCCTGCGTGAGATACCTGTGAGGAAGCGCAGCGCCGGGCCGAGGGAGAAGATGGAAAGAGGATAGGGCATGATAGAGTTTTTCAAATACATGAAGGGATATCTGCGGATCCGGGTGTGGGGGTTCTCGCCGGAGCGCTTTATGAACCTGTGCAGCAACAAGGGCATTCTGCTCTGGGATATTGTGCGGGAGGGCGATGTGTATTACATGTGCATCAATCTGAAGGGTTTTCGGGCGCTGCGCCCTATTGTGAGGAAGACCGGAACAAAGGTAGCCATATTGGAAAAATATGGACTGCCTTTTTTTCTGCCCAAGCTGTTGAAGCGGAAAGTGTTCGTGGCGGGACTGCTTCTCGCAGTGACGTTCTGGACGGTGTCTTCAAGATATGTCTGGAATATTGAATTGACCGGAAATTACCAGGTCACCAACGATATGTTCGACAGCTTTCTGCAGGAGCAGCACGTTGCCATTGGTATGCGGAGAAATGCGCTGGACATCAAGGAGCTGGAAAAGGAGATCCGCAGGCAGTTCCCGCAGGTCACATGGGCGTCAGTCAGGCTTACAGGCACAAAGCTGCGGATCGATATGAAGGAGAACGACACTCCGGCGGTGGAGGAGCGTGAAAATGCGGGGACGGAGGGCTCCGATCTGGTGGCCGAATACGACGGTGTGATCGTGTCGATGATCGTGAGGAGCGGTGTTCCGCAGGTGTCCGTCGGTGACACTGTGGAAGCGGGGACCGTGATGGTGGACGGCAAGATCCCCATTTACAATGACGATGCCACGGTGAGAGAATACCGGTATGTCGACTCGGATGCGGATATCGTTATGGAATACGTCTGCACCTTTTCCGACAGCCTGCCCTTTGACTATGTGAAAAAGGAGTATACGGGACGTGTGAAGAAGAAAAATTATCTGCGGGTGGGAAATCATGAGCTGCGCCTGCCGCAGGAGCGTCCGTTCCTGGTGTACGACAGTCTGATCAGGGAGAGCCGGCCGCTTTTGTTCGAAAAGCTTTCCGTCCCTGTTTTTTGGGGGACCTGTACACACCGGGAGTATCAGAATGTGGAGTATGAGTACACTCCCCAGGAGGCTGAGAGCGAGCTTAATAAAAAATTAATTTCATTTATTGCAAGTTTAGAGGAAAAAGGGGTACAAATTATTGAAAAAAATGTTAAAATAGATATAAGTGGCGATTCGTGGGCCATCAGCAGCGAATTTCTGGTGCACGGCCCCGCCGGGAAAAGCGCCGCCACGGCAAAACCTGAGAGCGGAGAGACGCAAGAAGATGCACAGTGAAAAGGAGTTCTCCCTTAAAGTAGATATTCCTTCCGAACACATGAAAAAAATTTTTGGCGCACAGGATATTTATGTCAAAAAGCTGGAGAGAGATTTCGGTGTGACTGTCGTCGACCGAAACGGGGACGTGACGATCCGGGGCAGGGAGGATATGGTAAAAAAGGCGGCGGGAGTGCTGGAGCAGCTCACGATCATATCCGAGAGAGGAAATGAAATAGAAGAGCAGAGCGTGGATTACGCTATTACCATGGGAATGCAGGAGCAGAGCAATGTCATCGCGGAGATAGACACGGACTGTATCTGCCACACGACCGGCGGAAAACCGATTAAGCCGAAGACACTGGGGCAGAAGGCCTATGTGGATGCTATCCGGAAGAATATGATCGTGTTCGGCATTGGCCCTGCCGGGACCGGCAAGACGTATCTGGCTATGGCCATGGCCATTACCGCGTTTAAGAACGAAGAGGTCGGCAGGATCATTCTGACACGTCCTGCCATTGAAGCGGGGGAAAAGCTGGGATTTTTGCCGGGAGATCTGCAGAGTAAGGTGGATCCGTATCTCAGACCCCTCTATGATGCCCTGTATCAGATCATGGGAGCGGAGAATTTTTCCAAAAATATGGAGAAGGGCCTGATCGAGGTGGCACCCCTGGCCTATATGCGCGGCCGGACTTTGGACAACGCCTACATCATTCTGGATGAAGCGCAGAATACGACGCCCGCTCAGATGAAGATGTTCCTGACCAGGATCGGCTTTGGCTCTAAGGTAGTGGTCACCGGCGATGCCTCCCAAAAGGATCTGCCCCCAGGGGCAAGCTCCGGGCTTGACGTGGCGGTCAGGATCCTGAACAAAATGGATGACATAGCGATCTGCAACCTCACCGGCAAGGACGTGGTGCGCCATCCTCTGGTACAGAGGATCGTGAAGGCTTATGATGACTACGAGGCAAAAGAGAAGAACAGACACCGAGAAAAATATGGAAAAAAATAGACGCAGACTGTCCTGGAGAATATTTCCGGCGGAGATCGTAATCTTAATATTGTGCGTTTCGGGCATATGGCTGCTGGGCAGTGTCCGGCAGATGCAGCAGGACAGACTGCTGGGCATTTCTGTCATGGCCCTGCTGGGGCTCTCCGTGATCGGATTCCACTTCCGCAGAGAATATCTGCTGGGGAAATTGGATTACGACAATGAAGAGCACATACTGCGTTTCTGGGCATGCATCGGACTGGGGCTTGCCACGGCTTTTGCGTGCGGCTTTCTGCCGGCGGCAGGATGGCCTTTTTTGTTGGTATTTGTGATGCTGTCGCTGTTCAGCAACATGTGTACAGGCATTTTGTCGGCATCGCTCCTGCTGATGATATCGGTGGCGCTCAGCGGCAGCGGCGTGGAAATCTTTGCGCTGTACATGGTCAGCGGCACCTTTGCCGTGACGCTGTTCCGGCATCTGGAGAGCGATTTTCACTTTGCGCTCCCCCTGTTCCTGTCCGTTCTGTGTCTGATGGTCTGTGAGACGGCCGGCGTGGTACTGACGGCGAATGCCCGGCCCGATCCGGAAATGTTCGTCATTCCCGTGGCCAACATGATCGTCAGCAGCATTCTGCTTCTGGGGTGTCTGAAGCTGTTCTCTTCCATGGTCGTATATCGGTATCGGGAAAAGTATTTGGATATCAACGATACGGAGAATCCCGTTCTGGCCGAACTGCGTCAGAGGGACAGACGGGAGTATATGTACGGTATCCATACGGCTTACTTCTGTGAGAGGATAGGAAAGAGGCTGGATCTGGATGCGGATGCCCTGAAATGTGCGGGATATTATCACCGGTTGGGAGACCGGCTGGGAGAAATTATGGAAGAGAGGCAGTTCCCGCCTGCGGCCAGGGCTGTCCTGCAGGAATATCTCAGTGCGGAGCGGCAGGTCACCAGAAAGGAGACCGCCGTACTCCTTTGCGCGGACATTGTAGTTACGTCGGTCAGCTATTTGCTGGAAAAAGCGCCGGACAGAAAGCTGGACGCCGACAAGGTCATAGATGCTATATTTGCCAAATTCCGGGAGGACGGTACATTCGACCGCTGTAATATAACGGTCGCGGAATTGTGTACCGTGCAGCAGATATTTAAGGAGGAAAAGCTCTATTATGACTTTCTGCGTTGAAAATGAAACGGAAGAGAAATTTCCGTTCTCGATAGAAGACGTTGCCGAAAGCGTCGGCGACGCCGTGCTGAAGGCGGAGCAGTGTCCCTATGCGGCATCGGTAAACCTTGTGATCACGGATAACGAGGGAATTCGGGAGCTGAACAGGGAGCACAGGGGAATAGACCGTGAGACCGACGTGCTGTCCTTTCCGAATGTGGATTTTGCCCAAGCCGGAGTCTTTCATATAGATGCGGCAAGGGAAGCGGACTACTTTGATCCTGATACCGGGGAGCTGCTGCTGGGAGATATCGTGATCTCGGCGGAGAAGGTGAGGGAGCAGGCCGAGAATTTCGGGCACAGCGAATATCGGGAGTTCGCCTTTTTGGTGGCGCACAGCATGTTCCATCTGTGCGGCTACGATCATATCGATGAAATGCAGGCGCGCGTGATGGAGAAAAAGCAGGAAGAGCTACTGGAGAATATGGGAATTACCAGAGATTGATTGAGGGACATCGGATGAATCAGATGGAAGTGAAAAGAAGACAGATACATGCAGTTTCCGTTATCATATTTTTGATCACTCTGACTGTGGTCACACGTCTCACAGGCTTCAACGGCGCAGCGTACATTGCCGCGGCGGCGGAGGCCTGCGCCATGGTCTGGCTGGCGGTCAGCGGGAGCCTGTCCGATGTCCTGGGGCGGCTGATCCGGATCCGGAATTCAAAGGGGCAGTATAAAAACGCCGAGAGGCTGCAGCGGAACACCCTTCTCTTTCAGACGGTCCTCGGACTGTTCGGAAGCCTTATCCTTCTGCTGGGCGCCGACTGGCTGGCCCGGTCGGTCTTTCGGGTGACCTACAGCACCTTCATTATTGCGGCGCTTGCCCCCGCCGTGTTCCTGAGGACGGTGTCCGCGGTCCTGCTCGGCAGTTTTCAGGGGGAAGGCTCCGAGCTGCCAACTGCGGCTGCCGGACTGTTCCGACAGTTCTCCGTTCTGGGCCTTGGCCTGTTGTTCGGCCGGCTTTTTGGGGCATATGGGGAAAAGGTGAGCAAGCTGCTGGTACAGGAGAATTTTACCTCCATGTACGGCGGCGTGGGCATAGCCGTGGCGGTCAGCGTCACAGAGCTGCTGGTGGTGCTCTTTCTGGCCCTGGCATACAGGAGGAAAAGGCGCTCACGGGATAAGACGTGGCAGGAGGGAATGCGCACGGTGGATTCCTTTGCGGACAGCATCAGGGCCCTCTGTGCGGCCAGAGGACAGCAGTGGGTGACAGGTCTGCTGGCCTTTCTTCCGCTCCCGCTGGGTCTGATCTTTCTTCAGAAACAGGCGGAAGGCGAGGCTGCGCTGATGGAATACGGCGTATACGTGGCCTGCTATCTGGTGATCTGCGGATGCTGGACGGCTCTGATCATGATGTCGCTGATACCGGTCTGCGCCAGGACCGCGGTCACTCTGCGGAAGGAGGCGAGACAGGCGCGGTCCGTGTTCCAGAGCGGCGTCCACATCGGAATAGTACATGCCGCCTTTGCCTCCGTTTTTCTCACGGTCATGGCAGATCAGTTCGCGGGGGCGGTCGGGGCCGGGCAGGAACAGCTGGCGGCGGGCATGCTTCGGACCGGAGGTGCCGCGGTGCTGTTCCTGGCGCTATCGCTGTATTTCGGCAGACTGCTGATCCTCACAGGAGGAAAGCTGTACGTGCTTGGGGCGGTGGGAGCTGCCGATATAGTGTATGTGGTGGCTATGTCCGTGCTGCTCAACGTGAGGAATATGAAAGTGATGGCTCTTGTCTATGCGGGCCTGCTGGGCCTGGGCGTGCTGTGCATTATGCTGGGAGCGCTGGCGTACCGGCAGCTCAAGGCACGTCCCGACTGGCTGCAGGTGATCGTGATTCCCATCGGAGCCGCCGCCGTGACGGGACTCGTCTGTATGCTTTTGGGGCGGGTGTTGACGCCCCATGTGGGAGAAGCGGTCGCGCTGGCGATCCTGTTCCTGCTGGGATTTGCGCTGTACTGGGTCCTGCTGGTGCTGCTCAGAAATTTCAGGGAACAGGAGCTGGAGTCGATTCCGGGCGGAAGGCAGATCCGGCTCTTGGGGCAGCTGCTCCGGGTCTTTTAATAGTGGATAAATTCGTATAAAATAGACAAAAACGGCTGATACTGATTGCAAAGACCAGGAGAACAGTATGAAATTTGTAAAAGGTATCGGCTTATTTTTTATATATCCGCTCACGATGCTGGCCATAGGCTTTTATGCGGGAGCGTGGACCTTTCGTTATTTTTATCCGGGAGCCGTACAGCCGGACAGGTCAGTGCAGGAGGCCGCTCCGGTTCCGGAGCCGGATAAGGATATGCAGGAAGAGGCCCTGTATGCGGCATCCTCCTCAGAGACGCTCTACGTGGGTACGGAGTATGTGCTGGAGGAGACGGATATTCTGCACCACACGGTGGTGGAGACCACATGGCGTCTCCCCGACAAGTATGTGGGAATGAACCGGGAGCAGTTCCTCGCGGCCATGGACATCTATGCCGCCTCTCCGCCTCTGTCCGAGCAGGAGAGAGGTTTTGTGGGGCTTGAGGTCCTCGCTTTCTCAAGAGAGAGAGTGGTGATCCAAATGAATTACAGATATATCCAGCCCAGCTCCGTTTTTTATCTTGCCGCCTACGACAATAAAGTGCTTGTGTATCTGGAGGACAGAGAGACTGTCTACATTGAGACGGAGATACGTCTGGACAGTCTGCCGGAGGAGATGCAGCAGGAGGTCATGCAGATGCTGAGGGTGGAGAGCGAGGAAGAACTGTACGGTTTTTTGGAGACTTATTCTTCGTAAGGGAGGAGAAGGGAATGTCTGGACGAAAGATAGGTGTGGTCGGAGGGGGAGCGGCCGGTATGATGGCTGCCGTCACCGCCGCAAGACAGGGGGCGGAGGTCACATTGCTGGAGGGGACTTCCAGACTGGGGACAAAGCTTCTGTCCACGGGCAACGGCAGGTGCAACCTTGGGAATCTCAGGCTGGACGGATCCGAGTATTATACCTCTCAGCCGGCGAGAGTAAACAATTTTCTCAGACAGTTCGACACGAATGATGTGATTTCCTTTTTTCACGGCCTGGGAGTGATCCTGAAGGAGAAGAACGGCTGCCTGTATCCCGCCTGCGAACAGGCGGCCGTGGTGCAGGATGCCTTGCGATATGAGCTCAGGGACCTTCACATATGCGAGATGGCCGGGTGGAAGGCGGATGCTGTGGAGCGGGATCCGGAGACAGGGAAAATTGCGGTAAAAAGCGGTGACAGAAGGCTTGTGTTCGACAGGGTGATACTTGCCTGCGGTGGCCGGGCGGCGCCGAAGACAGGCTCGGACGGCAGCGGCTATCTGCTGGCGCAGCATCTGGGGCACAGTCTGACGCCGGTGGTGCCGGGGCTGGTACAGCTGCGGTGCCGGGAGGATTATCTGAAGAGCGTGGCCGGTGTGAGGGCGGACGCCCTGATATCCGTTCTCCGGGACGGCCGGTGCGTGGCGGCGGAGCGGGGCGAACTGCAGATCACGGAATATGGATTGTCCGGAATCCCTGTCCTTCAGCTCAGCCGTACCGTGAATTACATATTGAGAGAGCGGAAAGAAGTGGAACTGTCCGTTGACTTTCTGCCGGATTACAGTTCCGAGGAATATGAACGGCTCTGCGTATCCAGGGACCTGATGCTGTCGGAGGACAGAAGTGCCGAGGAGTTCTTTACAGGGATGCTTCACAAGAAGCTGATGACCCTGTTCATCAAGCTGGCCGGTCTGAGGCCCTCGGACAGGGTAAGCGGTATCGACGGGAAGGATCTGAAGAGGGTATATGAGCTCTGCAGGCAGTGGCGGGTCCATGTGAACGGCAGCAATTCCTATGACAGTGCGCAGGTCTGCGCGGGCGGTGTGCCCTTGGAGGAAGTGACCGACCGGCTGGAGTCCAGGATGCAGCCGGATGTCTATTTTGCAGGGGAGATCCTGGACGTGGACGGAAAGTGCGGCGGCTACAATCTGCACTGGGCGTGGTGCAGCGGGTATCTGGCGGCAATGAACGCGGTGGGAGACATGCATTGATCGGCCTTTCCCACAGGCGGAACGGTAAATGGGGAGCGGTTTGGTTATGTTGCGGTTGAATCAGGTCAAGATCAGAGTTCAGCAGGGCACTGCGGCACTGGACAGGGCGGCTGCGGAACTCCTGGGAGTCCCTGTCCGGGACATCCTGAGCGTCAGTATTGTCCGGCGGTCCATAGATGCCAGAAAAAAGCCGGAAATATTTTACAGCTACACTTTGGATGTGGAGGTGAGAGAGCAGGAGCGCATCCTGCGCAGATTTCGCGGGAGGGCGGACCGGGTCTGCCGGTCGGAGCCCGTGAATTATGTTTTTCCGCAGGCGGGAAAGCCGGATGGAGAATATCCAACGGTCATTGTGGGCATGGGCCCGGCAGGGCTGTTCTGCGGATATTTTCTGGCATTGCACGGCTGCCCTGTCATTCTTTTGGAGCGCGGGAAATGTGTGGAGGAAAGGCAGAGGGACGTGGAGCGGTTTTGGGAGACCGGCTGTCTGGATCCGAATTCCAACGTACAGTTCGGCGAGGGCGGTGCAGGCACCTTTTCCGACGGAAAGCTGAACACGCTGGTAAAGGACAGGCACGGCAGGAACAGGGCTGTCCTGGATACGTTCGTGCGGTTCGGGGCCGATGAGAAGATCTGCTATGAGGCGAAGCCCCATATCGGAACGGATGTGATCGGCGGGATTGTGAGCCGGATGCGCCAGGAGATCGTCCGGCTGGGAGGAACGGTGAGATTCTCGGCCTGTGTGACGGAGATCAAGGTGGAAAACGGCCGTGTGACGGGAGTGGTCGTGGGAGGAGACGAGCTGATCCCCTGCAGGCAGGTAGTGCTTGCCTGCGGCCACAGTGCGCGGGATACGTTCGAGATGCTGTGCAGGAAAAGGGTCAAAATGGAGGCGAAGGCCTTCGCGGTGGGGCTGAGAGTGGAGCATAAGCAGTCCATGATAAACAGAAGCCTGTACGGGACCGAGGAGCCCGGCGCGCTGGGGGCGGCGCCCTATAAGGTGACGGCAAAGACCTCCGGCGGCCGGGGAGTCTATTCCTTCTGCATGTGTCCCGGAGGGTATGTGGTGAACGCTTCCTCCGAGGCAGGGCGCACGGCGGTGAACGGCATGAGCTACAGCGGACGGAAGGGAGTGAATGCCAACAGTGCGGTGATCGTGACCGTGACACCGGAGGATTTCGGTTCGCATCATCCGCTGGCGGGGATCGAATTCCAGAGGAGACTGGAGGAAAAGGCGTATGAATTGGGCGGCGGCAGGATCCCCGTCCAGCGCTATGGAGAGTTCAGGGAGAAGGTCACGGGCCTTCGGGGACCGGATGCCTTGGATGCCGCTCATACTGAGGACGGGGAGCTGCAGCCGCAGTGCAGGGGCAGTTACGTGTGGGCGGATGTGAGCAGGATCCTGCCCCGGTCCTGCAATGAGGCCATCGTGGAGGGAATGAAGGTGTTCAGCAGACAGATAGAAGGGTTCGACGGGCCGGAGGTCCTGCTCTCCGGGGTGGAGAGCAGGACTTCCTCTCCCGTGCGCATATGCAGAGACGATACCCTGCAGTCCAGCGTGAAGGGGCTGTATCCCTGCGGCGAGGGCGCGGGCTACGCCGGAGGGATCGTTTCCGCGGCAATGGACGGAATCCGTGTGGCCGAGGCAGTGGCAGGGGGATTACGGCCGGAGGGATGCGGGGGAGGAGAACCGCCAACAGGTGATTGACGTTATCCGCAAAATAAAGTAAAATATGTGGAGACTTCAGAAAGAAAAGACGGGCAGAAAACAGATGAGCAGCTTGAGAGAACGAATGAAAGACAAGAAGCGGATCGTGGTCAAGATCGGCTCCTCCTCCCTGACGCACCGGGAGACGGGAGATATGGATTACATCCGTATGGAAAAGCTGGTGCGAGAGCTCAGCGATATCAGGAATCAGGGCAAGGAGGTCATACTGGTGACATCCGGATCGATCGCAGCGGGGAAAAATGCGGTGAATCGGAAGGATGTGCGCGTGGACAGCCAGGCGGCGTCTCTGGCCGTCAAGCAGGCGTGCTCCGCAGTGGGACAGGCCAGACTGATGATGATCTATCAGAAGCTGTTCGCCGAATACAATCAGGTGGCGGCACAGATCCTGATGACGAAAAACACCATTGTGGACAATCTGAACCGGTACAATGCCCACAATACATTTTCCGAGCTGTTGAAGATGGGAGTGATCCCCATTGTCAACGAGAACGACACCATAGCCACCTACGAGATCGAATTCGGTGACAACGACACGCTGTCGGCGGTAGTCGCCGCCCTGGTGGAGGCGGATCTTCTGATCCTTTTGTCCGATATCGACGGCCTTTATACGGACGATCCCCGAAAGAACCCCGACGCAAGATTCATCGACCAGGTGGACGATCTGACGGACGACCTGATGAATATGGGAAAGAGCAGCACCGGCAGCAGCGTGGGCACCGGCGGCATGAACACGAAATTGATCGCCGCCAGGATCGCCACCAGATCCAACGTGGACATGATCATTGCCAACAGCCGGGACATCGGAGTCCTTCACAGGATCCTGGACGGCAGGCAGGCAGGCACGCTGTTCGTGGCGCAGAGGGATGAGAATTTTGACCTGCCGGGCTTTGTAGATAATCTGCACAAGAATTAAGAGGACCGTTCTGACGATGAATAGGGAAGAACACATACTACAGCTGCGGCGGCAGCTCCGGCAAAAAGCCCTGGAGGCGCGGGACCGTCTGAGTCCGGAGGAGAGGCGCAGGGGATCTCTTCTGATGACGGAGAGGCTCCTGGGACATCAGTTCTTTTACCGGTCGGAGATCTTCCTCTGCTTTGTCAGCTATGGCAGTGAAATCGACACCCGCGAGCTGATCGAGGAGGCGCTGCGGCAGAAAAAGAAGGTATATGTCCCCAAGGTGATACGGGAATCGGAAATCCCGGAGATGAAATTTTACAGACTGACATCTCTGGCTGAACTGGAGCCGGGATTCCGGGGGATCCTGGAGCCCAGGGGAGATTCGGAGGAATATGTATACCGGGAAGCGGAGGCCGGCCGGACATTCCTTCTGATGCCTGGGGCGGCCTTTGACGGTCTTCGCAACAGGCTGGGCTACGGAAAGGGATTCTACGACAATTTCCTGGCGGATAAGGCGGCGCTGCAGTTACGCACGGCGGCAGTGGGATTTCGGTGTCAGATGGTGGAGGAGATTCCGGCGAGAGAGGGTGATATCAAGCCCTTTCAGGTAATATGTTTTTAGCAGGGGAGAGAAAACGATGACAGATCTGCGCGAAATGGGCGAGCGGGCGGCTGCGGTCAGGACCGGGCTGCAGGCAATGTCCGCCGAAAAAAAGAACAAGGCTCTGCTCCTTGCCGCGGAAAGGCTTACGGAGCGAAGCGACGAGATCCTTCGGGCGAACGGGGCGGATATGGAGTCCGCCGAGCAGAACGGCATGAGCCAGGGACTGAAGGACCGTCTGAAACTGACCGGACAGCGGATCGGAGACATGGCGGAGGGACTGAGACAGATAGCGGCACTGCCGGACTGCATCGGCGAGTGCATGGAGGAGTTTGAACGTCCGAACGGCCTGAAGATCAGGAAGGTCAGGGTGCCCCTGGGCGTGATCGGCATTATCTATGAAGCGCGGCCCAACGTGACGGCGGATGCCTTCGGCCTCTGCTTTAAGACCGGAAATGCAGTGATACTGAAGGGCGGCAGCGATGCGATCCGCTCCAATGCCGCAATTGTGCGGGTGCTTCGGGATGCCATGGAGGAACAGGGAATCTCCAGGGACGTGCTGCAGCTGATCGAGGATACGGACCGGAGGGTGACCGTCGAGTTCATGAAGCTGAAGGATTACGTGGATGTGCTGATTCCCAGGGGCAGCGCCGGTCTGATCCGCAGCGTGGTGGAGAACAGTACGGTCCCCGTGATCGAGACCGGCACGGGGAACTGCCATGTCTACGTGGATAAGGATGCGGATCTGGATATGGCGGTGCGCATTGTATACAACGCCAAGACCCAGCGTATCGGCGTCTGCAATGCCTGCGAGTCTCTGGTGGTGCACAGCGCTGTCAGGGAGGCCTTCCTGCCCATGCTGGAGGCGGCGCTGAGGGAGAAAAGCGTTGAGCTGCGGGGAGATGAGAGGGTGCGGGCGGTGCTTAAGGATGCCGTCCCGGCCTCCGAGGAGGATTACGGCACCGAGTACCTGGACTACATCCTTTCCCTGAAGACGGTGGATTCCGTGGAAGAGGCGATCGACCATATCAACCGGTACAATACAAAGCATTCCGACTGTATCGTCACGGAAGACCGTGGGACGGCGGAAAAGTTTTTGAACGGTGTGGATGCGGCATGTGTCTATTGGAATGCATCCACACGTTTTACGGACGGCTTTGAATTCGGGTTCGGAGCGGAGATCGGTATCAGTACACAGAAGCTCCATGCGAGGGGACCGATGGGGCTCAGGGAGCTGACTTCCTACAAATATGTAATCTATGGCAGCGGTCAGGTGAGAGGGTAGAGCATCGGCGGAAGACGCCGCGGCTCTTCTGCGGAAAGCGCAGCGGTAAGCATTGGGGATCATCTGTGGAGGGCGCAGCGGCTCTTCTGCGGAAAGCGCAGCAGTAAACATTGCGGATCATCTGTGGAGGGCGCAGCGGATCTTCGGAAGAGAACAGTTGTGTAAAAAACAGCGGAATGAGAGGGAAGCATGAAAGAATTGAACAACAGTATCTGGCACAGCATCAGCACCCACAGGGTGACGCCCACGGATTTTATCTGCGTGATTGAAATTTCCAAGGGAAGCAAGAATAAATATGAGATGGACAAGGATACGGGGTTACTGATTTTGGACCGGATCCTGCACACCTCCACCCATTATCCTGCCAATTACGGCTTTATCCCCCGTACCTACGGAGATGACGGCGACCCGCTGGACGTATTGCTCTTATGCTCGGAGCCTGTGCAGCCCATGACGCTGGTACGGGCGTATCCGATCGGTGTGATTTCCATGCTGGACAACGGCAAGAATGACGAGAAGATCATAGCGGTGCCCTTCAGCGATCCGAATTACAATATCTATCATGACATCTCCGAGCTGCCGCCCCATGTGGTGGAGGAAATCGAGCATTTCTTCGTTGTCTACAAAAATCTGGAGCACAAGACCACGGCGGTGAACGAGAAGGGCAACCGCGAGGAAGCCATCGAGGTCATCAAGAAGTGTCTGGACAATTACATAAACACCTTCATCAAGAGCTGGTGATATTTTTTGCGTGTTATAATGTATCCGCAGCCGACAAAAAATCAATCCGAAAGGAATCAGGACCATGAGCGACATGAGAGGAATCGACACCCCGGTGAGACAGCGCCGGAGGAGAGTCTTTAAGGAAGTGGCCAATCTGGCCTATCATTCGACGAATTTGAAGGACGATATGGAGGCTCTGCCCTACAAGATAGTGGACTATGAAAAGTCACAGTATTGGGAGAGCGTATACCGGGACAGGGCCATTATCCGCGAGAGGCTCCGTCTGGCTATGGGCATGAGCCTGAGACCGGAGAACAGGGATCATCCGGGACATCTGACGGAGGGCCTGGAGGAGAGCAATATCGACGAGAAATATTACGAGCCGCCGCTGATGCAGGTGATACCTTCCGCCTGCAACGCCTGCCCGGAGAACCGATATGAGGTGACGAACTCCTGCATGGGGTGCCTTGCCCATCCCTGCCAGAGCGTCTGCCCCAAGGGCGCGATCTCCATGGTGGACGGCAGGTCGGTCATCGACCAGGAGAAATGTATCCGCTGCGGCAAATGCCGGGAGATCTGTCCCTACGACGCCATCTGCCACAAGGAGAGGCCCTGCAAGGCCGCCTGCGGCGTGGATGCCATCAAATCGGACCGGTTCGGCCGGGCCTGTATCGACAGTGACAGATGTGTCTCCTGCGGCCAGTGCATGGTCAGCTGTCCTTTCGGGGCCATTGCGGACAAATCCCAGATCTTTCAGCTGATCCGTGCCATGCAGTCCGGACGGAAGATCATTGCGCAGGTAGCCCCTGCCTTTGTGGGACAGTTCGGCCCGGAGGTGACGCCGGACATGTTCAAGGCCGCCCTGAAGGAGCTGGGATTCGCGGATGTGTATGAGACGGCCCTGGGAGCCGATATGGGATGTATGGCCGAGGCGGAGCACTATGTGAAGGAGGTCGCCACGGGCAATCAGGCCTTCGCGCTTACTTCCTGCTGCCCCTCCTGGTCCGTTATGGCAAAGCATCTGTTCCCGGAGACCATTGACAAGATCAGCAATGAGCTCACGCCCATGGTGGCAACGGCCCGGATCATCAAGCGTGATCACCCTGATGCCTCCGTAGTCTTTATCGGTCCCTGTGCCTCCAAAAAGCTGGAAGCCAGCAGGCGGACGATCCGCTCGGATGTGGATTTCGTGATAACCTTTGAAGAGCTGACCGGCATGTTCGAGGCAAAGGGGATCCTGTTGGAGGAGATCAGGGCCATGGATGCCATGCAGGACGCAACGGGCGCCGGAAGGGGCTACGGTGTGGCCGGCGGTGTGGCAAGTGCCATTGAGGAATGCATCAGGACTTATTATCCGGGCACGGAGGTAAAGATAGAGCATGCGGAGAATCTTACGGAATGTAAGAAAATGCTGCTGCTCGCCAAGGCAGGGAAAAAGAACGGCTGTCTGATCGAGGGCATGGCCTGCCCCGGAGGCTGCGTGGCGGGCGCGGGAACCAATATTTCCATCCCCCAGGCGGCGAAGGCGGTGCAGGGCTTCAAGGCTGCGGCCGGCAGATCGGTGCCGGAAGAAGGATGTAACCAGGATGTATTGAAAAAATAAATTTTTTGTTTATTGCGCCCTGAGAAGGCGCAGGACGGAGGAACGATGAAAAAGGTCAGAATCAGGTATGCGCCCAGCCCTACGGGGAAAATGCATGTGGGCAATCTGCGCTCCGCATTATATGAGTTTTTGATCGCCAAGCATGCGGGAGGAGATTTCATCCTGCGCATAGAAGACACGGATCAGGAGAGATTTGTGGAGGGCGCCACGGAGATCATCTACCGCACTCTGGAGGAGACCGGTCTGGTCCACGATGAGGGACCCGATAAGGACGGCGGCTATGGCCCTTATGTACAGAGTGAGCGCATGAAGACGGGAATCTACATGAAGTATGCCAAAGAGCTGATCGATAAGGGGCAGGCATACTATTGTTTCTGCGATAAGGAACGCCTGGCCTCCCTGAAGACAGAGGTGGCGGAGGGGAAGGAGATTACCGTATACGATAAGCACTGTCTGTCTTTGTCCAGGGAGGAGATCGAGGCGAATCTGGCGGCGGGAAAGCCCTATGTCATCCGGCAGAACAATCCCACGGAGGGGACCACGACGTTTCACGATGAGCTCTACGGAGATATCACGGTGGAGAATGCCGAGCTGGACGATATGATCCTGATCAAGTCGGACGGTTATCCCACCTATAATTTTGCAAACGTGGTGGACGACCATACCATGAACATCACCCATGTGGTGCGGGGAAATGAGTATCTCTCCTCTTCGCCCAAGTATGTGAGACTGTATGAGGCTTTCGGCTGGGAGGTGCCTGTATATGTGCATCTGCCGCTGCTGACAGATGAGAACCACAAGAAGCTGTCCAAGAGAAGCGGTCATTCTTCCTTTGAGGATCTGCTCGGACAGGGCTTTGTGACGGAGGCGATCGTCAATTATATTGCCCTTCTGGGCTGGAGCCCGGAGGACAACCGGGAGATATTCACTCTGGATGAGCTGATCGGAGAGTTCGACTATCGCAGGATCAGCAAATCCCCCGCCGTGTTCGATATGGTAAAGCTCCGCTGGATGAACGGTGAATACATCAAGGCGATGGATTTCCAGCGGTTCTATGAGATGGCGGAACCGTATCTGAGACAGGTCCTGAAATCGGATCTGGATCTGAGAAAGATCGCGGCCATGGTGCAGACCCGCATTGAGGTATTTCCGGATATCCCCGCGCTGGTAGACTTTTTTGAGAAGCTGCCGGAGTACGATCCGGAGATGTACGCCCACAAAAAGATGAAGACAGATATGAATTCCTCCCTGCAGGTGCTGACGGAATTGTTGCCGCTGCTGGAGGCCCAGGAGGATTATTCCAACGATGCACTGTACGGACTTTTGACGGAGTATGTGGAGAAAAAGGGATGTAAGAACGGCTACGTCATGTGGCCTGTGCGGACAGCCGTTTCCGGAAGGCAGATGACGCCGGCAGGCGCCACGGAGATCATGGAGATCCTGGGCAGGGAGGAATCGCTGAAAAGGATACGCACAGGGATACGGATGCTTCAGTCCGCCGTGGCCGCGGAGGACCGGAAGGCGGGAGAGACGTAATATATGGCAGATTTCGGCAATATGAACGCGGCGCAGCTCAGCGCCGTGACGCATACGGAGGGACCGCTGCTGGTGCTGGCGGGTCCCGGCTCAGGAAAGACCCTTACGGTATCGGGGCGCATTCGGTATCTCATTGAAGAAAGGGGTGTGCCCCCGGAACAGATCCTGGCGATTACCTTTACCAGGGAGGCTGCCGTTTCACTGCAGCGCCGCTTTCAGGAGCTTTCCTCCGCTGCGCTCCCTGTCCGTTTCGGTACATTTCACTCCGTCTTTTTTCAGATACTGCAGCAATCCAATCTTCTCAGATCCACACATCTTCTGACAAATTCCAAAAAGAAAGAACTCATGATATCCGTACTCAGAAAATATTGCAGCGGATCCGGCTGCGAACAGTCAACGGACAGCCTGGGAGAGGATGCGCTCCTGATCCTGTCCGCCCTAAGCTATTACAAGAATACGCTCAGGGAAGAGGAGGCGGCAATGCGTCTGCCCATTGAATGGCGGTGCCGTTTCCGGCAGATCATGGGGGATTATCAGAAAGCGGTACAGGCCTGCGGCATGTTGGATTTTGACGATATGCTCTGTCTGTGCAGACGGCTCCTGACAGAGGACGCCGGGGTATGCCGGCGCTGGCAGGAACGCTTTCGGCATATTCTCATCGATGAATTTCAGGATATCAACCCGGTGCAGTATGAGGTGGTCAAGCTGCTGGCCGGCACACATGCCTGTATTTTTGCGGTGGGCGACGATGACCAGGCCATATACGGCTTCCGGGGCTCGGAGCCTGCGTGCCTGAAGCGCTTTGAGGAGGAATACGGCGCGGGGAGGATCCTGCTGGATGTGAATTACCGAAGCCATCCGCAGATCGTGAGAGCCTCTCTGGCCGTGATTGGGGAGAACAGGGACAGATTCCGGAAGCAGTTAAGAGCGTGCCGCTCAGAGGAGGGGCTTTCCGGGGACGGGTTTTCCGGGGACGGTCAGGACAGAGTGAGGCTCCTGTCCTTTCCCGACCAGGAGGCGCAGTATACCTTTCTGACGGAACGGTTAAAGAGATTTCGTTCGGAGAACGCAGACAGACCGAAAGAGGAATGTGCCGTACTGTTCCGTACCAATGCCCGTATGCAGGGGCTGGCGGTACGGCTGAGGGCGGCGGGAATTCCCTTTGTGATGAGTGAAAGGGCGCAGAGCATCTATGACCATTTCATTGTCAGAGACGTGATGGCGTACCTGAAGCTGGCGGCCGGACAATGGGAGAGGGAAGCGCTCCTCAGAGCGGTAAACAGACCCTCCAGATCCGTCAGCCGGGAGGCGGCGGGGAGCGGAGGATGCAGCATCCGGCAGCTGCGTTCCTACTACGAGAGATGTGACATGCCCCCTGGGGAGAGGAACAATGTCCTGACGGCCCTGGATCGGTTCGAGAGACAGCTGAAGACCATATCCGGGCTGTCACCGTCGCTGGCCGTGGCGTATGTGCAAAAGGCTGTGGGCTATGAGGGGTATCTCCGTCAGCTTGCGGGCAAAGAGGAGGAAAGGTGGAGAGAGTGGCGGGAGATGCTGGAGTGGCTGAAGGCGGATGCCGGAGGATATTCCTGCATGAAGGAATGGCAGGCGGCACAGGAGGCCTATACGGCAGACGCAGGGCGCAGGGGAGACCGCAGGTCTTCTGGGGGGAGGCCGGAGCGGGGCGGCCCCGTGATCCGGCTGATGACTGTTCATGGGGCGAAGGGGCTGGAATTTGACACGGTCATCATTCCCGACTGTAATGAGAACGTGTTTCCCCACGGGAGACTCCGGGAGACGGCGGAGGTGGAAGAAGAGCGGCGGATCTTTTACGTCGCTATGACCAGAGCAAAAGAGAACCTGGAGCTTCTCTGTCTGACAGGTACAAAAGAGCGCCCCAGGCTGCCGTCAAGGTTCTTGGATCCGCTGCTGGATCATTCATCCATCAGCTCGTCAAATTCGCAGCTGTCCAGATATTCGTCGAAAGCGTCCGAGACCCTCTCGTACTCGTCATCATCCTCGATGTAGTCCAGGACGGGCTCTTCGTTGGGATCATCCGGATTTTCACTGTATCTGTACAGCCATACTTCCCCGTCGGCATTATCGCCCTTCTCATCCAGGGGCAGCAGTGCGATGTAGTCCTGCTTCTCCACAGTCAAAATAGTGATGACGGCACAGTTTACGTTGGATCCGTCCTCCAGCTCCAGTTCTACAGTCATTTCTTCGGCATCGTAATCATTGTTCTTTCCCATTGGAATCCTCCTTGCTCCTTTGTCTTGGGGCCTGTTACAGTACTATTATATCCGCGTCCCCGGCATTTCGCAAGAGCACAAAGAATACAGCCGCTCTTCGGGAGAGATCTGTGATGCACGGCCTCTTGAAGTTGATCATCAATTGTGATATGATATAGACTATTCCATAAAAATCGACAATTTCGGCACAAAAGCCGCAAATAATTCGACCTACGGACATATCGGATGCAAAGAGGAAAATATGAGGAACAGAGTGATAGCCGCAGTATGCACCGGCCTGATGGCGGTGTGTCTGGGATGCGTGGCGTCAGATCCCAGGACGAAGACGGCGGATGAAAATACAGAAATCGTTCTGAACGGCGGTGTCCGGGAGTTCTTGGAACGGATGTGTGAAGAGGATGCAAAGTGGGAAACGGTGTGGCCGGTCGCCGTGGAGGCCACATCTGTCCTGGAGGACGCGGAAGCCCTGAATAGGGAGACGCAGGAGGAAAGCGAATACGCCGACCTGGCCATTGCCAATGTAGACCATTACGTGAACGTGCGCACGGAGCCGAACACGGACAGCGCGGTGGTTGGGAAGATCTACGGCGGTGCCGTGGCGCAGATACTGGCCGTGGCAGGAGAGGAGAACGACTGGTTCCGCGTAGTCTCCGGAAACGTGGAGGGCTATATCAAGTCAGAGTATTTTCTGTACGGAGATGCGGCGGTGGCCGTGATCGACAATTATGTGACCCGCTACGCCACCGTTCTTGCGGACAGGCTGAATGTACGTGAACAGCCTGACATAGAGGCGGCAAGGGTAGGCTATATCGACAGCGGAGAGCGTGTGAAGGTCCTGGCGGACCAGGGGGAATGGCTGCAGGTGCAGTACACGGATCGCAAGACAGGGTATGTGGCCGCTGAGTACGTGACCGTCTCCGATGAATTTATTTATGCAAAGACCCTGGAGGAGGAAGCAAAAGAGCTGGCGGAAAAGAAGGCTCTGGAGGAGCGGCAGCATGTGTCGGAGGAGCAGGCGGCCGAAAACACTGCGGTAACGGTGGCCCCGCCGGATACCTCCTATGCCTCCAGCGGAGAACTTCGCCAGCAGATCGTCGATTATTCCATGCAGTTTCTGGGAAATAAATATATACACGGAGGACAGACCCTGGAGGGAGGAACGGACTGTTCGGGATTTACCAGTCTGATCTACAGGGAGTTCGGGTATTCTCTTGGCAGAACGCCCGCAAGCCAACTCTCCGATGCGGGGCGGGGCATCGACTACAGCGAGGCCCAGCCGGGCGATATCATCTGCTACGGTTCCGGCAGTACGTGCACCCATGTGGCATTGTATATCGGTAACGGACAGATCATCCATTCGGCCAACCCAAGAAAGGGCGTTGTCGTCATGCAGGCCGATTACGATACGATCATCGGCGTGAGGAATGTGATCGACTAGCGTGAAAGAATATCCGACCGTGACAGGATCACATCGCCAAAGATATCCCTGCTCTCAGCCTGCAGATCCGCCAGGTGGAGCGGGACAGCGCCCCAATTCCAGATACCGTGCCTGAGAGCCTGCTCTTCGGTGTAATCCTCAAGAGGATATACGCCCACCAGCCGCAGGGGACCGCTCTTATAATGACAGACCAGAGGCAGTACGCCGCTTTTCTCTTCCGAGATGTATACCTGGTCTTCCGTCACATGGAAGGTGACCCAGGCCATTTCCTCCAGCATGCTGGCAGCCTGCTTCTGTGTGGAGACATAGTTGCCCAGGGAGTAATAGCACAGAGTCCTGTGGCCGTCCTCCGATGTGATCCATTCCACAGGCTGCGGAACATGCGGATGAGTACCGATGATCAGGTCCGCTCCGGCGGATGCCATCTCTTCCGCGAACCTCTTCTGGATGTCGGAGGGCGTGAGGACATATTCTGTTCCCCAGTGCGGGCAGACAATGACAATGTCCGCCTCGGTCTTCGCTCTCCGGATATCCTCGACCACCTGGGGATTCAGAGCGGTAAAGTCGATGGCGCCGGATCCTTCGCTGTAACTGCAGAGCATATTCAGATGGCCCATCAGCGATCTGTCCAGAGTCCCCATATTGGGGCCGTAGGTATAATTCAGAACGGCGAACCGGATGCCTTCTACGGTCAGGATCGGAATTTCCTCCGACGGCTCGTCGGATATGCCTGTCACCAGGATGTCGGGATACTGTTCCCAGAAGGACGTGCAGTTCAGGATCCCCTTCAGGCCCTGATCGGCAGCATGGTTCGTGGCGTGCAGCACCACATTGAAGCCTGCGGCAGCAATGGCGTCGCCGACCTGAGTGGGGGAGTTGAAGTGGGGAAATCCCGAAAAGCCGAGTTCGTTGCCGGCAAAAATAGTTTCCTGATTGATGATGCGTATATCCGCAGCCTGGATATAATCGGTTATGTTTTCAAATAAAAAGGAGTAATCGTAAGTGCCGTCCTGCTGCCTTCCGGTGTTGACGATGCCCATGTGCAGGAGATCGTCCCCCAGCGCCATCAGGGTGATGTCGTATTCCGCAAAGGGCTCCTCCGTGGGGACGGGAGTCGGTTCGGGAGTGGGCGCTGCGGTGGGCGCAGGCGGCTGCGGAGCAAGCGTCGAAAGAACGGCGGCGGGCCTGGGATCCGCGCCTGACGCGCAGCCGCAGACGGCCGGGCACAGCAGAGTGAAGGACAGCAGTATGGACAGCAGCCGGCATCCCATTTTTGCTCGTCTCATAGATTTCTCCTTTCAAATGCAGAACGGAAATAATTGTAATTATCATAACCCATTTTGTTTATTTGTCAACTTGTGGTTTTAGAAGGAATCTATTATAATGGTGTCATAGGTGTTGGCGGCAAGGTCAACGAGATGGAGGAGAGCATGACAGATAAGAATCGGCAGAAAAGACCCTATCCGTTGGGAGCTCATGTGGAGGAGGACGGTATTCGTTTTGCCTTTGTTTCCAAAAAGATGTGCTGCGGCGTTCTGCTGTTCGACAGAAGGACGGGAAAAAAGATCGGGACGGTCCCGTTCTCCGACGAGGACCGCGTGGGGAACATATACTGTAAGACGCTGAGCGACCTGGATGCCTCCCGGATCACATACCAGTTCTATGAGGAGGACAGGATCGTTCCGGACCGTCGTGCCAGGGTCTTTCCGGGAAAGGTCAAATACGGGAAGGAGAGACCGTGGGCGCAGATGCGTGCGGGCTTTCTGACCGGGAGCTTTGACTGGGGCCAGGATAAATTTCCCAGGATCCCCTATGACCGGATGCTGGGTTATTGTATGCATGTGAGAGGCTTTACCAGGCATATCTCGTCCAACGTGAAGAACCGGGGCACCTTTGCGGGAATCGCGGAGAAGATCCCGTATTTAAAGGAGATCGGTGTGACGACGCTGGAGCTGCAGCCGGCCTATGAGTTCACCGAGATGGCCGCCGACGAGGAACTGCTTCAGGATCGGCCCGGCGCAGCCGCCGTTGAGGATGTCAGAGGCCTGGGCGGGAAAAAGCTGAATTACTGGGGCTATAAAAAGGGCTATTATTATGCGCCGAAGGCTGCTTATGCGGCCTCGGAGGACCCGACGGTGGAATTTAAGGCTCTGGTGAAGGCGCTTCACGAGAACGGCATGGAGCTGATCATGCAGCTGTATTTTCCCAGGGACGTAAAAAGAAATGAGATTGCCGAGATAGTGCGCTTTTGGGTCCTGGAGTATCATGTGGACGGTTTTCATCTGCTGGGCGAGGACATGCCCGCGGAGCTTCTGGCCGCGGACGAGGCGCTTGCGGATACAAAGCTGTGGTACTATCATTTTGACACGGACCATATATATGAGAGAGATGAACAGCCTCGCTATCCCCATGTGGCGGAGTACAACGATGCATGGTACTATGACATGCGGAGATTCCTGAAGGGGGACGAGGGAATGCTGAACAGCGTGCTCTATCACATGCGCCACATTCCTGAAAAGGCCGGCAGTATTCATTACCTGACAAATTATTTCGGCTTCACCCTGGCGGATCTGGTGGCCTACGACTATAAGCACAACGAGGCGAACGGCGAGGACAACCGGGACGGGAATGACAGCAACTGCAGCTGGAACTGCGGAGAGGAGGGCCCTTCCCGCAGACAGAAGGTGAAGCAGCTCAGGACGAAACAGATCAAGAATGCGATGTGCCTTCTGCTGTTGTCCCAGTCGACGCCCCTGATCTTCATGGGCGATGAGTTCGGCAATACTCAGAGGGGAAACAATAATCCGTACTGTCAGGACAATTCCGTCACCTGGCTGGATTGGAACGCCGTGACCAAAAATGCCGAGCTGTTGGATTTCTGGAAACAGCTGGTACATTTTCGCCGGGAGCATCCGATCCTTCACCCTCGGAGGGAGTTAAAGCTGATGGACTATATGGCGTGCGGTTACCCCGATCTGTCCTACCACGGACAGAGTGCCTGGAGGCCTCAGACCGAGAGCTATTTCCGGTACATCGGTATTTTGCTCTGCGGCAGATACGCAGAGACGGAGAACGGGGAGGACACCTTTTTATATCTCGCAGTGAACATGCATTGGGAAGACCATGAGCTGGCGCTGCCAAGACCGCCGAAAGGAATGGTGTGGAGGCAAGTGCTCTCCACGGCCCCGGATCAGAGCGAGCCGAAATGTGAACCGGACGACGGGAGCAACGATGCCTTCCGCAGGATCCCGTGCAGGAGCATCAGCGTGTATGTCAGCGCCCCGGCGGAGGAGAAGAGGACCGCGAAGAGAACAGAGGGAAAGGCGGCGCCCGCCGGGAACGAACGGACGGGGCAGGCGCCAAATGATCGGGATGTGAGCAGATAATGGGCAAGGCCTGGAATCATTTTAAAACGGTAACTTATCATAAATATCTGGTGGCAAAGGGATGCTTCCGCGTGGGCCTGTACAGACAGGGGCTCCTGCACGATCTGTCCAAATACAGCCCTTCGGAATTTATTGCAGGGGCCAGATATTATCAGGGCGACAGGAGCCCGAACAACGCCGAGCGGGAAGACAAGGGCTATTCCGCGGCGTGGATGCATCACAAGGGCAGAAATCGGCACCACTATGAGTACTGGGTCGATTACAGTCTGAAGGATGAGCCCGGAATCATGGCGCCGGTGCCGATGCCGGACCGCTATATTGCGGAGATGGTCATGGACCGCATCGCCGCGAGCAAGGTCTATGAGGGCAGGGCATATACGGATGCTTCGCCGCTCCGGTATTACTACAGGGGCACCGACAGGGCGCCGATGCATCCGGACACCAGAAAAAAGCTGGAGAGGATCCTGAGGATGCTGGCCGAAAAAGGGGAAGAGGAAACATTTGCCTATATCCGGCGGGCGCTTGTCAGGGGGAAACGGTCTCCAAAGAAAAAATAGTACCTGCACACCGGGGGAACGGACTGCATATGATACCTTAAAAATATAGTACGGTGGATCATATGAACTGTATTCTCCTATTACTTCTTCTGGGATGCTGCGGCGGCTCCGACAACGGCGGCTCCGGCTGCGGGTGCGGCAGCAGCAGATTTTCTGCGGACAACGGCTGCGGTGCGGTGAGCGCGCGGAACGACAGCTGCGGCTGTGACAATGTTTCGACGAGGAATAATGACTGTGGATGTCAGGGGAGCCCCGCGCCGGTAAATACAGGCTGCGGATGCGGTCAGGACGGTCAGTCCGGAAACGGCTGCGATAATGTCGGACAGAACCCTCCCGGCTGGCAGACCTTTCCTGAGCTTTCGCGCAGAGACAATGACTGCGGCTGCAGCAATTGAGGAAAACGGCATAAGGAAGGATAAGCGGACGGTCCCTATGAAGGTTGACCGTCCATTTTATTTGTGATATATTTATAGGTGCAGTAAAAGCAGTAAGGAGGCTCCCTATGGCGGCGTCGAAGGCAAAGGAAAAATATGTGGCATATGTGTCCACCTACACCCAGGGGGACAATCACGGGATAAAAATATATGATGTGGATCTAGAGCGGGGGCGTTTTACTGAAAAGGATCAGGTGGAGATCACGAACTCCTCGTATGTGTCGATATCTCACAACAGAAGGTTCCTGTATTCCATCACGGATTTCGGCGTGGAATCCTACCGCGTACTGAAGGACGGAAATCTGGAGATGATCAATTTTGCGCCGATCAACGGTATGAGAGGCTGCTATCTGTCCACAGATTACACGGACAGTTATCTGTTCGTGGCAGGCTACCATGACGGCAAGCTCACGGTGCTTCGTCTGCGGGAGGACGGATCCGTGGGGGAGATCACCGACGAGATATTCCACAAGGGCCTGGGGACGGTGGCGGAGAGAAATTCACGGCCTCATATCAACTGTGCGAGAATAACGCACGACAATAAATATCTGTTGGTGGCGGATCAGGGAATGGACCATGTCAACGTGTACCGGTTCGATGTGTCCCAGGGAAAGGTGGCGCTGGCGGATGTGATCCGAAGCGAGCTTGATTCGGCGCCCAGGCATGTGAAAATGTCCAGAGACGGAAGATTTATCTATATCATTCACGAGTGGAAGTGTTATGTGGATGTGTACTCCTACGAGGAGAAGAACGGACAGCCTGTGTTTGAAAAGATCCAGACCGTGGACACCGTGAAGCGCGAGAAGGGAAGCTCCTGTGCGGCGAGCGCCCTGACCTTCTCCGATGATTATAAGTATCTGCTCTGCACCAGCGCGGGCGACAATTCTGCGACTCTTTACAGTGTGGATCAGGAGACGGGAATGCTGAGCAGGATCTTCTGCCTGCCCGTCAGCGGGGAATACCCTAAGGACGCAAGCCTGTTCCCCAACAATAAGTTCCTGGTCTCGCTGAACCACGAGTCCAATGATATGACGTTCTTTAAGGTGGACATAGAGAATGGCACGATGATCATGAACGGCCCGCCCGTCAAGGTGGATGTGCCGAACTGTATTATCATCCACAAGGTGTCGTAGAGAAAGGACATTGCGGTAGATATGCGGAAATATAAAAGCTCCTGGGGATTCAGTCCCTCAGGAGCTTTTTGCCGTAAAAATTTTCCAGGGAGTCCATCCGGGCCGACATGTTCACCATCATGGCGTCCAATACGGTCAGCGCCGTCATACATTCCATGACGACCGCAGCCCTGGGTACGATGACCGGGTCATGGCGCCCCTTGATGTTGATGCGGATGCTCTGCCCCTGGCGGTCCACTGTCTGTTGGGTCAGATAGATGGAGGGGGTGGGCTTCACATATGCGCGCACCAGAACGGTGTCGCCGTCGCTGATGCCGCCCAGAATGCCGCCCGCGTGATTGCTGGTCTTGGTGATGCGGCCGTCCTTGGCGCAGAAGCCGTCGTTGTTCTCGCTTCCCTTTCGGGCGGAGACCTGCGTGCCGTCGCCGATTTCCACCGCTTTCACGGCACCGATGGACATGATCGCCTTCGCCAGGCCGGCATCCAGCTTCTCAAATACGGGGTCGCCTATCCCTGCGGGAAGGCCCTCCACGATACATTCCATACAGCCGCCCACGGAATCGGTGCTGTGCCTGATCTCCTCCAAATATTTTACCGCGGCCTCATTGGCCGCCCTGTCAGGCATGGCGGTGGGAGTGGAGAGGACCGCATCCCGGTCAAAGCGGCTCATGTCCGCCTCCACGGGACCGATGGAGCGGGTGTACGCCAGTATCTCCACACCGATCTGCTTCAGTATTTTTAAGGCCACGGCACCTGCGGCCACACGGCCGACGGTCTCCCTGCCGGAGGAACGTCCGCCGCCCCGGTAGTCGCGGAAGCCGTATTTTTGGTCAAAGGTGTAATCCGCATGTCCCGGACGGTAATATGAGGCGATCTCGCTGTAGTCCTTGGATATCTGAGAGGTGTTGCGCACGATCATTGAAATAGGAGTGCCGGTGGTGCGCCCTTCGAATACGCCGGAAAGGATCTCTACGCTGTCATCTTCCTTTCGGGGAGTGGTGACGGAGCTCGTTCCGGGCTTGCGCCTGTCCAGATACTTCTGAATGTCGGATTCCTCCAGAGGAAGTCCGGCGGGGCATCCGTCGATGACGACGCCAAGCGCTTTTCCGTGGGATTCGCCCCAAGTCGTTATTTTAAAAATTGTTCCCAAGGTAGAACCGGCCATATTTTTTCCTCCAGCGGTTGATTTGTTCTATTATATCGAATCATATGAAAAAACGCAAATTTTTTCAAAAAAGGAGTGCACATTTTAAGAAAGTGTGGTATGTTGTAATTGATAACTATGGTTTTTTTCAAAAGAAATAAAGTGAAATACAAATTTCAGGACTGGTCGGAATATAGATGAGATTGTCGTTGGAGGAGCGTTTTCGGAAGAAGATGCTCAAATTCGGTAAAAAAAATAAAATATGTCGATTTGCGGTCATCCCTGTGATCGCCGTGGGAATGTTCTGGTTCCACAGTGCTGCATGCCTGAAGGGAAATGCCAAGCGGCTTGCGGTCCTGGCCATGACGTTCCTTCTCTTTGTGGTCTACAGCAGTTTTTCCTTTCCCATTTTCATAATGGGGGACGGCGCGGACAACGGGCTGAATCCGGTGTCGGATGAGGCGCAGGATGTCATGCTGGCGCAGGAGGCGGAAATCGACCTGAGCGATATTGAGCTGCTGGACGATGAGGATGTTCGCATGGAGGGCGACGAGTATATGGATGACCTTCACGGCGATATCGGCGAGCTGTACAGCGCCTCCGAGATCCTGGAGGCGTCCCGGAGACGCGGGCCCCAGGAAGCGGAGCAGGACACAGAGGATGCCTCGGATGCGTCATTTTCAAAAGATGACTGGCGGCTGGTGCTCATCAATAAACAGCACTCCATTCCCGACGATTATGTTTTCAGCCTTGGCGTGATCAATACCATGAAGGGGCCGATGTACTGCGACGAGCGGATTATTGACGATCTGGGCAGTATGCTGCAGGCGGCCAAGGAGGACGGGATCTCTCTTGGAATTTGTTCTCCCTATCGGGATCAGGCATATCAGGAAAAACTGTTCGCCCGCAAGATCAAGCTGTACATGAGCCGCGGTCTGTCCTATATGGAAGCGTATCAGCTGGGCAGTCAGGCCGTGACGGTCCCCGGAGCCAGCGAGCATCAGATCGGACTGGCCCTGGATATTGTGACGCTCTCCCATCAGTCGCTGGACGAGGCCTTCGGAGAGACGCCGGGGGGCATCTGGCTTGCGGAGAACAGCTACAAGTACGGTTTTATTCTTCGTTATCCCAAAGGAAAAGAGTACATAACGGGCATAGAGTATGAGCCCTGGCATTTCCGCTATGTGGGCGTGGAAGCGGCCACCGTGATCACGGAACAGGGAATCACCCTTGAGGAGTTCTGGGAGGATCTGTAAGTATATGTATCGCGTTTTAAAGACAGAGGGCCGTGCGAAGAGGGCGGAGCTATGTACGGTGCACGGCGTCATTCAGACGCCTGTATTTATGAATGTGGGGACCCTGGCGGCCATAAAAGGTGCGGTGGCCACCTCCGATCTGGAGCAGATCGGCACGCAGGTGGAGCTTTCCAACACCTATCATCTCCATGTGCGGCCCGGCGATAAAGTGATAAGACAGCTTGGAGGTCTTCACAGATTCATGTCCTGGAATAAGCCTATTCTTACGGATTCCGGCGGATTCCAGGTCTTTTCTTTGGCAGGGCTCCGCAAGATCAGGGAGGAGGGAGTCTTTTTCCGTTCCCATATTGACGGACACAGGATCTTCATGGGGCCGGAGGAGAGCATGCAGATCCAATCCAATCTGGCCTCCACCATAGCAATGGCCTTTGACGAGTGCCCGCCCAGCAAGGCGGACAGAAGCTATGTGCAGGCGTCCGTGGATCGGACATCCAGATGGCTGGAGCGGTGCAAGCGGGAGATGAAGCGGCTCAATTCTCTGGAGGATACCATCAATCCGCAGCAGCTTCTGTTCGGAATCAATCAGGGAGCCGTTTACGAGGATATCCGCATCGAACATGCCAAGCGCATTTCGGAGCTGGAGCTGGACGGCTATGCGGTGGGCGGTCTGGCGGTGGGCGAGACCCATGAAGAGATGTATCATATCCTGGATGAGGTCGTACCCTTTCTTCCCCAGGACAGACCTACTTATCTGATGGGCGTGGGAACGCCCGCAAATATTTTGGAGGGCGTGGAGCGGGGAGTGGACTTCTTTGACTGTGTATATCCGACCAGGAACGGCAGGCACGGCCATCTGTACACCAACTGCGGGAAGCTGAACCTGTTCAACTCAAAATACGAACTGGATGACAGGCCCATAGAAGAAGGCTGCGGGTGTCCTGCCTGTCAGAGATATTCCAGGGCTTATATCAGACATCTTCTGAAGGCGAAGGAGATGCTGGGGATGAGGCTGTGCGTACTGCACAACCTGTATTTCTACAATACTATGATGGCCGAGATCAGGGATGCGCTGGACAACGGAAGCTTTTCGGCGTACAAAAAGGAAAAGCTGGAGAGAATGAGGCCGGAGAAATGAAAAACACAGAAAGTGCTTGCCTGACAGGTATTTTTTGTGTATTATACTTACTTAGAGGTTCAGAAGTATTTTAGGCCATTTGTGCCGGAATGGAGGTAAAATGGGTATTTTTTTGAGTGAGGGTACTGCGGCGCCCATGAGCCCTATAGGTCTGATCATATTCATGGTGTTGATGTACGGCGCGCTCTGGTTCATCCTGATGCGCCCTCAGAACAAGGAGAAAAAGCGTGTGGCGGCTATGCTGTCTGCTCTGGAGACCGGTGACAGTATAATGACTACCTCCGGTTTTTACGGGACTGTGATCGATATTGTGGACGACACGGTGATCGTTGAGTTCGGAAACAACAAGAACTGCCGTATTCCTATGGACAAGTCGGCCATCAGCAAGGTGGAAAAGCCCGGCGAGAACTGACGGACAGAGAGACTGCAAAAGGCAACGCATGGACGCGTTGCTTTTTTGTTGTTGAAATTTATATTTGTATCAGTTATCATAGAAACAGTGGCTGTTTATGCCCAATCATGAAAAGGGGATGTGAAAATATGGAATTAAATATTACCTGTATTCCCGGAGACGGCATCGGACCTGAGATTGTGGGCGAGGCCAAAAAGGTCCTGGAGAAAGTCGCCGCGGTCTACGGTCATAAGATGAACTTTACGGATATTCTCATGGGCGGCGCGTCCATCGACGTACACGGCGTACCGCTTACGGACGAGGCCATTGCGACGGCCAAAGCGGCGGATGCCGTGCTGATGGGCTCCATCGGCGGCGACACCACCACCTCGCCCTGGTACAGACTGCCTCCGGAGAGGAGGCCTGAGGCGGGGCTCCTCGGAATCCGGAAGGCCCTGAATCTTTTTGCGAACCTGCGCCCGGCCGTCCTCTACGACGAGCTGGCGGCTGCCTGCCCCTTAAAGGAGGAAATCAGCAGGGCGGGTTTTGATATGCTGATCATGAGAGAACTCACCGGCGGCCTGTATTTCGGAGAGCGCAGGACCACTGTGGAGAACGGCGTCAGAAAGGCCGTCGACACCTTGGTCTACGATGAGAACGAGATCCGCAGGATCGCCGTGAAGGGATTCGATATCGCGAGAAAGCGCAGAAAGAAAGTGACCAGCGTGGACAAGGCGAACGTGCTGGATTCCTCCCGGCTCTGGAGAAAGGTAGTGGAGGAGGTGGCGGCGGATTATCCCGACGTTGTGCTGGAGCATATGCTGGTGGACAACTGCGCCATGCAGCTTGTGAAGGATCCGGCCCAGTTCGACGTGATCCTCACGGAGAACATGTTCGGCGACATCCTCTCGGACGAGGCAAGTATGGTCACCGGCTCCATCGGAATGCTTGCGAGCGCCAGCCTGAACGACACGAAGTTCGGCCTTTACGAGCCCAGTCACGGCTCTGCGCCGGACATCGCGGGCAAGGACATCGCCAATCCCATCGCCACAGTGCTGAGCGCCGCCATGATGCTGCGCTACAGCTTTGATCTGGATAAGGAGGCGGACGCCGTGGAGGCGGCGGTCAAGCAGGTCTTAAAGGAAGGCTACCGCACGGGCGACATCATGTCCGAGGGCTGTAAAAAAGTGGGCTGCCGTGAGATGGGAGATCTGCTGGCAGAGAGAATCGCGTGAAAAACACATAAAAACATAAGCTTTGTCAGTCCCGCCCGGCGCTGCCGGCAGGGATCTGAAATACACAGAGGGCAGCGCAGAAATGAGGAGAAAATGATAAGTGACAATGCGAGGGCCGGTATGCAGCAGGCGCCGGCGAGAAGTCTGTTCAACGCTCTTGGCTTTACGCCGGAGGAAATGAAAAAGCCCATGGTGGGCATCGTGAGTTCTTACAACGAGATCGTTCCCGGACATATGAATCTGGATAAGATCGTGGACGCCGTGAAGCTGGGCGTTGCGGAGGCGGGAGGCGTTCCCGTGGTGTTCCCCGCCATCGCGGTGTGCGACGGCATCGCCATGGGACATATCGGGATGAAGTACTCCCTGGTGACCAGGGATCTGATCGCGGATTCCACGGAGTGCATGGCCATCGCCCATCAGTTCGACGCTCTGGTGATGGTCCCCAACTGTGACAAGAACGTGCCGGGCCTTCTGATGGCTGCGGCGAGACTGAACCTTCCCACGGTGTTCGTATCCGGCGGCCCCATGCTGGCAGGCCATGTGAAGGGACAGAAGAGAAGTCTCTCCTCCATGTTCGAGGCGGTGGGTTCCTACGCGGCCGGGACCATGACCGAGGAGGATGTGTGTGAATTTGAGAACAAGGTCTGCCCGACCTGCGGCTCCTGTTCCGGTATGTATACGGCCAATTCCATGAACTGTCTGACGGAGGCTCTGGGCATGGGGCTTCGGGGCAACGGAACCATTCCGGCCGTCTATTCCGAGCGCATCAAGCTGGCAAAGCACGCCGGCATGGCGGTGATGGAGCTCGTAAGGAAAAATATCCGCGCGAGGGATATCATCACAAAGGAGTCCATTCTGAACGCCCTGACGGTGGATATGGCGCTGGGCTGCTCCACGAACTCCATGTTGCATCTGCCGGCCATTGCCCATGAGATCGGCTTTGATTTTGATATCAGTTTTGCAAATCCTATCAGTGAAAAGACGCCGAACCTTTGCCACCTTGCTCCTGCAGGCCCCACCTACATGGAGGATCTGAATGAGGCGGGCGGCGTGTACGCCGTGATGAAGGAGCTGGCGGACATCGGTCTTCTGCATACGGAGTGCATGACGGTCACGGGAAGTACCATCGGGGAGAATATCGCCGGTGCCGTGAACCGCAATCCCGAAGTGATCCGTCCCGTGGACCGTCCCTACAGCAAGACCGGCGGACTGGCCGTGCTGAAGGGCAATCTTGCCCCGGACGGCTCCGTCGTGAAACGCTCCGCGGTAGTGGAAGAGATGATGGTGCATCAGGGTCCTGCCAGAGTCTTCGACTGCGAGGAGGACGCCATCGCCGCCATCAAGGGCGGAAAGATCGTGGCGGGCGACGTGGTCGTGATCCGCTATGAGGGCCCTAAGGGCGGCCCCGGTATGAGGGAGATGCTGAATCCTACCTCCGCCATCGCCGGCATGGGTCTGGGCTCCAGCGTGGCGCTGATCACTGACGGCAGGTTCTCCGGCGCGTCCAGAGGCGCTTCCATCGGCCATGTCTCTCCTGAGGCGGCCGTGGGCGGCCCCATCGCGCTGGTGGAGGAGGGGGATATGATAAATATCGATATTCCCGGTCTGAAGCTGGAGCTTCTGGTGCCCGATGAGGTGCTGGAGGAGCGCCGCGCGAAGTGGCAGCCGAGAACTCCCCAGGTGACCACCGGATATCTTACCAGATACTGCGAGATGGTGACCAGCGGCAACCGGGGCGCGGTCCTGGAAGTGCCCCACAGACAGTAGGCGCTTGGACGCAGATCATCAAACCACAATATAAAGGAGAATACAACATGCAGCTTACAGGTTCGGAAATCGTTTTGGAATGTTTGAAGGAGCAGGGAGTGGACACTGTCTTTGGCTATCCGGGCGGTACCATCCTGAACATTTACGATGAACTTTACAAGCACAGCGACGAGATCAGACATATCCTCACCTCCCACGAGCAGGGAGCCGCCCACGCGGCGGACGGCTATGCAAGGGCCACCGGCAGGGTGGGCGTGTGCATGGCAACGAGCGGACCCGGTGCCACCAACCTTGTGACAGGCATCGCCACCGCATTTATGGACTCCGTTCCCATGGTGGCGATCACCGCCAACGTAAACCTTCCCATGCTGGGAAAGGACAGCTTCCAGGAGGTGGATATTGCGGGCGTCACGATCCCCATCACAAAGCACAGCTTTATCGTGAAGAACGTGGCGGATCTGGCCCCTACTCTGCGGAGAGCCTTCGACATAGCGACCAGCGGGCGTCCCGGTCCTGTTCTGGTGGATATCACCAAGGACGTGACGGCGGCCACGTGCGAATATACGCCGGTGAAGCCGAAGGAAAAGGAGCGCAGCGCCTCCTACTCTCCGGAGGAGATGGAGAGAGTGCTGGAGTATATCCGGGCGGCGGAAAAGCCGTATATCTATCTTGGCGGCGGTGCGATACTGTCCGAGGCGTCAGCGGAGGTCGCCGAGTTCGCGGAGCTTATCGACGCGCCCGTCTGCGACACCCTGATGGCGAAGGGCGCCTTTGACGGAACCGGCCCGCGCTATACCGGCATGATCGGTATGCACGGCACCAAGACCTCCAACCTGGGTGTCAGTCAGTGCGATCTGCTGATCGCGCTGGGAGCGAGATTCTCCGACCGCGTGATCGGCAATCCTCACAAGTTCGCGGAGAATGCCAAGATCATACACCTTGATATCGACGCCGCAGAGATCAACAAAAATATCCGTGTGGACGCAAGCCTGGTGGGCGATCTGAAGGTGGTGCTCACGGAGCTGAACAAACGTCTGGAGAAGATGCAGCATACGGAATGGATGCATACCATACAGGAGCTGAAGGAAAAATATCCGTTGAAATATGACGGCAGCAGGCTTTCCTGTCCCTATGTGATGGAGACCATCGATAAAGTGACGGGGGGAGAGGCGCTGATCACCACCGATGTGGGACAACATCAGATGTGGGCGGCACAGTACTATCACTATACAAAGCCCCGCACCTTCCTGTCCTCAGGAGGCCTGGGGACCATGGGGTACGGTCTCGGCGCCTGCATCGGCGCCCAGGTGGGACAGCCCGACAAGCTCTGCATCAATATTGCGGGCGACGGCTGCTTCCGCATGAACATGAATGAGCTGGCTACTGCAAGCCGCTACAATATTCCCATCATTCAGGTGGTGATCAACAACCATGTGCTGGGGATGGTCCGCCAGTGGCAGACCCTGTTCTACGGGAAGCGCTACTCACAGACGGTGCTGAACGACAAAGTGGATTTCTGCAAGGTCGCGGAGGGGCTGGGCTGTGCGGCGATCCGTGTCACAGAGAAGGAGGAGGTCGCTCCTGCCCTTGAGAAGGCCATCGCCATGAAGGCACCCGTGCTCATTGAATGTGTGATACCGGAGGACGACAAGGTATTTCCCATGGTTCCTGCGGGCGCGCCCATTGCGGATGTATTCGACGGAGACGATCTGACTTAAAGAAGGATGACAGGTAACAAACATTTATGAAGAAACTACTTCGTTTCCTGGTGCTTTTTCTGCTGGTGGGAATCCTTCTGATGCTTGGTATGGGCCTGGCACTGGGACTGTATTACCGAAATCATTTTCCCGTGAATACCTGGATCAATGGAGTCTATTGTACCGGGAAAACGCTGGAGCAGGTAAATCGGGAGCTCTCCCAGAAGACCGACGTGCCTGCGGCGGTCATTGTGGGGATGGACGGCAGGGACGGGCAGCTGGATCTGCGCCGGGCGGAAGGCAGGGCGGATTACACCGCCGTGCTGGTCCGTTATCTTTATAAAAACGCCTTTTTGCTGTGGGCAGAAAATCTACGGGAACCTGTGCGGGAAGAGCTGGAAGCGGACAGTTACGTTTACGACCGGGATAAGCTCCGGGAAGACTTTGAAGAACTGGATATCATCAGCGAAGCCCGGAAGACGGACCCCGGCGTTCGGCTGATCCGGAGCGTGCGGGGATACGAATTGCAGGACGGAAATACCGCGCATCTGGATGTGGAACAGGCCTTTGCATATCTGGAGGAATGTCTTTCCAGGGGAGAATGCCATGTGGACCTGGCGGACGGAAATTGCTATACAGCGCTGGAGGACAGCGAATATGACGAACATGTCAGAATGATATGGGAACGCCTGCAGGAATACACCGACCGTTCCATTGTCTATGATATGGGGACGGAGGACATTCCGCTGTCCGCGGATATCCTGTGTGATTTTCTTGACGTTGGGAAGGACGCTCTGCCTGTTCCGGCCGCAGGGGGCGGCCTTGTGCTGAACGAGGGTAAAATAAGAGCCTGGCTGGAGGGATTGGCACAGACCTACAACACCGTCGGTACAGAGCTGGAATTTCACGCCACCAGAGGCGATGTGGTCAAGGTAAAGTACGAAACATACGGCACAGAGCTGGATGTGGAGACGGAGACGGCATATCTGACAAAGGTCCTGTCGGGTTCCGGGGGGACGGAGGAGGACCGGCATGTCCCGGCCTACCTTCACCAGGGATATGTGCGGGGGCTGGACGATATCGGCGGCACTTATATTGAAGTGGACATGACTGAGCAGCATATGTATTATTATGTGGACGGAGAGCTGGCCCTGGATACCGATGTGGTCACCGGATGTACGGGACTCAGGAGAGGAACGCCCCAGGGTGTGAATTTTGTCTACGCCAAACAGCGCAACAGGATCCTCCGGGGGCCGGATTACGCCTCCCCCGTAAAGTACTGGATGCCCGTGCGGGGACATGTGGGGATCCACGATGCCGACTGGCGTTCCCGCTTCGGCGGAAAGATTTATAAGACCGACGGCTCCCACGGCTGCATCAATACGCCGCCAAAGAAGATGGCGGAGCTGTATGAGATGGTGGAGATCGGCACGCCTGTCATTACGTTCTATTAATTTTCTGTTGACGAAAGTGCCCGAAAAGATTATTCTATACCTATGTGTGAAAAGCAAAAAATGTTAATATAGGAAAGACGAGGAGGAAAATCATGTCGAGAGTATACAATTTTTCCGCAGGCCCTGCCGTGCTGCCGGAAGAGGTCCTGAGAGAAGCCGCAGATGAGATGCTGGACTACAGAGGTACCGGAATGTCCGTTATGGAGATGAGCCACCGGTCCAAGGCATACGAGACGATCATCAAGGAGGCGGAGGCAGATATCAGGGAGCTGATGAACATTCCTGACAACTATAAGGTGCTGTTCCTGCAGGGCGGCGCCAGCCAGCAGTTCGCTATGATCCCCATGAATCTGATGAAGAACAGGAAGGCGGCCTACATAGTGACGGGCCAGTGGGCGAAGAAGGCCTTTCAGGAGGCAAAGCTCTACGGCGAGGCGGTGGAGGTGGCTTCCTCGGCAGACAAGACCTTCTCCTATATCCCCGACTGTTCCGATCTGGATATTCCGGAGGACGCCGACTATGTGTATATCTGCGAGAACAATACCATCTATGGGACAAAGTTCTGGAAGCTTCCCAATACCAAGGGCCATACCCTTGTGGCGGATGTGTCCAGCTGCTTCCTGTCCGAGCCCGTGGACGTGACAAAGTACGGTGTGATCTACGGCGGCGTTCAGAAGAATATCGGACCGGCGGGCGTGGTCATCGTGATCATCCGCGAGGATCTGATCACCGAGGATGTCCTTCCCGGCACCCCCACCATGCTGCGCTACAAGATCCATGCAGATAACGGGTCGCTGTACAATACGCCTCCCGCATACGGCATATATATCTGCGGCAAGGTGTTCAAGTGGATCAAGAAGATGGGCGGCCTGCAGGCCATGAAGGAGCGCAACGAGAAAAAGGCCAAGATACTTTACGATTTCCTGGACGAGAGCAGGCTGTTCCGTGGAACGGTCCGCAGGGAAGACCGCTCTCTGATGAATGTTCCCTTTGTGACGGGCAGTGAGGAGCTGGATGCCAAGTTCGTCAAGGAGGCGAAGGAGGCCGGCTTCGAGAACCTGAAGGGACACAGGACCGTGGGCGGCATGAGAGCAAGCATCTACAATGCGATGCCGATCGAAGGTGTGGAGAAGCTTGTGGAGTTCATGAAAAAATTTGAGGCGGAGAACGCCTGAACGCGCTTCCGGCAGAAGGCACGGAAATGCGCGGAATGTTCTGACATAGAGAGGAAAAGAGACATGTATAAGATAAATTGCATGAATCCCATCGCCAAGGTGGGGCTGAACAATTTCAGCGATCAGTATGAGATAACGGAGGAAGTACAGGAAGCCGACGGCATCCTGGTGAGAAGCGCTTCCATGCATGAGATGGAACTGCCCAAGGGGCTGCTGGCAGTGGCCAGGGCCGGGGCCGGCGTCAACAATATTCCGCTGGATAAGTGCGCAGAGCACGGCGTGGTGGTGTTCAACACTCCCGGCGCCAACGCCAACGGTGTAAAGGAGCTGGTACTGGCGGGCATGCTGCTGGCCGCCAGAGATGTGGTGGGCGGAATCGAATGGGTAAAGTCCGCCAGGGACGACGAGAATATCTCCAAGGCCGCAGAAAAAGAAAAGAAGAAATTTGCGGGGACCGAGATCAAGGGGAAGAAGCTGGGCGTGATCGGACTGGGCGCCATCGGCGTCAAGGTCGCGAACGCGGCAGCGGCTCTCGACATGGAAGTATACGGCTATGATCCCTATCTGTCCGTGAACGCGGCCTGGAGCCTCAGCCGCGCCGTAAAGCACGTGTTCAACGTGGACGACATCTATGCGGAGTGCGACTACATTACCATTCATGTGCCTTTGATGGATTCCACCAGGGGCATGATCAATGCCGAAGCCATCGCAAAGATGAAGGACGGCGTGAATATCATGAACTTTGCCAGAGATCTTCTGGCTGACGAGAAGGATGTCCTGGAGGGCCTGAAGAGCGGCAAGATTGCCCATTATGTTTCCGATTTCCCCAATCCTACCACGGCGGGACAGCCTGGCTGCATCGTCATTCCTCATCTGGGCGCCAGCACGGAGGAGTCCGAGGACAACTGTGCGGTGATGGCGGTCGAGGAGCTGAAGGATTATCTGGAGAACGGCAATATCAGGAACAGCGTGAACTACCCGGCCTGCGACATGGGCATTTGCAGCCAGGCGGGACGCGTGGCTATTTTCCACAAGAACATTGCCAATATGATCACAAAGTTTACCGCCGTTTTCGGAGAGAAGGGCATCAATATCAGCGATCTGACCAACAAGTCCCGCGGGGAGGTCGCATATACCATGCTGGACGTAGAGACAGCGCCCACCGCCGAGATCGTTGAGGCGCTGGAGAAGATCGAGGGAGTGTTCCGCGCCAGGATCGTCAAGTGACGGGCGGAATCCGGACCTGCCTGAAGGGATGGCGCGCCGGTGCGCGGAATGCGGATACCGGACAATAAATTACAAAATAAAAGACATCCGCGCAGGTCGGACGACCTGCGAAAGGATGTCTCTTTTTTATCGGAACAGGAGCGGCGTGCCGCCGTCAAAGCCGTCATTCAAGTCCTGCAGACGGTCGGCGAGCTTTTTGTTGGTGGAGCAGCTGGCCTCGCTCTGCAGATCCATATACAGGATAAAGACCTCCTCCAGGCTCATGTCCTTTTCCTTTGCGATTTCCTCCATGACGGGCCTCAGCTTTTCCAGCTGGACAGAGACGGGGACCTTCTGGGGATCTATCTCTCCCAGGACGTTTTCGGCGTAAGCATTGATGCGCGCAAGCAGCGCTTTATTTTCCTCTGTCATGATCATACCTTCCTTCTTTTCGTGGCCGCTGTCCCGATAATGACAGCAAAATATATTTTCTATCCCATAGTTTATCATCAGATGCTTGTTATGTATAGCAATTTTTGTTAAAATAACCTGGACAGCTCAAATATCGGAAAAGGAGAATTCCCATGGCACAGATCAGACCATTTGCGGCATATCGTCCCGTCCCTGACATGGCGGACAGGATAGCGGCGCTGCCCTACGACGTGTACAACAGGCAGGAGGCGGAGCAGGCGGTAAAGGACAATCCGGACTCCTTCCTTGCAATAGACAGAGCGGAGACCGGCTTCGGCCCTGAGGTGGACACTTACGCGCCGGAGGTCTATCGGCGCGCGGACAGGCTGCTGCATGAGCGGATCGCGGCCGGACAGTTCCTCAGGGAGGAAAAGCCCTGCTTTTATCTGTATCAGCAGATCTTTCAGGGAAGGAGACAGACAGGGATCGCAGCCTGCGCCTCCATAGACGATTATCTGGACAACACGATCAAAAAGCATGAGAATACCAGGGAGGACAAGGAGCTGGACCGCATCAGGCATGTGGACGTGTGCAATATGCAGACGGGCCCCATCTTTCTCGCCTACCGCGCCAACAATGCTCTGCGAGAGATAGTGGCGCAGGCCCAGGAGCAGGAGCCGGTGTATGATTTTGTGTCGGAGGACGGCGTGGGACATCGCGTATGGGTGATCGGGGACGAGGACGCGATCCGGCGCATACAGGAGGAATTTGCCCGGATCCCCGCGCTCTATATCGCGGACGGACATCATCGCTGCGCGTCCGCGGTCAAGGTTGGACTGATGCGGAGGGAAGCACATCCGGACTATACGGGACAGGAGGAATTCAATTTCTTTCTCTCGGTCCTCTTTCCGGACGAGGAGCTGCACATTATGGATTACAACAGGGTGGTCCGCGACCTGAACGGATATACCGCTGTGGAATTTCTGGAAAAGATCGGGAGCAATTTCCGGGTGGAGGATCGGGGGACGAGCCCCTGCCGCCCTGAGAAAAAAGGCACCTTCGGCATGTTTCTGGAGGGCCGGTGGTATCTGCTGACGGCGAAGGACGCCATTCTCTCGGAGGATGCGGTGGAGGGGCTGGATGTCTCCCTGCTGCAGAAATATCTTCTGGAGCCGGTCCTCGGCATCGGCGATCCCAGGACCGACAGGCGCATTGACTTTGTGGGCGGGATCAGAGGTCTGGAAGAGCTGGAGCGGAGAGTGCGGACAGATATGAAGGCAGCGTTCGCAATGTATCCCACCTCCATTGAGGAGCTGTTCCGGGTGGCGGATGCGGGCAGGCTCATGCCTCCCAAGTCCACCTGGTTCGAACCGAAGCTGAGGAGCGGACTGTTCCTGCATGATATCCGGCAGAGCTGACGCAAGAAGATGGGATTCCTGCGGCGGCAGGAAGATAGGAGAGAGCATGACAAAGAAATTGTACAAGCTGATGAACTGGCCCCTGATAGAAGAAATCATATATTCGGAGAGCGACGATCCCCATGCCGTGCTGGGCCCTCACAGGGCGGGCAGCCAGACGCTGGTGCAGGCGTATTTCCCCGGCGCGAAAAAGGCGGCTTTGGTCTATGACAGGACGGGAGAGACCGTACAGATGGAAAAGGCTGACGACGACGGCTTTTTTGCGGTGCTCCTGCCGGGCACGGAGGCGCCGGCCTACCACTATCAGGTGCAGAGAGGCAAGAAGACCCTGACCTTCGGGGAGCCTTACCGCTTTGAACCCCGGATCACCAAGAGCGACACGGAAAAGTTCAGGAACGGCATCCATTATACGGTCTACGAGAAGCTCGGAGCGCATCCCATGGAGCTGGAGGGCGTAAAGGGCACCTATTTTGCCGTCTGGGCGCCGGGCGCCATGCGCGTCAGCGTGGTGGGGGATTTCAACGAGTGGGACGGACGGATGCATCAGATGCGCCGCCTGTGGGACTCAGGCATCTTTGAAATATTTGTTCCCGGTGCAAGGGCCGGAGAGAACTACAAATTTGAACTGAAGCTGAAAGACGGCCTTACCTACCTGAAGGCCGATCCTTACGGGAACGCGGCGCAGCTGCGCCCGGAGACGGCGTCCGTCATTGCGGATCTCAGGGGCTTTCACTGGGAGGATGAACGGTTCCTCCGGGACAGAGAAAAATTTCAGACCGGTGCGGTGCCGATGAGCGTCTACGAGCTGTACCTGGGCTCCTTCACGGCGGCGAGGAAGGGAGAGGCCCGCGCAAATTACCGCGATATCGCGGATGCCCTGATCCCCTATGTGAAGGAGATGGGCTATACCCACGTGGAACTGATGCCGGTCATGGAACATCCCCTGGACGAATCCTGGGGATATCAGGTCATCGGGTATTATGCGCCCACATCCCGCTACGGTTCTCCGAAGGACTTCATGTATTTTGTGAACGAACTGCACAAAGCGGGCATCGGGGTGATCCTGGACTGGGTGCCGGCGCATTTTCCCAGGGATGGATACGGACTTTCGGATTTTGACGGGACATGCCTGTACGAGCATCCGGATTCCCGCAGGGGAGGTTACACGCCCTGGGGAACGCTGACGTACGATTACGGCAGACCGGAGGTCTCCAACTATCTGATTGCAAACGCCCTGTTCTGGGTGGAGAAGTACCATGCGGACGGGATCCGGATGAATGCGGTGGCAAGCATGCTGTACCTGGATTACGGCAGGAGCGACGGACAGTGGACGCCCAACATCTACGGCGGCAGAGAGAATCTGGAAGCCATTGAGTTGATAAAGCACCTGAATTCCATCATGAAGAAGAGAAACGCCGGCGTGCTGACCGTCGCGGAGGAGAGCACGGCTTTCCCCGGAGTGACAGGCAATCTGGACGAAGGCGGGCTGGGCTTTGACCTGAAGTGGAACACGGGATTTGTAAATGACTATCTGCGCTATATCCAGTATGATCCCTATTTCCGGAGCCATCATCACGGTGAGTTGACCTTCAGCATGATATATGCGTACAGCGAAAAATTCATGCTGGCCTTCTCTCATGACGAAGTGGTACACGGGAAAGCGTCCCTGGCGGGAAAGATGCCCGGTGACAGGGGACAGAAGCTGGCAAATCTCCGCCTGACGTACGCTTACGCGATGGCGCATCCCGGTAAGAAGCTTCTGTTCATGGGACAGGATCTTGGAGAGCCTGACGAATGGAATGAAAAACGCCTTGTGGAGTGGGAATTGGCCGAGGCGCCGGAGCATGCGGGAATAAGAGCGCTGGTGAGGGATCTGAATCACCTTTACCGCACCAGTCCGGAGCTGTACGAGCTGGACGATCGGGCTGAGGGCTTTGAGTGGATCAATAATATTTCCGGCAATGAGAATTATCTGGTCTTCCTGCGCCATGGCGAAAAAGAAGAGCAGGTCCTGCTGGTGGCGGCCAATTTCTCCGGTATTTCCAGACAGATCACCGCGGGCGTGCCCTTTGACGGGAAATATAAGGAGATCTTCAACTCTGACGACGAAAAGTACGGCGGCAGCGGTGAGACGAACGGCCGGGTCAAAAAGGCCCGCCGGACAGAGTGGGATGACAGGCCGCAGTCCGTCACGGTGAAGCTGGCCCCGCTGTCTGTGAGCATACTGCGCTATATTCCTTATACGGAGGAAGAGCTGGAGCAGAAGCAAAAGCAGGAGAAGGCCCGCATGGAGAAGGCCGCGGCGGCAAGGAAGAAAGCTCAGGAGAAGGCCGCGGCGGCAAGGAAGAAAGCTCAGGAGGAGGCCGCGGCGGCAAGGAAGAAAGCCCAGGAGAAGACTGCGGCGGCAAAGAAGAAAGCTCAGGAGAAGACTGCGGCGGCAGGGAAGAGAACTCAGGAGAAGGCCGCAAAGAAATAGTGCGGCGGAGCAATATATTAATTATGACCGCAAAGGAATGGGAAAGATGAATACTGACTTAAATGCAATGGAAAGGTTCTTTACCGATCTGGCTTCGGAGGGTCTGCATCTGGGGATCCGTGTAGTGCTTGCAGTGATCCTCTTCCTGATCGGCAGCCAGCTGATCAAATTCGTGAGGACCGTTATCAGAAAATCCATGAGACATGCCCAGGCAGAGGTGGGGGCAATACAGTTCGTGGACTCCTTTGTCAAAACTGCATTGTATATTGTGCTTGTGGTCCTGCTGGCGTCATTCTGCGGAGTGGATGCCGCGGGCATTGTGGCCGTCGTGGGCTCGGCGGGCGTTGCGGTCGGACTGGCCGTGCAGGGAAGCCTTTCAAATCTGGCCGGAGGCGTGCTGATCCTGGCGCTGAAGCCCTTTAAGGTGGGAGACTATATCGTTGAGAGCCTGACCGGCAAGGAGGGCACGGTGACGGAGATCCAGATCTTTTATACGAAGCTGCTCACCTTTGACAATCAGACGGTCGTCCTGCCCAACGGAAGTCTGGCCAACAACAGTCTTGTGAACGTGACGGCCCAGGATTCCAGGCGTATGGAGATCCGTGTGCCCGTGTCCTACAGCACGGACCTGAAGAAGGCCAGGGAGGTCCTGACAAAGGTGTTGGAGGATGACCCGGCAGTGATAAAGGAAAAGGAATATCTGGTGTTTGTGAATCAACTGGGGAACTCCGCTGTGGAGCTGGGAGTCCGGTGCTGGTTCAGCCAGGCGGATTTCTGGCCGGGGAAATGGCGTGTGACCGAGAGCTGTAAGCTGGCTCTGGACGAGGCCGGGATCTCGATCCCGTACGATCAGCTGGATGTACATTTAATTGAAAAAGATCAAAACGGATAAAAGACGGATTGCGGGATCCTGAGATATATGTTAAAATTGAATCATATTAAATTCTATCAATAAAGGAGGAAAGGAAATGTTAGATCGATTTTTGAGCAGTATTACCACAGGCGCATGGGCAGTGGTCAGCGCGGTGCTTATACTGGTGGCGGCATTCGTCGTGGCGACTATTGTAAAGGCGCTTGTCATGAAGCTGCTGAACAAGGGCAGGATAAGTCAGGTCCTGGAGAAGGTCGACGCAGCCGGGGTGGACGCCCAGACCGGCACGACGAAGGACTTCATCGGGAAGCTGGTCTATTTACTGGTATTTTTGCTCTTTGTACCCGGTATCTTCACCAGACTGGGGCTGTCGAATATTATCAGCCCGATCACGGGTCTTCTTGACAAGGTATGGGGCTATGTGCCCAACATTGCAGCTGCCGTTATCGTGCTGGTGATCGGCTTCTTTGTGGCGAAGCTGGTAAGACAGCTTCTGATCCCGGTATTTGACAAGCTGAGCATCAACAAGCTGCAGGAGAAGGCGGGCATCGAAGTGGCGAGCGGGGACAAGCTCTCCGGCACGCTGGCATATATCGTCTACGTGCTCATTCTGATCCCCATGATCGTAGTGGCGCTGGATGTACTGAATATCGATGTGATCTCTACGCCCGCAGTCAATATGCTGAATCTGATCTTTGCATTTATTCCGAATATCTTTGTAGGCCTGGTAATTATCCTGATCGGATGCATGATAGGTAAATTCGTAGGACAGATCGTGACACGTCTGATCGCGTCCGCGGGACTGGATGCAAAGCTTTCCGCTCTCACCGGAGACCAGGGCAAGATCGTGCTGTCCAAGCTTGTGGGCAACATCATCTATGCAGTCGTTGTCATCTGCTTTGTGGTAGAGGGCGTGAACGTGCTCAAGCTGGAGGTGCTGACGAATATCGGTGCGGTGATAATCGGATATATGCCCGCGGTACTGGGCGCGATCATTATCTTTTCCGCTGCGCTGTTCGCAAGCTCCGCCGCGGAAAAGGCACTCCGCAAGAACGGTATGAATGTCATGGCAATAGTGGTCAGGGCAGCGATTCTTGTGGTAGCGGCCTTCATGGTCCTGAGTCAGCTGGGCATCGCCGCAGAATTGGTGAACTCCACATTCAAGCTGATCATTGCAGCGCTGGCAGTGGCGTTTGCGGTGGCATTTGGCGTAGGCGGCAAGGATTTCGCATCCCGCACGCTGAAGAAGCTGGAGGACAATCTGGATAATAAGGACGAAAAGTAAGACTTCTGCTCCGGCATCTTCCGTGCGCACGGCAGAAGAAAATGAACTTTCTAAAATAATAGTTGAAAAATGGACAGAGAACCTATATAATACACTTAGTTGCGCTTGCAGCGCAGCTGGTGCTGCTGAAATAGCTCAGTTGGTAGAGCACTTCACTCGTAATGAAGGGGTCGTGGGTTCAAGTCCCATTTTCAGCTGTATGTAAGGCCTGAAAGCGAGAGCTTTTGGGCCTTTTTATTACATTTTGAACCGAATTTTTATTTGATGCTCTATGAACTGGATAGACTTATAGAACAGCAGAGCGATCACGCAGAGCACAATAATGCTGGTGATCACCATATCCAGCCGGAATACCTGTGAGCCGTAGATGATCAGATAGCCGAGACCTCTTCTGGCAGCCAGGAATTCTCCGATGATGACTCCCACCAGCGCCAGCCCGATATTGACCTTTGCCGTGCTGAGCAGAATGGGTACGGAGCCCGGCAGTATCACCTTAAAGAACGCATCCCGCCTGTGCCCGCCCAGAGTGTAGATCAGCGTCACCTTTTCCCCGTCTACCTGTTGGAAGCCTGTAAAGAAGCTGATGACGGAGCCGAAGATCGCCACGGACATGCCGGCCACGATGATAGTCCTTGTGCCGGTGCCGAGCCAGACGATAAAGAGCGGGGCCAGCGCCGACTTTGGCAGGCTGTTCAGGACCACCAGGTAGGGCTCCAGGATCTCGGAAAGCTTCGGCGAGTACCACAGTACGGTGGCCGCCGCAAGGCTGCACAGGAAGACCAGGAGAAAGCTGACGATCGTCTCGTACAGCGTGATCCCGATGTGGAAAAGCATGGAATTTGTTCTGATCTGCTCCGCCAGGCACAGGACGACCCGGCTGGGACTGGAAAAGAAAAAGCTGTCGATCCGGCCGGTGTCTGCGCTGATTTCCCACAGCGCCAGGAACAGAACAAAGAGCAGGATGCGCCATGCCGCGATCAGATAATGATGCCGTCTGTGCTGCCGCACAAATTCCTCCTGTCTTGTCAGGGTCCTTCTTTCAGTCTTCATGTGTCAAGTCCTCCCATAATCTGGTAAAATAGTCCTGAAATTCCGGTGCGTTCCTGGCGGCCAGCGGCGAGTCGTCCTTTAGTGTCAGCCTCACAGGCATTTCGGTCCGCACAGTGGCGGGACGGCCGGAGAGTACAATGATCCTGTCCGCAAGGCTGATGGCTTCTGCCAGATCATGTGTGATAATGATCATGGTCTTGCCTGCCTCCCGGATCAGATGGCAGATATCGGCGGAGACCATAAGCCGGGTCTGGTAGTCCAGAGCGCTGAAGGGCTCATCCAGCAGAAGCAGCTGAGGCTCCAGGGCCAGGGTGCGGATCAGCGCCGCGCGCTGTTTCATTCCGCCTGAGAGCTCGCTGGGGCGTTTGTCGCGGAACTTATCGAGACCGTACTCCTCCAGAAGACGGTCTACCTTTTGCAGGCGGTCCGGTGTGAGCTGCCTGTGTATCTCCAGCCCAAGCGTCACGTTGCGGTAGACCGTGCGCCATTCAAAGAGGTGGTCGCGCTGCAGCATGTAGCCGATCTTCGGGTAGCGCAGGGAGCCGTCGGGATTGTTCACCAGAATGGTTCCCTGCTCCGGCGCCAGCAGCCCCGCGATAATGGAGAGGAGCGTGGTCTTTCCGCAGCCGCTGGGGCCCACAATAGCCACAAATTCTCCCTCGCCGACCCCGAAGGAGATATTCCGAAGAGCCTGTGTCTCCCCGTGAAGGTTGTGGTATGAGTAGCTGATATTCTTCAGTTCAAGAATATTAGGCATTGGTTCTCCCTCTTACACTTTTACTTATCATAGTGTATGAAATGAGAGAAAAAGGAGTTACTTGCACTATCGTGTCTTTTATGGTAATATGAATGGTAAGCGCAATCGGTCAAGACGGTTGCCACGGGAGAGAAAGTATGGCACAGTTATGGGGAGGACGCTTCACCAAGGATACGGACCAAAGGGTCTATGAGTTTAACGCATCCATTGGATTTGACCGCCGTTTGTTCCATCAGGATATAGAGGGGAGCATGGCTCATGTGAGCATGCTGACAAGGCAGGGGATCCTCACCGAAGACGAGGGGAAGCGCATTGCCGAAGGACTGCAGGGCATCCGCCGCGACGTTGAGGCCGGAAGGCTTGAGATCAGTGAAAAATACGAGGACATCCACAGCTTTGTGGAGGCGGTCCTGACCGAGCGGATCGGTGACGCCGGGAAAAAGCTCCACACGGGAAGGAGCCGTAATGACCAGGTGGCGCTGGATATGAGGCTCTATACCAGATACCGTGTGACGGAGACGGCAAGGCTTTTGGAGGAGCTCCTGGATACGATACTGGGCACCATGGCGGAGAACACAGAGACTTACATGCCCGGTTTTACCCATCTGCAGAAGGCTCAGCCGACTACGCTGGCCCACCACTACGGCGCTTACTTTGAAATGTTCAGGCGCGACAGACTGCGCATGACGGACATATATGAGAGAATGAATTACTGCCCGCTGGGCGCCGGGGCGCTGGCAGGCACCACATACCCTTTGGACAGGGAGTATGTGGCCGCCGCTCTGAAATTTGCAGGCCCCACCATGAACAGCATGGACTCCGTCTCGGACAGAGATTATCTGATCGAGTACCTGGCGGCGCTGGCCACCGTAATGATGCATCTCAGCCGCTTCTGCGAGGAGATCATCCTATGGAACTCGAACGAGTACCGTTTTGTGGAGATCGACGACGCATATTCTACCGGAAGCAGCATTATGCCTCAGAAGAAGAACCCCGATATTGCCGAGCTGATACGGGGAAAGACCGGGCGGGTGTACGGCGCTCTCATGAGCCTGCTCACCACCATGAAGGGGCTTCCGCTGGCGTACAACAAGGATATGCAGGAGGATAAGGAGATGGCGTTCGACGCCATGGACACGGTGGCAGACTGCCTGTCTCTCTTTGCGGGGATGCTGCGGACCATGAAGTTCAATAAGGAGCGTATGGCGGAGAGCGCAATGAGCGGTTTTACCAACGCCACCGACGCCGCGGACTATCTGGTAGGCAAGGGGGTTCCGTTCAGGGATGCCCACGGCATTGTCGGCAGACTGGTCCTGTACTGTATTGAGAAAAATACTTCTATCGATAAGCTTTCTCTGGAGGAGCTGAGAAAGATCAGCGATAAGTTCGAGGAGGATATCTTTGACGCGGTCTCACTGAAGACCTGTGTGGAGAGAAGGCTCACCGCAGGCGGTCCCGGTCCGGCGGTAATGAATAAGACGATCCGGATGTACAGGGACTGGCTGGATCAGGTGAAGCGGGAGAGCTTTTAATTTGAGCAGAGTGCCGTGACGGCACCGGAAAGAGGAGAATTATGAATGAAAAACTGAAGGTCGGTATTTTGGGCGGAACAGGAATGGTAGGACAGAGATTTATTGCTCTGCTGGAGGATCATCCGTGGTTCCGGGTGACGACGATCGCCGCCAGCCCCCGCTCGGCGGGCAAGACCTACGAGGAGGCCGTGGGCGACAGGTGGAAGATGGATACGCCCATGCCGGAGGCGGTAAAGAATATTGTGGTAATGAACGTGAACGAGGTGGAGGCCGTCGCCTCCCAGGTGGATTTCGTGTTCAGCGCCGTGGATATGACCAAGGATGAGATCAAGAGGATCGAGGAGGAATATGCAAAGACGGAGACTCCGGTGGTCTCGAACAACAGCGCCCACAGATGGACGCCGGATGTGCCCATGGTGGTGCCTGAGATCAACCCGGAGCACATGAAGGTGATCGACTTCCAGAGAAAGCGTCTTGGGACCAGCCGGGGCTTTGTGGCTGTGAAGCCCAACTGCTCCATTCAGAGCTATGCGCCTGTTCTGACCGCGTGGAAGGAGTTTGAGCCCACAGAGGTCGTGGCAACCACCTATCAGGCGATCTCCGGTGCGGGCAAGACCTTTAAGGACTGGCCGGAAATGGTCGGAAATATCATTCCCTATATCGGCGGCGAGGAGGAGAAGAGCGAGAAGGAGCCTCTGCGCATATGGGGAGAGATCAGGGACGGCGTCATCGTTCCGGCGGAAAGCCCTTTGATCACGTGCCAGTGCATCCGCGTGCCGGTGTTGAACGGACATACCGCTGCGGTGTTCGTGAGGTTCAGGAAAAAGCCCACGAAAGAACAGCTGCTGGAAAAGCTGAACTCTTTCAGCGGGGAACCTCAGAGGCTGGGACTTCCCAGTGCGCCCAAGCAGTTCATCCGCTATGTGGAGGAGGACAACAGGCCCCAGGTGACGATGGACGTGGACTATGAGAACGGTATGGGTATCACAGTGGGGCGCCTGAGAGAGGACACGCTTTTTGACTATAAATTTGTCGGGCTTTCGCATAACACAGTGAGAGGTGCCGCGGGCGGCGCGATACTCTGTGCAGAATTGCTGAAGGCTCAGGGATATATCACCCCGAAAGACCAAAAGACCTGTGGATGATACCAAGGGGGCATAATCTATGAGTGAACTTCACTATAAGCTGGATCTGTTGAAAGCAATGAATCAGAAGCTTACAGAAAAAGAAAGAATGTACCGTATGGTCTGTGATTCGGCGGAGGGCGCATTTCTGTATTACTCGTTCGATAAGAGCAAGCTGACGGCCCTCGGACAGTGGCGGGAGTATTTTAGCTTTGAGATCGCGGAACTGTCGGATCTGCAGAAGATCCTTGACGCCGTGGAGGACGAGGGAAGTGAATCTCAGCTCAGGGAAGTACTCTACCTGGAGAAGAAGGGCGAGGAGCATGCCGTCACAGAGTGTTTCTTGAAGGAAAGGCATCTCTGGCTGCAGTTCCGCACAAGAGTCTACTACGATCATTCCGGCAGGCCAACAGACAAGGTAATCTACATTACCAATGTGACAAAGCAGCGCCACAAGGATGAGGAGCTGCTCTATATGGCCTATTACGATAGCCTGACGGGGCTGTATAACCGTAATTACTTTGTCCAGCTTCTCAGTGAATACATTAGGAAGGCCTCCGAGACCAACAGCATCGTCAGCGTCATGAATATTGATATAGATGAGTTCAACAAGGTGAACGACGGTCTTGGCATTGTTATGGGAGACGAGCTGGTGCAGCAGTTCGGTATGCTGCTGAAGGATCTCTGCCAGGAGAATGTCATCGCCTGCCATCTGCACAGAGATGTATATTGCATCGCCATCTATGATCCGGCGGGAACAAGGACGGCGGAGCATATCTATAAAGCAATCAAGGCCAGGACAAAGCAGCCGTTCCTTTTGAGCAACGGTTCGGACGTTCAGATCACGGTGAGCGTCGGCGTCGCGGAATATCCGGAGGCTGCGCGGTCCGCGCTGGAGCTGATCAATTACGCCGAGCTGGTGGTGTTCCGGGTGAAGGCCATGGGGCGCAACGGCTTTCAGTACTTTAACGCGCCTATTCTGGATGATTTCCTGAATTCCGTGGAGGTGGAGAACAGACTGAGGCAGGCTGTCACCAATCGGGATTTTGAACTGTATTATCAGCCGCAGTACTACACCGGCAATATGCGTCTCAGGGGCGTGGAAGCACTGATCCGCTGGCACAGCAGTGAGGGAGAGGTGCTGAGTCCGGACACATTCATTCCCGTGGCTGAAAAGAACGGCAGCATTGTGCCGATCGGCAAGTGGGTCGTGGAGGAAAGCGTCAGACAGTATTCTGTCTGGAGGCAGCAGTTCGGCTTCCCCTTTATCATGTCCATCAATATATCGGCGCTTCAGTATAAAAAGGACGATTTCGTGGACTTTCTGCTGAACATCCTGAATAAATATCAGGTCAAGCCCTTTGAGATCGAGCTGGAGATCACGGAGAGCGTGCTGATAGACGACTTTGCCGCCGTCTCCGAAAAGCTGAAGCTGCTGCGCGGATACGGCATACGGATATCCCTGGATGATTTCGGTACGGGCTTCTCATCCCTGTCCTATCTGAAGAAGCTGCCCATCGACACCCTGAAAATAGACAAATCCTTTATTGATACGGTACTGACGGATTCCTCCACCAGAGTGATCACGGAATCCATACTGAATATGGTGAAGGCCCTGGGCTTTGAATCTATTGCGGAGGGCGTGGAGCAGGAACAGCAATACAAATATCTGCACTCTATCGGCTGTGATGTGCTTCAGGGCTATCTGTTCAGCAAGCCGCTTCCGGCGGCAGATTTGGAAAAGATGATCGTTGGCAGCCTTGAGTAAAGGCTGCCGATGTTTTGTGCGGGAGTCAGTCGCCAGGTGTGAAATGACAGCCGGATGATCGGAGGGAAAAGAGATCTGTGGGGAAAAGTCTATTTATTGCTGAAAAACCGAGCGTTGCAAGAGAATTTGCCAGCGCACTGAAAATAAACACTGCTCCCCGCGACGGCTATCTGGAGGCCCAGGATGCCATTGTGACGTGGTGCGTCGGACATCTTGTCACCATGAGCTATCCGGAGGTCTACGATGAGAAATACAGGCGGTGGAGCTTTGACACGATTCCCTTTCTGCCGGAGGAGTTCAAGTATGAAGTCATCGACAGCTCCAGAAAGCAATATACTGTGGTAAGCTCTCTGATGAAACGGCCCGATGTGACTACCATCTACGTCTGTACCGACTCCGGGCGCGAGGGAGAGTATATCTATCGCCTGGTAGAGCAGATGTCGGGCGTGACCGGCAAGGAGCGCAAACGTGTCTGGATCGACTCGCAGACGCAGGAGGAGATCCTGCGCGGCATACGGGAGGCCAAGGACCTGTCCGAGTATGACAATCTGAGCGATGCCGCTTATCTGCGCGCCAAAGAAGACTATTTGATGGGAATCAATTTTTCCAGAGTCCTGACCTTGAAGTACGGAAGGACGGTCAGGGATTATCTGAAACGGGATAAGGCCGTGATATCCGTGGGGCGCGTGATGACCTGCGTCCTTGGGATCGTTGTGAACAGGGAACGGGAGATACGCTCCTTTGTCAAAACGCCCTTTTACCGGGTGCTGGGCAATTTCAGGCTCCGGGACAGCGTTCTTCCGGCGGAGTGGAAGGCGGTGGAGGGCTCGGCCTGGCACATGTCGCCGAAGCTCTATAAGGAGAACGGCTTCAGGGAGAAGGAGACCGCAGAACAGTTGATCTCGCAGCTGCAGCAGGAGCCTGTGGGCGAGATCGTAATAGAGAGCATCGAAAAAAAGAAAGAAAATAAGAACCCGCCTCTGCTGTACAATCTTGCGGAGCTGCAGAACGAATGCTCCAGGATGTTCAAGATCAGTCCGGACGAAACGCTGCGCATCGTGCAGGAGCTGTATGAGAGAAAGCTGGTCACCTACCCCCGAACGGACGCAAGAGTACTTTCCACCGCTGTTTCCAAGGAAATACATAAAAATCTGGCCGGGCTGAAAAATTACGGCCCCGCCGCCGGGATCGCGGCGGAGATCCTGGAAAAAGGCAGTTATAAAGGCATTGCCAAAACACGGTATGTAAATGACAGGCAGATCACGGATCATTACGCCATCATCCCCACGGGACAGGGCCTGAACGGCTTAGGAAGCATGCCGCAGCTGTCGGCAAGGGTGTACGAGGTCATCACGCGCAGATTTTTGAGTATTTTTTACCCTGCGGCGGTGTATATGAAGTACACGCTGAAGGTGAAGGTGAAGGAGGAACGGTTCTTTGCCAATTTTAAGGTGCCGGCCCAGAAGGGATATCTGAGGGTGGCAGCATGCTCCTTCAGCAGGCCCGCCGAGAACCAGGAGACGGTGATCGACGACGAAAAAATGAGAGGGCTCCTGGCGGATCTGAAAAAGGGAGAGCCGGTGGAGAGCGCCTCTTACGAGATCAAAGAGGGAGAGACCTCGCCTCCGAAGCGGTATACCTCCGGAAGCATCATACTGACCATGGAGAACGCCGGACAATTCATCGAGGATGAGGAACTGCGGGCCCAGATCAAGGGCAGCGGGATCGGCACCAGCGCCACCAGGGCCGAGATCCTGAAAAAGCTGGTGAACATTGAGTATTTGGCGCTGAGCAAAAAGACGCAGGTGCTCACCCCAACGCTGATGGGAGAGATGATCTACGACGTGGTGGAGAGCTCCATCAAGGCGCTGCTCGATCCGTCCCTGACCGCAAGCTGGGAGAAGGGGCTGACGCTGGTGGCCCAGGGCGACATCACCTCGCAGGAGTATATGGATAAGCTCACGGGCTTTGTGGGCAGGCGGACGGAGTATGTGAAAAGGCTGAACAATCAGGGAGCATTGTATGCCCAGTTCCGGGCTGCGGCGGAAAATTATTGAAAATGAAGAAAGGAATCGGCGATTATGAGCGGTGTGACCGTAGAAGAGCTGTTCGATCTGAAGGAGACCATAGCGGCTGAGCTTTTTACGGGGGTGACCTACCCCTGGGAGGTCCTTCCCAAGATCCATGATTTTATAATTGCACTGGGAGAAGAGCTGCCGGAGGATGTGTATGAGCGGCGGGGAGAATATATCTGGATCGCAAGGAGCGCAGAGGTCGCGCAGACGGCCTGTCTGAACGGCCCCCTGATCGTGGATCGGGAGGCGCAGATCCGACACTGTGCCTTTGTGCGTGGCAATGCCATCGTAGGAAAGGGAGCCGTGGTGGGAAATTCCACGGAGCTGAAGAATGTGATCCTCTTTGATAAGGTGCAGGTGCCCCACTACAATTATGTGGGGGACAGCGTGCTGGGATTTAAGAGCCATATGGGAGCCGGCTCCATCACCTCCAACGTGAAGAGCGACAAGACGCCGGTGACGGTAAAGGGAGAGGAGATCTGTCTTGAGACCGGTCTGAAGAAGATGGGAGCCATGCTGGGCGATCATGTGGAGGTGGGGTGCAACAGCGTTCTGAACCCCGGCACCGTGATCGGGAAGAACACCAATATTTATCCCGTTTCCTGTGTGAGAGGAGTGATCGGGGCGAACTGCATTTACAAGGATGCGGAACATATTGTTCCGAAGCAGACAGCAAAATATTGACGAACAATGGGAAATGAGTTATATTAATCAGGTATGGTGCGATGCTCTGAGCAGAGCGTCGACACACTGAAGGAGGAGAATATTATGAAGAAAAAAATCGTATCACTGCTGCTGACGGCAGTGCTGGCCATGACCGCTCTGAGCGGATGCGGCGGCAATGCCGAAGGTGCAGAGGAAAGCAGCACTGCAAATGTGGAAGAGAGCAAAGATGTTGAGGAGAGCAATGATGCCGGGGCAGATAACGGCGCAGACAGCGCGTCGGCCGGGAAGACATATACGATCGGCATCTGCCAGCTGGTGGAGCATCCCGCATTGGATGCGGCCACTCAGGGATTTCAGGACGCGCTGGTAGACAAACTGGGAGCGGACAGGGTGACCTTCCAGCTTCAGAACGCACAGAACGATCAGAACGTGGCAGGGACCATCTGCAACGGCTTTGTGTCCGACGGCGTTGACCTGATCCTGGCGAATGCCACCACGCCTCTGCAGAGCGCTGCGGCAGCGACCACCAGCATTCCCATTCTCGGAACCTCCATTACCGATTATGCCACCGCGCTTGAGATCGCGGACTGGACCGGTTCCACCGGCAGGAATATTTCCGGAACCTCCGACCTGGCTCCCATCGACCAGCAGGAGGATATGGTCCTGGAGCTGTTCCCCGATGTAAAGAAGGTGGGACTTCTGTACTGTACGGCAGAGCCCAACTCCGATTATCAGATCCGTCTGTTCAGCCAGGCGCTGGAGGAGGACAATATTCCTTACCAGACATACGGCATCGCAGACACCAACGAGGTACAGTCCGTTGTGACTACGGCGGCAAGCGAGTGCGATGTGCTCTATATACCTACCGACAACACTCTTGCCAACGTGACGGAGACCGTATACAATGTTGTGGTTCCCGCAAAGGTGCCCGTGATCGCGGGTGAGGAAGGAATCTGCGGCGGCTGCGGCGTTGCAACGCTGTCCATCAGCTACTACGATCTCGGATATGCCACCGGTGAGATGGCGTATGAGATCCTTGAGGAGGGCGCCGATATCTCTTCCATGGATGTGCGTTTCGCTCCCAATGTGACCAAGAAGTACAATGCCGAGATCTGCGAACAGCTCGGCGTCACGATCCCCGAAGGATATGAGGCGATCGTAAGCGAATAAAGGCACAGAGACAAGAACAGCGGATAGGGATGGCGTGAAGAACACTGTCCCTATCTGATTTTTACACGTGCAGTGACCTGTTTTGCCGTGACGTAAGTACGGCTGACCATCATGACAAGGAGGACAGAAGATGCTGTGTTTGATAACATTGAATCCCCTCTCCCTGTTCCGGGCATTCCCCGGCTCCATTGCTCAGGGAATGATATGGGGCATTATGGCGCTGGGAGTCTATATTACCTTCCGGCTGCTTGATTTTCCGGATCTGACAGTGGACGGCTCCATAGCCACAGGGGCGGCAGTGTCTGTCATGCTGATCCGCGGGGGCGTGTCGCCTCTTCTGTCTCTGCCTGCCGCATTTCTGGTGGGAATGCTGGCCGGACTTGCCACCGGACTGTTGAACACACTTCTTGGAATTCCTGGAATACTGGCAAGTATTCTGACACAGATATCTCTGTATTCCGTGAACCTGATGATCATGGGAAAATCCAATCAGCCTGTCAGCGTGGACAATTATCCTCTGGTGACATCCCTCAGGTATGTGACGGAGGGTTCCGCCGCGAGCAAGTGCATGTTCTTCCTCGGAATGGCCCTGTTCTTGATCGCGCTGGTCGCCGTTCTGTACTGGTATTTCGGCACGGAGCAGGGGCACGCCATACGTGCCACGGGCTGTAACGGCAATATGGCCAGGGCCCAGGGCATCAACACCAACTTTATCAAGGTGCTGGCGCTGATGATATCCAACGGCCTGGTGGGACTTTGCGGCGGCATGTATGCCCAGTTCCAGGGGGCTGCAGACATCAACATGGGACGCGGCGCCATTGTGATCGGTCTGGCGGCCGTGATCATCGGTGAGGTGCTGTTCGGGAAGTTCGCCAGCAGAAGAAGACTGGCCTTCGCCTATACCCTGATCGCAGTGATCCTTGGGGCCGTGATCTATTACATGGTATATCAGTTCGTCCTGTGGCTGAAGATGCCGTCGGAGAATATGAAGCTGTTCTCCGCCATTGTCGTCGCAATTTTTCTGGCGATCCCCTATCTGAAAGAAAAGCGGAGCGTAAAGAAGGGGGTGGCGCGGTAATGGCATATGCATTGGAGATCAATGATGTACATAAAGTGTTTAACAAGGGTACTGTCAATGAAAAGGTGGCGCTGGACGGTGTGGACCTGAGGCTGAACTCCGGGGATTTTGTGACGATCATCGGCGGGAACGGCGCAGGCAAGTCCACGACCCTGAACGCCATAGCCGGTGTATGGCCGGTCGACAGCGGCAGGATCATTATTGACGGGACCGACATCACAGGTCTTCCAGAACACAAGCGGGCCGCATTTCTGGGCCGTGTGTTCCAGGATCCCATGACAGGCACGGCGGCTACCATGGATATCGAGGAAAACATGGCCATTGCCTGCCGCAGGGGACAGCGCAGGACATTGAAATGGGGCATCACCAGACAAGAGAGGGAGGAATTCCGGGAAAAGCTTTCCACCCTGGGACTTGGGTTGGAGGAACGCATGACCACCAAGGTGGGACTGCTGTCCGGAGGACAGAGACAGGCAATCACACTGCTGATGGCCTCCATGAAGCACCCGAAGCTGCTTCTTTTGGATGAGCACACTGCGGCGCTGGATCCCAAGACGGCGGCCAAGGTACTTGAGATCAGCGACAGGATCATCTCCGACAATCAACTGACGGCCATGATGGTGACCCACAATATGAAGGACGCCATCACCCACGGCAACCGGCTCATCATGATGCACGAGGGCAGGATCATCTATGACGTGTCGGGGGAGGAAAAGCAGAAGCTGCACGTGAAGGATCTTCTGGCTAAATTTGAGGAGGTCAGCGGAGGAGAATTCGCCAACGACAGAATGATGCTCACATAATTAAAAAAACTCTGGATTTTTTGCCGTAAATATGAGAAAATGTACGGGAATGATATTATTTTGTCAATGGACCTGATGAAATAATAACATATATACACATTGAAAGGAGATTTCGCATGATTTATTCAAAGGAAGTTGAAGAAATGTGTCCTGTGGCTCAGGGCGTACATCATGGCTGCGCACCCATTCCCGAAGAAGCAAAATGGGTACAGGCCAAGAAAGTGGAAGACATCTCCGGTTTCACACACGGTGTGGGCTGGTGTGCTCCTCAGCAGGGCGCCTGCAAGCTGTCCCTGAATGTGAAGGAGGGCATCATTCAGGAGGCCCTGGTGGAGACCATCGGCTGCTCCGGCATGACTCACTCCGCAGCTATGGCGGCTGAAATCCTTCCCGGTCTGACCGTGATGGAGGCACTGAATACCGACCTGGTATGCGATGCCATCAACACCGCTATGAGAGAGCTGTTCCTGCAGATCGTTTACGGACGTTCCCAGAGCGCATTTTCCGAGGAGGGACTGCCTGTGGGCGCCGGCCTGGAGGATCTGGGCAAGGGCCTGCGGAGCCAGGTGGGAACCATGTACGGCACGCTGGCAAAGGGTCCCCGTTATCTGGAGATGGCAGAGGGCTATGTAACAGGTATTGCTTTGGATAAAGACGATCAGATCATCGGCTATCAGTTCGTGAGCCTCGGAAAGATGACCGACTTCATCAAGAAGGGCGACGATCCCAACACCGCATGGGAGAAGGCAAAGGGCCAGTACGGCCGTGTGGACGATGCAGTTAAGATCATCGATCCCAGAAAAGAATAAGGATGAAGGAGGACAGAGAAAATGGCTTTATTTGAATCATATGAGAGACGTATTGACAAGATCAACGAAGTTCTGAACAGCTATGGCATCTCCTCTATCGAAGAAGCGGAGAAGATCACCAAGGACGCAGGCCTGGATGTATACGACCAGGTAAAGAAGATCCAGCCCATCTGTTTTGAGAATGCGTGCTGGGCGTACACCGTAGGCGCAGCCATCGCTATCAAGAAGGGTGCAAAGAAGGCCTCCGAAGCCGCTGCAGCCATCGGCGAGGGACTTCAGGCATTCTGTATTCCCGGCTCTGTGGCAGACACCCGTAAGGTGGGCTTAGGCCACGGCAATCTTGGCAAGATGCTGCTGGAGGAGGACACCGACTGCTTCTGCTTCCTGGCAGGACATGAGTCCTTCGCTGCCGCAGAAGGCGCTATCGGTATCGCCGAGAAGGCCAACAAGGTCCGCCAGAAGCCTCTGCGCGTGATCCTGAACGGCCTCGGCAAGGATGCCGCAAAGATCATTTCCCGTATCAACGGTTTTACCTTTGTGGAGACCGAATACGATCCCTATACCAACACGGTAAAAGAGATCGAGAAGATTCCCTATTCCACCGGACTTCGTTCCAAGGTGAACTGCTACGGTGCGAACTCCGTTCCTGAGGGCGTTGCCATCATGTGGAAGGAGAACGTGGACGTTTCCATCACCGGCAACTCCACCAACCCCACCAGATTCCAGCATCCCGTTGCAGGAACCTACAAGAAGGAGAGGACCGAGGCCGGCAAGAAGTACTTCTCCGTTGCCTCCGGCGGCGGTACAGGACGTACCCTGCATCCCGACAACATGGCTGCAGGCCCCGCTTCCTACGGCTTCACCGACACCCTAGGCCGTATGCATTCCGATGCGCAGTTCGCGGGTTCTTCCTCCGTGCCTGCACACGTTGAGATGATGGGCCTGATCGGTATGGGCAACAACCCCATGGTGGGCGCTACCGTGGCTGTGGCTGTATCCATTGAGGAAGCTGCTAAAGCAGGCAAATTCTAAGAAACGATTACAGGTTCTGAGAAATAGCGTGAAACAAAGGGCTTCTGTTGACATGAATGGTCAGCGGGAGCCCTAAATTTTGCCGCGCCGCACACAGGCGGCAAACAGGAAGCACACAAATATAGAGCATAAGAAAATTCAATCAGATAGCGATCAGCTGCAGTGTAAAAATAATTGCAGAACAATGATAATTATGAGCAAAAAGAGTATGTTATGAAACGGCAGTATTGCAGAGCACATTTCACAAAATGGTTGACTTGAATATTGCCGTTTTATATTATGTATACAGGAGAGAATGTGATTGGAGGTATGGCGCATGAGAGATGTGTATGAATATGCTAAATTTTTTATAAAGAACGGAGCCGATTCAGAGCCGAATACTTATGACGGAAATATGAAATTACAGAAATTGCTCGTGTTGGCAAATATGGCTTATATCTCACAATACCAAAAACCACTTTATAATGAGGATATCCTTGCCTTTGAAAATGGGTTAGTCGTTGAAAAAGTCCGACTGAAATATAGAAATGACTATCATGCTTTCAAGTTGGAAAGCGAAAAATTTAATCCGAATTTTGATCAAGAAGAATATGAAATATTAAATGCTGTGTTAGGCGTTTATGGTCATTTGTCTGCAAAAGAGCTATCCGATTTAAATCATCAGTTTAATTCATGGAAACAGGCATATCGCGATGGAACATCGAGTGAAGGTTATCATGATAAAAAGAAATCAGTGGTGGATTTCAGCGCATTTCCGGATGATATTGAAGCTGTCGGAAGGGCTATAAAGGCATATAAGGAAACGAAAAAGAATGCCCTGCAGCATGAAGTGGTGAACGGAGTTACGTTTTATTATGATGATTTAGTGATGACGGATGAACTGATAGCAGAGCTGGAAAAATTTTCCAAGGTATGTGAGGAAGATGCCTACAGCATTTGTCAAGAGGACGGAAGGCTGGTGATTTACTAATGCCGCAGACGTTTATTGCAGGTCAGGCATTTTGGGGCAGGATATGTTTTCCGGATGGAGATCTTCCGGCCTATGACAGACCTTATCTTGTTGTTGGCGTAGATGGGGATTATGTGGAAATTCTTACAGTATCTTCTGTGACAGGTAAAGAGTGGAAGCTGTCAATTCCGACGAATAGAGAGATTATCAATTATGATCCTCCGTTTCCCAAAAGAACATTTGTAAAATTAGATTCGCTGCAGAAAGTACATATAAATGATTTGTCTAATGTTATGATTGCAAAAAGGGAAGAACATTGAATGCAGCGGAACTTTCAGAAATTATCAGTGCTATCATTAGGTAAATATTAAAAAATGAAGATGCCAAGATGGGAGAACGGTTTTTGAATAAAAAAATTAAAATAACTCTGGCAGCGCTCGCGGCAGTGTCCCTTCTGGCGATTGCGGCAGGACTTTTGGCAGGAGCGATCTATTTCGGCTTTTTTCATGTGAACGGGTTTGCCGCATCTCGCTATCCGGTGCGCGGTGTGGACGTGTCTCATTATCAGGGGAGGATCGACTGGCCGGTATTGTCCGGGCAGGACATTCAGTTCGCATACATCAAAGCTACAGAAGGAAGCTCTTACACGGACGAATGTTTTGCAGACAACTGGAAAGATGCGCGGCAGACGGGGCTTCGGGTCGGTGCCTATCATTTTTTCAGTTTTGACAGTACCGGTATCCAGCAGGCAGAGCATTTCATTGAAACGGTGGACGCTTTTGAGGAAATGCTGCCGCCTGTGGTGGATGTGGAATTTTACGGAAAAACAGAAGCAGACCCGCCCCAGGCGGAGGAGGTGGCGGCACAGCTGCAGGTCTATCTTGACACGGTGGAGGAGGCGTATGGGCTTAAGCCCATGATCTATGCCACTTACGATACGTGGGAGCTCTATATCAAGGACAGATTTGAAGAATATCCTCTGTGGATACGGGACATCTGGCATAGACCGGACAAGAGTGTCCCGTGGACATTCTGGCAGTATACCAACCGCGGCCGCCTGCGGGGATTTTCGGGCGATGAGGAACCTTATGTGGATCTGGATGTATATGGCGGCAGCAAAGAATTAATTATGAACTAGATATGAAACAGATTTTGCAAATTGGATTATAAATAATTATCTTTTGTTGTAATAGAGACAGTGAGATGAGGCGAGAAAGGGGATTACATGAAGAAGTATATCATTACTTATGCCTGTAGTTATGTTAATCAGTTTCGTGTTTTTACCGATAGGCATGTCAAAACATATGCCCATACAGCCGAAGGAAACATTTACTCAGATATGGTCTCTTGTTTCACTGGCTATGCGTTAATTTGCAAGTGGCAGGAGGAGTAATGGTTTATAGCCTCCGAAAATTCGGACGCGAAAGGAGAAATATCCCATGAAAAAATATCATTTCCTTCTGCCGCTGTTATGTCTGCTCTGTCTGTCCGGCTGCGGGAAGCAGACGGAGGAGGTGCAGACAGATCCGCAGGCCCTGGACTGGAAGAAGAACGGATTTGCGGTCAGCAAGGGAGTGGTGGAGGAACAGGCGCTTTGGGTGGGTGAGTACATTCCCTGGGAGCATAGAGATGTGACCTGGAACGAGGAGACAGAGTATGTCGGCGAATCTGTCCAGGCAGTGTGCTGCGGCGAAAAAATATATAAGGTGCTGCCGATTATAAGTAACGGGGAATATGTATTTAACAAATGCTATCTGGAGATATATGATACCGGATCAATGGAAATGTCGGTCAGTGAGCTTGACCTGGAGAAGATAGGGATCAAAAAGACGGGAGAGACCAGAAAATTACTGAGGGGAATAGATGTCCTGGAAGATGGGTCCTATGCCTTCCATGTGCTGGAGCTTGAGGTCGATATGGACGAGAAAGGGGGCGAGACCTATACCCAGCTATTCAACGGATTGACCTTGTCGGATCCGAAGGAAAATGCGGAGCAGGTCGATTGGCGCCCTTTTTTTGAGACGCAGGGGCTTACGGAACTCGGTCAGACCATTGACATTTCATGGCGATGTGACAGGGATGGGAACAGTTATATCAGAACGGGAACGGGCGATGCTCCGTTTGGCCGGCTGTATATTCTGGATCCGAAAGGCAAGCTTGTGATGGATCATCAGGTGTCGGAATCGGAACAGATCTTTCCGCCAATGAAGACCCAGGACGGTGAATTAATCTTTTTGATCTTTAACACGGACACAAGAAGTTCGAAGCTGGTCTGGTTCGATGTGAAGGAGGAACAGGAGCATACCGTCGCGGCGCTGGAGGATGATTACGTAAAGCAGCTGTATGGCATGGTGGGGAATGACCTTTACTATGAAAACGGATTCGGCATTGTCAAATGGGATGTTGAATCCGGCATAAGAAAGCTGATATTTCGCTATGACAGCAACGGAATTGATGATGCTTATCAGTCTATGCTGGTGTTGCGGAAGGATAGGACACCGGTACTCAGAGTATGGGGAAGCTCCGACGACGGGCAGGAGGATTGGATCGTTACATTGTCGGAAGAGCCGACTGAGCGTTCCGAGGCTGTCCGCATCGTGAGCCTGACGACAGAGTCGCAGCGGCTAAGGAACAGTGTGCCGGTGGTCAGTCGCAGGAATCCCAACTATGCGTTCGTGTATGAGGAACCGGAAAGCTCAACTGCGGAGGACTACCGCACCCGGATCATGGCGGACCTGACGGCAGGGCACGGACCGGAGGTCATGTATGTCTCCCTTGAGGATATGGAGATATTATATGAAAAGGGTATGCTGGCAGATCTTCGGGACTATCTCTCGGAAGAGACTTTGGACAAGATCGTTCCCGGTGTACTGGAAATGGGGACTGTGGACGGAACGCTGGTGGGAATTGCTCCCGGAATCAGTGCGCGGTCACTGCGGGTAGGTGAAAATGTGTGGAGCGGGGACAGCTGGACCCTGGATGATATCTTGACGCTGATGGAAAGCGGAAAGCTGGAAAATAAGATATACTATGAGAAGAACGGCTCCTATTACGGCTCCATGGCCGTTGTGCGCTGGCTGACATTTGATAATCTGGAGAATTCTTTTCTGATTGACTGGGAGAGCGGTGAAAGCCATTTTGAGGATGACAGGTTCATTCGTCTTCTGAAATGTATCGGAAAATATGACAGCGCATCCTATGAGGGACCGCAGGACGACAGAATAGGCGGAGGCGGCAGCCTGATCGTGTTCGATCAGATCAGCACTCTGCAGGATGCCGCCGAATATGCCGAGACCCACAGAGTACAGGGAAGTCACTACGTGGGCTTTCCGTCGGAGCGCGGCAACGGGAATTATCTGGATGCTGACGGCGTCGTTGTAGTGAACAGAGATGTCTCCGACCCGGCTGCGGTATCGGTCTATCTGGAAGGTCTTTTGGAAAACGGGGTGCAGATGAACGACACCCTGGAACTGTATCACGGCCTTCCGGTGACCGAGCTTCCTGCGGACGAACAGGAGACAAATGCCTTTCTCGCCCGGTGCGTACCTGCGCCCAGAGCTTATAAGGACATAGAGGATATTATTTATGAGGAACTTAGGGATTACTATGCCGGTGACAAGACGGCGGAGGAAGCGGCGGAAATTATTGACAACCGCGTCCAGCTCTATCTGGATGAAATGTGAGGAATCTATCTGAAGGAGACGACGTTTTATGCTGTTGATCGGAGATAAGATACAGGAATACCGCAAGGCTGCCAATCTGACCCAGGAGGAGTTTGCGGCGAAAGTGGGAGTGACCAGGCAGGCGGTCTCCAAATGGGAACTGGATAAGGCATATCCGGATCTGGACAAGCTGGCGGACATCTGCGAGATCCTCCATGTCAGTATCACGGAATTTCTGTACGGCAGGGAGGAATCCGCATCTGGGGAGGGCCGGACGGAGAGTGCGGCAGAGCCTGCCGGAAGAGCGCGCGGCAAGTCGTCCCGTCTGCGGCTGTACAGTATGGCGGTGCTGCTGGGCGGAGCCTTTGTATTCTGTGCAGTGGTCCTTGCGGTCTTTCTGATGCGTTATCCCCGGCCGAAGGACGACGGCCTTTTGGAGCAGGCCAGGGTGGAGAGGGTCTACAGACAGTATACCAAAGCGGATCTGGGAATCTATGACGATGTGGGCCGCAAGGTCGTAAGGACGTTATGGCTGGATGCGGACGGCATCCGTCAGGGGGATTATATCGAGTGCTATACCAACGGGGAACAGGATGGGATATTCTACGATTACAATATCGGCACGCTGGCGGTCTTTCTTGTCCTGACGCTCCTTTTTCTGCTTCTTTTCCTGCTCTGTATGGGAGAAATATCATGTGCGGCACCGGTGCGTACGCCGGGTGAGCGGAAGGGAAAGGAGCAGTCATGAGCGGCAGGTGGAGATGGGGCTTTGCGGCAGCGGCGGCGGGAGCATTTCTGCTTGCAGTATTTCTGGGCCTTTGGTTTTCGGGCATTCTTTCCTTCGGGGGAGCGGGCGGAGAAAATAAGGACGGCAGCGGCGGAGGATATGCGGCGGGCGTCGGAGCGGACGGAGAATATACGGCAGACGCCGAAAACGGCACAAATATGTCCGAGACATGGGAGATCGTCTTCAAAGGGATGAAATTTGCCGTGCCGGAAAAGGGAATGGCCTGTGTCCATGAGAGCGGCTGCATGAACATCAGACAGCAGGACGAATACCTGATCCAGATCGATATCGAGGACGATACCGTTGAGGGACTGTGGGAGCGCATGGACAGCAAGAAAAAGTCTTTGACGGATTCGGGCTATCGGATGGAGGAGGAACCGCAGCTGCTGGACAGAGACGGACAGACCTATATCCGATATGCTATCAGTATGGCGGACGAGAGGGGAAGTGATTTTGATCGTTCTTTTTTTGAAGTGCTGCTGTTCCCCGCGGACGATCAGAGGCGTTTTCTGGCGGTGCTCCGCTTTGACGGGATCGATATGGAAAAGCTTGAGACGAAGCGTCGCAGCCGCATGTACGAAGAGGCGGAAGAGGCGGCGCTCAATGTGCTTGTCCGGGCGGTCCCCACGGAGGAAAAGGACGACCCTGCCGGCACCCTCTGGATGGAGGATGAGAACCTCGACCCCAACGGAGCATACCTTTCAGAGGATTCGATCCTCTGCGATGACGGTGAGTGGACCGTCTCGTACAGACTGCCGAAGAACAGTCAGATTGTTTTCGACGATCTGGCCGGCAAGACATATCTTGACACGGACAAACAGATCTATATCCGGATAGGCACGCTGAACTACACATGGATGACAGCGGAGGACATGGTGCGCTCATCTGTCTCCTCCCGACTTTCCGAGACCACGGAACAGGGAGAGATCGAATCGGGAGGCCGCACGTTCTATTATGACACCTATTCCGTTCTGGAGTACGGGGAAACAAAAAAAGTGACCCATTATTACTTTGAGGCGTACTGCGATCTGGAGAACGGAGATATTTTCTGTATCCACGTATCCGCGGATGACCGCCCTGAGGTATTGGATGAACTGTACTATCTTGACATCTATGACATCACAGAGACGGAGGCGGCGAAAAATCAGGCTTTTTCGCCGCAATCAACCGTTCGTTGCGCATCTGCAACCAGATTTCGCTTGTGAAGAACAGCATTTTTTCCTAATAATTCCTTTTGCAGTGTCTCTGCTCTCCGGACCGGCGCATGGTCTGTGCGGCAGGAGCGTTCGGCCGTAGGCTGAGACACGAAAAAAGGAAAAGGAGAAAAAGTATGAAAAAAAGAAGAAAAGAACTACAGGGGCTCCTCACCGCGGCGGTCGTGCTGTGCCTGATGACGGCCTGCGCAGGAAGAAGCGACGTGGGGGAAACGCAGAGATCCTCTGAGAACGAGGCAGGTCAGAGCGAAGCCCTCGGAGCGGAAGAGGCGGATACGGAGGAAACACAGTCCCAGGATCCGGGGACGGCTGAGACAGAGGAGGAAGACAGCTCGGACCAAGAGAACTCTGACGCAGAAGCTTCTGACGCGGAGGGCTCCCAGGAGAAAGAGGCGGCGTCACAGCCGAAGCCCTTTGTTCCCGTGGAGGGACTAAGCGAGGATTATGCCGACCTTGAAAAGAGATGCTTTGCCTATAAGGGACAGATATTTACGCTCGGAGAGAGCACGCTTCAGGACCTGATCGACGGCGGCATTCCGTTCGACGAAGACGAGCTGAAGAACATCGGCAACAATGTGAACAGCAATTATGAGACGGGCAGATACAGTGTGGAGATCAACGACTATGTCTGGCTGCAGTTCTCCTTCCTCAATATGACGGACGACAGCATCAGCGAGGCGGAATGCCTGCTTTGTTCCGTGAGATGGTATACGATCTACGTTCCCCAGCCGGACTATGAGGACAGCATGAATGAGGAGATCACAGATCTGATCGCCGCCGCCCAGGAGGAGGTGTGCTTTTCCTTCCCGTTCACGCTGACCAAGGAGCAGCTTTTGGAAAATAACGGCAATGCCACGGAGATCGATGAATATAATAATGTCAGGTACTATGCGGACTCCGAGATCTATATGGGGAAGAGCGGATATTCCTTTGAATTCAACAAGACCACAGATCAGCTGGAAGCCGTGAGCATCTCCTGGCTCCCGTGATTGAAAGACCGCGTTTTTTGTTCCGGCTCTGAAGCTATCCTGTAATCGTCTGAAGGCATCCTGCGATCGTCTGAAGGTATCCTGCGATCGTCGATATTGAGATGTGCCGGTATTCTATGCTATAATAAGACAACGGTGCATATAGCATCTAAGATTCGGGGAGGGTATGAGGAGCATGGAACTGCAGATTACCGACAGGCGCGGAGTTCCCGTTGCGGAGAATATGATCGGTCTGTTCTTTGAAGATATCAACTATGCTGCGGACGGAGGTCTGTACGCGGAGCTCATAGAGAACAGGGCCTTTGAATTTCAGGAGTGCTGTGGGAGGAACGGTGACTTTTACACCAGACAGGACAGCGGATATGGCTGGACCGCCACCAGGCAGCACGGTGAGGGCAGGATGGAGTATGTTTCGGGCAGCCCGGTCCACAGGAACAATCCCCATTATCTGAGGTTTACGGCATCCTGTGCAGGACAGGGCTTTGCCAACAAGGCCTATCGGGGATTGTTCCTGAAAAAAGGGCAGGATTATCATGTCTCGTTCTATGCCAGGGCGGCAGCTTACGGGGGAGATTTTGAGGTCCGTGTGGAGAAGGACGGAAAATGTTATGGGGCGCGGACCGTGTCCTGTGTGCATGCGCCCGGTGACAGCTGGCAGAAATGGCAGAAGTACGAGACGGTACTCACACCGGAGGAAGACACGGAGGGCGCCCTGTTCATTCTTTCCCTCACCCAACCGGGGACAGCGGAGTTTGATTTTATCTCCATGATGCCCGCGGATGCGGTGGCAGGTGTCTTCCGCAGGGATCTGTTCAATTTGCTCAAGGACTTAAAGCCGGGCTTTCTGCGCTTTCCGGGCGGCTGCGTGGTGGAGGGCTGCACTCTGGAGAACCGCTATCGCTGGAAGGACAGTGTGGGCCCCGTCGAGGAGCGCCGTCCCAACTTTAACCGCTGGGCCACCTCGGATGCGTCGGAAGAGAACGGCTGGTGTTCCGTCTGGTCACATTACAATCAGACCCTTGGGCTTGGCTATTACGAATATTTCCTGCTGTGCGAGCTGATCGGCGCGAAGCCGCTTCCGGTGCTTTCCGTGGGGCTTGCGTGTCAGTTCCAGTCCTATGAGCTGGTGGAGCCCGCAGATCCCGCGTTCAGTGAATTTGTGCAGGATGCGCTGGATCTGATCGAGTTCGCCAACGGCGGCGAGGACACCCGGTGGGGCAGTCTTCGCGTAAGGATGGGGCATCCTGCGCCCTTTGGCCTTGACATGCTGGGCATCGGCAACGAACAGTGGGAGACCCCGCAGACAAAGTTCTTTGAGCGATACAGTGCCTTTGAGAGAGCGATACATGAAAGGTATCCCAGGATCCGGCTGATCGGTTCCGCCGGGCCGGATGTCACGTCGGAGCATCACCGCGCCGCGTGGAATTTTTATTACGGCAGGGGAAGGGAGAACCAACGGTTCTGCTATGCGGTGGATGAACACTATTACATGAAGCCGGAGTGGTTCTACGGTCACACGGACTTCTATGACGATTATTCCAGGGATGTGAAGGTCTTCTCCGGGGAATATGCGGCGCACCCCGCGTACGGTGAGGGGGACAAGACCGCGGCGAACACGTTGGGAGGCGCGCTGGCGGAGGCGGCTTTTCTGACCGGCGTGGAGCGCAATGCCGATCTTGTGGTGATGGCGTCCTACGCGCCCCTGTTCGCACGCGTGGGATATGCCCAGTGGACGCCGGATCTGATCTGGTTCGACGAGCGGCACGCCTATGGAACACCCAGCTACTATGTGCAGAAAATGTACAGTGAAAATCTCGGTACGGTCACGGTGCCCATGCAGGGACAGGAGAAGGCTCTGGCGCGGGAGGGCGTCTACCTCGGTCTGAGCCTGGACAGGAAGAGCGGGGAGCTGATCGTAAAGGCGGTAAATCACGGCCCGGAGGAAAAGGAGATCCGTCTGATCCTGCCGGAGGGGTGGAGATTGGATGCCCAGGCCAGCTGGCAGGTCCTTGCCGGCGGTGAGGAGGATCGCAATACTCTGAAGGACCCGGAACACGTGTCCGTGAAAAAGACGAGGCGTCCCTTCGAGGGGTCTTTAAAGCTTGCGCCCATGAGCTTTTCCGTGGTGCGGATCTCAGGAACGGTCCTCTGATCTGCCTGTGAGGGCTGCCGGGGAAAACGGGCGGGGAAATGGCCGGGGAAAACGGCCGAAAAAAACGGCCGGAGGCGGCAGCCGGCTTCCGATATCCGGCCGGTGCGGCAGGGATAAAATGTTGTGACTAATTTTTACAGGGGTCTTGCCTTTCGGACAAAATTCATATATAATGTTCTGATGTAGGCACATGCTTACAAAACTGGTATAGGAAAAGATTGTCTTTCGATCAATTCCGGGCGATACTATATTAAAAGGAGAGAAAAATGGACGGACAAAATTTTGAAAACGGACAGAGTACTGAGAATCAGGTCCAGTCTGAGACCTCGTACAACAACTATCAGAACAATGTGGAGACCACATCCTATCAGGGCGTTCCTGTGGTGGAGGACGCCGGTTCCGGCAAGGCGAACGGAATGCAGATCGCCAGCCTGGTAGTCGGTATTTTTTCCATCCTGATCTGCTGCTGCTACGGCGTGCCTTCCATCATCGCGGGAATTGTGGGTATTATTCTTGCGATAATGGGCAATAAGCAGGGCAAGAACGGAGTGGGGACCGCCGGTCTTGTGTGCTCGATCATCGGCCTTGTCCTGGGCACTGTGTTCCTGATCTTAATGGTGCTTGGCGTTGCAGCCGGCAGCATGGACTCTATGCTCAATGAATACTATTAAGGAGCAGTCCCCCAAGACATTGGAGGATGAATTATATCCGGTAGGACTGATCTGCCTGGGCGTGGCGGCTGTCTGCCTGCCCGTCTTTCTGAAGTTCGTTCTGCCATGGTTCGATGACCGGCATTTGGGGTGCGCCTTCTGGACGTTCCTTGGAGCCTACTGCCCCGGCTGCGGAGGAACGCGTGCCGTGAAAGCGCTCCTGCAGGGACATTTTCTGGAGTCGCTCTGGTATCATCCGGTCGTGCCGTATGGCGTGGCGCTGTATCTGATGTTCATGATCTCCTGGACATTTGCAAAGCTGCATCTGTTCGGGATAAAAACGGGCGTGAAATTTCGCGCCGGTTATCTCTATGCCATGCTGGTCATCATAGCGGTCAACTTTGTATTAAAAAATGTTCTGAAGTTCTGCTTTGGGATCGTTATGCTGTGAGCGGTAAAATGATAGTATCATGATAATATCAACCGTACAAACTGCCTGTCCTGTGAGGACCGTGCAGGAATTTTAAGGGAAAAGGAGAAAAGAAAATGAGTACAAAGGCAACGAACATTGTAGCGTATATCGGCTGGATCGGCTGGATCATCGCTATCTGCGCAGGGGATAAGGAGAATTGCAAGGTGCATCTGAACAACGCTCTGCTCCTCAATCTTGCAGTGATCATATTCGGCATCATCAGCGTGATACCTGTAGTCGGCTGGATCATTGGATGTATCGGCTGGATCGCTTGGCTCGTATTCTGGATCATGGGACTGATTTCCGCAATTCAGGATACCGACAAAGAGCTTCCTCTGATCGGCGGCATCAAGATCATCAAGTAAGTCCTGAAGGCAGGCAGGGAAAAACCCTGGAAGTCAAAAAACAAAAGCGGTTCAGCTGAAGGCTGAGCCGCTTTTTTGAATTTCTTTCCGCATCCTGTCTTTTTCTGCCCTTACGGCACTGCGGTGCTATTCCTCATATTCGATGGTCAGATCGGCGTCGTCCGGTTCCTCGCCGTGAAGGAAGGCAATGATGATCTGCAGTCTCTTGTATGCCCTGGAATAATTCTCCTTCGCGTAGGCCGCAGCGTACTCGTCATAGGACCCGTCACGGAATGCATCGTGATAACTGGAGACGGCCTCTGTCATGTATGTGCTGGACTGGTCGGCCAGCTCCTCCAGGTAATCGAATTCATCCGGGAAATCCATATCCGCAAAGGATTGAAATGCCGCGTCAAGCTCGTCCAGATAGGAGAGGAGCTCCGCGGTGGCGTTCTCCGATTCCGCGTCGATGCCGTTGATGGCGCTGTCTATCTCGGATACCTTTGTACAGAAATCATCCATGCTGTTCCGGAACTGTGTCAATTCGGAATCTCTGCCGCATGAGGTGAGGAAAGCAGTGGTCAGGACTGCTGCAAACAGCAGAATAAATCGTTTTTTCAATGATTAACCCTCCAATGTGTGTCTGCCGTACGACCGGCTGCCGATATATTCCACATACCATTAAAATTTACCACAATTCGCACAATTTCGCAACTACTTTCCGGCAAAAGGTGAAATCCTCCTCTTTACGACTAAAACATGTCTGTGGTATGATAAACATAAGTTTGCAGGAGAGAAAGGCATATCGACCGAATGACGAGGGAAGAGTTTGAAAGACTTTCAAATAAATATCTGTATCTGGACGGTGCCACAGGCTCCAATCTGGTAAAAGCGGGCATGCCCTCCGGCGTCTGCCCTGAGCAGTGGATCCTGGAGCATCCGGATAAAATGCTGGAGCTGCAGAGGGAATACGTCGCGGCGGGGACGGATATCCTCTACGCGCCCACCTTCACGGCGAACCGCATCAAGCTGGCCGAGTACGGGCTGGAGGGACAGCTGGAGGATATGATCGGTGCGCTTGTGGCGATCTCAAGAGAGGCCGCCGATTCCGCGGGAGACCGCACCGTCTATGTGGCCGGCGACCTGACGATGACGGGAGAGCAGCTTTGGCCTGTCGGCAGCATGGAGCTGGAGACACTGATCGACGTGTATAAGGAACAGATCCGGGCCCTGGAGAAGGCGGGAGCGGATCTGCTGGCGGTGGAGACCATGATGAGCCTGGCCGAAGCCAGGGCCGCGCTGATAGCGGCAAAGGAGGTCTGTGAGCTCCCTGTGATGGTGACCATGACTTTCGAGGAGGACGGAAGGACGCTGTACGGCACGGATGCAGTGACTGCGGCGGTAGTGCTGGAAAGCCTGGGAGCCTGTGCGGTGGGAGTCAACTGTTCCACGGGCCCTGCCCGCATGAAGGAGATCGTGTCGGAGATGGCGGCATGTACGCGGATCCCCATTATCGCAAAGCCCAATGCCGGGCTGCCGTGTCTGGACGGGGAGGGCCGCACCTTCTACAATATGGACGCGGAGGAATTCGCGGAGGAAATGAAGCAGCTGGCGGAGGCGGGAGCGACCGTACTGGGAGGCTGCTGCGGTACGACTCCGGAATTTATCCGAAAAATTTTTGAGACCTTCGGCCGTGATATCCCGCACCATCCCGACAGACGCCGGGAGGGGATCCACTATCTTACGTCTGAGCGCAGGACTCTGCGCTTCGGCCTTGAAGACGGCTTTTTTATTGTGGGCGAGCGCATCAATCCCACCGGCAAGAAGGCGCTGCAGGCCCAGCTGCGGGAGGGATGCATGGACAGGGTGCTGCAGCTGGCGGAGGAGCAGGAGCAGGGCGGCGCACAGGTCCTGGACATCAACATGGGCATGAGCGGCATCGACGAGAAGGAGATGATGCTGCGGACGATCCGGGAGGTGGGCGGAGTGACCGACCTGCCTCTTTCTCTGGATTCCAGCCATGTGGATGTGCTGGAGGCCGCGCTGAGGAATTATCCGGGCAGAGCGCTGATCAACTCCGTATCCCTTGAAAAAGAAAAGTACGAGAAGCTGATCCCCACGGCCAAAAAATACGGCGCCATGTTCATCCTGCTTCCCCTTTCCGACAGGGGACTGCCGGAAAGCCTTGAGGAGAAGAAGGAAATCATAGAGACCGTGTTGAAGAGGGCCTATGAATGCGGTCTGAGCAGGGACGATGTGGTGGTGGACGGTCTGGTGGCCACGGTGGGCGCGAACAGAAACGCCGGCCTGGAGACGCTGGAGACTATCCACTACTGCAGAGAGAAGGGGCTGGCCACCGTCTGCGGCCTTTCCAACATCTCCTTCGGGATGCCGGAACGGGGCTTTGTGAATACGGCGTTCGTGACGCTGGCGATCCGGGAGGGGCTGACCATGGCCATCGCCAATCCCTCTCAGGAGCTTCTGGTCAGCTGCGCGCTGGCGGCGGATCTGCTTCTGGCAAAGAGGGAAGCGGACATCCGCTATATAGAATACGCCGGGACCGTGGCGGAGAACAGGAAGGCAAGAGAGGCCAGAGCCGCCGCAGAGCCGAAGCCCGTCAGGGAGACGGAGACTGGCGGCAGCCCGGCAGACCGGACCGGACCGGACCGGAGCGCCGGGGCGGAAGGGGATGAGAGCCCTATGGCCGCTGCCCTGAGGCATGCCGTGCGAAAGGGGAACCGAAACGGTATCGCGGCGATCACAAGGGATGCGCTGGCGGCCGGTGAGGAGCCTCAATTCCTCCTGGACCGCGTTCTGATTCCCGCCATCAATGAGGTCGGAGAGCTGTTCGATCAGGGGAAATATTTCCTGCCCCAGCTGATAGGCAGCGCCGAGGCCATGAAGAATTCCATCGAGGTCCTGGAGCCTCTCTTGAGACAGACTTCGGATTCCCGCCACATGCCGGTGGTGGTCATTGCCACCGTGGAGGGGGACATCCATGATATCGGCAAGAACCTGGTGGCCATGATGCTGAAAAATTACGGTTTTCAGGTCATCGACCTGGGAAAGGACGTGCCCAGGGAGGAGATCGTCCGGGCGGCTGAGGAGAACCACGCACAGATTATCGCGCTTTCGGCGCTGATGACCACTACCATGCAGCGGATGCGGGAGGTGATCGCGCTTGTGAAGGAGCGGGGGCTTCCGGCCAAGGTCATGATCGGAGGGGCTGTCATCACGCAGGACTACGCGGATGAGATCGGAGCGGACGGATACTCTCAGGATGCTGCGGAGGCCGTCAGGCTGGCTCAGCGGTTGACCGGCCAATAGAATATGCGGGGCCATGATAAAGAGAAAGCTGTCCGTCGGCAGCGGAAACGAGGTAGAAATGATAGGAGCAGATGCAATCATAAAATGTCTGGAGGCGGAGGGAGTCACAACGGTGTTCGGCTATCCGGGAGTGGCTATCTGTCCCTTTTACAACAGTATCCTGGAATCGGATATCAGGACGGTCCTGGTCAGGACGGAGCAGAACGCGGCCCACGCGGCCAGCGGTGTGTCGAGAATGACGGGAAGGCCCGGCGTGTGCGCGGTGACCTCCGGGCCCGGCGCCACCAATGTGATCACGGGCATTGCCACCGCCTTCGCGGACAGCATTCCCCTGATCTGCATCACCGGCCAGGTGAACAGCGAGCTTTTGGGAAGCGACGTGTTCCAGGAGGCTGACATCACCGGTGCGGTGGAGTCGTTCGTAAAATACAGTTATCTTGTGAGAAGGGCGGAGGATATTCCGAGAATATTCAAGGAGGCGTTCCACATTGCCAACACGGGACGAAAGGGCCCGGTGCTGATCGACGTGCCCATTGACGTGCAGAATGCGCCCCTCTCCCGATTTAAGTATCCGGAGGAGGTGAACCTGCGGACCTATAAGCCTACCGTCAAGGGTCACGCGGTGCAGATCAAAAAGGTCATAAAGGAGCTGGAAAAGGCGGAAAGACCTCTGATCTGTGCCGGCGGCGGCGTGCTTCTCAGCGACGCGCAGGATGAGCTGAGGAGCTTTTCCGAGAAGCACGGCATCCCCGTGGTGTCGACCATGATGGGAAAGGGCGTCATGCCCACGGAGCATCCCCTGTATTACGGTATGGTGGGCAACAACGGTATGGCTTACGCCAACCGCGCCATGAACGAATGTGATCTGCTGATCATGGTAGGGGCGAGGGTCGCGGACAGGGCGGTGAACCAGCCGGACCTGATCACCAGGGACAAGGTGCTGGTGCACATCGATGTGGATCCGGCGGAGATCGGAAAGAACGCAGGCCCCACCATTCCGCTGGTAGGCGACGCCAAGCATATCTTTAACGACTTTGACAGGGAGGAGTACACCTGCAATTGTGCCGCGTGGATCGAAGCCCTGAACGGTTACCGCGCCGAGATGGCAAAAAAGCGCGAACCCGATCCGGCTTATGTGGATCCCGCGGAATTTATTTCAAGACTTACCGACAGGATGCAGGAGAACGCGGTCTATGTGGCCGACGTGGGACAGAATCAGATCTGGTCCTGCGGCTACGCAAAGGTGAGAAAGGGACGCTTCCTTACCTCCGGAGGAATGGGGACCATGGGGTATTCCATTCCCGCCGCCATGGGAGCAAAGGCGGCAATGCCGGACAGACAGGTGGTGGCGGTCTGCGGAGACGGTTCCTTCCAGATGTCCATGATGGAGCTAGCCACCATGTGCCAGCATGACATCCCGGTGAAGATCGTAGTGCTGAAGAACAATTATCTGGGAATGGTGCGCCAGTACCAGCATTTTACCTACAGGGACAATTACTCGGTGGTGGATCTTTCGGGCAGTCCGGATCTTGAGAAGCTTTCGGCCGCTTACGGGATTCCCTTTCTGAGGCTTGAGAACATGGAAAAATGTGACGAGACCATAGAGGCATTCCTGAGGGATGACGCATCCGTGCTGCTGGAATGTCTGATCGATCCCATGGATCTGGTCTAATGCGAAAAGAGGTTTGACATGAAGACTAGAATTTACTCCGTATTGGTGGAGAATCGCTCCGGTGTGCTCTGCAAGGTGGCCGGACTGTTCTCACGCAGATGCTTTAATATCGACAGTCTGGCGGTGGGGGAGACGGACGATCCCGCCACCTCCCGCATGACCATCGTCAGCAGCGGCGACGAGCGCACCATCGAACAGATCGAGAAACAACTGAATAAAAAGCTGGATGTGATCAAGGTCAATACATATGCCGAGCGGCAATGCATTGCCAGAGAGCTGATGCTGGTCAAGATAAAGTACAATAAGAACAACCGGCGGGAGATCATGGAGCTGTGCGAGATCATGAAGGTGGATATCGTGGACATGTCCAGGCACTTTATGATGCTCCAGATCTGCGATACCCCGGACCGCGTCAGACTGCTCATCGATATGCTGCGCACTGTCAGCATTGTGGAGGTGGCCCGCACCGGGACGCTGGCTCTGGCCAAGTGCAGTGAGAACGATGAGGGGTGATCTGCTGCACCACTGCTTTCTGCGGCCGCGGTGGGCAGACGGGCCAAAAAGATGACGCACAACGGTCATCAAATGTTGCCTCAGTCATCAGCTTTTCTTGCAATTTCTGAATTTACGTAGTAGAATGGTACTATATACAGATAATTGTATTTGAAATGTGGGAAGGGATTCTATGGATAACCGGACGGATGGCGGCAATCTTTTTTTCCGTGTGCTGCTGGTCATATTTGCGGCTGTTTTTTGTCTGAGCCTGTTTGTGTTCCTGGGGCTTCTGCGGATGCAGAAAATCGAGAAGAAGAAGTTCGCCGAGCTGCGCGGCCAGGCAAGTGCAGTGCAGGAGGAGGGCGGGGACTCCCTGGAGGGATCCGCCGAGGGGCAGCCGGCGGATCCGTACGCCGAACTTCGGGAGCAGAATCCTGATTTTTACGGATGGATCAGGATAGAGGGGACACAGATCGATTATCCGGTCATGTGGACGCCCCAGGAGGAAGATTACTATCTGCATCGGTCTTTTACAGGGGAATTCTCATACAGCGGCGTTCCTTTTATGGGGAAGGGATGCACGGAGGAGGGACATGTCCTGTTGATCTACGGGCACCATATGCGCGACGGTTCGATGTTCGCAGATCTTGAGAAATATCGGGACGCAGATTTTTTGGCCCAGCATTCCAGGATCGATTTTGATACCCTGGAGGGCCCTGCTGTATATCAGGCAGTGGCGGCGTTTTATACGAGCGTGGATTCGGAGGACGGATTTGCATTTTACGAATATGCGGGTGAACCGGACGAAGAGCAGTTCGGTCAGCTGACGGAAGCCATCGGCAGTCTGACGGGACAGAGCCTGTCCGACGTGGAGTATGGGGACAGCCTGCTGATGCTGGCGACCTGCTCCTATCAGACGCAGGACGGACGGTTCGTCGTTGTCGCAAAAAAGGTAACTGACAACTGAGAATCTGCATTGGGGCGGAGTGAAGCGTGACAGGGTACGGTGCCATGCTCCCCCTGCATCGACGCACCGAAAGGACGGGCACATGAAGAGGGTAAGAAGCAAAAAGAAGGGGTTGACAGGTGTATTGTCGGTGGTGCTGGCGCTGGCCGTGGCCTTGAACGGAGTGGGCGTCGGTTCTGTTCATGCGGAGACGCCGGATATGACAGAACAGCTGCAGCAGGCCGGAGGACCGGCTGGCGGACCGCTGCCTGCGCAGGATGATCCGGCGGGGCAGGACGCTGCAGACGCCCCGCAGAACGACGCCGCACAGGACGGCGGGACATCCGGCGGCACGGAAACTGTGGACGGACAGCAGTCTGCGGACGGCGGCGAGGATAACACGTCGGAGGAAACAGGCGCGGAAGAAGAGAAGGACAGCGGGGAGAAGGAAGATAAGTCCGCGGATGGAGCGGGTGAAGATACCGGGACGGAGGGCGAAACGGCCGGTTCCGGGGAGAAGAAGACCGAGGAGTCGGAAGCCGCAGGGAACGGAACCGGGGAGCCGGAGACCGCGGGGAACGGAACCGGGGAGCCGGAGGCTGCGGGGACGGAAAACGGCGGAGCTGAGACGGACACCGAGGAGACGGAGACCGGGGAGACAGGCGGAGAGATCCCGGAAAACGGGAACGCGCCGGCCATGTGGAGGTCCATTGAGAACCGGCCGATGCAGAGGTTATTCATGCCGATATCGGCTCCCGCACCGAGAGCCGGCGAGAAGGAGCTGCCGGTCACTTCCATGCAGTTCTCCGTAAATAACGAGAAGCTTTCGGGGGGGCCTTCGGGCGCGCCGGAGCTGAAAAAGTCGGAGCTGGCCAGTGCCTTTTTTGATATCGTGGTGGCGGGCAGACTGGACGATGCGCTTGGCGGAACATCTGAGGGTACGGTATACGTCTATGATATGAACGGAAAGCTGACCAATTTGACGCTGGAGGATGTTCCTGAAACGGAGCTTAAGGATGAACACGGCACAGTGCTCGGAACGTGGAGTCTGTCCGGGAACAAGCTCTACATCAAGCCCAATGCGGCTTGGGATGCCATGGGCAACCGCAGCTGGAATGTTAAGCTCAGCGGCAAGCTGAACCAGTCGGGCGCTCCCTTCCGCGACGGATCGGCGGTGCCTGTGGGAGTCGGCTCCTATCAGGGATATTTTACCTATGTGGACGATGGAGGCGCCAGCAGCCTGAACGTATATAAGAGCAATGCAAACACGCCGGTATATAAAAAGGCGGACGGGAAGCTGTACCAGAAATTTACGGTCACGATGACCGCCAACGGCGGAAAGGTCACGTTCCCGTCCGGGGCGCTGACCGACACGGCGGGCAAACGCCTGAAGGCCCTGAGCGATACCTCGGCGGTCACGGTGGAAAATGCGGGCGGTATTTCGGGGCTCGGCTCGGCATCTACCTTCGGCGCACTAAAGAGCGCACTGCAGGGGAAGGAGCTGGGGGAAGGGAAATCCGTCACCTTCTCCTACGAGATGGAGGTCGACACGGCCGGTGTGACGGACGGTCTGTCCGGGAAGCTGTCCTGGAACGAGGACTGTAAGAACACTGTCACAGTTAAATATCAGGACAGCAAGGGCAAGACACAGACTGTAAAGAGCGAGACCTATACCTGGTATCAAAAGCCCACGGTGGAGAAGACGGGAAGTATGGGTGCCGATAAGGTCAGCTGGACGATCAAGATCGTGCTGAACAGTCTGGATCCGAAGAACGCATCGACTGGCGATACATTGCCCGATTCGATCATCAAAGAGATTCAGGACACGCTGGCGAACAGCAGCAAATATTATCAGGGCGCCACCTCGCCGCTGACGATAACTGCCTCGAACTTCAAGAGGGATGCAAGCGGCGCCTATGTGTACACATATGAAACGACCTTGAGTGAGACGGCGAAGACGAGATATCCCCTCACCCTGAAGAACGATGTGGAAATTACGGATCAGTTCGGGGATACGGCGCAGACAAGCGCAGTGGTAAGTAAGACTCCGGGCCCCGGCGCGGAAGAATTTAAGATCGAGAAGAAGTTAAAGACTGCCGATGAGGCAGGCAAGGAACTCACATGGGAGATCACCACGGGAACGGTCCCCTCAGGTCTTCAGAAGCTCACGCTCCAGGAGCAGCCCTGGGGCAATCATAAGATCACAAAGATCACCATGAAAATCGATGCGGGTGGAGATACGCAGATCTATCCGGCCGGAGGCGGCGGCAGCGGCCCCACCTATGACGACGCGACGAAGACCGTAGATTTCGGCTCCTCCCTGACGGATTATGAAGGCAAGAAGCTGACCTTTACCGTCACGACAAAAATCGAGGATGACGATCTGATCGGAATGACCTATTCCAATAACGCAACGCTGAAATTCCAGTATTCGGACGAGGATACGGAATATTCCTATCAGAGCTATGCGCAGTGGGCAAAGAAGTCGGTGGTCACAAAGGACGGTTATCAGGACATCGATATCATCAACCGGTTCCACTATACTGTGACGGTCGATCTGAATGATGAGCTGTACAAGGATAATAAGGCCAAGGGAACGGACATCATCATCACGGACGAGCTGGCCGCGGCCATGAAATATATGGACAAGACGGTAAGTGTCTGGTTGAACGGGACAGAGGAGATAACGGGCAGCTCTGCAGCGGATTACTCGACAGGACCCGGCGGCAAGGGCGGCACGCTGAAGGTGACGGTGCCTATCAGCGCGGTCAGGGATGGTGCGTACAATCTGCAGCTCAAATACGATACCGAGATCAAGGATCTTGCCGACCTGTACAATAGCGGCGATATCTGGTGGAGGTACGGAAGTCATATAAATAGGGTGTCCGCAGAGATCGACGACGCCGACAGTCCGGGGGCTTCCGGGGGGCCGGTATCCCTGGGCGGCGCCAAAAAGGAAATTCAGGTCTATACGGACAGCATCAATATGAACACGGTCAAATCGGTAGAGGCGGCCAGGACCCTGGACGGCCGGCTGGACGGAGAAGCCCGACAGCAGTATACCCTGAAGATCAATCCCGGCAGCATGGATCTGGTTGATGGGGAGAAGCTCACGGCGGTGGACAAGCTGGGGAGCGCGCTGGAGTATGTGAAGGATTCCGTCACCGTGTGCCGTATGACAAGCGAGGGCACCGCAGGGGAGGTACTGCCCGCAGGCCAGTATTCCTTATCCTTCGGCCAGGAGGGCGATGCCAGCACATTGACGTTTACGCTGCCGGACGAGACACCGATCCTTATCCGGTACGATGCAAGGATCAGGGAGGATGTCAAGACGGTCAATGCCTCCAGCGGCAGCAATACCTTTACCATAGACGGCAAAGGCAGTATGCCCATGCGCGGCAGCAGCAATATAGACGGTATCGTATTCCGGAGGAGCGGCGGCGCAAGCGGCAGCAGTGTGGGAATCTACATCCATAAGTACTGGAGCGACGAGACCGGGGAGAGGATCCCGCTGAGCGGCTGCGAGTTTCAGGTGACACTGCAGGATAAGAGTGATATCACGACGGCGGATCCCAATGTGAGAGGAGAGACGATCCTGGCCGATACGACGCGGGAGGAGACAAAGTGGTATCGGGTGGACGGGATCCTGCTGGATACCGTCTACTGCCTGACGGAGACGGAGGCCGAGTCTGGATATGACCGGTGGACGGAGCCCTACTATTTCTACGTTGAAGGCAAGGGGCTTGACAGGACCCAATACGTGAACGCGGATAGCTATCGCATCGTGGAGGGCGGCGCTGCCGGCTTCGGAAGCGGCGACGGCACGGTCACGATTCACAAATGGACGAACAATGATATCATCGAGTACGCGAATCGCAAGAAGGACGGGACCGGAACGCTGGTCATCCGGAAGACCATTCCCGGAGGCGTGACGAGAGAGGAGGCCGAGGGAGCGCTTGAGTTCAGTGTGACCGATGCGGTGACAGGCATCGGGCAGCTGTACACGCTGAAGGACGGCTTTGTGTATCGGGAAGCGGACGGCAGCATGGTCTGGACGAAGACGCTGTCGTGTCCCGCGGGTACATACACGGTGGAGGAGACGGTGAAGACAATCGGCGGGCACACGCTCACATCCGCGACCTGCAAGGTGGGAGATGATGTCAGGACGGTGAAGAAGGCCGAGGATGAGCTGAAGACGGCTGCCTTCGGGCTTGCTTCCGGAGGAAGGGTCAGGGCAGAATTTGAGGACCGCTATCAGAGCGCGTCCGGCGGTACGGTGACCCAAAACAAACCGAAGCCGGGAAATAAGGAAAATAAGATCGAACAGGTGAGCGAGAGCGGAACGGCGGATAACGGCGGCAGCCAGAGCAGTGTTCCGAAGACGGGAGACGACAGATTTACATGGATGGCGGCGTCCTTCTGGGCCATGCTGGCATCGGGAGCCGGCATGATCCTGACGCTGGCATTCGGATCTATGTATATGCACAGGCGCGGACGCCGCGCCGCCTGGAGGACTCTGTAGTTCCGGGACGGGCCGGAGAAATCGGACAGGCTTTCGGTTGGGGATATGTCGCAAAGGGCATATCCCCAATGTATGTCCCTAATGTATATCCCCAGTGCTCTGTCCCGCATCGGCGGGGAAGGGCTCAGGCAAGCAGAGAAGAACTCAGGCCGGATTGGTGTTGACATTTCAAAAAGAACTTGCTATATTAATAATTTAGATGAAAGCAACGGTCATAACAGTTAAATCTGAGACAAGGTGGAGATCATGCAGAAAAAAGTATACCAGCTTCTTGTAAATAACACCTCCGGCGTGCTGAGCCGGATTACCGGCCTGTTCTCCAGAAGAGGCTACAATATCGAGAGCATTACGGCAGGTGTGACGGCGGATCCCCGGTTCACCCGCATCACCATCGTGACATCCGGTGCGGACGAGATACTGGAGCAGATCGAGAAGCAGCTGGCCAAGCTGGTGGACGTGCGTGACATTAAAGAGCTGAAGCCCGACGAGAGTGTCTACCGCGAGCTGATCATGGTGAAGGTGAGAGCGGCGGCGGAGCAGCGCCAGAGCGTTATTTCCGTAGCGGATATCTTCCGCGCAAAGATTATCGACGTGGCGCCGGAGAGCCTAATGGTAGAGCTTACCGGCAACCAGCAGAAGATCGATGCGTTCATCAGTCTGCTGGACGGCTATGAGATCCTGGAGCTTGCCAGGACCGGTATTGCGGGGCTGGGCAGAGGAACGGAGAATGTGACCTACATAAGTTAGCTCCAGGCAGACATTGCCGGGCGTGTCCGGGAAAGGCCGCCATAGCGGCCGGCGTTCGGTGCGTGCGGCAACGGAAGACCTGTCAGTTATATAAATTTATTTTATAAAACAAAATGGAGGAGAAAGAAATGGCAAAGATTTTTTATCAGGAAGACTGTAATCTGTCCCTGCTGGAGGGAAAGACCATTGCCATCATCGGTTATGGCAGCCAGGGACATGCGCATGCACTGAATCTGAAGGATTCGGGCTGCCACGTGATCATTGGTCTGTACCAGGGCTCCAAATCCTGGGATAAGGCCGTAAAGCAGGGCTTTGAGGTGTATACCGCAGCTGAGGCTGCAAAGAAGGCAGACATCATCATGATCCTGATCAATGACGAGAAGCAGGCCGACCTGTATAAAAAGGACATTGAGCCCAATCTGGAGGCAGGCAATATGCTGATGTTCGCCCATGGCTTCAACATTCACTTTGGCTGCATCGTGCCTCCCGCAGACGTAGACGTTACCATGATCGCACCCAAGGGCCCCGGCCACACCGTTCGCAGCGAATACCAGGCCGGCAAGGGCGTTCCCTGCCTGATCGCTGTAGAGCAGGATGCCACCGGCAAGGCTCAGGATCTGGCGCTGGCTTATGCGCTGGGCATCGGCGGCGCGAGAGCAGGCGTTCTGGAGACCACCTTCCGCACCGAGACAGAGACCGACCTCTTCGGTGAGCAGGCAGTGCTGTGCGGCGGTGTGTGCGCTCTGATGCAGGCAGGCTTTGAGACCCTGGTGGAGGCCGGCTATGATGAGAGGAACGCATATTTCGAGTGCATCCATGAGATGAAGCTGATCGTTGACCTGATCTATCAGAGCGGTTTTGCAGGCATGAGATATTCCATTTCCAACACCGCTGAGTACGGCGACTACATCACCGGTCCCAAGCTCATCACCGAGGAGACCAAGAAGACCATGAAGAAGATCCTGAGCGACATTCAGGACGGAACCTTCGCAAAGGAATTCCTGCTGGATATGTCTCCCGCAGGCAGACAGGTTCACTTCAAGGCTATGAGAAAGCTCGCCTCCGAACATCCCTCCGAGAGAGTCGGCGCTGAGATCAGAAAGCTCTACAGCTGGAACAACGAAGAAGACAAACTGATCAACAACTGACGTAAGGGCAGAGTCAAATAATAAACGTCCCGGTCACCAAGCTTGCTTGAGTGGCCGGGGCGTTTTTATTTGACGAGCGAAGCGTCCGCCGAGGGGAAGTCCCTCGGCGAGCTCTGCCCGTGGAATAAGCGAAGCGTCCGCCGAGGGGAAGT
>CANQUQ010000010.1 GCA_947627115.1 uncultured Acetatifactor sp.
AAACAGATAAGGTTTGAACGGAAAACAGGCGTGAAGCCTTGAAAAATCAATGGTTTTTGAGGATTAGATAGTTAAATATACAATTTGTCGAACTAACAGTATTTATAATCACAACTAAATAGCAACACAGGTCTCTTTTCATAATTGTAGCCAGTAGGGACACTTTTCCGAAAAGGGATTTAAAAAATGCAAAAGCAGAAGTAGAATCAACCGCTTTTTTACAAAGTTTTTGATACACTCAAAGAAAAATCAAAGCTTTTGACAGTAGTGGAGGACAACTTATGAATTTAGAGGAGCTGCGGGCCGATTGTGCCATAAAACAGAAAAAAGGGCTGCATATCATTCTGGCATCTGTAATTATCTGGATATTGGTTTTATGTGTTCACCTTACATCGTTACCCATATTAACAAAAAACCTGTTTACATTTTGCTGCACCGCCCCGTTGCTTCCGATATCTTTCTTGATTTCAAAATTTTTAAAAATCGATTTTCAGAATAAAGATAATCCATTGACGGCTTTAGGAGTGCTTTTTTCGGTCAATCAAATCCTGTATTTGCTTATCGCAATGTGGATCTATCCGACCGTACCTGAAAAAATGCTGATGGTAATTGCAATTATTTTCGGAGCGCACTTGATGCCATATAGTTGGTTATATAAATCCAAAAGTTATTTTATGCTCTCGATCATATTACCTGTTGTGGCCTTGGCAGTCGGATTGAAGTTTGAACCGTATATTCTTGCGATTGTAATGATAGGTTTTGAAGTATTATTCAGCATTCTTCTTTCGTGTGAAGTAAAGCGGATAAAAGAATAAATACCCGTAACGCAAGCCGGAACGCCCGGCAAAATTACTGCTTGGCCACTTTTTTCATTAGTATATTTATATATTTGTCCCTATTCTTCACAGAAATGGAAAGCTGGCGGGAGGCGGCAGCACATGGGGATTGTTCTGCGGTGCAATGTCAGCGATCATGTATTCCTTCATAGTAATGCTGAATCGCAAGTCTGAGAAGATCGCAGGCTTGGAAAACTCGGTTGTACAGTTGCTTTTGTAAGCATTGGAGATGAACAATTACAAGCTTAAAGGAATATGAGAGCAAGGGCTTATAAATAATTTATTGAAAATTATAAATAGATGGGTTACAATTTAAGTTAGGAAAATCTTCCAAAATAGTAATTCATTTAAAAAGTTAATAGACTAACAAATTACAATATATAAAGGAGATGTAAAATCTATGGATAAAGAAAAAAACACAGAAATTAACGAGAAAAAAGAAGAAAAAAATTATATTTCAATGGGTATGAGCTTAGGAATGTGCTTTGGAGTAGCTGGTGGAGCAGTAGTAGGAAGTTGTATAAATAATATTGGTATTTGTATGTGTTTTGGAATATCTATTGGTATGTGTCTGGGAATGGCAATAGGTTCTGCAATAAAAAAGGATAATAGCAATAAGGATAATAGCAATAATTAATAATGAAGCGGCAGGAAGAAAAACACTTGACAACTCTGTCCCGGATAGACTAATATTCAAACATGGAATAATGAGTGAAAAGGCTGTGACGAAGAGGAGTACGTATTGCCCCTTGCCAGAGAGGACGGCTGCCGAAGGGCGCTGAGAGGCCGTTTGAAGGAAGGAATACGGAAGGTGGCTTCCGAGCCGGAGGACTCAAAGCCGGGTACAGACCACGGGCGATAGCAAGGCCGCCCTCGGAAATGTCTGCCGAACCGTAAGTCCTCACGGTCATCCCCGTTACCGGATAAGACTTTGCAGGAAGTCTCTGAGACGGTCCGCTGCGAGACGGGCCGGGAACAAAGGTGGTACCGCGTTCATGACGCCCTTTGCCGATACGGTGATATCGGTAAAGGGCGTTTTTTACGGTCGGAGAGAAGGACAGGATACCGAATGACAACGTTCTGCATCAGATCCTGCAGCATAAAGCAGCAGAAAACGGAAAGGAGCAATCAGACAATGAGCAGAGAGCTGGCAAAAACATACGATCCCAAGGGCCTGGAGGACCGAATCTATCAGAAGTGGCTGGACAAAAAGTATTTTCATGCGGAGGTAGACCATTCCAAAACCCCGTTCACCATCGTGATCCCGCCCCCAAATATCACGGGGCAGCTCCACATGGGACATGCTCTGGACAACACCATGCAGGACATCCTCATCCGCTTTAAGCGTATGCAGGGCTATAACGCTCTGTGGCAGCCCGGCACCGATCACGCCTCCATCGCCACGGAGGTGCGTATCATCGAGACGCTGAAGGAGCAGGGAATCGACAAGCACGATCTGGGCAGGGAAAAGTTCCTGGAGAAGGCCTGGGACTGGAAAAAGGAGTATGGCGGACGCATCATCTCCCAGCTGAAAAAGATGGGCTCCTCCTGCGACTGGGACAGAGAGCGCTTTACCATGGACGAGGGCTGCAACAGGGCAGTGACCGAGGTCTTTGTGAAGATGCATGAAAAAGGATATATCTATAAGGGCGCCCGGATCATCAACTGGTGTCCCGTGTGCAATACCTCCATCTCCGACGCGGAGGTGGAATATCAGGAGCAGGCAGGGCATCTGTGGCATATCAAGTATCCTGTGATGAACGATGACGGCACTCCCAGCAAGACGGAGTTTTTGACCTTTGCCACCACCCGTCCTGAGACCATGCTGGGCGATACGGCCGTGGCCATTCATCCGGAGGATGAGCGCTACAGCCACCTGATCGGCAAGAGCGTCATGCTGCCCATCATGAACCGCGTGATTCCCGTTGTCACCGACACCTACGTGGACAGAGAGTTCGGTACCGGCGTGGTGAAGATCACGCCAGCCCATGACCCCAACGACTTCGAAGTGGGGAAGCGCCACGGCCTTCCTGTAATCAATGTGATGAACGACGACGCCACCATCAACGAAAACGGCGGGGAATACGCCGGCATGGACCGCTATGAGGCGAGACAGGCCATCGTGGAGGAGCTGGACAGGCAGGGGCTTCTGGTGAAGATCGAGGATTATTCCCACAATGTAGGTACACACGACCGCTGTAAGACCACCGTAGAGCCCTTGGTGAAGGAGCAGTGGTTCGTAAAGATGGACGAGTTGATCAAGCCTGCGGTGGAGGCGGTAAAGAAGGGGGATATCAGACTGATCCCCGAACGCATGGAGAAGACGTATTTCAACTGGACCGACAATATCCGCGACTGGTGCATCAGCCGACAGCTCTGGTGGGGCCACAGGATTCCAGCCTATTACTGCGACGAGTGCGGCGAGGTCACCGTGGCGGCAAAGATGCCGGACGTATGTCCCAAGTGCGGCTGCAGTCATCTGACCCAGGATCCCGACACGCTGGACACCTGGTTCTCGTCCGCTCTCTGGCCGTTCGAGACTCTGGGCTGGCCCGATCAGACGGAGGATCTGAAATACTTTTATCCCACCGACGTGCTGGTGACGGGGTATGACATCATCTTCTTCTGGGTCATCCGAATGATCTTCTCCGGCTATGAACAGATGGGGGAAAAGCCCTTTAAGACGGTGCTGTTCCACGGACTGGTCCGGGACAGCCAGGGGCGCAAGATGTCCAAGTCCCTGGGCAACGGCATCGACCCGCTGGAGATCATCGACAAGTACGGCGCGGACGCGCTGCGGCTGACTCTCATCACCGGCAACGCGCCCGGAAACGACATGCGTTTCTATTACGAGAGAGTGGAGAACAGCAGGAATTTTGCCAACAAGGTGTGGAACGCCTCCCGGTTCATCATGATGAACATGGATGGGAAGCAGGTGACGGAGCCCGCCTCAGAGGAGCTCCAGCCGGTGGACAAGTGGATCCTGTCAAAGCTCAACACTCTGGTGAAGGATGTCACCGACAACATGGAGAGCTTTGAGCTTGGGATCGCGGTGCAGAAGGTCTACGATTTTATATGGGACGAGTTCTGCGACTGGTATATTGAGATGGTGAAGCCCCGGCTGTATACCACCGATGACGCTCCAAGCCAGAACGCTGCGCTCTGGACCCTGCGGACCGTGCTTATCGACGCCCTGAAGCTGCTGCATCCCTATATGCCTTTTATCACCGAGGAGATCTTCTGCACGCTCCAGAGCGAGGAGGAGTCCATCATGATCAGCCGGTGGCCTGAGTACCGCGAGGACCGCAGTTTTGCCAAGGAGGAGAAGGACATTGAGACCATCAAGGAGGCAGTGCGGGGCATCCGGAATATCCGCAGCGAGATGAATGTCGCCCCCAGCCGCAAGGCGGCTGTGTTCGTGGTCAGCGAGAACGATGAGATCCTGAGGACGTTCACCGAGGGAAGACTGTTCTTCGCCTCCCTGGCCTACGCCGGACAGGTGACCATGCAGCGGGATAAGTCGGGTATTGCACAGGATGCGGTGTCCGTGGTAATCCCCGGCGCGACGCTGTATATTCCCTTTGCGGAGCTGGTGGACATCGCACAGGAGATCCAGCGTCTGACTAAGGAAAAGCAGCGCCTGGAGGGAGAGCTGAAGCGCGTGAACGGAATGCTCTCCAACGAGAAGTTCCTCGCCAAGGCGCCTGAGGCTAAGATCGCCGAGGAAAAAGAAAAGCTGGCAAAGTATACTCAGATGATGGAGCAGGTGGAGCTGCGTCTGGAACAGCTTAAGTAGACGGAAGGTATATTATTTTGTATAAGCGTACCGTAACGACCTTTGAAGAGGCGGAAAGTTACATCAACGAGACGCCGCGGTTTACCGCAAAACATTCCATGGAGGACACCAGGGCTTTTCTGCACGGCCTCGGCGACCCGGACCGAAAAATGAAGATCATCCACGTGGCAGGCACAAACGGCAAGGGCTCCGTTTGTGCCTATCTGCGCAGTATCCTGGAGGCGGCCGGATACCGGGTGGCAATGTTCACCTCCCCGCATCTTACGGATATCCGGGAACGCTTCGTGGTGGACGGAGAGATGATCCCGCGGGAGGATTTCCTGCGGGTCTTTCTCAAGATCTATGAGAGACTGGACCGGGACGCGCTTGAGCAGGACGGCACCTATCATCCCTCCTACTTTGAATATCTGTTCTTTATGGCCATGCTCTATTTCGCAGAGAAAAAGCCGGATTACTGCATCCTTGAGACAGGTCTGGGGGGCAGGCTGGACGCCACCAACGCCGTTTCGGAAAAGGAGCTGTCGGTGATCACCAGGATCGGTCTGGATCATATGGAATATCTGGGAGATACGCCGGAGAAAATCGCAGCGGAAAAGGCGGGCATTATATGTGCGGGGGCGCCGGCGGTCTGCTGGAGCACCTGTGACGGGACCGACGCCGTCTTCCGGGGAAAAGCCGCAGAACTTGGCAGTACCGCATATTTTGTGTCGAAAAGCGACTATAGTTTCTCAAAATTTGTGAATAAAACCATTGATTTTTCTCTGTACTCTGGGTATTATGGTTATATTAGCCTTACTTTGCATACCATCGCCGTCTATCAGATGGAGAATGCCGCTCTGGCGGTGCGCGCGATAGAGGTGCTGGACGGCTCAAGGACGATTACCGCCTCGCAGATCCGTGACGGAGTGGCATCCTGTTCCTGGGCGGGCAGGATGGAGGAGGTGCTGCCGGAGGTCTACGTGGACGGTGCCCACAACGAGGACGGCATCAGGGCGTTTCTGGAGACGGTGTCTCTGGACGGTCAGACCTCCAGAAGTCTTCTGTTCGGCGTAATGAAGGACAAGGAGTACGGCAGCATGGTCGAAAGACTGGCGGGTTCCGGGTTGTTCGACAGGATAGCCGTCACTCACATGCACACGGAACGCGCTGCCGATCTGGAGACACTGGAACGGCTCTTTGCCGGGTATCCGGACTGCCGGTGCGTTATCTGCGGGAGCGCGGAGGCTGCACTGCGGGAACTGCTTGCGGGCAGAGGACCGGGGGAGCGCATCTATGTGGCGGGAAGCCTGTATCTGGCGGGCGAGATAAAGGAGTTGGTGGACCATGATAAATTTTGAAGAAGAACTGAAAAAATTTCATCCCAGTCTTGAAGTGGAGGACGCCGAGGATGCCATCTATAATCAGGATCTGACCGATATGGCCGATTTGCTTGTGAAAATGCTGAAGGAATCAGAACAAAAGTCGAATGAGGTGTCATAATGTTTTGTTACAACTGCGGCTGCCTTTTATCAGAACATGATTTTTGCACCGCCTGTGGAGCAGACGTTGCCCTGTATAAAAAGATCCTGTACGTTTCCAACATGTACTACAACGAGGGCCTAGAGAAGGCAGGAGTAAGAGATCTGACAGGTGCGATCACCAGTCTGCGGCAGAGCTTAAAATTCAATAAGAATAACATAGATGCCCGCAATCTGCTGGGGCTTGTGTACTTTGAGACGGGTGAGGTGGTGGCGGCCCTCAGCGAGTGGGTCATCAGCAAGAACCTGCGCCCGGAGAAAAATGTGGCCGACGACTATATCAACAGGCTGCAGTCAAATTCGTCAAGGCTGGATTCTCTTAATCAGACCATCAAAAAATATAACCAGGCACTGGTGTACTGCATGCAGGACAGCAGGGATCTGGCCGTGATCCAGCTGAAAAAGGTACTGTCCCTGAATTCCAGGTTCGTCAGGGCCCATCAGCTCCTTGCTCTGCTGTATATGGACAGCGAGGAGTGGGAACGCGCCGAGAGAGAGCTGCACAAATGCATTGAGATCGACAGGAACAACACGCAGACGCTCCGCTATCTGAAGGAAGTGGAGCTGATGCTGATCCCGGATGAGACGGTGCACCAGCCGGTCAAGCATAAAAAAGAGGAGTCGGTGCGCTATCAGAGCGACAATGAAGTCATCATTCAGCCGCTGAACATGAAGGAGCCGAGAAGGAGCGGGGCGTCCACCCTGATAAATCTCGGCCTCGGCCTGATCATCGGCATTGCGGCCACCTACTTTCTCATAGTGCCCGCCGCGCAGTCCAATGCAAAGAGGGAGGAGCAGGAATCCATCACTAGGATCGGCAACGAGCTGGACGCCAAGACCGTGAGGATACAGGAGCTGGAGGCCGAGGTCAAAAAGCTGACCCAGCAGAATGAGGATCTGAACCAGGAGCTGGAGGGCATTGTGGGTGCCGACGGCACTCTGCATACCATCGACGAGCTGCTGCTCGCCGCATCCTCCTATCTGGAGAATAAGGATGTACAGGCCACCGCTGAAAGCCTGGAAAAAATTGCACAATCCGTCAATATCGAAGAGACCTCCGGCGGTTTTCAGAGTCTGTATCATATGCTTCTGGCTGCCATAGGGCCGGATCTGTCCCTCGAATATGCTCAGAAGGGAAGCGATTCCTTCCGGGAGGAGGACTACAAGGCGGCGATAGAGAGCTATACCATGGCGGTGTACTATGATGAGACCAATCAGGACGCGCTGTTCCAGCTGGCGCGGTCCTACCACAAGGACGAGGACGTGGCGAATGCCGTTGCCACCTACGACAAGGTGATAGAGCTGTTCCCCGGCACCAGTGTTGCCAGGAGTGCACAGAGGTACAGGGACGAGCTGAGCCCGGAGGAATAAGGAACGATCTGATAAGGATACGATGTATAGGAGACACGGAAGAAAAGGACCTGCAGGAGACTGCAGGTCCTTTCCGTATTGTTCGTTTACTGTGAAAGATACGTTTTTCATTGTTCAGATATCATTTCAAAGGGAGGAAGTCATATGGCACAGATCATGGCGGAGGATTTTCAGGTGATCGACAATTGTCTGATGATAAGGCTGCCGGAAGAGATCGATCATCACCAGGCAGGATTTATCAGTGAAAATGCGGACAGGTATCTTATGAGGAAGGAGGTCTGCAACGTGGTCTTTGACTTTGAGAACACCCGATTCATGGATTCCTCCGGAATCGGCATTATAATGGGGCGGTACAGAAAAATATCCTGCTTTGGAGGGCGGGTCTATGTCATCCACGCGGATAAGCAGATACAGAGAATCTTGAAAATGTGCGGGTTGAACAAAATTGTGGAGGTACTGGAATCATGAGAAATGAAATGGAAATTATCTTTGACGCTGTCTCCGACAATGAAGGGTTTGCCAGAGTCGCGGTCGCGGCGTTCGTGTCCCACCTGAATCCCACCCTGGAGGAGCTGGCGGACATTAAGACCGCAGTGTCGGAGGCGGTGACGAACTCTATCATTCACGGATATGAAAATCTGTACGGATACGGCGGCCCGAAGCGGGAGCCGGCGGATCCGGCGCGGAAGGATCCCGGCAAGGTGCAGGTGCACTGTGTGCTGGAGGGAGATCTCTTACATATCCGGGTCACGGACCGGGGCAGGGGAATGGCGGATGTTGCCAAGGCCATGGAGCCGCTGTTCACCACCAAGCCGGAGCTGGAGCGCTCCGGAATGGGCTTTGCCTTTATGGAGGCGTTCATGGACGACCTGGAGGTGATCAGCAGTCCCGGACAGGGCACGGAGGTGCGCATGTCAAAAAAGCTGGGGACCGGCGAATGGATTGGCAGTGAGGAGTGAAGTATGGAGGAGCTGTCAGTACTGATCGAAAGGTCACAGGCGGGAGAAAGAGCTGCAAGAGAGGTACTGATAGAAAAAAATCTGGGGCTGGTGCACCACATTGTCAGACGGTTCACGGGCAGGGGCCACGATCTGGAGGACCTGTTCCAGATCGGAGTGATAGGGCTGATGAAGGCCATCGACAAATTTGACCTGGAGATGGGGGTGAAGTTCTCCACCTACGCGGTGCCCATGATCACAGGCGAAATCAAGCGGTTCCTGCGGGACGACGGGCCGGTCAAGGTGTCCCGCACGATCAAGGAGAACGGCCTGAAGGTAAAAACGGCCAGACAGAGGCTTCAGTCCCAGGCCGGACGGGAGCCGACCCTGCAGGAGATAGCGGAGGAGTCTGGGCTGTCCCCGGAGGATGTGGTGATGGCGATGGAGGCATCCGTGGAGGTGGAATCCATATACAGCGCCGTCTATCAGGACGACGGGAGCGAGGTCTGTCTGATAGATAAAGTGACCAAAGGGGTCAACGGAAGTGTGGGAAGCAGCACGGCGGGGGCCGTGAGCTGTGATGACCCCGAAAAGGAGGAGCTGCTGAATCATATGCTGCTGACGCAATTGCTGGACAGTCTGGAGCCGTCGGAGAGAGAACTGATATATATGCGCTATTTTCAGGACAAGACCCAGGTAGAAATTGCGAAGCTCTTGGGGATCAGTCAGGTGCAGGTCAGCCGGATGGAAAAAAGGATCCTGCTGCGGCTTCGGGAGAAGGCGGATATCTGATCTTTAAATTTTTATAAACTAATATTTTCCGCTTTTCATTGACCGTATTTTCGTTTATGATAAGTATAAGGGAAACGAGAGGCGGATGATACGATGGATAGAAGGACGGCCAAAGAGGTCGGAAAAGAGGGAGGGCAGCGCCGGGCGGCCGGCAAGCGCGGCAGAAGACGCCAGCTTTTGGCCATGGCGTGTTGTCTGGCGGTCCTGGTGGCTGTCATGTACATGGGCCTGTCTCTGTACACAAAATTTCATCAGCGTTCGGGCGGGGCTGCTCAGGGCAATGTGAGCGGGCTGACTCTGGACGACAACGGCAATGTGGTCCAGGTCAACGGGGATACGGTCCTCGGCGGAGACGACGCGGTAAACGCTTCGTCGGGCACACTGCTGTATTCGCAGGAGGAGCTGGACGCCAGAGTGGCCGAGGCGGTGCTGAAGGCCAAGACCGATGCGTCTCAGGATGTGCTGAATGCTATCCGGATCGGTCTCTCCGAGGGAGACACGGTCCTGGATACTTTGCGCCCGTTCTATCCCGATGACATTATCGTTGCCAGCGGCGGGAAATATCACTTTGTTCCCATCGACCGCAATCTCCGGCAGAGCGAACTGAAAACAGAAAATCTGAATGTTCTGGAAAGCGGCGAGATTCAATATATGGAGGACGGCCAGGTGATCTCTCACAAGGGTATCGACGTGTCGAAGCACCAGGGTGAGATCGACTGGAATCAGGTCGCCGGTGACGGCGTGGAATTTGCCTTTATCCGAGTGGGGAATCGGGGCTACGGCTCAGGAAAGCTTGTGGAGGACGACTTCTTTGCGGCCAATATGACAGCGGCCCAGGCGGCGGGAATCAAAGTGGGGGTGTACATATACAGTCAGGCCATCAACGAACAGGAGGTCCTGGAGGAGGCGAACTTTGTCCTGAATAAGATCGCGCCCTACAACGTGGAGTGTCCGGTCGTGTTCGATGTAGAGAAGGTAAGCGGGAATGGCGGACGGATGAACAATCTTTCCGTGGAGGAGAGGACCCGGCTGACCCTGCTGTTCTGTCAGACAATTGAGAACGCAGGCTACCGCCCCATGATCTATCACAATACCGAGATGGGAGCCATGCTTCTGGACCTGCCGTCTCTGGAGGGCTACGACAAATGGTTTGCAGCCTACAGCGATACGCTGTATTATCCCTATGAGTACAAGGTGTGGCAGTACTCCCAGACCGGATCCGTGCAGGGAGTCAAGGGGGATGTGGACCTGAATATCAGCTTTTCTCCCCTCTGGTAAGAACTGTTCCGAATTTTTTCTGCATCGGATCCTCGGTGCAGCCGCAAAAGAGCATATGGGCTTCGCCTTTGCAGCGTCGGCAGCAATTCGGCCGTCGCTGCATATTTTTTTGCTATTTGTCAATCCTATATCCTGTGATTTGGCAGGACTTGGGAAGGGATGAACGGATGAAAATGGCGGGAACACTTTTTTTGATCGTTTTCGGGGGAAGCTACGGGCTGCTGGCTGCAGCCGGCGTGTTTACCGTGCTGGTGGCCGTGGGACTGGTGCCCCGTTTTGCCGGAAAGACCCACACGGGCGCAAGGGTGGTGCTGTACGAGGAGATGGTGATCCTCGGCACGGTGACGGGCTGTGTGCTCAGCATATTTTCCAGATACTGCAGGTTCGGCGCCTGGTGGCAGCAACGCTTTCCGGACAGGATGAATGTGCTGCTGGCAGCGGGAAACGCGGCGCAGGCAGTCTACGGTGTCTTTGCCGGAATGTTCATCGGCTGTCTTGCCCTGGCCATTGCGGAGATGCTCGACAGTATTCCGATCTTTGCCCGGCGCATTTCGTTCCGTCACGGCATCGGGTTCGCAATTCTGGGCATGGCGCTGGGAAAGCTGAGCGGCTCTCTGTTCTACTTCTGGGCGGAGCTGCATCGGGCGGCACAGTAGGCCGTTCGGGGAAAAGAGGTTGATATGGCGGATGTGACGGTTTATTTAAAATGCGACAGGAACGTGGAGGTACAGTCCGAGGATGTCTATATGAGTGATGTGGGGAGCCTGAGGTGTGCGGATCCTGCGGTCAGCGCAAAACTCAGGGCGCTGAAGGTGCACCACTTCGGAAAGAGGGATGTCAGGAGATGTGTGATCAGCACGCTGAAGCTGGTGGAGCTGATGGAGGATGTCTGTCCGAATATCAGCGTTCAGATCGTAGGGGAGCCGGATGTGCTGGTGGAGTGGGTGGACGTGGACAGGCACAGGGGGATCGTCCAGTGGCTGAAGGCGGCGCTGGTGTGTCTGGTCAGCTTTTTCGGCACCGCCTTCACGATCATGGCGTACCACAATGACGTGGGCATCAACGACGTGTTCACGGAAGTATACAGGATGGTCATGAACCGTGAGCCCGGAGGCCTGAATGTGCTGGAGGTGTCCTATTCCGTCGGCCTCGCCCTGGGCATTGTGGTCTTCTTCAACCATGTGGGCGGCAGGCGGCTGACCAAGGATCCTACGCCCATCGAGGTCGCCATGCGCAATTATGAGGAGGATGTGGACAAGGCCCTGATCGCCACGGCAGGGCGTGAGGGCCGTGAGAAGGAACCGTAGGCAGACCGGCGTCAGACACTGCCACGGACCGGGTTCAGGCGTTGCAAAGTCTTGAAAAGTACAGCATAATGTGGTATAGTCAACTCAGTATACACAATCTGTAGTTGCGGAAGCGCACAAGACTGCGTCCGGCCCTGTGCGGCCGGGTGTACATAATAAACGATACGGAGGAGAAGCGGATGAGAGAGGAGTGCTACTACGGTTCCTATGACAGGAAGGAAAATTTGCATTTTGATTCTAAGGTGGTGCACGGGGGATTGGGCTGTGAACCGATTACCGGCGCAGTGAGTTTTCCGATTTTTCAGACGGCGACTTTTCGGCACAGGGCTTTTGATCTGTCCACGGGCTATAATTATTCCAGACTGCAGAATCCCACCAGACAGGAGCTGGAGCGGACCATGGCCATTCTGGAGGAGGGTGAGGAGGGCTTCGCCTTTTCCAGCGGACAGGCTGCCAATATGTCGGTGTTCGGACTGCTGCATCCCGGTGACCATGTGATCCTCTCGGATGACATCTACGGCGGGACCTACCGTATCTGTCAGGAGATCTTCAGCAATTTGGGCTGCGAGTTCTCTTATATGGACATGGCGGAAACGGACAGTCTGGAGGCTGCGATCCGCCCTCAGACCAGGATGCTTTTTGTGGAGACGCCCACCAACCCCATGATGAAGGTGGCGGATATCCCTGCCCTTGCAGCGATCGCCAAGCGCCACGGATTGCTGCTGGTGGTGGACAATACCTTCCTGACCCCCTATTTTCAGAAGCCGCTCACTCAGGGGGCGGATATCGTGGTCCACAGCGGCACCAAGTACCTCTGCGGACACAACGATGTGATCGCGGGGATCGTGGTGGTCAAGGACAGGAGTCTGGTGGAGCATTTTCAGATGCAGATCAAGTCCAGGGGCAACGGTCTCGCGCCCTTTGACTCCTGGCTGCTCCTGAGGGGGATCAAGACGCTCTCCCTCCGTATGGTAAAGCATGACGAGAATGCAAGAGCGGTGGCCGAATGGCTGGGAAAGCACCCAAGAGTAAAGAAGCTGTATTATGCCGGCATCGGAGGCATGATTTCCTTTGAACTGGACAGCGAGGAGACGGCCCACCGCCTTCTGTCGGACGTGAAGATGATTCTGTTCGCGGAGAGCCTGGGCGGAGCGGAGACTCTGGTCACCTATCCCATCACGCAGACCCACGAGTCCATACCCGACGATATTCGCCGGAAGCTGGGCATCAACGAACGGTTCATCAGGATATCCATAGGCATAGAGGACGTGAGAGATATTATAGCCGATCTGGAACAGGCTTTGCGGTAGGAGACGTTATGAAGCTTTTATTTGTAAAAATGCAGGCGTACGGAAACGATTATGTGTACATGGATGCCATACACCAGACAATAGAGGAGCCGGGACAGCTGGCAAGGAGAATCTCGGACCGCCATTTCGGCGTTGGGGCGGACGGGCTCGTGCTGATCTGTTCTTCCCAGTGCTGTGATTTCAGGATGAGGATATTCAATCCTGACGGGACGGAGGCGGAAATGTGCGGAAACGCGCTTCGCAGCACAGCCAAATTCATTTATGAGCAGGGGCTGTCCTCCAAGGAGGAGCTGATTATCGAGACGCTGGGCGGGCACCAGCATGTGAAGCTGACCGTGGAGAAGGGAAAGGTGACCAATATCCACGCCTGCATCGGAAAGCCGGAGTTCTCCGCGCGCAGGATCCCCGTGGACACGGAGGCGGATACATTCATCAATCAGCCGCTGGAGGTGGCGGACAAGGTGTTCATGGCTTCCTCGCTCTCCTGGGGCAATCCCCATACCGTTCTGTTCACGGAGGATGTGGAGGCCCTGGATGTGGCAAAATACGGTCCCCTGGTGGAGAACATGAAATGCTTTCCCAGACGGACCAATGTGACGTTCGCCCAGGTGGTGGACGGTTCCCACATCAAGATCCGCGAATGGGAGCGCGGGACGGGGGAGACCATCGGCTGCGGCACCGGCTGCTGCTCCGCTCTGGTAGTTGCGCACACGCTGGGCATGTGCGGACGGAAGGCGGAGGTGTGGCAGATCGGAGGTACGCTGTATGTGGAATGGGATCCACAGGATCAGGTCCATATGATCGGACCGTCCCATGTGGTCTTTCGGGGGGAATACGACGATGAAGCTGAGTGAGCTGCTGACGGAACTGACATACGAATGCACGGCGGACGGGAGAGAGATCGAAATCACCGGAGTGGCATACGATTCCAGAAAGGTGGTTCCCGGCGGTCTGTTCGTGTGCATCCGGGGAGAGAAGACGGACGGGCATGACTATATTCCGCAGGCGCTGCAGGCGGGAGCGGCGGCTCTCGTCGTGGAGGAGCTGCCGGAGGGTCCTGCGGGGGCCGCAGTCATACGTGTGGCGGACAGCCGTGCGGCGCTGGCCCATATCTCCGCGGCGTGGTTCGGATACCCGGCGCGGCATATGACCATGATCGGTGTGACCGGCACCAAGGGCAAGACCACCACGACCCACATGGTCAAGAAGATCCTGGAGGAAGCCGGGCACAGGGTGGGGATGATCGGGACCATCGGTGCATACGTGGAGGACAGGAAGCTTCCGGTGAAGAATACAACGCCGGAATCCTATGAGCTCCACTCACTCTTTGCCGAGATGCTGCGGGACGGCTGCAGTCATGTGGTGATGGAGGTGTCCTCCCAGGGGCTGAAGCAGAGGCGGACGGAGGGGATCTGTTTCGACTATGCGGCATTCCTGAATATTTCCCCCGATCATATCGGTGCGGGCGAGCATGCGGATTTCGGGGAGTATATGGCCTGTAAGAAAATGCTGTTTTCCCAGGCGGAAAAGACTGTGGTCAACATAGACGCCGAGCATTGGGAAGAGATCACTGCAGATGCGGGGAGCAGGATCACGGTGTCCACCGTCCGGGATGCGGATTACCGCGGAAGCGATATCGAAAAGATATGGGAACCCGGCCTGCTGGGCACGACGTTCCTCCTTTCCGGAAAGGCGCAGGGACGCATCACCCTGAACATGCCGGGGCGCTTTAACGTGGAGAATGCCCTGACGGCCATAGCGATCACGGCCGATATCGGTACAGATATCTCCTGCATTGCAAAGGCCCTTGCGAAGGTCAGTGTGAGAGGGCGCACTCAGGTGCTGGGGCAGGTGTCTCATTTTTCTACCTTCCTGATCGATTATGCCCACAACGCGCTCAGCATGGAAAGCCTCCTGCAGACGCTGAAGGAATACGGGCCGAAGAGGCTGATCTGCCTTTTCGGCGGCGGCGGAAACAAGCCGAAACAGAGGCGGTATGACATGGGGCTGGTAGCCGGGAAATATGCCGATCTGACGGTGCTGACCATGGATAACCCACGCTATGAGGCTATGGAGGCAATCAACGCGGACATTATCCGCGGTCTGGAGGTCCACGGCGGCCGCTATCTGGTGATTGACGACAGGGAGGAGGCCATACACTACCTGCTGGATCACTGCGACAGAGGCGACATGGTCGCCCTGATCGGAAAGGGGCATGAGGAGTATCAGGAGGTGAACGGCGTCAGGATCCCCTTCTCGGAGGAGGAGGTAGTGGCGCGGTATCTGGAGACCAGGTGAGAGCCGGCAATGTATAAAAAATCCGTGACTGCGCATCTTAAGAACAGTATCGGAAAGGAGCGCTGAGTCATGGAAAAGGAAAACGATCAGAAACAGAAGCAGCAGAAAGAATACGAGCAGTATGTGAAGGAGGTCACTCCCACTCACAATCTGGGACTTCAGATGCTGAAGGCCTTTCTCACCGGAGGCGTCATCTGCTGTATCGGACAGTTCATATTAAATTATGCCGCAGGCCTGGGGCTGGACAAGCAGACAGCGGGAAGCTGGTGCTCCTTGCTGTTGGTGCTCTTGTCCGTTGTGCTCACAGGCTTTCATATTTTTCAGAAAATCGCAAAGTGGGGCGGAGCGGGGGCGCTGGTGCCCATCACCGGCTTTGCTAATTCGGTGGCCGCGCCTGCCATTGAGTTCAAGGCGGAGGGACAGGTCTTCGGCATCGGCTGCAAGATCTTCACCATCGCCGGGCCGGTAATCCTTTACGGAATCTTTACGAGCTGGGCGCTGGGGCTGGTCTACTGGCTCCTGAAAATGATCTGAATCCTGCCGACGCAAGGCCCCGGATCCGCTTCCGGGGCTGTTCTGCTCTTCCGGGGCAGACGGCTCTGCCGGGTGAGGGACACGGGCGCAGGGCAGCGGAGCGGCATCACCCACCTTGCAGTCGAGCTGTTCCCGGCTGGGGTGAGGGACACGGGCGCAGGGGCAGCGGCGGAGCAGACGCAGAGAGAGGAGCGGGTGGTATTTATGAGGAGACGGGGCAATTCCCGTGTACATAGACTGGGGCGCGGACTGGGGACATTGTTGTGTGCGGTGCTTCTTTTGTGTCAGATGACGGGCTGCGGCGGGGCGCCGGAAGACCGGCGGCTGTCCAGCGCAGGTATGAGCGCCTCCGGCGGAACAGACGCAGAGGGCGTGTGGGAATCCCGAACGGAGCCTGCATCCGGACCGGGGGAGGGATCGGAATCCCAGACGGAGCCTGCATTCGGACCGGGGGAGGAATCGGAATCTCCGGCGGAGCCCGCATCCCCACCGAAGATCACCTTGGTCATGGTGGGCGATATCCTGCTGCACAATCCGGTGGCGGAGAGCGCGGAAATGGGGGATGGCGGCTATGATTTCACTCCGGTCTTCGCCAACATGCGGGAGGAGATACAGGAGGCGGATCTGGCGCTGGTGAATCAGGAGGTGATCATCGGCGGCACGGAGCTGGGGATCAGCGGATATCCAAGCTTCAACGCGCCCTATGAGCTGGGGGACGCACTGTCCGATGCAGGCTTCGATGTCATCCTGCATGCCACCAACCATGCCCTAGATAAAGGGAAACGGGGACTTGTGAACTGTATGGCCTTCTGGGAGGAGAATTACCCCGGCATAGCGGTGCTGGGCATCCATGAAAGCCGGGAGGATCAGCAGGAGATCTATGTGTATGAGCAGGATGGAATCCGGATCGCCGTCCTGAACTATACCTATGGGACCAACGGAATCCCTCTGCCGCAGGATATGCCGTACGGTGTGGATCTGCTGGAGGAAGACCGGGTGGTGTCCGATCTGCACAGAGCGGAGGAGCTGGCGGATTTCGTGGTCGTCTGTCCCCACTGGGGTACCGAATACCGCCTGGAAGAGACCGAGGCCCAGCAAAGGTGGGCCCGGCTGTTCGCGGACAATGGGGCGGATCTGGTGTTGGGGACCCATCCTCATGTGATCGAGCCCGTGGAGTGGGTGGACGACACTCTGGTCTACTATTCGCTGGGGAATTTTGTGAACTGGACCTCCGGCACCGGTCAGGGAGTGGCCGACCGGATGGTGGGCGGCATGGCCCAGGTGACGGTGGGGCTCGACGAAGAGGGCAGAGCCGTCATCACGGATTACGGTGTGGAGCCTCTGGTGTGCCATCTGGAGGTGGGATTCGGAGGCGTGACCGTATACCCGCTGGAGGAGTATACGGAGGAGCTGGCCAAGAGAAATGAGATCGTCGGGCAGGACGGCAGCTTTTCGCTGGATTACTGCCGGGAGCTGAGTGAGAGTGTGTTCGGGGAGACGGCGCGTTAGAGAATCTTGGAATTCGCTGCCCCGGCGGGCCGTCTCTTCTGCCCCCTGGAGGGCCGTCTCTGCTGTCCCTTGGCGGACTGTCTCTGCTGTCCTTCCGCGGATCTCTCTCAAATTGACAAGGTCTTGTGCGGGTGGTAGACTTTAAAAGGAGACCGCAGCGGTGGCGAGGCCATGAAGTGAGTGAGGCCATGAGGCAAGTGAGCCATGAAGTGAGTGAGGTCATGAAGCAAGTGAGCCATGAAGCGAGCGAGGCCATGAAGTGAGTGAGGCCATGAGGCAAGTGAGCCATGAAGCGGGCGAGGTCATGAAGCAAGTGAGGCCATGAGGCAAGCGAGGCCATGAGGCAAGTGAGGCCATAAAGATGAAAGCCGAGAGAGAGAGAACGAGATTTCAGGAACAGCATACGCGCGGCCAAAGAAGGCGTCGCCGCCCGATCGTTTGGGCAGTGGCTCTTTTTGTCGTTCTGAGCGTGGGAGTCCTTTTCTTTTACCGTTTTCTGTACAGAGTGGAGCCTGCGTTCAGCAGTAAGGTCCTTGAACTGGGCGACGCGGTCAGCGGCGATCTGCAGGATTATCTGGTGGGGACTAGGTGGTCGGTGGGCCTGGGGGAGCTGGATATCTCCCAGGTGAACGACAGGAGAGTGGGCGTCTATCAGGCGTATGTGAGCCACGGCAGGAAGGAGTTCCGGTATGAGATCGTCATCGAGGATACCGTCCCGCCGGATATTTCCCTGAAGGAGGGACAGGTATATCTGGCGGCGGGGAGAGAGTACGAGCCGAGGGAGCTGATAAAGGGAGCAGCGGATGCGGATGCTCACGTGAAGCTTTCCTTCCTGGAATCCGGTCGTGAGCTGACCACGTTGAAATACGCGGATACGGGAGATTATAACTGTACCGTCCTGGCGGAGGATTCCTCCGGGAACAGGGCCGCCGTCACGTTCACCGTGACGGTGGACAGGGCGCCGCAGATCGAAGGAGTGCAGGATATTTTTCTGGCCCTGGGAAGCCGGGTGGATTATCTGGAGCAGGTGACCGCATGGGATGAGACGGACGGAGATCTGACGGACCGAATCACGGTGGACGACAGGCTGGTGCAGTTGTCTAAGGAGGGTACTTACAGGCTGTCCTATCATGTGAAGGACGATCTGGGCATCGAAAATGTCAGCTATGCAGATGTGACCGTAGCGACGCCGGAAGACCTGCAGAAGCTGATCGGAAGCCGCAGGGCGGAACGCCATAGCGACAGGATCATCGGTGCCATCAATCCCTACGATTCGGGCGCGTCCGACAGGGACGATATCAGGGAATCGCTGGAATACATACGCCCTGCGCTGGTGCAGCTCTACCGCGGCAACAGCACGGGGTACAGCGCCGGTTCGGGATACATTATCGAAATCACGGAGGACACGGTCTATATCTGCAGCAATCGCCATGTGGTGGAGTCCCGCGACAGGTGGGATGTGTATTTCTTTGACGGGACGAAGGTGAAGGGGGAACCGCTGGGATGCAGCGACGCTTATGATGTGGGAGTCGTGACGGTGGACAGGGACGACATTCCGCAGGAGCTGCTGGATCGGCTCATGACGGTCCATATTGACAGAAGCTACTGGAGCGGTCTCAACGACCAGAGGATCGATGTGGGGCTGGAGCGGGTGGACCGGCAGGGAGGAATTCAGCATACGTCGCTGGGCACGCTGATCAAGATAAAGCAATATTTTTATTGGTACGATCAGAAAGAGCATACGGAGGTCACGCTGAAGCTGGAGCATGGGGATTCCGGATCGGCGGTGGTGGACGGCCACGGCAACCTGATCGGAATGGCCTACGCCTATTCCAGCTCGCCCAGGCGGTACTGGTGCGTGCCGCTGGATGCCATACTGGACTGCTATGAGGAGATCACGGGGCACAGTGTGTATGTCTATTAGGCCGTGTGTATGTCTATAAAATGAAAAAGGAGATAAGATATGTATCAGATCATTGACGGGAAAAGGATCTCCCAGGAGATCAAGGACGAGTTAAAGGAGAAAGTGACGGCGTTGAAGGAGCAGGGGAGGACGTTCGCCCTTGCCGTGATCCAGGTGGGGGACGATCCGGCGTCAAGCGTTTACGTGGGCAACAAGAAAAAAGCCTGCGCTTACATCGGTATCGAATCTCTCTCCTATGAGCTGCCGGAAGAGACGACCCAGGAGGAGCTCCTGAAACTGGTGCAGGAGCTGAACGGGAACAGTGCCGTCGGCGGGATCCTGGTGCAGCTGCCTCTGCCGGAGCATATCGACGAGGAGAAGGTGCTGCTCGCCATCTCCCCTGAGAAGGATGTGGACGGATTCCACCCCGTGAATGTGGGGAACCTGAGCATCGGCAGACCGGGCTTTGTCTCCTGTACGCCGGCCGGCGTGATCCAGCTCCTGAAGCGGTCCGGCATTGCCATCGAGGGAAAGGAATGTGTGGTGCTGGGCAGGAGCAATATCGTGGGCAAGCCCATGGCCATGCTGCTGCTTCGGGAGAACGGCACCGTCACGGTCTGTCACTCCAGAACAAGGAATTTGAGGGAGATCACCAGACGGGCCGACATTCTGGTGGTGGCCGTCGGAAAGCCGAAATTTGTGGACGCCAGCTATGTGAAGGAGGGGGCCGTGGTCATAGACGTGGGCATTCACCGGAATGAGAATAACAGGCTCTGCGGGGATGTGGATTTTGACAGCGTAGCGCCTCACACGTCCGCCATCACACCGGTGCCCGGCGGCGTAGGTCCTATGACCATCGCCATGCTGATGCACAATTGTGTGGAAAAAACCTTGCAATAACCAGATTCTGTGGTAAAATAGGAAAGACAATAGAATAATGAGAGGTTTATTGATCGAAGAGGAGAAGAGCGACTATGAAAAAGAAACTTTGCAGTTTGCTTTTGGCGGCACTTCTGACAACGGTTGCACTGGGCGGATGCGCAGGCGGCACAGGAGAGTCTTCGGGGGATAACACCTCTACGGAGTCTGTAACCGGCGAGTCGGATGAGCAATCATCGGAAGCGGAATCCTCCACGGAGGACCAGGCGGACGGACCTGTTTACGGAGGCTCTGCTGTTGTAGGAATACAACAGGATATTGACAGTCTTGACCCTCATAAAGCGACGGCGGCAGGAACTAAGGAAATTTTATTCAACATTTTTGAAGGCTTGGTAAAGTCTGATGAAAACGGCAACCTGATCGATGCGGTAGCCAGTGGCCACACAATCTCCGAGGATGGCTTGGTATACACCTTCACCTTGAGAGATAACGTGAAGTTCCACAATGGCAGCGCTGTGACAGCTGAGGATGTGAAGTACTCTCTGGAGAGAGCTTCCGGACTGTTGGACGGCACACCTCTGATATCCACGCTGAGCGCGATCACGGCCGTAGATATTATTGACGAAAAGACGGTTCAGGTGACAGTGGGAAGTGCCAACACGGAGCTGATCTACAGCTTTGTGGCCGCCATCATCCCCGCGGGCAGCGGTGAGGAGGAAGGGGCAGATCCTGTTGGAACGGGACCGTTTTCTTTTGTTTCCTACAAGCCCCAGGAGGGCATCGTGGTGAAAAAGAACCCCGACTATTGGCAGGAGGGCCTTCCCTATCTGGACGAGGTCGAATTCAAAATCGTGAACAGTGCGGAGACGGCGCTCATGGAGCTGCAGGGCGGCACCATTGATATCTATCCCTACCTGACGGACTCTCAGGCACAGGCGCTGAAGGCGGGCAATACCCATCAGGTGATCTCATCGCCCTCGAATGTTGTGCAGGCGCTGTTCCTGAACAATGCGGTAGAGCCCTTGGACAATGTGAAGGTGCGTCAGGCGATCCTGTATGCCATCGACAAGGATGAGATCAATCTCTTCGTGGGAGGCGGCAACGGCTCGCTGATCGGATCGGCGATGCTGCCTACTCTGACGGACTATTACGAGGACCTGAACGATGTCTACGGTACCGGAGCCGATGTGGAAAAGGCAAAGGAGCTGCTGGCGGAGGCAGGTTATCCGAACGGCTTTGATCTTGTGATCGATATTCCTTCCAACTATGAGTTCCATATGCAGACCGGCGAGGTCATTGTGGAGCAGCTGAAGGCGGTGGGGATCAACGCATCGATCAATGCGGTGGAGTGGAACACCTGGCTGACCGACATCTATAACGGAAGGCAGTACACTGCTACCATCAGCGGAGTGACCTGCGACCAGACGCCAGGCTACATGCTCAACAGATTTGAGACTACGTCATCCAAGAATTTCATCAACTACACGAATGCGGAGTATGATGAGGTGTATGCGAAGGCCCAGGCCGCGCTGGATCTGAAGGAGAAGGCCGGATACTACAGGCAGCTCCAGGAGCTTCTTGTGGATGACGCCGCGACGGCATTTATTCAGGTGCCGGGCAACATGACGGCCATCAGCAACAGGCTGGCAGGCTACAGGTTCTACCCCATCTACGTGCAGGATATGAGCACGGTATATGTAGTACAGTAAGACCGGAGCTTTCGGGAAGAAAGGAGGCAGCTGCGTGAGATATTTTATCAAAAAATCAATTACTCTCATTATGACATTGTTCCTTGTCTCCGCAGCCGCCTTCCTTGCCTTCCAGATCATTCCCGGAGACGTAGTCACGTCCATACTGGGAACGGAAGCGACTCCGGAAAGGGAGGAACAGCTTCGGGAAGAGCTGGGCTTCAACGATCCCCCGGCGGTGCGATATTTCAATTGGATAGCGGATATACTGCGGGGCGATCTGGGCGTCAGCTACCGTTATTCCAAAAATATGAACGAAATGATGCCGGTGTCCGAGCTGATCGGGGACAAGCTTCCGGTAACGCTCTGGCTGGCGGCACTGTCACTGGTACTGATCACGGCGGTATCCGTTCCGCTGGGAGTGCTGTGGGCCAGGAGCAAAAGTCATTTTCTGGACGCGCTGCTTGGCGTGACCACACAGGCGGCCATGGCCGTCCCCGCATTTTTTCTGGGAATCCTGGTGACGTATATCTTCGGCATCGTCCTGAAGTTTTTTGCGCCGGGCGGATATGTGAGCTACAAGGAAGATTTCCGGGGCTTTCTCGGATACCTTATGTTCCCGGCCCTGTCGGTGGCCATTCCGAAGATCGCCATGACGGCCCGGTTCCTGCGGAACTCCCTGCTGACGGAGATGAATGCCGACTATGTGAGGACTGCATACGGAAAGGGCTGCACCGGACGCCGCGTCGTGTACGGCCATGTCCTGAGAAATGCCATGATACCGGTAATTACCTTTTTGGGAATGATCGTCGCCGAGATCGTGGCGGGCAGTATCGTCATCGAGCAGGTATTCGGCCTGCCGGGAATAGGACGGCTGTTGATCAGCTCCGTCTCCACCAGAGATCTTCCGGTGGTGGAGATATTGATCCTGTATATTACCTTTGTCGTTATTTTTGTGTATTTCCTGATAGATATTCTGTATCGGGCGATCGATCCGAGAATCAGCGAAAAATAGGAAAGGAGTCCAAGGAACGCCGTGAAAACGCTTTCCCCGGCAAAAAAATGGAATAAGTATTTCACCGCAGGCCTGGTCATGACGGGCGCTGCCGTGTTCCTGGGGCTGCTGGGATTGTTCTGGACACCGTACAGCACCACCGCCATGTCTGCGGCGGAAAGATTTGCCGCGCCCTCCTGGCGGCATCTGTTCGGCACGGACAATTTCGGCCGGGATATCTTCTCGCGTGTCATGCAGGGCATGGGCACTACCATTGTCATCAGTACGCTGGTGGTCCTGTTCTCAGGGGCGGCAGGGATCCTGCTGGGCGCTCTGACCGGTTATTTCGGCGGCGTGCTGGACGAGGCGGTCATGCGGGTCACGGATGCCGTCAACGGCTTTCCCAGCATCCTGCTGGCGCTGGTGTTCATCAGTATTCTGGGAAACGGCAGACAGAATCTGATCCTTTCGCTGGGGATCGTATTTGTGCCAAGCTATGTGCGCATTGTGCGCGGCGAGTATCTGAGGCTGCGTGACGCAGACTATATCAAGCGCGCCCGACTGATGGGCGTGGGCAGGTTCCGGATCCTGTTCGTGCATATATTGCCCAATATTCTTCCGGTGTTCGGTGTTTCCGTCATGATCGGACTGAACAATGCCATATTGGCGGAGTCGGGAATGAGCTATCTTGGCATCGGTGTGCAGGCGCCGGATGCCAGTCTGGGAAATATGCTGTCGGATGCCCAGGGATATCTGCAGGCGGCTCCCTGGTATGCCCTGGCGCCCGGAATGGTCATTGTCTGGATCGTGCTGGGCTTTTCTCTTTTCAGCGAAGGCATCAGGAGGCGTGTGGAATGATCAGGATAGAGGACCTCTCCGTGGCCTTTGACGGCCCGGAAGTGGTAAAAAATGTAAGTCTGGAAATAAGAGACGGGGAGATCCTGGGCGTGGTGGGCGAGAGCGGCTGCGGCAAATCCGTGACTGCCCTGACGCTTATGGGGCTTGTGGCGGAATCGGCCCGCGTGACCTCCGGGAGGATATATTTTGACGATACCCTCCTTCTGGAGGCGGGACGGCCCCGCGACAAGGCCCTGTACCGCAGGTTCCAGGGAGACGAGATGTCCATGGTCTTTCAGGAGCCCATGACCAGCCTGAATCCCACCCAGCGCGCGGGAAAGCAGGTGGACGAGGTGTTGCGCCTCCACACGCGGCTGGACGCAGCGGAGAGAAGGAAAAAGGTCCTGGAGACGTTTGAGGCGGTGGGGCTGAAGGATGCGGAGACGGTGTATGCAAGCTATCCCCACCAGCTTTCGGGGGGCATGCGCCAGAGAGTGATGATCGCCATGGCCGTGATCCTGCATCCCCGCCTTCTGGTGGCGGACGAGCCCACAACGGCCCTGGATGTCACCGTCCAGAACCAGATCGTCTCGCTGCTTCAGAAGATCAACCGGCAGCAGAACAATGCCATGCTGTTCATTACCCACGATCTGAATCTGGCCAGAAGGCTCTGTCAGCGCATAGCGGTGATGAAGGACGGCTGCGTGGTGGAACAGGGGGAGACGGAGCAGATCTTTCGGCATCCGGAGCAGGATTACACGAGGAGACTGCTGGAGGCAGTGCCCTCCCGGATGAAGCGGCGGAAAAGCCCGTATGTGCCTGCGGAAGAGCAGGCCCTATCCGATCCTGTGGTGCAGGTGCGCGACCTTTCCGTGTACTATCAGGACGGAGGCAACAGCCTTTTTGGGAAGAAGCGCCGTCACTGCGTGGTGAAGGATGTGAACTTTGAGATCTATCCCGGTGAGAGCCTGGGGCTGGTGGGCGAGAGCGGCTGCGGCAAGACGACTCTTTCCAGGGCTGTCCTGGGGATCAACAGGGATATCGAAGGACAGGTGCTCCACAGTACCCTGCGGCCGCAGATGATCTTTCAGGATCCCTACAGCAGCCTAAATCCCGCCAGGACCGTGGGCTGGCAGCTTCAGGAGCCTCTGCGGGCGCAGGGCGCCACGGCCGTGGGCGGAGCCATGACCAGGGCCGATATGGAGGCGGCGGCCTGCGATATGCTGCGCCGTGTGGGCATGGATGAACGGTATTTTTACCGCAGGCCCGCACAGCTTTCCGGGGGACAGCGGCAGCGGGTGAGCATTGCCCAGGCGCTGATCACGCATCCGGGATTTATCATAGCGGACGAACCGGTGTCTGCTCTGGATGTGACCATCCAGGCCCAGATCATGGAACTGATGCAGAGGCTCCGCCGGGAGATGAAGCTCTCTTTCCTGTTCATCTCCCACGACATCAACGTGGTCTACCAGATGTGCGACAGGATCATGGTGATGAAAGAGGGACGGATCATCGAGACGGGGGAGACGGAGGAGATCTTTGACAGCCCGAAGGAAGAGTACACCAAGGAGCTCCTGGCATCCGCCCGGAATAACGTACAGTAAAATATGGGACATACTTTCCCTCCCTGAGGCATAAAATGCAATGCAGACAACCTTAGGGAGGGTTTTTCGTGTTTGAACAGTACAGCATCCGGCAGACGGAGGAGGCATTAAAGACAGATGCCCGGAAGGGTCTGGGCATGAGGGAAGCCGCAGAGAGACTGAAGCGGGACGGGCGCAACGAGATGAGAGCGCCCCGGCGGAAGACGGCCATACAGTCCTTCCTGGAGCAGCTGAACGACCCTCTGATCTATGTGCTGCTGGTGGCGGCGGTGGTGTCGGTGCTCCTGAAGGAGGTCAGTGACGCTGTGATCATCGGAGTGGTGGTAGTCTTGAATGCCCTTGTGGGAATGTTCCAGGAGGGGAAGGCGAGAAGGGCCCTGGAATCCCTGAAGAAGCTCGCCAGCCCCAAGGCTGCGGTGATACGGGAGGGCAGGCGCACGGAGATTCCCGCTGCCGAATTGGTAAAGGGAGATCTGGTCTATCTGGAGGCCGGGTGCCAGATCCCGGCGGATCTGCGGCTGGTGGAGTCCGCGAATCTGAAGGTGGAAGAATCCGCTTTGACCGGAGAGTCTGTCCCCGTGGAAAAGGATGCTGCCTTTTTGTCGAACAGAAGCGTCCGGCTGTCGCTGGGGGACAGGCGGAATATGGCGTACATGTCTACGGTCGTCACCTACGGCAGAGGGGAGGGCATTGTCACTGCGACGGGCATGGATACGGAGCTGGGGCATATCGCTGCGATGATCGCAGAGGCCGGGGAGGAGATGACGCCCCTGCAGAAGCGGCTGGGGGAGCTTGGAAAGGTGCTGAGCCTTCTCAGTCTGTTCCTGTGTGCGGCGCTGTTCGCCATAGCGGTACTGCAGCGGCGGAATATCCCGGAAATGCTGATCACGGCCATCAGCCTGGCGGTGGCCGCGGTGCCGGAGGGCCTGCCCGCGGTGGTCACGATCTGCCTGGCCCTGAGCGTCACAAGAATGGTGCGGGTGAACACGATCATCCGCAGGCTGCCCTCGGTGGAGACACTGGGAGCGGTGAGCGTGGTCTGTTCTGACAAGACGGGGACCCTGACCCAGAACCGCATGAGTGTGGAAAAGTGTTATGTCAACGGCGTCCTGCGTCCTGTGGAGGAGCTGCACCTTCAGGACTGCCCCGATTTCTTCTACGGTCTGACCGTCTGCAACGATGCCGTGTCCGGGCAGGGCAGCAGGACAGGCGATCCTACAGAGCTGGCGCTGCTGGATCTGGCCGAAAGGATGGGGCTGGAAAAAGGTGAGCTGGAACACAGTCTCCCCAGGATCGGTGAGCTCCCTTTCGACTCCGACAGAAAGATGATGACTACGCTGCACAGACGCGCAGGGCGCATGGGAGCCGAGCTTCGGGCGGCCGGAGCCGCAGCCGGACTGGTCAGCTATACCAAGGGCGCGCCGGACGAGGTCCTGAAAAGGTGCACACATGTACAGACCGCCGGCGGACCGATGCGGCTTTCGGAGGAATACCGCAGACTGATCGGGCGGCAGGCGGAAAAAATGTCCGGGGAAGCGCTGCGCACGCTGGCGGTGGCCATGCGCCTGAACGTCAGGGAGCCAGAAGAGGAGCAGCTGACCCTTCTGGGGCTGGTGGGTATGCGCGATCCTGCCCGGCCGGAAGCAGCCAGAGCGGTGGCGGATTTTAAGAAGGCCGGCATCACCACGGTGATGATCACGGGAGACCATGTGGACACTGCGTTCGCCATCGGAAAACAGCTGGATATCGTGCAGAGAGAGGAGCAGTGCGTGACGGGAGAGCAGTTGGACGAAATGTCGGATGAGGCTCTGCGGGAACGTCTCGGCACGGTGAGAGTCTTTGCCAGAGTATCGCCCGCCCAGAAGGTGCGCATTGTGGACGGCTTCCGGTCCAGGGGCGAGATCGTGGCCATGACGGGAGACGGAGTGAACGACGCACCGTCCTTAAAAAAAGCGGATATCGGCATTTCCATGGGCCTCTCCGGAACGGATGTGGCCAGACAGGCATCCGATATGATCCTGACGGATGACAACTTTGCCACCATACGAAGGGCTATCGAGGAGGGCAGGGGAGTTTACGAGAATATCAGAAAATCCGTCATATTTCTGCTGTCCTCCAATCTGGGAGAGATCATAACCATGTTCCTGGCGGTGATCTGCGGGCTGGCTCCGCCCTTAAAGTCCAGCCACATTCTCTGGATCAATCTGATCACGGACTCGCTTCCGGCGTTGGCGCTGGGAGTGGACAAAAATGACGGGGACAGCCTGATGCGGCAGCAGCCCAGAAAGGCCAAGGAAAGTCTGTTCTCCAGAGGCGGGCTCGCCTGTACCTGCTTCTACGGGGCGCTGATCGCCGCAATCAGTCTGACGGCCTTTCTCATGCTGCCCTGTGCGCTCCTCCGGAGTCAGGGCCTGAGCCTGAGCCTGGGTCAGCTCTGCCACATCCTCCAGACCCCGGAGGTGCTGTCCAGAGCCCAGACCTATGCCTTTACGGTCCTGGGAATGTCCCAGCTCTTTCACGCCGTCGGCATGAGGGATGTGCACAGATCCGTCTTCCGCATGGACCATCTGGAAAATAAATGGATGATAGCGGCATGCATTGTGGGATTTTTACTGCAGTTCGCGGTGACGGAGGTGCCCTTCCTGATCGGAGCCTTCGGCACATCCTCCCTGTCCGGATCTGAGTGGATCCGTCTGACCGTTCTCTCTGCCATGCCGCTTTTGGCCCATGAATTCATGGCGGCGCTGCTGGCGGTGACGGAAAAAGGCTCCAAATGATATCGTTGCAGAATTCTGCGGGTTGTGTTAAGATAGGGGAGGTAAAATCGAACAGAAAGGCAGCAGTACAATGGATAAGACAGATAAGATCATATTGACCGGAGACCGTCCTACAGGCAGACTTCATGTAGGCCACTATGTGGGCTCGCTGCGCAGACGCGTAGAGCTGCAGAACTCCGGAGAATATAAAAAGACTTTTATCATGATTGCCGATGCCCAGGCCCTGACGGACAATATTGAAAATCCGGAGAAGGTCCGCCAGAACATCATTGAGGTGGCACTGGACTATATGTCATGCGGTCTGGACCCGGCAAAGTCCACACTTTTTATTCAATCTCAGATTTCCGAGCTCTGTGAGTTGACGTTCTACTATATGGACCTGGTGACTGTGGCAAGACTGCAGAGAAATCCTACCGTGAAGAATGAGATCCAGCTGCGCAACTTTGAGGCAAGCATTCCGGTGGGATTTTTTACCTATCCCATCAGTCAGGCATCGGATATTACCGCCTTTAAGGCCACTACTGTTCCCGTGGGCGACGACCAGCTCCCCATGATCGAGCAGGCCAGGGAGATCGTGCACAAGTTCAACACGGTATACGCACCGGTGCTGGTAGAGCCTGCGGCCCTCTTGCCGGAAAATGAGGCCTGCAAGAGACTGCCCGGCACCGACGGCAAGGCAAAGATGAGCAAGTCCCTGGGCAACTGCATCTATCTGGCCGACTCCGCCGACGAGGTGCGCGCGAAGATCATGAGCATGTATACGGACCCGCTGCATCTTCAGGTCAGCGACCCCGGTCATCTGGAGGGGAACACCGTGTTCACCTATCTGGATGCGTTCTGCCGTCAGGAGCATTTCGGGCGGTATCTGCCGGAATATGCGGATCTGGACGAATTGAAGGCCCATTATCAGCGGGGCGGTCTGGGGGATGTGAAGGTCAAAAAATTCCTGAACAATGTCATGCAGGAGACCCTGGAGCCCATCCGCAGCCGTAGAAAGGAATTGGAAAAGGATATCCCTGCGGTATATGAGGTGCTGAAAAAGGGAAGCGACGAGGCCCGCAAGGTGGCCGCGCAGACTCTGTCCGAGGTAAAGAGCGCTATGAAGATCAATTACTTTGAGGATGCCGAGTTGATCCGTATGCAGAGTGAGAAGTACGACGGGGAAAATGCCGGGGCATAGTCCGGCGGGCTTACGAAAGGCGGAGCAGTGATATGAAAGAGGATGAAAAAGAGCAGGACATAGAATTTGTGGAGTTGGACCCGGACGCACAGATGTCTGAGAGAGAGGAAGACTGGGCGGATGAACCGGAGCCCCTGTCTGTCTGGAAGATGGCGGCCGTGTTTGCGGGACTGGTGGTCCTGGCAGCCGTTATCTGCGCGCTGCTCTGGCATTTCACCCATACGGGCGCAGACGGCGGTTCCCAGCCTGTGCCCACGGATGCGTACGCGCAGCAGTCGGAGGGGACGGCCGGCGAAGACGCGGGTCAGGAAAGCACGGACCGGGAAGGCGCGAATCAGGAGGACGCGGACAAGAGCTCTGCGAATCAGGATGCCGCGGAGGCCTCCGGCGAAGATTCCGCACGGCAGCCGTCGGATACAGAGGCCCCAGGTTCGGAGGGGGACGGGGAGACGGATGACGGACACTCCGAGCAGAAGCCTGCGGATGCGGAGGAGCCTCAGGTGCCGGAGGACGGCGACGGTTCCATGAGCTTTTCCCCGGTGCAGGAGGATGTGACGCCGAAGGATCTGGTAAATCTTCGATCCGTGCCCAGTACGGCGGACGAGGACACCGTAGTGGTGCAGATCAGCAACGGCGAGGTGCTTTCCCGCACGGGAGTCAACTCCGACAAGGGGTGGTCCAGAATTGACTATAACGGTCAAACACTGTACGCCGTGACCCAGTACCTGACCACGGATCTGAGCTACAAGCCGCCGGTACGGCCCTCCGATCCCAACCGAGTCACCACGGTGAGCGGCAGGGTGATCCTGTTTGCGGACTGCGACGACAGCATGACGCCCAAGGAGTATGTGAATCTGAGGACCGAGCCCAGCACCACGGAGGGAGACGCGACGGTCCGCTGCCAGCTGAACGGCGGAGAGACGGTGCACCGAACGGGGTACAGCGCCGATTCCGGCTGGTCCAGAGTGGAATACAACGGCGAGGTGCTCTATGTGGTCACCAGTCTGATGAAAACGGTACAGTAAAGAAAACAGTACAATAAAGAGAACGGTATAGAATCCTTCTTCCACGGAAATAATAGAGACAGCAATCATTATGTTTTCGGAAGAAGGAGAGCAGACATGGGACAGAGTTTGGGAAAAGCGAGCGTCAGGCCGGAAAGGCCGGTATACATTTTGAACAGTGCCAGTGTGGTGGGCACGAAGGAGGCGCAGGGCCCTCTGGGGCTTTTGTTCGATCAGACGGGCGAGGATGACATGTTCGGCTGTGCCACCTGGGAGGAGGCGGAGAGCAAGCTTCAGAAGGATGCGGTCAATCTCGCCCTGGAAAAGGCCGGAGTGTCGCCGGAGGATATTTCCTTCCTGTTTGCGGGCGACCTGCTTGGGCAGTCGATCGCCACATCCTTTGGCATATCCTCTTATAATATACCGCTGTTCGGAGTCTACGGCGCATGTTCCACGTGCGGCGAGTCCCTGGCGCTGGGGACCCTGAGCATTGCGGGAGACTTTGCCGAGAGAGTGGTCTGCGTCACGTCCAGCCATTTTGCCAGCGCCGAGAAGGAGTTCCGTTTTCCGCTGGAATACGGCAATCAGCGACCTCTCTCCGCCTCCTGGACGGTGACGGGCAGCGGAGCCTTTGTGCTGGGAGACGGCCAGGCGGCGGACCGAATGAAAGCGGACGGAAAGGGACGGCCCAGAGCCAGGATCACGGGACTGACTGTGGGAAAGATCGTGGACTATGGCCTGAAGGATTCCATGAATATGGGAGCCTGTATGGCGCCGGCCGCCGCATCGACCCTGGAGCAGCACTTTATGGACTTTGACCGTCGGCCTGAGGATTACGATAAGATCATCACGGGGGATCTGGGAAAGGTGGGGCAGAAGGTGCTCATAGACCTGCTCCGGGAAAAGGGATATGACATTTTCGCGCAGCACATGGACTGCGGCATTGAGATCTTCGACGGGGACAGTCAGGACACTCATGCCGGGGGGAGCGGCTGCGGCTGCAGCGCCGTAACGCTGTCTGCGTATATCCTGAAACAGCTGGAGGAGGGCAATTGGAACAGGGTGCTCTTTCTGCCTACCGGCGCCCTGCTCAGCAAGACCAGCTTCAACGAGGGAAAGAGCGTGCCCGGCATTGCCCATGGCCTCGTGATAGAAAGGATCTGACGGTCCGGCACGGCGGACCGCTGTCGGAGAGGGCATTCTTGACGAATGTCCTCTTTTGCGTTATGCTGAATATCAGAAAACACAGGAGAGAGCTGTGCAGGGAGCAACGTGACGGATGAGCGGACAACGGACTAAAATCGTTTATTTGGAGATACTGCGGATCATTGCCATCTTTTTGGTGCTTTTTAATCATACGGAAACGGCCGGCATCCACCACTACCTGGAGACGGAGAACCCTGTCAACTACTGGTTCGGCATCTGCGCGGCTTCGGCGGCTCAGCTCTGTATTCCGCTCTTCTTTATGATATCGGGGGCTTTGCTGCTGCGGCGGGAGGAATCGCTGAGGTATGTTCTCAGGCACCGGGTGCTGAGAATGGTCATCGTACTGGCGCTGGCCGTTCTCCTGCAGACCGTCTGGAATTGTAAGCAAAATCCGGAAGCTCTCAGCATAAAGACATATTTGTGCAATCTGTACACCGGCACTGCCTCCGTGCCGCACTGGTTCCTGTACGCGTACATCCTGATGCTTTTGGTGCTGCCGCTGCTGCAGCGTCTGGCCAGGGTGATCCCTCGCAAGACCTGGTTCCTCTATCTGCTGGTACTGTGGGAGACAGCGAACAGTGTGCTGCCCATAGTGGAGTATTATACCGGTCTGGCGAATCCTCAGTTCACGCCGTCTGTCCTTGGCAAGTGCGTCGTGTGGGGACTGATGGGGTACTTTGCCGAGAACCGGTCGGAGGAGATGTTCTACGACAAGAAAAATATCGTGATCCTGTCGGGAGCCTCCCTGATTCTGCTGGCGGTAAGTGTGCACATCAATTATCTTTCGCTGCGGGAGGCAGACTATATAGCATACGGCGGCCTGTTCGTATCGGTCTATGCGCTTACCGTCTTTGTGGCGGTGCGTTATGTGTGCAGCCGCCTGAAAATGCCGGCGGCCCTTGAGAGCTTTTTCTGCTTTGTGGGATCGGGAGTGTTCGGCACTTACCTGATCGAGACGCAGCTCAGGGAAATATTTTATCCTGTTTTTCAGGCGGCTGCCCCCAGGATCCACGCCTATCCTGCGGTCCTTTTGTGGCTGGGCGCATGTGTCATCACCGGGGTGCTGCTGTCAAATCTGTTCAAGAAGATACCTCTGGTGGGCAGATTGATCTGAGCGGAGATACGCGGACAAAGGAGATCGTCCTATGAGAAAAATGGAATTTAAAATGGAACGCCCCGGACTGCTGCAGGTGGGACAGAAGATCACGGTGACGGAGGGCGTGCTGCCCAGCAACTACTATTATGTGATAGATCCCTCGCTGGCAATGTCCGTGAACATTCCCTTCCGCGACAGACTGAGGAGCAGGGAGGGTGTGGTCACGGATGTGGCCGAGAGGACGAGAGGCTTTTATGTGACGGTGGAATTCGAGGAGCCGGAAGTGGAAACAGATCATAACTGATCAAAAAAATAGAAAGAGAGGATTCATTATGCTTAAGAAAATCTTTACAGACAAGGCGCCTGCGGCTATCGGACCTTATTCCCAGGGCATTATCGCGAACGGACTGCTGTTTGCTTCGGGACAGATCCCCATTGATCCCGCCACGGGAGAGATCGAGGGAGACGACATCGTGGCCCAGGCGGAGCGGGTGATGAAGAATATCGGCGCGCTTCTGGAGGAGGCCGGCACCGATTATCGGAACGTGGTGAAGACCAGCTGTTTCCTGGCGGATATGGGTGATTTTGCGGCATTCAACGAGGTATATGCAAGGTACTTTACTGAAAAGCCTGCCAGAAGCTGTGTGGCGGTGAAGACGCTTCCCAAGAATGTGCTGTGCGAGGTGGAAGTGATCGCCGCGGTGTGAGCAGGAGTGAAAAAAGCGCATTGCGCGGCCCGGATACATAATTTATAAAAAACGGCAGAAACTAGAATGACAATATAGCAAAAGGAGTATGCCGAATGGATTATTTAAATGCTTTCTGGGTGGGAGGACTGATCTGCGCTCTGGTGCAGATTCTCATGGATAAGACAAAAATGATGCCGGGGCGGATTATGGTGCTCCTGGTGGTGACGGGTGCCTTTATCAGCTTTTTCGGCTGGTACGAGCCTTTTCAGGAGTTTGCCGGCGCAGGGGCAAGCGTGCCTCTTCTCGGATTTGGGAATATACTGATGAAGGGCGTGAAGGAGGCTGTGGACGAGCAGGGATTTCTGGGCGTGTTCGCCGGCGGCTTCAAGGCCGGCGCAGTGGGGACTGCCGCGGCGCTGATCTTCGGGTATCTGGCCAGTCTGATCTTCAGGCCCAGGATGAAAAAATAGCGAAGGATTCCATGAAAAGCGGAGGGCGGACAGACGGCATCCCTTCACAGTATTTCGTAAGCGATGCCGGCCCGGTCGAGAATGCGGGCCAGCTCCCTGTCCCATATGGCATCCGGCTCCTTCGACAGAAGAAAGGTATGGCAGGCGGTGGCTGTAGTCAGCACCGCCTTTGTTCCGTCATAGCGGATGTTCAGCGCCAGTGCCTTCACCTGTTCCCGGTCCCCACCGCAGTTCTCCCTGCACAGCAGCTCGGCCGCGATTTCGGGCTTCAGCTGCAGCGTGATCCGAAAGAAGAGCGGTGCGCGTTTTCCCTTGATCAAGTCAAAACACAGTCTCCTCATCTCGCTCCAGGGGCGGAATTCGTCCTGTGCAGGAGCATCGCCGCCGTCCGTGCCGGCGTAAAATTCCTTGTTTATGCGGCCGTCAATGGTAAAGGTATTGGCGGTACCGATCACGGCTTCCTCCAGCAGAAATATATCAAAGCTGTCTGAAATCAGGAGCCTGTTCATAAAATCTTTCATGGCAGTAATCTGCAGCGCTGTCATAGGTTCTGTCTCCCCGGTCCTCCGCGGAACTTATTTTTTTCTATCTTATCCCGAATGCTCTAAAATTGCAATTATTATTAAAATTCTTTACAGGAGCACATTTCTGTGCTAATATACATAGTAATGAAAACTACATGAAGATGTATATTAAACACGATACTTGGTTAAGAGTGCTGCAATTTGCGGTGAATAAAATTACGCGGCCGGGGTTAAAATGCAGGATATCGGGATGCAGACCGCGATGCGGTACGGATCCGGGAACGGAGGAAAAAATGAGCTATAAGATCATTGTGGACAGCTGCGGCGAGCTCCCGGAGGAGCTGCTGCACGACGGCAGATTTGAGAGGATCCCGCTCTCTCTTGAGGTAGGCGATTATCAGATATTGGATGACGAGGGCTTTGACCAGGCCGAATTTCTGCGGCGGGTGGCGGACTCTCCCCAGTGCCCGAAGTCTGCCTGTCCCTCGCCGGAGCGTTTTATGGAGGCGTATCATACCCCGGCAGAGCATGTGTATGCCGTGACCCTCTCCTCCCGTCTCAGCGGCAGCTTTAACAGCGCAAAATTAGGCCGGCAGCTATATCACGAAAAATATGGGAACAAACAGATCCATATCATAGACTCCGAATCGGCCAGCGGGGGAGAGACGCAGCTGGCCCTGAAACTGCGGGATATGGAGGAGGCCGGACTTCCCTTTGAGGAGATCGCGGAGCAGATCGACAGGTACAGAGACACGCTGCACACCTATTTTGTGCTGGATAATCTGGAGACGCTCCGAAAGAACGGCAGGCTCAGCAGAGTGAAGGCGGTGATGGCCTCCGCGCTGAACATCAAGCCGGTGATGGGATCGATCGGGGGAGAGATCATTCAGAAGAGCCGGGCCGTCGGCATCAAAAAGGCCCTTGAGAAAATGGCCGAGTACGCGGCCGCAGAAGCGCCGGATTCCGAGCGGCGGAGACTGATCATCACGCACTGCAATGCGCGCGCAAGAGCGGAACAGGTCAAGAGACGCATACTGGAGAAGATCCCCTTTAGGGAGTGCATTATCCTGGATACCAGAGGAGTCAGCAGCATGTACGCCAACGACGGCGGGGTGATCGTCACCACATGAGGGGGATGCGGCCCGCCGCGGCTCTTAAAATACGGTGGAGAGATACAGGATCAAAGCGATCTGTGCAAGGAGAATAAGGGGCATTCCGTATTTAAAATACCAATGCCTTGTCTTATGGCGGAAATAATACATCCCCAGGATACATCCCAGGGCTCCGCCCAGCAGGGCGGTGGAAAATAAAGAAGCCTCCGAGATGCGCCAGGCACCCCGGATGGCTCTTTTTTTGTCCACGCCCATCACAGTAAAGCCGATCAGATTTATCAGGATCAAATAGATTACAGCGACGGTCTTAACAGCAACGGTCATGTCGATATCGTTCCCTCTCTACAGTAAATCATATCTCAGAACAGCTTCTCGCCCTGTTCCTGCATCTTCATGGCCCGGACCTTGCTGGACAGGCCGAACAGATTGATGAAGCCCTCGGCGTCGTGGTGATCGTACAGATCGCCGGTGGTAAAGGAAGCGATGCTCTCGTTGTACAGGCTGTAGGGGGAGGTGGTCCCGGCCTTGATGATATTGCCCTTGTACAGCTTGAACTTTACCTCGCCGGTCACATATTTCTGAGTCTCCTCGATAAATGCCTGCTGTGCCTGACGCAGGGGAGTGAACCATTTTCCCTCGTACACAAGGCTTGCAAATCGGCTGCCCATTTCCTTCTTCATGGCGTAGGTGTCCCGGTCCAGGATCAGCTCTTCCAGCTGCTGGTGCGCCTCCATGAGAATGGTGCCGCCGGGCGTCTCATACACGCCGCGGGACTTCATGCCCACCACACGGTTCTCCACGATGTCGATGATGCCGATGCCGTGCTTGCCGCCCAGCTCGTTCAGGACGGTAATGATCTCGGAGACCTTCATCTTCTTCCCGTTCACGGAAGTGGGAACGCCCTTTTCAAAGGTCATCGTCACATATTCGCCCTGGTCGGGAGCCTTTTCGGGCGTTACGCCCAGCACCAGCAGATGCTCGAAATTGGGCTCGTTGGCGGGATCCTCCAGCTCCAGTCCCTCGTGGCTGATATGCCAGATGTTGCGGTCGCGGCTGTAGGAGGAATCGGCGGAGAAGGGGAGATGAATTCCGTGGGCCTTGCAGTATGCGATCTCGGACTCGCGGGAATCCATGTTCCATTTTTCGTTCCTCCAGGCGGCGATGATCTTCAGGTCGGGAGCCAGCGCCTTGATGCCCAGCTCGAAGCGGATCTGGTCGTTGCCCTTGCCGGTCGCGCCGTGGCAGATGGCGGTAGCGCCCTCCTTGCGCGCGATCTCCACCAGCTTCTTTGCGATCAGGGGACGGGCCATGGAGGTGCCTAACAGGTACTTGTTCTCATAAACGGCGTTGGCCTGCACGCAGGGAACAATGTACTCGTCGCAGAATTCGTCGATCACGTTTTCAATGTACAGCTTGGAAGCGCCGCAGGACTTTGCGCGTTCCTCCAGACCGTCCAGCTCCTCCGCCTGACCGCAGTCCACGCAGACGCAGATGACCTCGTAGTCAAAGTTCTCTTTCAGCCAGGGGATGATGACGGTGGTGTCCAGACCGCCGGAATAGGCGAGAATCACTTTTTCTTTCATAGTATGAGCCTCCGTATATATGTATATATTTTTTACAAGCTGAAATCACTATACAACAGAACCCTTGGAATTGCAAGCAAAATTGACCGGCGAAAGACCGGGGAATACCGGGGGAGAGGCCCGGCGGACGAAGGAGGGGTGGAGGAGCCCGTGACGGAAACTTGCTGACGGAAGCATTCGGAGGGTGAATAAGGGAGGATGATGCATTTTTATGCAATAAATTGCGCCAAAATGAATAAATATAAAATTTCCCCCATAAAGTAGTAGACATCAGTGCAAAAAGTGATATAATGGTAAAGTCACTTTGAAACGGTATTCGGGAGGAAATATGATCAAGGCGGGTATTATCGGCGCTACGGGCTACGCCGGAGGAGAGCTGGTGCGGCTCCTGCAGGGCCACAGGGAGGCGGAGGTCGTCTGGTACGGCTCCAGGAGCTACATAGATAAAAAATACAGCGATGTTTATCGGAACATGTTCCGGATCGTGGAGGATGTCTGCAGGGACGACAGGCTGCAGGAGCTGGCGGAGGAGGCGGATGTGATCTTCACCGCCACGCCCCAGGGCTTTCTGGCGGGGGTGCTGACGGAGGAAATTCTGTCAAAAGTAAAGGTCGTTGACCTGTCCGCGGACTACCGGATCAAGGATGTGGCGGTCTACGAGAAATGGTACGGCATAGAGCACAGGTCGCCTCAGTTCATCCCGGAGGCCGTCTACGGGCTCTGTGAGATCAACAGAGGACAGATCACCGATAAGACCAGACTGGTGGCCAATCCGGGCTGCTATACCACCTGCTCTATCCTGACGGCATATCCTCTGGTGAAGGAGGGGCTCATCGACACGGACACCCTCATCATCGATGCCAAGTCCGGAACCTCCGGCGCCGGCAGGGGGGCAAAGGTGCAGAATCTGTTCTGTGAGGTAAACGAAAATATGAAGGCTTACGGCGTGGCGAGCCACCGCCATACGCCGGAGATCGAGGAGCAGCTCGGCTATGCCTGCGGGCGGAGCGTGACGCTGAGCTTTACGCCCCACCTGGTTCCCATGAACCGGGGGATCCTGGTCACGGAGTATGCAAGCCTGAGGCGGAGGGCCGACGGCGCGCTGCCCTCGTATGACGAGATCCGGGCCGTGTATGACAGATATTACGGGAACGAAAAATTCATCCGGGTGCTGGACGAAGGCGTCTGCCCTGAGACAAAATGGGTGGAGGGCAGCAACTATGTGGACATCGGTCTTGTGATCGATGAGAGGACGGGCCGCATCGTCATGATGGGCACTCTGGACAATCTGGTAAAGGGCGCGGCGGGACAGGCAGTCCAGAACATGAACCTGCTGTTCGGCCTGAGGGAGAGCGAGGGGCTGGAGCTGGTTCCCTGCTTCCCGTAGCGGAGAGGGATATTGACGTGAGCGCCGCGCGGGCGGCCGAAGGGTCCGGGGACAGAACCGGAGGAAGCGCGGATCGAAGCGAACGGCGCCAAGAGGAAGCGCGGACCGAAGCAAACGGCGCCAAGAGGAAGCGCGGACCGAAGCGGACGGCGCAGGAACGGAGAAAGGATGAACGGAAATTACACGGTCAGGACGATGACCATAGAGGATTACGAGGGGCTGTATGCCCTGTGGATGACCATAAAGGGCTTCGGCATGAGGAGCATCGACGATTCCAGAGAGGGTGTGGAGCGCTTTTTGAGGCGCAATCCTACCACCAGCGTGGTGGCGGTCAGTGAGGACGGTTCCGTGGTGGGCGGCATTCTCTGCGGCCACGACGGAAGACGGGGCTGTCTGTACCACGTGTGCGTGCGGGAGGACTGCCGCAGGCACGGCATCGGCAAGGAGATGGTGGTCCGCTGCATGAACGCCCTGCGGGCGGAGCAGATCAACAAGGTGAGCCTGATCGCATTTACCGTGAACGACATCGGGAACGCCTTCTGGAACCGGATCGGCTGGACCAGACGCGAAGATTTAAATTATTATGATTTCACGCTGAACGAGGCAAATATCACTGCATTCAATCGGTAGGAAGCACAGGCGCCGGCTCTGGTGCATGACGGGAGAACGCAGGAGCCGCCGGCGGCATCCCGCCGGGAGCGTCTGAATGGAAACGAAAAGGCAGGCCGCGGCAGGAGCGGCAGAATCGAGGAGGAATATGAAACAGATCGAGGGCGGTGTGACTGCCGCGAAGGGCTTTCAGGCAGCAGGAGCGGAGGCCGCCATCAAATACCGGGACCGCATGGATATGGCGCTGATCTACAGTGAGGTCCCCTGCAGGGCGGCGGGCACCTTCACCAGCAATCTTGTGAAGGCGGCTCCGGTGCAGTGGGATAAGCAGCTGGTGGACAGCTCTCCCTTCGTGCAGGCTGCGGTGGTCAATTCCGGAATTGCCAACGCCTGCACCGGGAAACAGGGAATGGACTGCTGCAGGGCCGAGGCGGAGTGCGCGGGAAAGCTTCTTGGAATCCCGGCGGAGGCAGTGCTGGTGGCATCCACCGGCGTCATCGGTATGCAGATCCCGGTGGACCGCGTCACGGCCGGCATCGAGAAGCTTGCCGCTGCGAAGAGCAGTTCCCTGGAGGCCGGGCATGACGCGGCCAGGGCCATCATGACTACGGACACCGTTCCCAAGGAGATCGCGGTGCAGGTGGAGCTTGGCGGTAAGACCGTGACGCTGGGCGGCATGTGCAAGGGCTCCGGTATGATCCATCCCAACATGTGCACCATGCTTGGCTTTATCACCACCGACGCCGATATTTCAAAGGAGATGCTCAGGAAAGCCCTGAGCGCCGACGTGGCGGATTCCTTCAACATGATCTCCGTGGACGGGGATACCAGCACCAACGACACCCTGCTTCTTCTGGCCAACGGGCTGGCCGGAAACGAACCGATCGACGCAGAGGGCCCCGACTACGACGCCTTCTGCCAGGCGCTCCACTATGTCACCGTCTTTCTGGCGAGAAAGATGGCCGGCGACGGAGAAGGCGCCACGGCTCTTTTTGAGTGCAGGGTGATCGGTGCGGCGACAAAGGAAGACGCCAGGACACTGGCAAAGTCTGTGATCTGCTCCTCCCTGAGCAAGGCGGCGATCTTCGGACACGACGCGAACTTCGGCCGTTTCCTCTGCGCGCTCGGTTACTCCGGCGCAAAATTCGATCCGGAGAACGTGGATCTCTATTTCGAGAGCGAGGCCGGCTCCATTCACATCTACAGCGCCGGCTGCGCACTGGACTACAGCGAGGAGGAGGCGACAAGGATCCTCTCCGCGCCGGAGGTGACAGTCCTTGCGGATATGCATATGGGCGAGGCCGAAGCTGCCGCCTGGGGCTGCGACCTAAGCTATGATTATGTAAAGATAAACACCGATTACCGCAGCTGAACCGTGTGAGGCGGGAACCGGCGGAAGGAAAGTGAAGAACGGTCTCTATGGCCGATACTGAGGGCCATAGCGGCTCCGATTCAGGAAAGGATCGTGACCATGGAAAAAGATATGCAGCAAGTCCTTCAAAAAGCGGAGGTCCTCATCGAGGCCCTTCCCTACATCCAGCGCTTTAACCGCAAGATCATTGTGGTCAAATACGGCGGCAGCGCCATGAGCAACGAGGAGCTTCAGAAGAATGTCATCAAGGATGTCACTCTCCTGAAGCTGGTGGGCTTTAAGCCCATCATCGTCCACGGGGGCGGCAAGGAGATCAGCCGCTGGGTGGGCAAGGTGGGAAAGGAGGCCGAGTTCGTCAACGGCCTGCGGGTCACCGACGAGGAGACCATGGAGATCGCGGAAATGGTCCTCAACAAGGTGAACAAGAGCCTTGTCACCATGGTCCAGGAGCTGGGCGTCAGGGCGGCGGGCATCAGCGGCAAGGACGGCGGACTCCTGAGAGTGGACAAAAAATATGCGGATGGCCAGGATATAGGCTTTGTGGGCGATATCCGGGAGGTGGACGCCAAGATCCTGTACGATCTGCTGGAAAATGACTTTCTGCCCATTGTGGCTCCCATCGGCATGGACGACAGCTATCACACCTACAATATCAACGCCGACGATGCCGCCTGTGCGATCGCCAAGGCGGTGGGCGCCGACAAGCTGGTCTTCCTGACCGATATCGAGGGCCTGTACCGGGATGTCAACGACAGGGACAGCTTTATCTCCAGACTGACGGCCTCCGAGGCCGAAGAGCTGATCGGCAGCGGCCTCATCGGCGGAGGCATGCTCCCCAAGCTGAACAACTGCACGTCCGCGATCCGAAGCGGCGTCAGCCGGGTCCATATCCTGGACGGCCGCGTGCCCCACTGTCTTCTTCTGGAGATCTTTACCAAAAAGGGTATCGGCACCGCGATCATTGCGGACGATGATAATCTTGCGCTTGGAATCAGGCGCGACCGGTTCTGCGAAGAAAATTAGAGCGGTCCCGGATAAGTCTGCCGTCCCGCAGGAGGGCGGAGAAAGGTGAGGTCATCAAAAATGAGCGAGGCCATGAAAACATATATCGAGCAGGCGGAGCGTGATCTGCTCCACACCTACAACCGCTATCAGATCGTCATCGACCGGGGCGACGGAGTATATCTCTATGACACGGACGGAAAGAAATATCTGGATTTTGTGTCAGGTATTGCCGTGTTCGCGCTGGGGTATCATAATACCGAGTACAACGATGCACTGAAGAGCCAGATCGACAAGGTCATCCATACCTCCAACTATTACTATAATGTCCCCGCGGTGGAGGCGGCCAGAAAGCTGAAGGCGGTCTCCGGCATGGACAGAGTATTCTTTACCAACTCCGGTGCGGAGGCGATCGAGGGGGCGATCAAGGCTGCCCGCAAATATGCCTATCTGAAGGACGGCACCACAGGCCATGAGATCATCGCCATGAACCATTCCTTCCACGGCAGGACCTTCGGCGCCCTGTCCGTCACGGGCAATCCGAATTACCGGGCACCCTTTGAACCTATGATCGGCCATGTGAAATTTGCGGATCTGAATGACCTGGAAAGCGTGAAGGCACAGATCACAGACAGGACCTGCGCCATCCTTCTGGAGACCGTCCAGGGAGAGGGCGGACTGTTCCCCGCGCAGGAGGAATTCCTGCGTCAGGTGAGAGAACTGTGCGACGAGAGGGACATCCTTCTGATACTGGACGAGATCCAGTGCGGCATGGGCAGGACGGGGTATATGTTCGCATGGCAGAGATACGGAGTCAGGCCCGATATCATGACTTCGGCAAAAGCACTGGGATGCGGCGTGCCGGTAGGCGCGTTCCTGATGACCGAAAGGGTGGCGCAGAGCTCCCTGGCGCCGGGAGACCACGGCACTACCTACGGAGGCAATCCTCTGGCCTGTGCGGCGGTGGAAAAAGTGCTTGATTTATTTGAAAAGGACCATATAATAGAAAATGTGAGAGAGGTGGCGCCTTATCTGGAGAGCCGTCTGGAGGAGCTAAAGGATAAATACGACTGCATTGCGGAGCGCAGAGGCGTGGGACTGATGCAGGGCCTTGTATTTCGGCAGCCGGTCAGGGAGATCATCGACCGGGCGCTGGAGAGAGGTCTCATCCTGATAAACGCAGGTGCGGAGATCATCCGGTTCGTTCCGCCTCTGGTGATCACAAAGGAAAACGTGGATGAAATGATTTCCGTTCTGGATACTTGTATTGGGAGTTAAATATGCATATTCAAAGCAGACTTATAAAGGTGGCAGCCGTGTTGGCCATGGCTGCTGCTCTTTTATATGGCAGTACGCTGCCGCCGGCCGTCCAGGAGGAGAGCGGCCCTTCCTGGATCGAGGAGAAGGATACGCTCTATTTCTGGTATTCCGATGAAGCTCTTACCGATTTTGTGAACCATGCGGCGGTGAGCTTCGGAGAGATTGAGGATGTCCGGGTCATACCCGTGCTCACCTCGGACAGCGAGTATCTGGAGGCGGTGAATCAGAAATCCCTGCATTCGGATCAGGTGCCCGATGTCTATCTGCTGAGCCATGAGTCCCTGGAGAAGGCCTATCTGGCCGGTCTGGCCTATGAGGTGGAGGACGGGCAGGGAATTTTGGATGAGGAGCACTTTTCCCCCGCGGCGCTGTCCGCTGTGACCTATCACGGGAAAAAGGTGGCGTATCCTCTTTTCTTTGAGACCAGTGTGCTGGTATACAACAAGACGTACCTGGAAGAGTGGGCCGCTCAAAGCGCCCAGCGGGAGCTGCTGACAGGAAGCGAGAGCGACGGGGAACCGGAGGAGGATTCCACAGGCGTGGAGATAGACGCGGATCTTCTCGCCCAAAAGACAGAGGAGTATCTTCAGAGCTCCGTTCCCGTCACCGTGGACGACATCCTGAACATTGCGGACACCTTCGACGTGCCGGAGGGCGTGGAGGGCGTCATGAAATGGGACGTTTCGGATATCCTGTACAATTATTGGATCGTAGGCAATTATATGATCGTGGGCGGAGACGCCGGCGACGACGATTCTCTGGTAAATATTTCAAATCAGGAGACGGTAAGCTGCCTGGAGGTATATAAGGCGCTCAATCAGTTCTTCTATATCGAGTCCGATACCGTGACTTATGACAGCGTGATACAGGATTTTATAGACGGCAAGATCGTGTTCACCATCGCTACCTCCGACATAGTGGAGAGGCTTTCTCAGGCCAAAGAAGCGGGAGAGTTCGACTTTGAGTATGGGTTTGCAGCGATGCCGGATGTGAGTCCCAAGCTGGCCAGCCGGTCCATGTCCGTGACAAATACCGTGGTGGTGAACGGTTATTCGGCGCACAAGGAACTGGCGGACCGCTTTGCCGCCTATCTTGCGGACGAATGCGCCGCCGGGCTGTACGATCAGACGGGGAAAATACCCGCCAACAGAAGGGTGGCCTTGGACAGTGAGCAGCTCCGGGTCTTTCAGCAGGAATACGCTGACAGCATACCGATTCCCAAAATGATGGAGACGGGAAATTACTGGCTTTATCTGGAACGGCTGTTCGCAAGGGCGTGGAACGGAGAGGATGTGACGGCGCTGGTGGAGGAGCTTTCCCAGCAGATCACGCTCCAGCTGGGCCGCAATCCGTAGGTCCTTCGGCGCATAAATTACCGATCATGGGTTACACTGATGAAAAAAGGAAAGGCAGAGTGTATCGCATGATCGGTTTTTTTATTGCCCTGATATCGGGAGCACTGATGAGCATACAGGGCGTTTTCAACACTCAGGTGACAAAGGCATCCAGCATCTGGTCGGCCAGCGCGTTCGTACAGCTGACGGCGCTGATCGTATGTCTGGGCGCCTGGCTTTTTACGGACAGGAGCAGTCTGCTCAAGGTCCTTCAGGTCCAGCCGAAATATATGCTGCTGGGCGGCGCTATCGGCGCCTTTATCACATATACCGTCATCCGCAGCATGGATATGCTGGGGCCTGCAAGAGCGGTGATGCTGATCGTCGTTGCGCAGCTGGCCGTGGCTTACGTGATCGAGCTGCTGGGCTGGTTCGGGGTGGAGAAGCAGCCCTGGGAGTGGAGAAAGGGCATCGGAATGCTGGTGGCTGTCGCCGGCATTATAATTTTTAAATGGAAATAAAACAATTAAGAAACATTTTTCCAAAAGTCTCTTGTAAAAATATTCTGCTTCCTTTACAATGAAGTTTATCAGCATAGAGAGGCAGCCCTTTTTTTCAATCCAAAACAGGACGGAAAGAGAGGGACTATGATGAGAAAGAGAACATTGACGGCGCTGTGCGGTCTGATCCTATGCGCGCTGCTGTGCGGATGCGGAGACGCTGACCGCGGAGTGGTCGCGATCGGTCTGGAGGAAGATGAGGAAACGGCAGGGGAGGATGTGACGGTGCAGGTACAGACGGCGGTATCGGTGCAGACAGCGGCACCGGAGATCCGGGTCTATGTCTGCGGGGCAGTGAAGCTTCCCGGTGTGGTATCCCTTCCGGAGGGAAGCCGGGCAGAGGATGCGCTGAAGGCCGCCGGCGGTCTTGCGGAGCATGCCAGTCCGGACTATATCAATCTGGCCGAGCGAGTGACCGACGGTCAAAGGCTGTATTTTCCTGCAGCTGAGGAGGCGGAGGCCCTGTCGGAGCAGGAGGCCGCGCTGAAACAGGAGGCCGGGGACGGCCTCATCGATATCAACAGTGCGGATGTATCCGCACTCTGCACGCTTCCCGGCATCGGAGAGGCGAGAGCGAGGGATATCGTCGCCTATCGGGAGGCCAACGGGGCTTTTGAGAGCTGCGAGGAGATCATGAACGTGCCCGGAATCAAGACAAGTGTATACGGCAAGATCAGGGACATGATAAAGATCGAGTGACCGGATAAGGGATAGGGACCGAATGACCGGATAAGGACCGAATGACCGGATAAGGACCGGACGACCGAAGAAGGATCGGGTGACCGGCGCGGAGAATCGCACATTGCCCGAAGTCGTGCGGTGAAATGAGAGGGTTGAGTGAGATGGCCAAAAGAGCTTTGGTAGTGGATGATGAAAAGCTGATCGTGAAGGGGATCCGCTTCAGCTTGGAGCAGGATGACATGGAGATAGATTGCGCCTACGACGGCGAGGAAGCGCTGGAATATGCGAGGAACAACAAATACGACATTATTCTTCTGGATGTGATGCTCCCAAAGCTCACAGGCTTTGAGGTGTGTCAGCAGATCAGGGAATTTTCCAACGTGCCCATCATCATGCTGACAGCGAAGGGCGACGATATGGATAAGATCCTGGGGCTGGAGTACGGTGCGGACGACTATATTACAAAGCCGTTCAACATATTGGAGGTAAAGGCGCGCATCAAGGCCATCATGCGGCGGTCAGAGCCAAAGCGCGTACTGGGCGGCGCCGCGGCGGTGCCCAAGATGCTGGAGAGCGGAGATATGCGTCTGGACTGCGAGGGCAGGAGGGCCTATATATCCGGAAAGGAGATCGGACTGACAGCCAAAGAGTTTGAGGTCCTGGAGCTTCTCATGTCAAATCCCAACAAGGTCTACAGCAGGGAGAAGCTGCTGGAGCTTGTGTGGGGGGCCGATTATCCCGGAGATGTGCGCACGGTGGACGTTCACATCAGGCGTCTGCGGGAGAAGATCGAGCAGAATCCCAGCGAGCCGAAATATGTACATACGAAATGGGGCGTCGGTTATTACTTCCTGAACACGTGAGGGAGAGCGGAAAGAGATAGATGGGAAAAGCATTGTTTCATGAGCTCAAGCAGCTCATTTCTCTGCGCAGTCTGAAGGCGCGCATCTTTTTTTACATACTTCTGGCGGGTGTGATCCCCTGTCTGCTCATGCGCTTCGGCATTTTGGATAATTATGAGGAGCGCTCTGTGGAGCGTCGGATCGCCGCCGTGCAGAATCAGCTTCTGGTGATCGGCAATCATCTGATCAGCCACAATTATTTCAACAATACCCAGACGGATGAAAAAGCATATGCCGCGTCCAGAGACGTGATCGACGCCGAGCTGGAGACGATCTCGAATCTGTATGAGGGCCGTGTCCTGATCGTGGATTCCGGCCTGCGGGTGGTGAAGGACACCTACGGAATCAGTGAGGGCAAGACGATCATTTCCGAGGAGGTGATCCGGTGCTTCCGCGGTGAGAATACCTCCTACTATGACAGAGAGCACGGCTATATCGAAATGACGGTGCCCATTATGGCCGCTGCCGCGTCCTCCGAGGAGGGAGACCAGGAGGCATCGGCGAATAATATTGTGGGCGTCATGCTCACCAGCATTTCCAACGAGGCGATCGTAAGCACCATGGAGGTGTTGAACAGGAGAGCGGTGATCCTGGAAAATCTGATCTTCGTCTTCATCGTTGCCATTGCCATAGCGGTAGCAATTTTGCTGACCAGGCCCCTGAACCGTATTACCAACGCGATCAATGAAGTGCAGGCCGGCTATACGGATGAGAATATTTCCGTGCCCGGTTACGCGGAGACGGCGCACATCGTGGAGGCCTTTAATCAGCTGCTGAAGCGGATGAAGGTGCTGGATGACTCCCGGCAGGAATTTGTGGCGAACGTGTCCCATGAGCTAAAGACCCCGATGACCTCCATCAAGGTCCTGGCGGATGCGCTGCTGACTGAGGAGAATGCCACCGCAGAGCTCTACCGAGAGTTCATGGGGGACATTGTATCGGAGATCGACCGGGAGAACAAAATAATCAACGACCTGCTGACCCTGGTAAAAATGGACAAAAAGGTTCAGGACATGAATGTTGCGTCGCTGAACATCAACGACCTCACGGAGCTGATCCTGAAACGTCTCCGCCCCATCGCAAGAAAGAAGGATGTGGAGCTCGTATTCGAGAGTATGCGTCCCGTGGTGGCTGAGGTGGACGAGGTCAAAATGACGCTGATCATGACGAATCTGGTGGAAAATGCCATTAAGTACAACAAGGAGCACGGCTGGGTGAAGGTCGAGCTGGATGCGGATCATCAGTTCTTTACCTTTAAGGTGAGCGATTCCGGCCTGGGGATTCCGGAGGATGCTCTGGCTCATATCTATGAGAGATTTTATCGGACAGACAAGTCGCACTCGCGGGAGATCGGCGGTACAGGTCTTGGGCTTGCCATCACCAAGAGCGCGATCCTGAAGCACAGAGGCTCGATCACGGTGACGAGCGTGGAGGGGGAAGGCTCCTGCTTTACGGTTAAGATCCCTCTGACCTATATTCCCCAGTAGGGGATCTCTTGGGAATAGGACAGTCATGCCCTTGAAAGGATTACTATGACAGATATCATTGCGACGGAACCGATCGGATACGGAAAAGGAAGAAATAAGGCAGGACTGTGCGCGGTACTTCTTGCCGTCATTTGTGTGCTGCAGCTGGCTGCGTGCGGCAGACAGGATGCGTCCGTTGATCAGACGTGGCAGGTGTACTATGTCAGCAGCGCTGAGACGAAGGTGGAACAGCATGCCCGGAATAAGATTGCCGGCACGCAGGAGGAGCAGCTGCAGGAGCTTCTCGGATATCTTTCGGAGGAACCCTCAAAGCTGGAATATAAAGCTCCGCTGGCCATGGGATTTCAGGTGCTGGGGGTGTTCCAGGAGGAGGGGACCCTGCGTCTCGATATGGATGCGGCTTATCTGGAGCTCCCTGTCACTACGGAGGTGTTGGTGCGGGCGGCCATCGTGCGTACACTGACTCAGCTGGAGGGGGTCAGCCACGTGAGCATCACGGTGGAAGGAAATCAACTGTATGACGGCATGGGCAGGCCCGTGGGCCTGATGAGCGCGGATCAGTTCATAGACAATGACGGCAATGAGATCAACACCTACGAGCTGGCAAGAGTGAAGCTCTACTTTGCAAATGAAGAAGGCTCCGGGCTGATCGCCGCCTACCGGGAGAAGTATTATTCCACCAGTATGCAGCTGGAACGGTTCGTGGTCGAGGAGCTGATAGCCGGCCCCAGCGCGCAGGCGGAAGGCCTCTGCGCATCTGTCAACCCGAATACCAAGATCATCAACATTACCACGAGAGACGGCATCTGCTACGTCAATCTGGATGAAAGCTTTCTGACGGTAGTGAACAACGTGCCCACCGAGGTGTCTGTGTACGCCATTGTCAACTCTCTTGTGGAGCTGAGCAATATCAATAAGGTGCAGATCCTGGTGAACGGCGAAGTACCCGCTTCCTTCAGCACCTCCACATTTGAGCGGAATCTGGACATTGTGACAACGTTGGAAAAATAACGGACCGCGCTGCGCATAGCAGAGAGAAAGGAAGGTATGCCAATGAGACGGCCGCTCTTTTGGGCCGCCCTTCTGATCGTGATCGTTGCCGGAATACGGCTGAAATCCGGAGGACCGGAGAAGCTGCCGCCGGGCGCGGTCAGCGCACAGAGCCTGGGAGCCTGTCAAGAACTTACCGTTTCCGGGCAGGTGTACAGGAAGGACGGCCTGACATTATATCTGCAGGATATTTCAGTGTATCCGCAGAGAACAGAACGAACGGAAGATTTATCCAAGGAATCCATATCTCATGCCGAATTGTCCCGGCAGATCATTCCCTGTACTGACAACATCATATGTAAGCTGGATCAGGCAGAGCGGACAGCTCTGGGAAGCTACGTGACCCTGAAGGGCGATCTTGCCCCTGTCCCCGCCGCCACCAACCCCGGTGAATTTGACGCGGCCGCCTACTATCGGACCCTCGGCGTGGGGGGAAGACTGAGCCGCGCCAGGCTCCTTGCCTGCGGAAAGGAGTGCTGGCCCCTGCGCGAATGGCTGTATGAGGTGCGGCTGTCCCTGGAGGCGCGGCTGTACAGAGCGCTTCCGGCAGAGCAGGCCGGCACCGTGTGCGCCCTGCTGCTGGGCGACCGGGGAGGGCTGGAGGAGAGTGTGGAGGATCTGTACCGCAGAAGCGGTATATTACATATTCTGAGCATTTCCTCTCTCCACATCACGATTCTGGGGGTGAGCCTCTATAAGCTGCTGCGCCGTCTGCGGATACCTGTCGGGCCGTCGGCTCTGGCGGGCTGCATCCTGTTGCTGCTGTACGGCGGTCTCACAGGCTTTGGAGTATCCGCCTGCCGGGCGATCGGCATGTATCTGATCCGTATGCTGGGGGAGGTGCTGGGAAGGACTTACGATATGCTGACGGCCCTGGGAGTCATGGGAGCGCTGATGGTGCTGAAAAATCCCTGCTACCTGGACCACAGCGGATTTATGCTGTCCTTTTCGTCCGTGCTGGGGGTGTCAGTTCTCCGCCCGGCCCTGCAGGGCCCCGAAGCACCGGCGCAGGCGCAGACAGACCAAAAAGGTCCGGCCGTTCGCTTTCTCGTCGGCGCGAAGGAGAGCATAAAGAAATCGGCGCTGGCCAGTCTGTCCGTGGCGCTCGCCACGCTGCCGGTGCAGCTGAGATACTATTATGAGGTGCCGGTATACTCCGTTCTCGTCAACCTGCTGGTGCTGCCGCTGGTGCGGCCCCTGATGCTGGCAGGGCTTATGACCGTGAGCTTTCCTGGGGCCGTTCTGCCCGCAGCGGCGGTGGGAGCGATCCTGAGATGGTATGAGTGGCTCTGCGGGTCGTGTGTCAGGCTGCCCTTTCACACCTGGAATCCGGGCTGCCCCGAACTCTGGCAGATAGGAGCGTATTATCTGGTCCTGGCAGGAGCGGTGCTGGCACGGAGGAGGATCGGCGGCAGGCGCCGTCGCGGAGCGCAGATCCTCGGCGGAGAGCTCCCGGATCCGCCCCGATACGGGCTTTGGAGAAAGGCGGCAACGGTAACGGCGCTGGTGTGCGGTGTACTGCTGCTGGGCCTGCGCCCCGGCCCGCGGAACCGTGTGACGTTCCTGGATGTGGGGCAGGGGGACTGTATCCTTGTGCAGACCGGGGCCGGACAAAATTATCTCTTTGACTGCGGCAGTACCGGCCGGACCGGCGTGGGGGAGTATGTCCTGGTGCCGTTTTTGAAGTATCACGGAATCCGGGTATTGGATGCGGTCTTCATCTCCCACCCGGACGCGGACCACGCCGACGGGATAAGGGAGCTTCTGGCCCTGGGCCAGAAGAGCGGCGTGACGGTCCGACAGCTGATCCTGCCGGGCATTGCCGAGGAGCTTCGCCAGGGACAGTTCGGAGAGCTGCTTGAGGCCGCGCGGGGGGCGGGGCAGAGAACGCCCGTGGAGATCCGCTACGTTTCGGCCGGAGATGCATGGGAATGCAGGACCGCAAGATTCACCTGCCTGCACCCGTCCGCAGGCTGGGATTCGGCGGATGAGAATGCGTATTCGGAATGCTTTTATGTGGAATTTCTGCAGGAGGGAAAAGGCCCAAAAAAAGCGCCCAGGGCAGCAACGCTGCTGCTCACCGGCGATGTGGAGGGAGAGGGGGAAAGGGCTCTGCTGGAACAGCTTTATCAGAGAGGAATCGGGCAGGTGGATGTGCTGAAGGTAGCCCACCACGGCTCCCGCGAGAGTACTTCGGAGGAGCTGCTGAAACTGATACGGCCCAGATATGCCGTGATCTCCTGCGGCGAAAGCAATCGCTACGGCCATCCCCATGGGGAGCTTCTGGACCGGCTGGACCGGGCGGGCAGCACGGTCCTGCAGACAAAGGACCGGGGAGCGGTCATCCTGCAGTTCCCGTGAGGACATGCAGCGCGGAGGAGTCCGTGGTGCCGGTGAAACGCGTCACAGCGCGGAGAAGCCCGTGGTGCCGGTGAAATGTGTCACAGCACGGTCATGATCAGAATTTCCACGCTCATCACATCATTCATCTGTCCTCTCTTGACGGCCTCCTCGGATTCCACGCACTGCTGCAGCGCTCTGCGCAGAGCGGCGGCGGAAAAACGTGCGGCCTGCTTCATGCACTTCCCGGCGATAAAGGGGGGTACGCCCAGCCGGGAGCTCACGGTGCGGTCGTCGTGCCCGCTGGCCTTCAGCTCCTTGGCCTGCAGGAGCAGGTTGCACTGTCTGGCGATGAGATACAGGATCCTCATGGGAGGCTCCTTCAGCGAGAGCAGGTCATAGTACAGCTCCAGGGCCTTCCTTGGCTGTTTATCCGCAATGGCGTCTATCATGTCAAAAATATGGCTGCTGATGCGCGTGGTGCAGACGGCCTCCACATCCGCGTCCGTAATCACTTCTCTGTCCAGACAGTAGCAGACAAGCTTTTCCAGCTCCGTCTGGATGTTGTCCATATCGGTACCGGTCTTTGTCAGCAGCAGCTGAACGGTACTTTCCGTGATCCTTTTGCTGTCCTTGGCAAGGACGCCTGCCGCCCAGCGCTTTAAAGTCCTCTCGTCCTGTACGGCAAATTCGGCGGCGTATCCCTTTGAGCGGACGGTCTTGAACAGCTTGCTCCTCTTGTCCACTTCACTTTCGTTGAAGACAAAAAAGGCAGTCTCACTGGGCTGAGTCAGATATTCCGCCATTTTTTCGCCCCCGGATCTGAACAGGCCGCTGTCGCTTATGAAAAATACCCGGCGCTCGGCGAGAAAGGGCAGTGTCTCCGCCAGGTCGATGATCTCGCCCACAGGCACGTCCCTGCCCTCGTAAAAATGCGTGTTCATAGAGTCATCCTCCCCGCAGAGAGCCTTTTGCAGACGTTCTCTGTACTGTCTGCGGAGGTAGCGCTCTTCGCCGTAAAGGAGGTAGACCTGTTTCAGTTTTCCCTGTTTTATATCTTCGTTGAGCTGTTTCATGGAAGGTTCCTTTTTTGTGTCTATTTCTATTTTGCCTTTGCCCCTCCCGGATGTCAAGGTTTTCTTGGCGAAGGAGCCGGGAGATGATTCTTGGCGTGGGAGCTGGGATATGATTCTTGGCGTGGAAGCCGGGATATGATATACTGGATATAGAAAGGCAGGTGTTCTCGTCCTGCAAAAAATTGCTGCGAGGTAACTTATGCTTACACTTCAGGGAAAGAGCGTATATCGAGATATCTGCATCGGCAGGCTGGTCTTTTACAGCGGGCAGCGCGAGATCGGCCGCGTGACGGTGGAGGACCGGGAGGCGGAGCTGCTGCGTTTTGAGAAGGCCCTGCTTGCCGCAAAATGTCAGCTGAGGGATCTGTACAGGGACAGCGTGAAGGTGGTCGGCGAGACAAATGCCGAGATCTTCCGGGTGCAGGAGATGCTTTTGGACGAGGAGGAATACAGATCCTCTGTGCGCCGTATGATCGGGGAGGAAGGGGTGAACGCAGAGTATGCGGTGCGGACCGTCGGGGATAAAATGGCCCGTGAGCTGCACTCTGTGGAGGATATTTATATCAGAGAGCGGTCCCAGGATCTTTTGGATGTCACCCGGAGGGTCCTGAATGTGCTGTCCGGCGGGATCGGGCTGGATCTGCCGCAGGAGCCGTTCATTCTGGCGGCGGAGGATCTGATGCCCAGTGAAGCCGTGCAGCTTTCCGGCGACCGGGTGCTGGGATTCGTGTTGAGCAAGGGCAGCACCCACTCACACACGGCGATACTGGCCAGAAGCATGGGCGTGCCGGCCCTGATGAAGCTTGGGGACGCGCTGGATCCGGAATGTGACGGAAAGCAGGCGGTCATCGACGGCTTTGCCGGCGTGCTGTATATTGATCCCGACGAGGCCTCCATGAGGGCCATGGAGGAGAAAAAGCGGGAGTCGGACCGGCGCAGGCTGCAGCTGAGAGAATTGCTGGGCAAGGAGAATATTACCAGGGACGGAAAGACCGTGAAGCTCTTTGCGAATGCAGGAAATCTTGCGGACGTGGAGGCGGCCTGCGCCAATGACGCCGGCGGGATCGGTCTGCTGCGCAGCGAGATCCTGTATCTGGAGAGTGATTCGGCGCCCGACGAGGAGAGGCAGTTCGCCTTCTATAAGCAGGTGCTGGAGAAAATGAACGGGAGAGAGGTGGTCATCCGCACCTTTGACATAGGCGCGGATAAGCGGGTGCGGTGGCTGCATCAGGAGAGGGCGGAGAATCCTGCGCTGGGAATGCGTGCCATCCGCCTTGGACTGGAGAAGCCGGAGCTTTTGAAGACGCAGCTCCGCGCTCTGTATCGGGCCGGAGTCTACGGAAATCTCCGTATCATGTACCCCATGATCACATCCGTGGGGGAGGTGGTGCAGCTGAGGAAGCTGGAACGGCAGGCGAAGAGCGAGCTGGAGAGCAGGGGCGCGGCATACGCGGAAAAGATACCCACGGGCATCATGGTGGAGACTCCGGCGGCGGCGCTGCTCAGCGACCTGCTTGCAAAGGAGGTGGACTTCTTCAGTGTAGGGACCAACGATCTGACGCAGTACACGCTGGCCCTGGACCGTCAGGACGAGGGCCTGGAGCGCTTCGGCGACCCGGAGCACAGGGCGGTGCTGAGGCTGATCGAGACGGTGGCAAGAAATGCCCACGCCGCGGGCATCTGGATCGGCGTGTGCGGGGAGTTGGCTGCAGATACCGCATTTACGGAAGAATTTTTGCAAATGGGGATCGATGAGCTCAGTGTGTCGCCGGGAATGATACTGGAGATGAGACAGAAGATAAGGGAGCTGTGACGTGCGGGCGGAGGGTGCGCGTACGTGACGTGCGACTTTTTGCGGAAATATGGAGAAAGCGGCAGGATTAACAGATTTTGCCGCTTTTTTTGACGATTGGTCACGAAAAGCGCGGCGAATAGCAGTTGATGTTTCCGACTTTTATCTTTTATAATGTAAAAGGCGGCTGATTTTTGCAGGCAAACCGCGAAATGGTTCGGAATGGCGCAGCGACTGCCACCGAAAAAGTGAATTTTTCGCCATGGAGGTAGTTTAATGGAACAACTCAACATTACAACTACAAAGGACAACGAAAAAATATACAAAATTTTGGGAGATCTGATGAATGCGGACAAGGAATTTCAGATCATGATCACGGTGCCGTCCGCAAAGGGCGGGAACGCCTCAAAGACAAATCAGGAGCCCCAGAAGCAGAAGGCGGTCATCCGCGACCTGGAGCAGGACGTGACCAATATGATACATGAAATCGGCGTGCCGGCTCATATCAAGGGATATCAGTATCTGAGGGAGGCCATCATGATGTCCGTGGAGGATCCCGGCATGATCAGCTCCATCACCAAGATTCTCTACCCCACGATCGCAAAGCGCTTTCAGACTACGCCCAGCCGGGTGGAGCGCGCCATAAGACATGCCATCGAGGTCGCCTGGAGCCGGGGCCGGATGGAGACGCTGGACGCGCTGTTCGGCTACACCATCGACACCGGGAAGGGCAAGCCCACGAACTCGGAATTCATTGCTCTCATCGCGGATCGGATCCGGCTGTCGTACAAGGTCTAGCGGACGGGGGATATTCCCCAGGACAGTATTCGGCCGTCTGAAGAAAATACTTTCCACGGAATTAATATTGATGTATAATGTTAAGCAGGATCATAAATTGTTTCCGTTGGAGGGTTTCGAATGAAAAATATTTTATTTGCTGCATCTGAGGGAGTGCCGTTCATCAAGACAGGCGGTCTGGCCGATGTGGTGGGCTCCCTGCCGAAGTGTATCGACAAGAAGTATTTTGACGTGCGGGTGATCATCCCCAAATATGCCTGTATGAAACAGGAAATGAAGGATAAAATGCGCTATGTTGCTCACTTTTATCTGGACTTCAACTGGAAGAATGTCTACGTGGGCATTCTGGAGGCGGAAGAGGAGGGAGTGCATTACTATTTTATCGACAATGAGAGTTATTTCAGCGGACAAAGCGCATACACGGACGATCCCAAATGGGAGATCGAGCGCTATGCCTTTTTCTCCAAGGCAGTGCTGTCCGCTCTGCCCGTGATTGGCTTCCGGCCCGATGTGATTCACTGCCACGACTGGCAGACGGGTCTGATCCCCGTATATCTGAAGGAGCGTTTCCACGAGGGAGAATTCTTCCGGGGCATCCGTTCCGTCATCACCATCCACAACCTGAAGTTCCAGGGCAAATGGGATACCAAAACGGTGCAGAGCATCACGGGACTGCCGGAGTATTATTTCACTCCCGACAAGCTGGAGGCCTACAAGGACGCCAATCTGCTGAAGGGCGGTATCGTTTACGCCGATGCCGTCACCACGGTGAGCGATACATATGCGGAGGAGATCAAGACGCCCTTCTACGGCGAGGGACTTGACGGCCTGCTCCGCGCCAGGAGCGGCGACCTGCGGGGAATCGTGAACGGCATTGATTATACGGATTTCAATCCCGAAACGGATAAGCACATTCCTTTCCCCTACAACGCGGTGAACTTCCGCAAGGAGAAGGTGAAGAACAAGCGGGTGCTGCAGCAGGAGCTGGGACTGCGCCAGGATGACAAGAAGATGATGATCGGCCTGGTGTCCCGCCTTACGGATCAGAAGGGGCTCGACCTGATCGCCTACATGATGGATGAGCTGTGTCAGGACGACATACAGTTCGTGGTGCTGGGCACCGGCGAGGAGCGCTACGAGAACATGTTCCGGCATTTCGACTGGAAATACGGCGATAAGGTGTCGGCGAACATCTACTATTCCGATCCTTTGTCCCACAAGATCTACGCGGCATGCGACGCCTATCTGATGCCGTCCCTGTTCGAGCCCTGCGGTCTGAGTCAGCTGATGGCCCTGCGCTACGGCACGATACCCATCGTCAGGGAGACAGGCGGACTGAAGGATACGGTCCAGCCCTACAACGAGTATGAGGGCACCGGAACGGGCTTTAGCTTTTCTAACTACAACGCGCACGAAATGTTGAATACGATCCGCTATGCGGAGCATATTTATTATGATAAGAAGCGCGAGTGGAACAAGCTGATCGACAGAGCGATGGCGGCAGACTTCTCCTGGCATGTGTCTGCGGCCAAGTATCAGGAAATGTATGACTGGCTGATTGGTTAGAGGCATGGCAGAGAAGAACAGCGGAAAAAACGATTTTATAGCGCAGGCCGGGCTTCTGGCAGCGGCCGGGATCATAAGCAGAATCATAGGGCTCCTTTACAGGAGCCCTATGCATGCTGTGATCGGCGATCTTGGTTTCGGATATTACAATTCCGCTTATAACTATTATACGATCATACTGCTGATATCCTCCTACAGTATTCCCTCCGCGATCTCCAAGGTGATCGCGCAAAAGCTGGCGGTCAGGGAATACCGCAACGCCCACAGGATATTTCTGGGGGCGCTGGGATACGTTCTGGCAGTGGGCGGCGCCGCCAGTCTTTTTTTGTTCTTCGGGGCGGGTCTTTTTGTGTCGGGAGAAGCGGTGCCGGTCCTTCGGACCTTTGCTCCCACCATTTTTCTTTACGGCATCCTGGGCGTGCTGCGGGGGTATTTTCAGGCCCACAGGAGCATGGCTCAGACCTCCGTGTCACAGATATTGGAGCAGATCGCCAACGCGATCGTCAGCGTGGGCGCGGCATACCTGTTGATCAGGAACGTCATGGGCAGTCTCGCGGTGCCTGCCGATGAGGCGGGCCAGGTGATGAGAGCCACCCACGGCGCTATCGGAAGCGCCCTGGGAACGGGAGCCGGCGTGCTGGTGGCGCTGCTGTTCATGCTGGGCATGTACGCGCTGAATAAGAAGATCATTCAGGGCAGGATCGACCGGGACAGGCACACCGCCGTGGAATCCTACGGCAGTATCCTGAAAATGATCACCATGGTGGTCACTCCCTTTATCCTGAGCACGGCGGTCTATAATCTCAGCAGCACAGTCAACAACGACCTTTACACCAAGAGGTATCCGGCGTTTCGGAGCCTGAGCACCGTGGCAACCTACTCCCGCTGGGGCGTGTTCTCACAGGCGCTTACCATCTCCAATATTCCCATCGCGTTCGCATCGGCCATGGCGGCGGCAATCATCCCTTCGGTGGCCCGGCTCGTGGCAGCCAACGACGGGGAGGGCACAAGGCGCACCATCGGGGTGGCGGTCAAGACCACCATGCTGATCTCCGTTCCCTGCGCCGTAGGACTTTTTGTGCTGGCAAGACCGGTGACGGGGCTGCTGTTCCCCACAAATACAAAGGAGGCGGAGGATCTTGCCACGGCTCTTTTGATGGCGCTGTCCCTTTCGGTCATATTCTATGCGCTGTCCACATTGAACAGTCAGGTCCTGCAGGGGCTGGGAAGGCTGAACGCCCCCATTGTCAATGCGGGCATTGCGCTGGTGCTGCAGAGCGTCACGGCCGCCCTGCTTTTGTTCTATACCGACCTGGACCTCTACAGTGTCGTCATCGCCAACACGCTGTACTCCGGTATCATGTGCTTTTTGAACCAGGCAGCGGTGCGTAGAGCGGTGGGCTACCGTCAGGAGATCAGGCGGACCTTCCTGCTCCCGGCGTTGGCCGCCGCTTTTATGGGCGCTTTTGCCTGGGCGGTGTATCAGGGATTGCTGCTGCTGACCAAATCTCCCAAGATAGCTGTGGTCGTCGCGATCCTTCTGGGAGCCTGCGTGTACTTTGTGATGCTGCTGCTGTTGCGAGGTGTAACGGAGGAAGAACTGAAGGGATTTCCGAAAGGGCATCTGCTCGTGAAGGCGGCAAGGAAGACCCGGCTGCTTCGGTGATCGCGGAACGGCGCTGCCGTTTTGGCCGCCGGTACTGTTCGCTAATCGGTGATCTGCCGGATGCCCTCGATGCTGCTGTCGATGGTCATGGAAAAATTTGTGTAGTAGACAACAAAGCCCGGTTTTGCCCCTCCGGGCTTTTTTACGTGCTTTTTCTGGACGTAGTCGATCTCCACCTTCTCCTGATCTCTCCCCCTGGAATAATAGGCGGCAAGTCTGGCGGCCTCCTCAAAGGTGCGGTCCGGAAGCTCCCGCGCATTATCCGTCTTTACGATCACGTGGGAGCCGGGCATGTGCTTGGCATGGAACCACCAGTCGCTGCCCGCGGCAAATCGGAAGGTCAGTTCGTCGTTCTGATAGTTGTTCTTGCCCACATACATGTGAAAGCCGTCGCTGCTGATATAGTGGAAAGGCCTGCTGGTGATTTTCTGCTTTTTGGAGCCGCCCTTTCTGCGGATATAGCCGCTGTCAATGAGCTCCTCCCGGATCTCGGCCAGGTCCTCTTCCTTCAGGGCGATATCAAGAGCGGCGCTGACAGATTCCAGATGGTCGATCTCCTCTTTGACTTGTTTGGTCAATTCGGAGAGCGCCTCGTAGGTGCGCTTCATTTTTCCGTATTTGTCAAAGTATCTTTTGGCGTTTTCCGTGGCGGTGAGAGTGGGATCCAGCGGAATTTTCACCGTCTCGCCGCTGTAGTAGTTGACCGCCTCCAGAAATTTTGCGCCGGGGGCGGCGCTGTAGCCGTAGGTATTCAGAAGCTCCCCGTAGACGCGGTAGGTGTCCCGCCTTTCGGTATCCTGTATCTGGCGCATCTGCAGATCGTACTTTTTCACGTTCCGCTCCAGGGCGGTCTGCACAATACGGCGCAGGTCGGCGGATTTCTGGCGGATGCGGGTGATAGCGTTCCTCTGGGCGTAATAGCTTTCCAGCAGGGCGGACATGGAGGCATAGCTTTTTATGCTGTCCCCGCGCCCCGTGTACATGGTCAGAGGGAGCGCGGCAAATTCCGTTGGCTGTGCGCCGGTGTAGGCGATGCACGGAGTGAAGCGCTTTTCACGGACGGCGGCGGTCATCTCCGTCCATGTCCGTGTCAGGCGCTCATAGGCGTCCCCGTCCAGACCGGCGGTGGGCAGATCCCCGTCCACGCCCGCCCGGTAACAGAGCTCCTGGGCCAGCACAGGGGATATTCCCGTAAAGCTGCCGTAGATGGCCTTGTACGTGGGCTGGGGCCTTGACGCCAGCGTCCGGCGGAAGGTCTCGGCATCCGTTGTCAGAGCATCCAGCTTGTCCTGAGTATGCGTCACAAAATAGGGTTTTCCGGGAAGCACCTCCCTGACGGAGCTGACGGCGGCGGACACATGCTTGATGCTGTCGATGATCACGTTGTCCTCCCCGCAGAAAATAATGTTGCTGTGCTTGCCCATGATCTCGGCGATCAGAGTTTTCCGGCGAAGATCTCCCATCTCGTCCAGATGCTCTATCTCGATGCGGACGATCCGCTCCAGGCCGGGCTGCGAAATGCCGATGATGCGGCCGTTCTGCAGATGCTTGCGCAGAAGCATACAGAAATTGGGGGCGGTGAGGGGGCTGGGCCGGTTGCCCTCGGTCAGATAGATCAGGGGCAGAGATGCGTTGGCGGAGATGAGAAGACGGTACTGCCCGGCGGGCTGTTTGACGGTCAGCAGCAGCTCGTCCTCCTCCGGCTGGGCGATCTTGCTGAGCCTGCCGCCGATGAGTTCCTGATTCAGTTCCGATACGACACTTGCTATGGTAACGCCGTCAAAAGCCATGCTGAAACCTCCCCGGTCTTTGTTTTCCCATCGTCTGTATTATGGCACAGGAGCGGACAGTTTGCAAGGAGGCGGGCGGGAAATGCGGAAATTGCCCCTGGGGTCTGTGCTTTTTTCTTGACGCTTGCCCAAACTTATTTTATAATAAATCCGATATGCGGCAATGTGATTCCCCATTGCCCGGATGGGAGTGCAGATGATAAAGAGCATGACAGGCTTCGGCAGGTGTGAGGTCGCCGAGAACAGCAGAAAATTCACGGTGGAGATGAAGGCGGTGAATCACCGCTATCTGGATGTGAACATAAAGCTTCCCAAGACCCTGAATTTCTTTGAGTCTTCCATTCGGAGCGAGCTGAAGAGCTACATTGCGAGAGGGAAAGTGGATATTTTTATCTCCTGCGAGGATTTCTCGGAAAAGACTTCGACGGTGCGCTACAATAAGGAGCTGGCCGGAGAGTACCTGGGCTATCTGAGACAGATGGCGGAGGATTTCGGTCTGGAGCAAGATATCCGGGTCACTGCGCTCTCGAAGTACCCGGAGGTGCTGACCATGGAGGAGAGCGGTCTGGACGAGGAGGAACTGTGGAAGGGACTGCAGAAGGCCGTCCAGGGCGCCGCAAAAATGCTTGTGGATACCCGTGTCGCGGAGGGCGAACATCTTAAGGAAGACCTGATAGAGAAATTGAACGGAATGGGAAAGCTGGTGGACTTTATCGAGGAGAGGTCGCCTCGGCTCCTGGCGGAGTACCGGCAGAAGCTGGAGGAGAGAGTGCGGGAACTGCTGCAGGATGCCGCCGTGGACGAGGGAAGGCTGCTCACCGAGGTGACCTTATTTGCGGATAAGGTGTGCGTGGACGAGGAGATCGTCCGTCTGCGCAGTCATATCGAGACTACCCGGAACACTCTGCTGGCGGGCGGCTCTATCGGAAGAAAGCTGGACTTTATCGCGCAGGAGATGAACAGGGAGGCAAATACCATTCTGTCCAAGGCGAACGATCTGGATATTTCAAACTGCGCCATTGAACTGAAGACAGAGATCGAGAAGATCAGAGAGCAGATCCAGAATATAGAGTAGAGAGTGTGCTGCGGGGGTGTTGTATGCTTATCCATATCGGATTCGGGAATATAGTGAACACGGCAAAGATCATTGCCATTGTCAGCCCGGAGTCGGCTCCCATCAAGCGGCTGGTGCAGAATGCCAAGGAGAAGGGCATGGCGATCGACGCCACCCAGGGACGCAAGACAAAATCGGTGCTTGTCATGGAAAACAGTCAGATAGTGCTGTCCGCACTTTTGCCGGAGACGATCGCAGGCCGGGTCCAGGCCGGTGTGGGAGAGCCGGATCCGGACAGCGGCGACGGGATATAGAGCGGTCCTTGAGAGCTGATGCAGAGGGGTGAACGGAATGTTGAAAAAAAAGGGAATCCTTATGGTGCTGTCCGGTTTTTCCGGCGCGGGAAAGGGTACACTTGTAAAGGCGCTTCTTCAAAAATATGACAGCTATGCGCTGTCTGTCTCCATGACCACCAGGGCCCCCAGAGAGGGAGAGCGGGACGGCGTGGAGTACTTCTTTACGGACAGACAGCATTTTGAGGAGACTGTCGGGCAGAACGGATTTATAGAGTACGCGTCCTATTGCGGTAATTATTACGGAACGCCCAGGGCCTACGTGGAAGAACAGATGGCGGCGGGCAGGAATGTGATCCTTGAGATCGAGATCCAGGGCGCGCTGAAGGTAAAGGAAAAATTTCCTGAAAGTCTGCTGATATTTGTGACGCCGCCCAGTGCGGAGGAGTTAAAGCGCAGGCTGGAAAATCGCGGGACCGAGACGGCCGAGGCGATCGCTCAGAGGCTGGCTCGCGCAGCGGAGGAATCAGAAGGCGTGGAAGCCTATGATTATATAGTGGTAAATGATGACCTGGAGGCCTGTGTGGAGGAGATTCACCGTCTGGTGGAGGCGGCCCGCTGCGCCCCGGTCAGAAACACGGAATTCATAAACAAGATCAGAGAACAGCTGCAGAGCTTCTCGAAAGGAGTAAAATAATGTTGCATCCATCCTATTCCGATTTGATGAAGGTAGTGAACAGTGAGGTAGAGCCCGGCGAGACGCCGGTGGTGAACAGCCGTTATTCCATCGTGATGGCTACATCCAAGCGGGCAAGACAGATCATTGCAGGCGAGGAGCCCATGGTGGAGGGCAAGGACAGAAAGGCTCTTTCCATTGCGGTGGAGGAACTGAATCAGGGAAAGATCAAGATCCTCGGAGACGAGGAAGAGTAACATTTACAGCGGCCCGCCGACGGGGCGGACCGCCTGAAAACGGGGGCAGCCGGCAGAAGGGCCGGCTGTCTTAAATTGCGGAAGGTTCTTATGAAAATACTGTTTGTATCTCTGGGCTGTGACAAGAATTTGGTGGACACCGAAATGATGCTGGGCATTTTGCGGGAAAGGGGATATACTTTTACCGACGATGAAGCCGAAGCGGATATCGCGGTGGTAAACACCTGCTGCTTTATCGGCGACGCCAAGGAGGAGAGCATCAATACCTTGCTGGAGCTGGGAGAGCTGCGGCGACGTGGCCGGCTGAAGGGCCTGATCGCAGCGGGCTGTCTGGCCCAGCGCTACCGCGAGGAGATTCTTCGGGAGATCCCGGAGGTGGATGTGCTTGTGGGGACCATGGCCATAGAGGAGATCGCGGAGGCCGTGGAGGAAGCTGCGGCCGGTGTGGGCGGCTGCCATTACAGGGAGCTGAACTCCCCTCCTGCGGCCCGGAGGGACCGGGTCCTGACTACCGGCGGGCACTTCGCCTATCTGAAGATCGCGGAGGGCTGCAATAAGCGCTGCACCTACTGTATCATACCGAAGGTGCGCGGAAATTACAGAAGCGTTCCCATGGAGGCGCTTGTCTCTCAGGCCGAAAGACTGGCGGAGGACGGCGTAAGGGAGCTGATCCTGGTGGCTCAGGAGACTACGCTCTACGGGGTGGACCTGTATGGGAAAAAGAGTCTGCCGGAGCTTCTGCGAAGGCTGGCTCAGATCGACGGCATCTGCTGGATCCGGATCCTGTACTGTTACCCGGAGGAGATCACGGAGGAGCTGATAGAGACCATGGCAGCGGAGCCCAAGATCTGTCACTATCTGGATATCCCGATACAGCATGCTTCGGACCGAATCTTAAGACAGATGGGCCGCAGGACCGATCAGGGGGAACTGCGCCGGCAGATCGGGCGGCTCCGGGAAAGGATTCCGGATATCTGCCTGCGGACCACGCTGATCAGCGGTTTTCCGGGGGAGACACAGGAGGATCATGAGGAGCTGTATCGCTTTGTGAATGAGATGGAGTTCGACAGGCTGGGCGTATTTCCTTATTCTCAGGAGGAGGATACCGCGGCGGCGGAGCTTCCGGAGCAGGTGGATGCCTCTGTGAAGGAGGGCCGGCGGGATGAATTGATGGAGCTGCAGCAGGCCATCGCATTCGAGAAGGCGGAGGAGATGATCGGCCGTGTGCTCACCGTGATGGTGGAGGGCAGGGTGGCGGACGGGGACGTGTATGTGGCCCGGACCTACAGGGATGCGCCGGATGTGGACGGCTACCTGTTCCTGAATACCTCCGCCGATCTGATGACAGGAGATTTTGTCCGGGTCCTTGTGACCGGTTCCAACGAATACGATCTGATAGGAGAGTTATATCATGAGTAAAATGAATTTGCCCAATCGACTGACGATCTTTCGCATGATCATGATAGTGCCCTTTGTGGTGCTCCTGCTGGGAGGCAATGCCGGCTGGTTCGGAGAAAACGTGCTGCTTCCAAACATAGCGGCCCTGATTATTTTCATCATTGCCAGTCTGACGGACCTGATTGACGGAAAGATTGCAAGAAAGTACAATCTGGTCACGAATTTCGGAAAATTTATGGATCCCCTTGCGGATAAGCTTCTGGTCTGCTCCGCTCTGATCGCGCTGGTGGAGATGGAGCGAATCCCCTCCTGGGTGGTGATCATCATTATCAGCAGGGAGTTCATTATCAGCGGATTCCGTCTGGTGGCATCCGACAACGGCGTTGTGATCGCAGCCAGCTACTGGGGCAAGTTCAAGACCACCTTCCAGATGGTGATGGTGTGTCTGATGCTGATCAACGTTCCGGGCTGGATTGGCTGGCTTGACGTATTGACCAATATAGTCATGTGGATCGCATTGATTTTGACAGTGGTGTCTCTGATCGATTATCTTGTAAAAAACAAAGGTGTCATGAAGACGGATTAAATGAAATCCGATAAGCAGTAAACGACGTGAGCAGCCGGGTGCGGGAGGAAAGACGCAGTGGTAGTTGAATTTATCTTTGTCGGAACAGAGCTCCTTCTGGGAAATATTGTAAATACGAATGCGGCATATCTGTCGGAAAAGTGTGCCGGACTGGGACTGTCCTGTTATTATCAGACGGTAGTGGGCGACAATGAGAGCCGGCTTACGGGGATACTGCAGACGGCCATGGACCGTTCGGACATTGTGATCCTTTCCGGAGGACTTGGCCCCACCGAGGATGACCTGACCAAGGAGGTGGCGGCGAAGGTCTGCGGGAAGGCCCTGTACATGCACGAGCCCAGCCGAAAGGCTCTGGAGAGCTACTTTGCGGAGCGGGGCATAGAGCTGACGGACAATAACTGGAAACAGGCCATGATGCCTGAGGGAGCCATTGTGCTGGAAAACCGAAACGGCACGGCTCCGGGAGCGATCATAGAGACAGACAGGGCGAAGGTGATCCTGCTTCCCGGTCCGCCCGGCGAGCTGTACGCCATGTTCGAGGAGAGCGCAGTGCCCTATCTGACGGGCCTGACCAAGGAGGTCATCTTTTCTCAGACCGTAAAGCTCTGCGGTGTGGGCGAAAGCAAGGCGGAGACCGTGGTAAAGGATCTGATCGATGCTCAGACCAATCCCACGCTTGCCACTTATGCAAAGATCGGCGAGGTGCACATCCGCGTCACGGCAAAGGCCGATAATGAAAAAAATGCCGGAAAGCTGGTCGCCCCCGTGGTGAAGGAGCTGAAGCACCGCTTCGGGAAAGCCGTTTACACGACAGAGGAGGATACCACTCTGGAAAAGGCCGTGGTGGAGCTGCTGGCGTCCGGGGGCCTTACGGTCACCTGCGCGGAGTCCTGCACGGGAGGTCTGCTCTCCGGAAGGCTCATCAATGTATCCGGAGCGTCGGATGTGTACAAGGCAGGCTTCGTGACATACTCTGACAAGGCCAAGCACAGATTGCTCGGCGTCAAAAAGAGCACCCTGAAAAAGCACGGCGCAGTCAGTTCCCGGACGGCGCGGGAGATGGCTCAGGGGGCGGCGCGTGAGGCAGAGGCCGATGCGGCGGTGTCCGTCACCGGCATCGCGGGACCCGGCGGCGGAACGCAGGAGAAGCCCGTGGGCCTGGTCTATATCGGGTGCAGCGTCAGGGGGAAGGTCACCGTAAAGAAATATCAGTTCTCCGGCAGCCGCAGTAAGATCAGAGAATCTGCGGTGGCGGCCGCATTGACGCTGCTGAGAAAGTGTGTCATCGAGGCATCCTGACGGAAGGCCGTCAGTGATATCCTCCGGTGGGAATACTCTTTTCGGGGAATATTCCTTTTCGGGAATATTCCTCTTGCCTGGCGGGAAGAGATGTGATAAACTCTTTTTATCTGATATCTGCAATTCAGAACATTCTTTCATTCCGGCATTTTCGCCACAGGTTTCAGATGATTTTTTTGAGAACGGAGGTGAGAGGCCTTTGAGAGATTTTTATTGTACTTAAGTTGTTGTATGGTTATTGCCGGAGGGCGGCATCGGACCGGATGACGCCGAAAAGACAAACTCTATATTGACAGAACCGAACAAATGTTTTATTATGAACAGAGAAAGCGAACATTTGTTCTCTGCGGAAAAGGAGATTTCACATGGAAAGAGAAGAAAAACAGAAAGCCCTTGAGGCGGCCATCAGCCAGATCGAGAAGCAGTACGGCAAGGGGGCCATCATGAAGCTGGGCGACCCCACTGCGCAAATGAACGTGGAGACCATTCCCACCGGCTCTCTGAGCCTTGACATCGCTCTGGGCCTGGGAGGGATTCCCAAGGGGCGGATCGTGGAGATCTACGGCCCTGAGTCCAGCGGTAAGACCACCGTGACCCTGCACATGATCGCGGAGGTGCAGAAGCGCGGCGGCATCGCGGGGTTTATCGACGCGGAGCACGCGCTGGATCCCGTGTACGCCAAGAACATCGGGGTAGATATTGATAACCTTTATATTTCCCAGCCGGACAACGGCGAGCAGGCGATGGAGATCGCAGAGACCATGGTGCGGTCGGGCGCAGTAGATATTGTAGTGGTAGACTCCGTGGCCGCACTGGTCCCCAAGGCAGAGATAGACGGCGACATGGGGGAAAGCCACGTGGGCCTGCAGGCCCGCCTGATGTCTCAGGCATTGCGGAAGCTCACTGCCGTGATCAGCAAGTCCAACTGTACGGTCGTCTTTATCAACCAGCTGCGCGAGAAGATCGGGGTGATGTTCGGCAATCCTGAGACCACTACCGGCGGCCGCGCCCTGAAATTCTATTCGTCCGTCCGCATGGATGTCCGCAGGATCGAATCCCTGAAGCAGGGAGGCGATGTGATCGGCAACCGCACCCGCGTGAAGGTGGTAAAGAATAAGGTGGCGCCGCCCTTCAAGGAGGCAGAGTTCGACATCATGTTCGGCCAGGGCATTTCCAAGGAGGGCGATATTCTTGATCTGGCCGCCGACCTGGATATCATTGTAAAATCCGGCGCCTGGTATGCCTACGAGGGGAATAAGATCGGCCAGGGCCGCGAGAACGCCAAGCAGTACCTGAAGGAAAATCCTCAAGTGTGCGCGGAGGTGGAGGATAAGGTGCGCGCCCACTACGGATTTGTCCGCAGTCAGGAGACCGCGTCCGCCGGTACGGAAGGCTGAAATTGTGGTGTAGGGTATGAAGGTGACTGCAATCGAAGAATTATCGGGATCTCGCTGTAAAGTATTTATCGACGGGGAATTCGCCTTTGTGTTATACAAGGGCGAATTGCGCTTATACCGTGTCGTTCCCGGAGAGGAGCTGGCCCCTGAGGATTACCGCGCCATTGCGGAGCAGGTGCTGCCGAAGCGCGCCAAGCTCCGGGCCATGAATCTGTTAAAGGGCAGAGAGTACACTGTTGGGCAGCTCCGGGCCAAACTGGAGGAAGGATACTATCCGGAAAGGGCCATCCGGGAAGCCCTGGAATACGTGGCAGGCTTTCACTATACGGACGACCTGCGCTATGCGGTGGACTTTATTTCCACCCACGGGAGCACAAGGAGCCGCCGCAGGATAGAGCAGGACCTGCTCGGCAGGGGCATCGACAGGGCGACGCTGGAAAAAGCCTGGCTGCAGTGGGAGGAACAGGGCGGAAGTCAGGATGAACCGGCCATGATACGCGAGCTGCTGCATAAGAAGGGCTTTGAGCCGGAAAATGCCGATCTCAGAGAAAAACAGCGTATGGGAGCGTTCCTGATGCGCCGGGGCTTCAGCGGAGAAAATGTGCGCAGAGCGCTTTTTTCCCGCGGGGATGAGCCGGATTGAGCCGTGAAGTACGTGCGGCGGGCTTTTCTGCCAGTCGGGCACGCGTTTGAACTTGTACTTGACTGGTATGCTATTTGTTAAGCAGAAAAAATGAAAAATATTTTTCCCGGTACTTTATGTACCGGGTTCCTTTATGTAGTATTCTTAAGTTTCATGGTATGATATTCCATTGGCGTAAGGATGCCTAAATTAAATTTCGTTGCACTTGTTTATTAGTATAATAGTTCATGTGTGTTTCTATAGTTGCAACTAATTCTTTTTTTCATAATATATTTATCTCTTCATGATTTCAAAAAAATTTTCATCGGACAATTATCGATACATCTTGCAATCTGTGACATGCTATGAAATATCGAAATATCAGAGCGCTTTTCAAATTAGCAGCAATCGCCTTATTGAAGCTATCAAATACCAATGGATTATCATTCCTGATACTATTACTATGAAACAAATCTTTTGCTACACATGTCTAAAATTGCAATAAGATAGACTTTTGCCTTTTCAGTATCTTCTTCAGTGTCATATTTAAATTCAGACATATTTGTCTCCCAAGTTTTCATTTGTAGAGTCTGTTTTAAATTCTTAGTTTAACTTTTTTGTAATAATATAAGTCTCTGTTCTTTTCTTTTGGCGCACATATAAAGTACGCTTATCATTCATATTAACATGATGATTATGAGATAAAGTATTCCAAATCTGGCAATGTACCATATCCTGATATTCCTTATAGAAAGCATATATATATCAGGAAATATAGCATAAATCATGATGAAATTGCTGTAAAACAGTGTGCCAGACCATATAAAATATAGATATACGAGATAAAGTTATTGACAAAAAATGATAATATGATAGTATTAAATAAAGAAAATTAATTATAATTATTAAATTAAACACATTCTGAAAAGGATATTAGAATACTCTTATCGGAAGATAATGAGTTAATATTACAGAGTAAAGATAAGCAAAGCCATTGATTTAAAAGCAGAACATGGTAGTGGGCTTTATCATGGATAAAAAAATAATAATTATATGGCACAGTAAAACAGACGTGAGTTAAATACTTAAAAATCAAATTATATGTATTTAGTAACGACAGCCCGTTTGGTAAATATCAGTTTTAGGCAGAGTTGGAAAGAGTGTTCGGAAACTATAGCAATAGTAACAGCGAATAGGTTGATATGTGTAAGAGTGTTCAAAGTGAAAGCACAATTTTGATTTTATATCTACATACATTTTTGACTTGTCTTCGTAAAGTGGAAATTGTATTGTTTACAGCTGGTATGTAAAAATAATAGTTTTTAAGGATGGGGCATTTCTGTTAATGGAAAGCTTTAAATTATCCAGAATGGTGATATAACTCTTGTGCAGCTGCAATATTTTCCTATTTGTGATGATATGAGTTGAGTAAATACTGGAATTATTTCAACAGGTAGCAGAATTTCTGGTAAATACATTCATTGACGGTAGATAGCAATCAGTTCCTCTTGGTGAATTGATTGGGACAATTTAATTACGCCATTTAGAACTGATTGGTACTATAAAATTGTGTAACAAAAAATGCTGCTGTAAATTAAAAGCTTGGATAAACACTAGATATTTGCAGTTTTGCATATGGCTATTGTTACACTGAAAGGAGGTGTTGATTTATGAAGAAGTATGAAAAGCCGCAATTATTACTCGAAGATTCTGAAGAAGAATTATGTGTCGACGTTCATTCTTCCGGTATCGGATTAGTAATTGTAAGTGCCATTGTTCTTTCAATGGTATGGCCACCGATTAAAGCACAATAATCAACACATCTGTTATAGGAACCTTATGATAATGTGTTATCTATAAGGTTCCTATAATGATGAAGAAAGGATATAAAATATATGGATATGAGTTGGAAACCTTGTCGTGTAGTACATTGCTATAAAATTGAAAATAATGTAGCTCATATTATTGGACTTGACGGTATCATTCGTCTGAATGAGTCTGCAACTACTATTTGGATTATGTCTAATGGAAAAAATAGCATAAAAGATATACTTGATAATTTACATCGAAAATATTGTACTGTTCCTAAAAAAGAATTATTTCATGATGTGGAAAGTGTTATTGAAGCCTTGACTGATCGAGGAGTACTAATTAAGGACTGGGATCCTCTATTAAAAGATAATGTTATGCTTAAGGAGAATTTTGAATGAAAGAATTAGATATTTTGTATATAAATGCGCCCTCTGCATATCCAGGTAGCATGCTTTCACACCGTATTCAAGGATTACCGCCTTTGGGACTTGGTTATCTTGCAACATACATCCGACAGTTCGGATATAAATCTCAAATACTTGATTTTTATATACGTACAATTACATTAGTTGAACTATCTGTAATACTCTGTGAGAAAACCCCTAAAACGGTAGGTATATCAACTACTACTGAAACATATAACTGTGGCTTGAAAATTGCAACTTTTATAAAGAAAAATTTTCCTGACATACCAATTTTAATGGGAGGGTGCCATGTTACATTTGAATATAATAATGCACTTAATTCTGGCGTTGTTGATTATGTAATCAGAAATGAAGGAGAAATAACTACTAGAGAGTTACTAGATTATTTGCTTAAAGGTATTGGAAAAATTGAAAATATTGACGGTATATGCTATAAAAATTCTGCTGGTAAAATAATAAAAAATAAAAATAGAAAATACATAGCTGATTTAGATTCTTTACCAATACCGGATCGGTCTTTTTTTGATTTAAAATCTTACACCTTTCCAGCCAGCATATCTACTAGTAGAGGATGTCCTGGAAATTGTATTTTCTGCGCTGCAACAGCTTTATCTGGTGGATGTTATAGAATAAGAAGCGCCCAAAACATTGTTGATGAATTTATTTACTTAAGAAATTTAGGATTCAAACATGTTAACATTATTGATGATACTATGACTGCAAATATTGAACGTTTAGATGAGTTTCTCAACATTATGATAGACCAAAAAATAGACATGACCTGGAATTGTGAATCACGAGTTGATATAATGACTAAAAGTCTTCTTCAAAAAATGAAAGAAGCTGGTTGCATTTCAATACAATTTGGTGTAGAGGCTGGTAGTCAAGAAATGCTTGATTGTTTAAAGAAAAACGTAACTATGGATCAAATCCGTAATGTATTTACGTGGGCACAAGAACTGGAAATTACTACTGCAACTTGTCTGATTATTGGACAACCTTTTGATACCAAAGATACTATCAAAAAAACAGTATCTTTTGCTTTAGAACTTCAAAAATTGGGAGCGCGGGTAGTATTTAGCGTTTCCACTCCGTATCCTGGAACTTTTATGTATAATAATCCTGATAAATTAGGCTTAAAAATTTTAGATACTGATTTTGACAATTATACTACACAAATCCCTGTGTATGATAGTATGCACTTATCTAAAGAAGAAATTAGGACCGCATTTTTTGATGCATTTGTTGCATTAGGAAAAGGTTTCATGCATGAAAATACTAGAAGCATGCTACAACGGGTTAGAAAAGAACTTAAAAATGAAATAATTCGAGGAAAATAATATGATCCATCATTTGATTATTGGATTTAATCATCATACTTTTAATAACATTTTTGACATATTTATTTTTGTTTTAGGTAATATATTTGCAAATACGATAAACCATGGTACAATATTGACTATAGTATTTTTAGAACTTTTTTGTATACAATTCAGCTATTCTATCCTACTCTATATACCTATATTGTTTATTGCATTTTACTTAGTAATTGCATTAGAAGAAACATACCATATTGCAATGATTTTTTATTTAGGTAAGCAAGAATTCATATCTCATATTGACATAACGAAGGTAAAAATAGGTTTTATCAGTTTTATTGGTGGTGTATGCGTTTGTTATAAAGGTTTGTTCAAAAGGAGCGAAATTTTCTATATATCGATTGCAGGACCAATTATGCCGGTTTTTTATTTAATTATATTGGAATTGATATTACTTATTATTGAGATGCTTACTCCTATTGATACAACAATATTAATTAGAATATTATTATATTCATCTATAGCTCCACTATCAGCGCTCATACCTATAAGCAGACGAAACTATCTATCTGATGGATACCGGATTTTATTATATATTCGCAGGAATGATGTGTCTTGTAAGAATGTATTACTAGCTATCAAAGATACCATAAAAAGCATGATATATTTTACTGTTTGTTCTTCGTTGAAGGAAATAAGATGAAAGCAATTTATTCAGCATTAATAAACCCTAAATGGGAAATTTGTAAAGGCATGTTCTTCGTGTTCTTATTATGTCTGTATCACCGGATTTATAATTTGTTATATAACATACTCGACGGAAAATTTGATGATAGCGATATATTTTATGTTGACCGAATTTTATTTATTGTTCTAATATGTGTAATGTTAGTATATTTGAGGGCGAAATTCCTCAAATTTGTCAGGAAAGATTGGGATAGCCTTATTTTATTAGGTTGTTCATATTTTCAACGCTTTCTTTTGTTTTTTCTCACCAATTATTATGTGTTAATTTTATTAATATATCTTGGCACAATGATTTTTAAAATTCAAAAATTGACTGTTGGACTTTCCATATCGGTAAATGTTCTAAATGCAATTCTGATATTTTTTTTAAGTGTCTTGTCATGTGTGATATTTCATGCGAAATTGCTTAAACATTCCGTTTGCGTTTTGGCAGGTGCTATGGGCATAATGGTTGGCACAAAAAAGATATCCTTTCATAACGTCTATTTGATAATAATGTCAGACAAGGTATCGCAGCTTTTGTTTTCTGCTAATATCTTATCAGTCCTGATAAAAATTATCTTATGCATATGTTTATTATTTGTATTGATCTATAAATGCAAAAATTCAGGAATCGATGTATCTATTACAGAAAGTCATTCTGTCAAGACCAACGTGACTGGAGACTTTACGCATTGGTTAAGTAAGAATTATTTATATTTTAAAAATTATTTTTGGATATACAGGAACACGGATTTTATTCTGTGGAAAATTTTTTCTACGATAATACTTGTATTTATCTGTTGTACAGAGCTTGGCAGCTTTGTGATATTTCTCATTGCATATGGAATATGCTTAATTAGTTCTTTGTATTTTGCTGATTCCTATAATTTAGAACGCCGCCTTTTTCTGCACTATTATATGTCGGACTATCCATATAAAAAGATTTTGTCCGATTTTACAAAGGGGGGCTTCTTTATTTTGGGAGATAACATTCTTATAATACTGCTTATTCGATGTATTGTTGAACCGCGTAATATTATTATTTTGCCTTTGATTATTATTACAATTTTCTTTATATCTATTTTTGTAAACAGTCATTTATTTGCAAAATATCCGTTAAAACAATATTATGTGAATATTTGTTTGATTTTATTGAAATTGCATGTGCCTGTATTTCATTTTTATTTTCTTTACAAATGCATTAGGAATGGGGAAAGAAATTGGGAGAATATGGATTATGAACATGACAGATCAATTGATTATAGACAATATAACTAAATTATATGACAACAAATATGGAATCAAATCTGTTTCAGCTACCATTAATTCCGGAGAAGTCACGGCAATTATTGGCCCGAACGGTGTAGGTAAAACAACCCTGGTGAAATGTATAGCTGGATTGCTTCAAGTATCTGAGGGAACAATTTTGTTGTCCGACATTAGTACTTCAAGCAGAAGTTGTAAACCTCAAATTGGGTATATGCAGAATGAATTGGATTTTTACAATAAAATGACAGTATACGAAATAATGGATTTCATATGTAAAGTCAAATACGCCGGAAAATTTTGTGAAGAAATTGATTTGTACCTAAAAAAATATAATTTATATGAATACCGGAATTCTTATATAAGCGAGCTTTCTATGGGAATGAAAAGAAAGCTTTCTATTATTATTTCCCTAATAGGGACTCCGAAGCTTATTCTTTTGGATGAACCGACTAATGGTGTCGATACTTATGGGATACTTCAACTAAAGGCTGATTTAGCAAAATGCTCTCAAAAAGGCAGTATTATTATCATAACAAGTCACGTATTAGATTTTTTGGAAAAAATTTGTTCGCGCTGTATATTTTTGAAAAATGGCATGATAATTCAGGATATAAGACTTGCGGATAATAAAGTTGATTTGGAAAATGTATATGAAAGTATATATATTACTTGAACATGCAATAAGGAGTGCCACACTTTTGGCAAAACATATGTTATCGGGCATGCGTTTGAATTTTGTCGGGCACGCGTTTGAACTTGTACTTGACATTATATCATTTTAAGTTTAAAATTTAAGTGTTGTAAATTGCTTGTTAGAATGTTTTCAGCGTCCCGTCAGGGGCATGTACATACATTCTATATACCGCAGAGCGTCATGCTCTGCGGCTAAGTGTACAATGAAAATAAAATAAGGAGGTGCTCCTGTAGATGCTTACGACGATTATATCTGTCGCCGTGGCCGTAGTTGTCACAGCGATCGTGACTGCCGTTATTGTCTCTGCATATCAGAAAAAGACAACAGCTGCGACCATCGGCAACGCACAGGACAAGGCGAGAGAGATTATCGATGATGCTCTGAAGACTGCAGAGACCAAGAAACGAGAATCCCTTCTTGAGATCAAGGAAGAGTCCATTCGCACCAAGAATGAGCTGGATAAGGAGATCAAGGAACGGAGAGCGGAGGCTCAGCGTTATGAGCGCAGGGTCCAGCAGAAGGAAGAGAACATCGACAAAAAGGCGGATGCAATCGAAAAGCGCGAGAACAATCTTGCAGCCAGAGAAGAATCCCTCAACAAGATGAAGGAAGAGATCTCCAAGCTGAATGAGCAGCGCTTACAGGAACTGGAACGAATTTCAGGATTGACCTCTGAACAGGCAAAAGACTACTTATTGAAAATTGTTGAAGACGAAGTGAAACATGAGACGGCCGTGATGATCAAGGAAATGGAGAGTCGGGCCAAAGAAGAAGCAGACAAAAAGGCGAAGGAGTATGTTGTATCTGCGATCCAGAGATGCGCAGCAGATCATGTCTCGGAGACAACGATCTCCGTCGTGCAGCTTCCGAACGATGAGATGAAGGGAAGAATCATCGGTCGTGAGGGCCGCAATATCCGTACCCTTGAGACTATGACAGGTGTGGACTTGATTATCGACGACACGCCTGAAGCAGTCATCCTTTCCGGTTTTGATCCCATCCGCCGCGAGGTCGCAAGGATCGCGCTGGAAAAGCTGATCGTGGACGGACGTATTCATCCCGCCCGGATCGAGGAGATGGTGGAGAAGGCCCAGAAGGAAGTGGAGGTCATGATGAAGGAGGAAGGCGAAGCCGCAACACTGGAGGTAGGTGTTCACGGCATTCATCCCGAACTCATCAGGCTGCTTGGCAAGATGAAGTTCAGGACCAGTTACGGCCAGAACGCATTGAAGCATTCTATCGAGGTTGCGCAGCTTTCGGGCCTGCTTGCGGCTGAGATGGGATTGGATGTAAGGCTTGCCAAACGTGCCGGACTGCTCCATGATATCGGAAAGTCTGTTGACCACGAGATGGAAGGGTCTCACATTCAGCTCGGCGTGGAACTTTGCAGAAAGTACAAGGAGAACGCTACAGTCATCAATGCCGTGGAATCTCATCACGGAGACGTGGAACCCACTTCCCTGATCGCATGTATCGTGCAGGCGGCCGATACGATCTCCGCTGCAAGACCCGGAGCGAGAAGGGAGACGCTGGAGACTTATACCAGCAGATTAAAACAGTTAGAAGAAATAACAAACAATTTCAAAGGTGTAGATAAATCTTTTGCTATTCAGGCGGGTCGTGAAGTTCGTGTAATGGTAGTGCCTGAGCAGATCACAGATGCCGATATGGTGCTGTTGGCGCGCGATATCTCCAAGCAGATCGAAGCTGAACTGGAATATCCCGGACAGATCAAGGTAAATGTTATCCGCGAGAGCCGCGTAATCGATTACGCAAAGTAGACCGTTCACAGTTCGAGACTAAACTTGAAAATTTCATAACAACAAAAACTGCCGCAAGGACGGCAGACGGAGAGGATAGCCGGAAATACCGGTTATCCTCTTTTTGTTGTATCACTCTCATAAGGAGCTCCTTCCGCCTGTGGCATCTGCGGATTCTCTGTGGAACTTGCATAGACTTTTTTTAACTTTATCGCTATCTTTGTCTCTTTTTTCTCTTGTGATTTTGGAATTCTTATAGTATAGTATAACGAGTGTATGATTGTATACAATTATCCAACGCGGCGGGTCGCACCGTGACGGGAAGAGAAAAGCAGGCGGCCGTTGCCCCGGATGACGGGGACCGGCGGCCGGGACGGAGGAGTTATGAAAGCGTATCAGGATCTGAGCAGAGAGGAGCTCCTGGCACTGCAGGCGCAGCTGGTCAAGGAGTATGAAAAGGCAAAGGAAAGGGGATTAAAGCTGGATATGTCCAGGGGAAAGCCTTCCATTGCGCAGCTGGAAATGGCAGGCGGATTTCTGGATGTACTGAATTCCGACAGCCCCATGAAGGCTGAGGACGGCATTGATGTGCGCAATTACGGCGATATGGACGGTATCCCCGAAGCCAAGAAATTGATGGGAGATATCATGGGAGTGCCGGCCGAGAATGTGATCGTCTGCGGCAACGCCAGTCTGTCTATTATGTATGATACGGTTTCCCGTTCCGTGACTCACGGCGTGCTGGGCAGCACCCCCTGGTGCAAGCTGGACAGCGTGAAATTCTTATGTCCGGTGCCCGGTTACGACAGGCATTTTGCGATTACACAGCGTTTTGGCATCGAGATGATCAATGTGCCCATGACCCCGCAGGGCCCGGACATGGACATGGTGGAGGAGCTGGTCTCCGGGGACGAAAGCATCAAGGGCATCTGGTGTGTGCCCAAATATTCCAATCCTCAGGGATATACCTACTCTGCGGAGACGGTGCGGAGGTTTGCCGGATTGCGGCCCGCTGCAAAGGACTTCCGCATATATTGGGACAATGCCTATGCGGTCCATCATCTCTATGCGGACAGACAGGATGAGCTTCCTGAGATCCTGAGCCTTTGTGCGGAAGCGGGCAATCCGGATATGGTCTATGAGTTCTGTTCCACCTCGAAGATCACATACGCAGGTGCAGGCATCTCCGCGGTGGCGTCCTCCAAGGCCAATCTGGACGAGATGAGAAAATGTCTGACGATACAGACCATCGGCTCCGACAAGGTGAACCAGCTGCGTCATGTGCGTTATTTCAAGGATATCAACGGAATCAACGCGCATATGATGAAGCATGCGGAGTGGCTTCGCCCTAAATTTGAGGCGGTCCTGGAAGTGCTGGACAGGGAGCTGGGCGGTCTCGGTATCGGGGAGTGGACCAGGCCCAACGGCGGTTATTTTATCTCCTTCGACGCAATGGAGAACTGTGCCAAGGCAATTGTGGCAAAGTGCAAGGAGGCGGGCATGGTGCTTACCGGTGCAGGCGCCACTTATCCCTACGGGAAGGATCCCAGGGACAGCAACATCCGAATTGCTCCCTCGTTCCCGACTCCGGAGGATATGGCCATGGCGGCGGATCTTTTCGTGCTCTGCGTGAAGCTGGTGAGCGTGGAAAAGCTGCTGGCACAGTAAACGGTCAGAATGTGGAATGAAAAGGAACGGGGCAGGAAATATGGAAGAATATAAGCGGCTCGGCAGAGAACTGATCGCCAAGGGAGCCATCATAGATTATTATCAGGACACCATGCTGATACCCAACGGCAATGTGGCTAAATGGGATCTGATCGACCATAAGGGGGCGGCTGCCGTGGTGGCCGTCAGGGAGGACGGAAAAATTTTGATGGTCCGTCAGTACCGCAACGCCCTGGAGCGGGAGACGCTGGAAATTCCCGCCGGGGGACTGAACGGGAGAGATGAGCCTACCGACCGGGCAGCCATGCGGGAGCTGGAGGAAGAGACCGGCTATGTCTGCGGCGGGGTGGAGCTTCTGACATCCATCTACACCACTGTAGCCTTCTGCAACGAAAAAATAGATATCTATCTCGCCCGCGGCTTAAAGCCCGGAAAGCAGCATCTGGATGATGACGAATATCTGAACGTGGAGGTATATGCCCTGGAGGAGCTTAAGCAGATGATCTTTGACGGCAAGATTCAGGATTCCAAGACCATTTGCGCCATTCTGACCTACGCCGCAAAGTTTGCCTGAATAGTTCTTGGACCTGCCGCATAAGGATGAAAAGGAAATCATTTGAAGGCAGGGCGGACGGATGCGGATTACGGGAATGGGAAGAAAAGGGACCGGACTTCCGGTGCTGCCGGTCTTTTTTGCGGGGCTGGCGGCGGGAATCCTCGTCATGAATATAGGAAAGAGCATTTTGTTGGAAAATACGGGATTATTCGACGAGTACACTCTGTACAACATGAAGTATATGACCGTGGACAACAGTGCTCTTTTTTCTTATGTGTTCAGGGAGAGGATCCTGAAATTGCTGGCGCTGACCGTGCTGTCCACCACCTATCTGGGACTGGCCGTCTGCGTGGGAGCCATAGCCTGGTACGGCATGTCCGCGGGAGCGTTCCTGTCGGCCCTTGTCATTCGTTATGGCATCAAGGGAGTATTTCTGGCATTCGCGGCGGTCTTTCCCCATTATTTCTTATATGTCCCGGTGTTCCTGGCCCTGCTGAACTGGTGTGAGAGCCTATATCGCGCCATCTATCAAAGGACGGTAAATTTCAGTGAGGATAAGGCCTATCTCCCCAAAAAGCTGTTCCGGCTGGCGGTGATCCTTCTGGCAGCGACGGCCGCCTGCTTTTTGGAGGCCTATGTCAATCCCTATATTTTTCTGGGATATCTGAAGGTCTTCTGAGTCTGGCGATGTAAGAGGTGCCTGCGTTCCGGGCTGCGGCATCCTGCGGCTCAGCGTCTGCGGTCCGGCACCCTTGCAACAAAATGCGTGATGTTGTACAATGGTGCCAAACGGCGAGACCGGATCAAAACGGAGGGAAAACCACTGTGAAGAGACCCACGGAGGCGGAACGGGCCGCCATCATAGAATACGGAAAAAGACTGTCCGCCCGGATGGAGGAGCTGTGCGTCTCCCAGGAGAAGCTGGCGGAGGTCATCGGCAAGAGCCAGAAGACGGTGAGCCGATATCTGAACGGTGAAAATCAGTCTCTGCCCCCGGCCAAGGTGCAGGAGAAGATTGAACATTACCTGCACTGCCAGGAGCATTATATATGCGAGCATATGTCCCCGGAGCGGTTTGCGGCAGAGATGCGGAAGACTATGGAGGCGTACGGCATTTCCCAGGCGGAGCTGTCGGAACAGATCCAGGTCCATGCGCCCACGCGCAAAAAAATGGATCAGAGAATGTTGAGCTGCTGTATCAACGGCACCGTCCGACTGAGCGCCTGGGATCAGTATGTGATCCTCTGTGAGATGGACAACATCCGTGTAAGGAAGAAAAAAGAGCGGGAATACGCCATGAGATACGGGGAGAAGCTGAGCGCCCGGCTGGAGGAGCTCGCCGTCGACCGGAAGGAGTTCGCAAAGGAGCTTTCGGTGCCGCCGGACCTTGTGGACCGGTGGAGGCGCGGGGAGGAGACCCGCATCTCCTTTGTCCAGATGGAAGAGATTCCCCGCTTTCTGGAGAAAAGATCGGTCTGGAAGGGTTACAGGCACCTGCCGGCGGCCGTGTTCGGCCGGCTGTTGAACGATCTTCTGGCCGAGCTCCCGGATATGACGCCGGAAAGCTTTGCAAAGCTCTCCGGCCGCACCGAGAAGACCGTCGTTCAGTATCTGAGCGGCGACGTAAATACGAGCACCAGGGAACAGTGGGAAATCCTGAAGTACTGCCACAGGGAGTTCCGACGGCGGGCGGATCCTTTGCCGTTCCCGGAGCCCGGCGAGTGGATAGCGGGTCTGAGCGAGAATAAGGACATTTTCCGATAAAGCGCGTGAGCCATAAGGAAACATTCACAAAAATATGACTTGTGCCAAGTAAACGGAAAAATAAAACGCTATGTAAAAGGTTCATCCGATTACATAGCATTTTTTCATTTGCTCCGGATACCCAATCAGATCTTTCAGTGTCCGAAGGACGCGCAGCCGCCACCGCAGGTGGCGATCTCAGGGGTTTGGGGATATGTCCCCAACAAGCTTGTACAAGTTTGCATTGCTGCCAATTTGTGATTTCTTTATTCAATCGGTATCTGTACTTCAACTGTACAGCCCCCTCCTGGTGTATCTTTCACTATAATCGTCCCACGATGGAGTTTTACGATTTCCAACGCTATACTTAGACCCAATCCATAATGGTTTTTATCTGTTCTTGATTGATCCCCGGAATAAAACCGCTGAAATACCTTTCCTTTTTCTTCATTGGCTATTCCGGGACCATGATCTTTCACATAAAAAAGAATCGACTTTTCCATTACCTTAGCGCCTGTTTCAATAGATGCTCCGGATGGAGAATAAGAAATCGCATTGTCAAATAAAACTCCAAGAGCTTGTTTTATATGGTTTTTATCACATACCAGCAGGGGATATTGCTCCTCAATATCCAAATCCAAATGAAGATTCTTCTTTTGAGCCGGTTCGATATATTCCTCCCATGTTTCTATAAGAAGTGTATCAACATCGGTCTTTTTCATATCCATTGTCCAATGTCCTGTGTCACTTGCTGCCAATGAAAGCAGCGCCTGAACAAGCCCCGACATGCGGCTGCACTCATTCAGAATAACTTTCTGCTTCTGTGCAGAGACAGCATCCATATCTTCAACCCTTAATGTCTCTGCATTTGCCTGGATAACAGCCAGAGGGGATTTTAATTCGTGTGAAGCAGAAGCAATAAAATCCTTTTGGCTTTTCATCGCTGTTTCTACTGGATGGATAGCTTCTCCGATCAAAAAACGGCTTATGAAAAACATCAGCAGACAAACGCCGACCCAGACAGTCAGATACCAGATACAGTTTTTCTGGAAAATGCTTCCGAAAGTTGAACGGGGATAGGCTAATATGATTTCGCCGGGGGTGTCATTTATGAAAAAGGTGCTGTGCAATCCGTAAAACTCTTTTTTATTGCTGTCGTAAATTGTGCAGATAGTCCGGGCAGTGGCTCCATTTTCTGTCCCGTCCGCTTCGATTTGCTCCATAGAGAGAATGTCTTTGCCGGATTTTATCTGTCTGCTTACCATCTCGAGGGAAAGGGTAGTGTTTTCGGAACTTGATTGCTGGTGAATACCATCAGAAACAAAAATGTAGCCCTGCAGCTTTTCATTATATTTTGACAGATTCAGTTCTGACAGATCCTTCGATTGCCGTGCTAATTCAATGATACTGTCAGTCATATTTTCCACATACTCTATTTCGTAGCTCTGTACCCGTTTAACTGTGCCTTTTATCATCAGACACATGGCCGCCGTAAAGATAAGCATTGTAAATGAAAGAAACAGCAGCATGAGCCTTTTTCGTAATTTCTTTATCATTGCAATTCTCCTAAACAAAAACCGGCTCCATATATCGTTTTTATCGTAGTTTTACATTTTAGTTCCCGAAACCGTTTCCGTAAAAAATGAATATAGTTGTCCACATTGCCGTTTTCTATCTCTGTGTTTTCTCCCCATACCCGCCAGATCAGCTCGCTGCGGCTATGGGTTTTATCAGGCATCTCCATAAAAACTGTAATAAGATCAGATTCCTTTTGCGTCAGAATTACAGAATGGTTCTTGCAAGTCAACCTTCTGTGTTCTCGGTCCAGCGTTAGGTCATACGCAGTAAGAATTTCTTTATTCACAATCTCAGCTGGTCTGCGTGTGAGAGCTCTGATCCTTGCAAGCAGTTCCCTGACATGAAATGGTTTCACCAGATAATCATCTGCGCCGCAGTCTAATCCGTCGATTTTATCTTCTAACGCCCCAAGTCCGGTCAGAATGATAACAGGCGTAGGGATATGCTTTTGGCGCATGGCTTTCAAAATCGTTAACCCGTCTACAATAGGTAACATTCTGTCAAGCAATACAACATCATAACAATACGTGTCATTTAGGGCGTAACCGAGAGCTTCCTCCCCATCATAGCAACAATCTATAATATATCCTTCCTTTTTCAGTTGTTCTGCCACAACTTCAGATAATTGCCGGTCATCTTCTACAAACAATATCCGCATCATGTCCTCCTTAAATATATATTTCCAATCTTATTATAGCAGACGACTTTCTAAAAATCTTCTAAGAATACGCAAATATTCTTTTATTGTTTTGATGACTTTTATAGAACTTACCTCGTATAATCTGTCCGAACAAAACAAGGAGGTGTTTTCATATGAAACACAAAATGATTTTACTTTTCGTAATTATGATATTGGTACTTGCCTGCGTAGGGTGCGGACAGCAGACTCAAGAAGAATCCCCTAATCAGAGTTCGACTGCCCCTTTGCCGGCCAACGGCCAGGATACCGGAACCGATGAAAATCCATCCGATGCAAACAAACTTTTTGAAATCAGCAATCTAAGCGGTACAGTTTACGAGTTTACGGAAACGGGCTGTACGGTTTCTCCTACCAAAGAAGGCGGTGAGGGAGAAGCTATTCAGGATGCCCCCGGCTATGAGGATACCTTTGTATCTGTTGTGTATGATTCCGATTGTACGTTCTGGATTGCTCATGTGGACATTCAGACTGCGACAGCTGCTTATGAAACTGCGACAGTAGAGAATGTAAAAAAACAAACTTCTCTTATTATCTGCGGAGACTATGACGAAAACGATGTTCTCCATGCCAACCGTGTATTCATACACAGAATAGAAGGGATGTGAGAATCAATGCACTTTTATCAAAGAGCTTTCCGGTATTTTTGCCGCAAGAAAAATAAAAGCGTTCTTTTGTTTCTTTGCTTTTTTATCACCAGCACTATGATTTTATGTGGAATCATGGTGTTACAGACTGCCCAGGCCACCAGCCGTTCCATGTGGGAAAAGACAGGTACAAAGATTGTTCTGAAAGATCAGAGGAGAGAAAATAAGATTCAAACAGGACTTTGCTCTCAAATTTTGGAGCTTCCCAATGTTAGCAAAATTAACCGCGTAGCAAGTCATACCGCTTATTCGGGAAATTTTACACCTGTAATCGTAAAAGATGATAAAAGTGATCTCAACGCGTCGGTCACGCTTCAGGCGTATGATAATACAGAAACGGATGGTTCCTTTGCAGAAGAAAAGTATAGACTGCTCGATG
>CANQUQ010000011.1 GCA_947627115.1 uncultured Acetatifactor sp.
CGTGGTCTTCCAGTCTTCCGTTCAGTACAATTACTGGGCGGAGCAGAACGGACAGATCGTGGAAGGCTCCTCCGAAAAGCTGCATCAGAGCCGTTATAATGTGGAGCTGGTCTACATACAGGACAGGGAGCTGGTGGAGAGAACGGAGGAGATCGGCCTTGCCCTGAACTGCCCCAACTGTGGCGCTCCCCTTCCGAAGCTGGGGGCGGCGAAGTGTCCCTACTGCGATTCCCCGATTGTGGAGTTCAACATCAAGACGTGGAACTTCAGCAATGTGCAGGAGCTGCAGTGACCGGCCTGTATCACCGCAGGCCCGTATGAGGTGCATAGATGAGCATTTACGATACATTGAACAAAGAGCAGAAACAGGCGGTCACTACGGTTGACGGGCCTGTTTTGCTTCTGGCCGGAGCCGGGAGCGGCAAGACCAGAGCGCTGACCCACAGGATCGCTTACCTGATTGGTGAAATGGGCGTGAAGCCGTGGAATATACTGGCGATCACCTTCACCAACAAGGCGGCGGGAGAAATGCGGGAGCGGGTGGACGACCTGGTGGGCTTCGGAGCCGACCAGATATGGGTGTCCACCTTTCACGCCGCCTGTATGCGCATCCTGAGACGGCACATCGACAGACTGGGCTTTGACACCGGATTCGCCATATATGACACGGACGATCAGAAGGCCGTTGTGAAGAACATCTGCAAGCGGCTGGATATCGACACCAAGACGTACAGAGAGAGAGCCCTGCTGGGGGCCATCTCCTCCGCCAAGGATAAGCTGATCGGCGTCAGGGAATACGAGCTGGGTGCGGCGGGCGACATGAGCCGATCCGTCTATGCGAGAGTCTACCGGGAGTATCAGGAGACTCTGCAGAAGAGCAATGCGCTGGATTTTGACGACATTATCGTAAAGACGGTGGAGCTGTTCAAAAGCTGTCCGGAGATCCTGGATCATTATCAGGAGAGATTCCGGTATATCATGGTGGACGAGTATCAGGACACGAATATCGCGCAGTTCGAGCTGATCAGACTGCTGGCGGACAAATACCGCAACCTGTGCGTGGTGGGGGACGACGATCAGTCCATCTACCGTTTCCGGGGAGCCAATATCAGAAATATCCTGGATTTCGAGAAATATTTTCCGGAGGCCACGGTCATCAAGCTGGAGCAGAATTACCGCTCCACCCAGTATATTCTGGACGCGGCCAACGCCGTGATCAGCAACAATACGGGGCGCAAGGACAAGGCGCTGTGGACGGACCGGGGCGCGGGAAACAGGATCCGTTTCCGGCAGTTCGACAATGCCTATGAGGAGGCCGAGTACATAGCCGACGATGTGGCGCGCAAGGTGAAAAAGGAAGGGGCGCACTATAAGGACTGCGCGGTGCTGTACCGTACGAACGCGCAGGCGCGTCTGCTGGAGGAGCGGATGATCATGGAGGGGATCCCCTACAATGTGGTGGGCGGCACCAACTTTTATTCCAGGATGGAGGTCAAGGATATTCTCTCCTATCTGAAGACCATTGACAACGGCCGCGACGAGGTGGCGGTGCGCCGCATCGTGAACATTCCCAGGCGGGGCATCGGAGCGGCGACGCTGGACAAGCTGGAGGATTACGCCCAGCTTCATGATATCAGCCTCTATGACGCCATGAGACAGGCGGACGATATCATGGGACTGGGCAGGACGGCCGCAAAGATACGGCCCTTTGTGAACCTGATCGAAGGCTTCCGGGAGCGCCTCTCGGACCCGGATACCGCCGGGAGGCCTTCCGTAGCCCAGCTGATCCGGGAGATCGTGGAGAAGATCGGTTACGCCGAATATCTGCAGGATTACGACGACAACGATGAAGACAGAATGGAGAACGTGGACGAACTGATCACCAAGGCCGCCGCCTATGGAGAGACGCACGAGGAGGAGAGCCTCACGGAGTTCCTGGAGGAGGTGGCGCTGGTGGCGGACATCGACAACGTGGACAGCAGCGAGGACAGAGTGCTCCTTATGACGCTGCATTCGGCCAAGGGACTGGAATTTCCCAGTGTATATCTGGCCGGCATGGAGGACGGTCTGTTCCCCAGCTTTATGACCATAGTATCCGAGGACCCGGAGGAGGTGGAGGAAGAGCGCCGGCTGGCCTACGTGGGGATTACCAGAGCCATGAACGATCTGACCCTGACCTACGCCAAAACGCGCATGGTCAGAGGGGAGACACAGTATAACGCCGTGAGCCGTTTCGTCAGGGAGATCCCGACGGAGCTGATGGATAACACCGTGCCGGAGAGACGCAGGCCGGAGGAAAAATTGTTTTCGGGATTGCAGACGGGCGCCGACAGCCGGCCGAAGGCCTTTGTGAGGCCGAGGGCGACCGCCGAACCGGACAGGCCCTTTATCGCCAGAGGCATCGGAAGTCTGAACGCGCTGGCGGGGATATCGAAGGGAGCGCCGGTCCGGGAACCGGGAGAACTGGATTACGGGACCGGCGACCGCGTCGCCCACGTGAAGTACGGCGAGGGCACCGTTGTAAAGGTGGAACGGGAGCCGCGGGATTACAAAGTGACGGTAAATTTTGACAAAGCCGGAAATAAAATTATGTACGCTTCTTTTGCAAAATTGAAAAGGGTGTAGTAATTTCGGAGCAAATGTGGTATTCTATAGTGAAGAAGTGGCAGCGTCGCTGTCATTGATGGAGGTAAATTATGAATAAATTGGAGAATCTGATCGACCTTGTAAAAGCAAACGAGCTTCTGAACAAGAAAGAGGAAGAGTCCAAGAAAAAGAGCAATGCGGTTCTGGTGGTGCTTGCGGTGATCGGCGCCATTGCGGCTGTCGCAGCCATCGCATACGCGGTGTACCGCTATCTGAATCCCGACTATCTGGACGAATTCGACGACGAGTTCGAAGATGAGTTCGAGGACGAGGATGCGGAGGACGACTTCTTCGTGGACGAGGGAGAGAACTAAGCAAATGAAAAAAGGACAGGTGTTTGAGGCCAAGGTCGACAGGGTAGATTTCCCCAACAAGGGCATTGTCCGGACGGGGGAGGGTACCGTGGTCGTGAAGAACTGCCTGCCCGGTCAAACAATCAGGCTTAGTGTCAATAAAGTGCGGAAAGAGAAGGCGGAAGGCCGTCTGATCGAGGTGGTGCAGAAATCACCTCTGGAAACAGGCCGACCGTGTTCTCATTTTGGCGTGTGCGGAGGCTGCACCTATCTCTCCCTTCCTTACGGAGAGCAGCTCAGAATCAAGGAGGAGCAGGTAAAACGCCTGCTGGACGGCGCGCTGTCCGCACAGGCGGAGGACTGGCGCTGGGAAGGGATCAAGGGGAGCCCTGCGGTATACGAGTACAGGAACAAGATGGAATTCTCCTTCGGCGACGAGATAAAGGACGGCCCGCTGGCGCTGGGAATGCATAAGCGCGGCAGCTTTTACGATGTGGTGACGGTAAATGACTGCCGGATCGTGGATGGGGACTACCGGCTGATCCTGGAGACCGCAAGAGATTATTTTGCCGCCAGGGGCGTGAAATTCTTTCACAAGCTGACCCACCAGGGGTATCTGAGGCACCTGCTGGTGCGCAAGGCGTCGAGGACCGGGGAGATCCTGACGGCGCTGGTGACCACGTCGCAGACGGCGCGGGGCGAAGGGGCGGCAGAGACGGGGACGGAGGAACGGGAGCTGTTGGACGGCTTTCGGGAGACGCTGCTTGCTCTGGAGAGAGAGGGAAAGCTTTCCGGGCGTTTCGCCGGTATCTTACATATCGTCAACGACTCTCCGGCAGATGTGATCAAGAGCGACCGGACCGAGGTGCTCTGCGGCCGGGAGTATTTCTATGAGGAGCTGCTGGGGCTGCGATTCAAAATTTCGACCTTTTCTTTTTTTCAGACAAATTCCCACGGAGCGGAGGTACTGTACGAGACAGTGCGGGAGTATGTAGGGAATCCCCAGGGCGCGAAGGCCGCGGATTCGACAGACGAGGATTCGGCGGGGGACGTGCGGCCCGACAAGGTGGTGTACGATCTCTACAGCGGCACAGGGACCATCGCACAGCTCATGGCGCCTGCGGCGAAGAAGGTCATCGGCGTGGAGATCGTGGAGGAGGCCGTGGAGGCCGCCCGCAGGAACGCCGCCGAGAACGGTCTGGACAACTGCGAATTCATCGCCGGGGACGTGCTGAAGGTGCTGGACGGCATTGCGGACAAGCCGGACCTGATCATTCTGGATCCGCCCAGGGACGGGATCCATCCGAAAGCCCTGCCCAAGATCATAGGCTACGGGGTAGAGCGGATCGTGTACATCTCCTGCAAGCCCACCAGCCTGGTGCGCGACCTGGAGGCGTTCCTGGAGGGCGGATACCGGGTGGAGAAGGCCGTGGCAGTGGACCAGTTCCCGTGGACGGCGAATGTGGAGACGGTCTGTCTTTTGTCCAAACTCAATGTCGAGTAGCATATTGAGGTGGAAGTTGACAATGGGTGAGATGGATTTAAAGGTGGCAGAGAAGAAGTAGAAAGAAAGATAGTATGAGGAAATCAAGGCGCGTGTGTTGGAAAAATTCGGGGTGAAGGTCAGCAGGCGGTATATTGCGCAAGTCAAGAGAAAGTGCGGGATTATTGAGGGGGAAAACTATAATCTGCCAAAGGCTGAGGATGCAAGACAGCCTAAGTGTCCGGAGGAGAAGGAGAGGGCAATTCGGGAGGCACTGGAGTATTTTAAGATGGTTTAATGATAGTATTGAATGAAACAATTTCCTTTTAGTTTTGCCACAATATTGTGACCGAATTTTAAAATTTTAAATTTTTTACAGTCTTACAGTATTTACTATTTGTTAGTTACTAGCTATAATTTTTGCAAAATATACTTTTAGGAGCTATGATATTTTAAAGTTTTATGTGCAATATGTTCTAAATGAAATGGTTGGTATGCTAAAAGATATTTCATAGTTACGAGTATATGATTAAGTTTCTTTTCGGAATTGTGGGTCTAGCCAAGGCTTTGTCTATTTTGGCTAGTACCGTGATAGGCATAACTAGATTTATTTAAGGTTTTCAAGTTTTTCAGTAGCTAGAAATAAGCGAAGCGTGCAAAACAGGGTATTATTGAGGTATTTAAGTGGCGTTGTAGAAGTAGGGACACTTTTCCCAATAGGAATTAAATTAACGAGTTGTTTGATTTCCTTAGAGCAATTACGAGATTATTGAATGGAGGGGAAAATGCAGACTATTAGATTTGACCAGTTTTTAAGATCGATGAAACAAAATATGGATACACCTCATGCATTGCTATTAGGTGCAGGTGCTTCAGTAGAGTCAGGTGTCCCATCAGCAGTAGATTGTATTTGGGATTGGAAAAAAGAGATTTTTTTATCTCAAAACCCAGCATTAGTTGAGAATTATTATAATATAAAACTTGACAGCGTCCGATTTGTAATTCAAAAATGGTTGGATGCTCAAAAAATATACCCAATTTTAAATTCAGATGCAGAATATTCGTTTTATGCAGAGAATGCATATCCAATTCCTGATGACCGTAGAAAATATTTTCAGCATTTGTTTGAGGGAAAAAATCCTAGTTTAGGTTATCATCTAGTAGCCATGCTTGCAGAAAAGGAATTGTTTAAAAGTGTATGGACAACGAATTTTGATGGCCTTATGGTAAAATGTGCATATCAATATAGCGTAACACCAATAGAAATCACCTTGGAATCGGTAGAGCGTATATATCGTAATGATGTAAAAGGTGAACTATTATGCATTGCGCTACATGGAGATTATAAATACGGAAAGTTAAAAAACACAACTGAAGAATTGGATACCCAGAATGAAGTTTTTTCTCGTGCGATAAATTATGAGTTAGTTAATCATGATTTGATTGTGTTAGGGTATAGTGGGCGTGACAAATCATTGATGGATGCTTTGAAAAAAGCATATGAAATTAAAGGATCAGGAAAATTATTTTGGTGTGGATATGGGAGTAATCCGAATAAAGAAGTTCAGGAATTAGTTGAATATATAAATAAGGCAGGACGTATAGCTTATTATGTCCCTACAGATGGTTTCGACAAGACACTATATAGCTTGGCTCGGCATTGCATGAGCGAGAATAAGGATTTTATTCAAAATATAGAGAAGCTAAAGCAGAAATTGGGTTCAGAAGTTAGTCTTTCAACAAAAGACTTTGTTTCTTGCTGTAATGTGATAAATAAAATAGCAGATACAAATATTTTTCCGATAGCATTTCCCAAAAGTTGCTTTCAGCTAGAAATTGCATATAATGATGAAAAACCTTGGGAGTATTGCAAAATGCTCTTTGAAAACAATATTATGGCTGTGCCTTATAAAGGCTGTTTATATGCGTGGGGAAAAAAAGAGCAAATTCAACAAATTTGTAGTAATAAGATCAAAAGTGAAATAGTAGTAACACCATTTACTAGAGAAACCCTTATTTCCGGGAGTCAGTTTAAAGAACTTTTAATAAAAACTTTAACGGCATTATTAGGGCAAACACATTCGCTCATGTATTATAAGAACAAAGTGTGGGATAAAAAACAGCAGATGACCGTACCAATTGGAGATAGGGCAATAACTATTTATAAAGGAGTCAGGTTCTCTTTGTTGTTTGACAATAAATATAGTTATATTACATTAGTTCCAGCATTTGTGGCAGATAAGGATATAGACTTAACGCATGATGAAAAAAAGCAATTGGCAGATGCTTTTAGTTCTAATATTAATTCGGGACAACCTAACTATAATATTCATGCTTATATTAAGGATTGGGCAGATAGATTATTTGGAACATCAGGCATAGAGTTTTCATATCCATTAAATAGTACAACAGGTTTTGTTTTCAAAATAATAAGAAATACTGCTGTTATAGGGATTAACTATGGTGCTAAAATGCAGATTGGGTTACCATCGAAAATTTCAAAGGAAAGAATTGTATTTAATGGAGTTGAATGCCACGATGCAGAGTTAATGTTTTTTAATTCTAAGCAGAATCAAATGGTAAAAGATTTTCATCCAATGCGTGGTTTAATAAATAATTCCCCATTTGATTATTTTTTAAATGAAAAGTTACTAAAATCATCTATTTCACTAGGAGTTATATGTCCTCACGATTATGAAAAGCAATTTTACAACTTTTTAAATCAGTTAAATTGTAAGCAAAGTGTAAAGTATAATGTTGATTTTGTTATGTCGTTCCCCGGCTTTTCGCAGGCATTTAAGGCAGGGATAGATATTCCTACCCCTATTGAAAATAGGTGGATAAGTTTTCAATTAAAAAACACTATGAATATTAAACGGGATGCTATAGAATTAGGGAGTATCTTGGCTCGGAAATTAGACCAGTTAGATGCGACTGGAGTAGATGTGGTACTTATATATATTCCTAAAGAATATGAATTGTTTACTGGATATTCTGATGTGGATGAGAAATATGACCTTCATGACTTCATTAAAGCGTATGCAGTTCAAAGAAATATCGCCACTCAATTTATACGTGAAAAAACTATTGAAAGTGATATGTATTGTCAAATTATGTGGGCTGTTTCACTAGCAATATATGTGAAATCTGGCCGAGTTCCTTGGACTATTTCAGGAGTACAAAGAGATACAGCATTTGCAGGAATTGGATACAGTGTAAATGAGCGCATGCAGGGAAAAAGTATTGTTGTTGGATGTAGCCATGTATACTCATCCGATGGACAAGGAATGAAATATAAACTTTCAAAAATTGATGAGATTACTTTTGATAGAAAAAGGAATCCGTTTCTCTCTGAAAATGAAGCGTTTAGGCTTGGATTAAATATTAAAGAGTTGTTTTATAAATCCTTTACTGAATTGCCTAAAAGGGTTGTTATTCATAAAAGAACACCATTTAAATACGAAGAAATAAAAGGAATTACCGAAAGTCTTGCTAGTTCTGGAATACGGGATATTGAGCTTTTAGAAATAACGTATGCGGATGAAGTTCGATGTTTTGAATTTAATAAAAGTATGACAGATATTGATGGGTTCCCTGTTCGCAGAGGTTTATGCTTTCCGCTAAATAGAAATACGATGTATTTATTTACGCATGGCATTTCATCATCAATAAGAAATCCTCATTATAAATACATACAAGGCGGAAAAACAATTCCATTGCCACTTAAGATAGTGAAGCATTATGGAAATGGAACATTGACACAGATTGCAACAGAAGTTTTAGGATTGTCAAAAATGAATTGGAATAGCTTTGGCTTATATTCTAAGCTGCCTTGTACTATCGAGTCTTCAAATGAAATAGCACGAATTGGATGGTCGTTATCACAATATGAGGGGGCAGTTTATGATTACAGATATTTTATGTAAGATTAAAAGAAGAAACAGACATAGACGTAAGGATATTTTGATGAAAAATGATGGCTTGATCGGAACAATGCTTGATACTTCAGCGCTAGAAAACAAATCTTGTGCTGTGGGAAACCTGACTTCTGAGAGGCTTGATTTATTTGACAAAATACGAGCAGATACTGTTTGGAATAGGACAAAATCTGTAATAAGCGAAAAGGGACTTTTATTGATTACGAGTACAATTAAAACAATATCTACGGCACTAATCACGGCACCGGCTGGGGGAGTCACTAATTCGATATTAAAAAATGATGGTCTTGTATAAATGAATTTTGTTACTGGAATGATGAGTAAACTTGACGACAGATCTATATTTACGCTCATCTTGTGGAGGAGCGCACGAGGCAAAGGTCAGCAAGATGCACCTCTATTACAAAGGTGAGGACGATGGAATGCCGACTATCACATACCTGTACATGAGGTCTGCTGTGGAAGAAACCATGGCGGTATTCGATGATACAGTCAAGAAAATCATGAAGAAGGATTTCCGCCGCTGGGCCGGTGATTCAATGGTTTGCAAAGAGTGCGATTTCCGATTCTACTGTAGGGGGAAATAACAATGCCAGAAATATATGACCCAGAGAGAGGCTTAAAGATTGGTCTTACTGATAATGACTACGAAGATTATCAAAACGATAATTTATCGAATGACTTCTATGCGAGACGGAAAGACGGCTCTATAGCGAATAGAGTTGATCTCAGTCCTTTGGACGATAATAATGACAATGACGAGGATGAAGAGCTGTCAAGAGAGATTGACGCAGGCTCTGCCGCGATAGGTGCTTTGATTGGAACTGCTATTATCTTAGCAGGCTACGGAATAAAGAAATTATGGGTTAGGCATAAGGCAAAGAAAGCCGAGAACCAAACAGCAGCGCAACACAAAGCACAGGTTAACCTTCAAAAGGAACACAAAGCACAAATGTCAATCGAACCTGAGAGCACCATGCTTTCGGCGGAGACTGTAAAGACTAATGATACCGAACGAAAGACACTAACGCAAGAAGAAGTGATACAAGAGTTGATGAATATAATTGTCGGGATGGCAGAAATAGCTGATGGAAAGAAAAAAGTTTCAGAAGGTGTTAAAAATCTCAGCAATGCGGGGATAGTTGATAGAGTAGTATTATTGGAAAAACTTTCTGATCAGAAAGTGCTTGAAAACTTCAATGCTTATTTGGAAAATAATCCGCAGCTTGTGATTCAAAATCAATCAATACTTGGCAGTATATTTGGACGTGATCTTACTGCGGATGGACAGTACGTTCCGCTGACTGTATCGGATATCGAACAGCAATTAAGAACCGAAACTATTCAGGAATTGCTATACTAGCGAGCCGTTCTCAAGCGGTTTGTGCATTACAAATTATAGTTTGCTATAACTTTGGAAAGACAAAAAAACAAAAATTTTGTTTAGCCGCATTGAAAAATCGCCAAAATAATGGTATAATTGACATTCAGGTTATTATGCATTTTAAGCACGGGGGATAGACACAGCATGGATGAATATATGACTACAAAATAAGCCGTAAAAAATGGGGAATTTCAGTTCATCTAGTGTAAAAAGGGAAGTATTACGGGTATCCAGAAAGTGGAAGATAATTGTTTAATACCGACGGATGCAGTAAAGCCAAAGTATATGTATGTATATGAAACAGATGGCGATAGTAACGGTGAAACTAAAGATTGATAGATTGGGGACGCATGTATGGCGAAACAAAGACCATGGGACAAACATGAGGCCGCTATTCTGTTAGATGCAGTTATAAGAGTTCGTTCAGGGGAACTTGAGAGAAAACAAGCGATTGTTGATGTTTCGGAAAAGCTAAGGCGAAAAGCACAGATAGCTGGAATTGAGATTGACAATGTATATAGGAATGTTGCAGGAATAACATTCCAGATGCATAGTATGGAATCCGCGTATGTAGGCCACACATTGGTTAAGCCTGCTACCAAATTGTTTTCAGAAGTAGCGGAAATGATGAGAAATAGCAAAGATGAATACGACGCGGTATTGCAGGAGGCTATTGAGTTGACTGGTGCAAGTAAAACATCAGAGGAAAAGTATATTAAGTGGCTATCTAAAAAGGTGTCCGCAGCTCAGATATCTGAATTATACATCACATATATACAAATAAGTGATTATTTTTTAGAAAAAAAAGTGTTAAGCGTGCCTTTGCTTGAAACAACAGACAAACGAGTGCTTACAGTGATACAAAAGACTATTGATGAAAACAAGATTTTTCGCTTTAGACATAAGAGACAGATTAATAAGATGTCCGCAGCCATTCGGTACTATGTGAAATACATAAAAGATGACATTAGGGATAAAGAAGATAAGTCAGAGACTTTGGATTTGACGCAGACCAAAGAAGTTTATGCAAAAGAGAATGAAATACAAGGTTCAACAGTTCGGGAGTTCGCTGAAAAAGAAGAAGTACAGATTGGTGATAAAAAAGAGACCGTGATTTCAGTTGATCAGAGGAAGAAAGACTTCGCTGATTGGATGCTGAAAAGCGGAATGGCAGAGGCTACGGTAAGATCATATATATCATCTGTCGGATTAGCGGGGGATATTGCACTGGAAAGCAAAATTATTCCAGTGAATATATTTGAAATTACAGATGTTGAGATATTAAAAGATGCAATTGGAAAACTGATGGCCGATTCAGATTTCCTTGAAAAAAATGGTATAAGGCATAATCAGTTCAGAGCGGCATGGATTAAATATATTAATTATTTGGGGGATTCTGATTTCGGTACAAGAGATGTCGGATTAGACAAAACAAGCAATGCGCAGGTAGTTAGTAAGGACAGTGAGATTCTATACCGACGCTTGAAGTCTATGGCGAATGTTTATGATGATGTTGCTGGTCATAAATTAGAATGGATAAGAGAAAGATTAGGGCTTTCCATTGAAGTGAGCGAACTTAAAGAAGCCGTGGATAAGATATCGTGGATTGTTGAAGTTGAAGAGGGCGTATATTCTTTCTCTAAGAAGGCCACGCCGATGGTTGACTTTGACAAGGAATCTCTTACAAGAGTTTTGATGCAGAGATACCCCAATGGGATGCAGTTTGATTCTATTGATTTGGAGAATTTCAGGGAAACATACTGCGACATAATAGGAGAAGAATTAGAGCTTACGGATAAACAGCTTATGACATGTCTTTGCAAAAGCGGAGTTATGTATAAGGGAAGGTTGTTCCCGGCTGAGGGCATAATAAATGAGTCGGCAAGAAAAAAGCTGCTAGAATATATTGAAAACAGCTTTTCGGAAGGCAAACAGATACTTTACTACAAGGCAATCTATACAAATTTGTCTGAAGTGTTTGCTTATTGCTTTAATCTGACAGATGCTATGATGCTAAGACCATATTTGGAGTATGTATGTAATCAGGGAGAATACTTTTTTGCAGATGAGTATATCTCAAAAGAAAAAGATGTAAAAATAAATCATTTAACAGAAGTGGAGGATTATATACTGGCTGCTGGAAAGCCGCTTTCATATGAGGATATATATGCAGGTTTATCGCATGTCTCAAAAGATATTATCTATGGAGTAATAAAAACAAGCTCTAACATAATAATGAATGAAAAAGAACATTATTTCCATTACGGGATATTTGAGTTTTCTTCTGAAGATGCGGATAAGATTACGGATTACATAGAGCAGAGCATTGAAGAAGGTGGATACTGCATATGGTCGTTGGTATATAACAGAATACAGAAATCAATGCCGATTTTTATAGAGAATAATGCGTATCTTTCCTCACTTGGGATTAGGAATGCGGTCGCAAGAAAACTGTCAGGAAGATTTCATTTTGATGGTGAGGTAATCTGTCATAGAGGGGAAACACTCAGTATGGCAGATGTATATCGTCTTTATGGGAAGCATCATACGCCGTTCTCGGATGATGATCTATACTATTTTTCCAAGGAAATAAGCGGGGGTGTTATCTATTTTGATTCCTTGTCCGAGACCGCTGTTAGGGTCGGCAAGAATTTGTTTGTTTCAAGAGATAAAATTGAATTTGATACAGAAGCAACTGATAACGCGATTTCAACGTATCTTGAAGTGGGCTATATATTGATAAAGGACATTGATTCGTTCCTTGTATTTCCAAATGTGGGATATGAATGGAACGAGTTTTTACTTGAATCTTATTTGATGTATTTTAGCAAGAAGTATGCTTTGGTCAATAATGGACGATCATTGAATAATGTTGCAGGAGCTGTTGTAAGAAGAGAAAGCGGGTATGACGATTTTGCTGATGTTTGCTCTGATATTTTAGCAAAAAGTGGATGTTCATTAACGAAGAATAAGGCGCTTGACTATCTTGGCGAAGTAAATCTTTTAACAAGGAGGAGCTATAGAAAAATAGACTTAGTAATAGTGAAGGCAAAACAAATTAGAAATAGGAAGGAAAGTTGAAATGTACACTTATGAGTGGGACTCTTCAACGGGTGGATATATACTTACGCCGATGCCGCTTGCGTTTTCTAAAGAGCCGCGTCCAGTTTACTATAAGGAACTGGATATCTTGGGATTCGATAAGTATTGGTCGTATGATAAAAATGACAGCTTCCCGTATATGTGGGCTGAAGCAAATAATTATTATTACAGAGGCAGACTTGTTGCAAAGACAAAAGGCGGATCTGTATGTAGCGCCCCAGAGATAGAGATAATAGAGGATCCTGAACCAGAGGGATATTCCCTACGATTTGTAGATATTCCGGCGATGGTAGAAAAAAACTTTGGTTTAATGGAGCAATTGGAACAGGAAACAGTAAAGACAATTTATAACACATATGTTGAATACAAGAAGAAAATCGATGTTTTTTATGTGGCGTTTTCAGGAGGAAAAGATAGTGTTGTAACTCTCGACCTAGTGCAAAGGGCATTACCCCATAATGAGTTTAAGGTGTTATTTGGCGACACTGGGATGGAGTTTCCGGATACCTACACGACGGTGGATGTAATACGTGATTATTGTTCAGAAAATAAGATAGATTTTATAGTTGCAAAATCGGATTTGTCTCCAGATTATACATGGTCGAAGTTTGGACCACCTGCTACAGTTAATAGATGGTGCTGTAGTGTACATAAGACTTCTCCGCAAATCACTGTTCTCAGAGAGATATTAGGCAAGCCTGATTTCACGGGAATGGCATTTATTGGAATACGAGGAAGCGAAAGCGTTTCCAGAAATGAATATGATTATATTAGTTTAGGAGAAAAGCACAAAGGACAGTATAACTGTAATCCAATCTTAGAATGGAATTCGGCTGAATTATATTTACATATATTCAAGAGAAATTTGTATTTAAGCGAAGCCTATAAGAAGGGGAATAGGCGAGCTGGATGTTTGGTATGCCCAAGAGCTGCTGAAAGAAATGAATATATGGCAAGGGCATGTTATCCTGAGGAATTTGGCCATTTGTTAGATTTGATAACAAAATCATACAGTGCAAATTTTACATCTACAAAAAAACTTGAAGAGTTTATTTCAAAAGGTGGATGGAAAGCGAGAAAAAACGGAAGAGACATATCTATTCCTGTAGGTTACGAGGAAAAGAATAAAAAAGATGCTGGCTGTATTTATGTTAGCGACTTGAGAACTGAATGGAAGGAATGGATTAAAACTATTGGAATCCTAAAAACAGATTATTCTCCATATATCATAGATTTTCGAGGAACAGAGTATTCATTTGAGGTAAATGAAGGAGAAAAATCGTTAGAAGTAAAATACAGCATTGATTTAACCCAAGAAGCACCTTTGTTTATCAAACTGCTGAAGAATGTATTTCGCAAAGTGGCATGTTGCATTGGGTGTAGAGAGTGTGAAGCAGATTGTCCGTATGGAATGTTAAGTGTGAAGGGCGGAATAGTAAAAGTGGCGGATGGATGTCATCATTGTTCGCAATGTCATAAGGCAGAAAAAGGATGCCTTGTTTACAAATCATTAGAAATGCCTAAAGGAGGTAATAAAATGGGTAAAACACAGAGCTTGAATTGCTTTTCGCATCACGCACCAAAGATGGACTGGCTCGAACAGTATTTTGAGTTTAAAAATGATTTTAGCGAAAAGAATCGTCTTGGATCAAATATGTTTAGCTTCTTTAAGCGATTTTTGAGAGATTCTGATTTGCTGGATGGAGAGGGTTTTACTCGTTTCGCCGAGATTATTAATGATATTGGGCTTGATAATGATTTGAGCTGGGCATTGATGCTTGCCAATTTGGCGTACAATCCGCAGATTGGATGGTATGTTAAAAAGGTTAAGTTTAATGAAACATTGAGTAAAGAATATATATGTAGCTTGTTGGTTGATGATGGAGCTGACGAAAAGTGGGTTTCTGATGTTTGGGGCTCGTTTGGGAGATTTGTTGATTTGGGGTTCTCTAAGGTAGGAATGGGAGAGGCTGTTAAAGAAAAAAATAAGGTTGTTGCTATATATAGAACGCCTTGGGAAAACATTGACGATAGGGTGGTCTTATACTCGTTGTACAAGTTTGCTGAAGCATGCGGTAATAGAAGACAGTTTACATTATCTGAACTTGTGAATGATTCAATCGAGAGAGACGGTGTGAGTCCGACTCAAATATTTGGTCTTGATAAAGACACCATGGAAAAAGTCCTGAATGGGTTGACATTTAATTATCCAGATTTAATAGAAGCGAGATTTACACTTGGATTAGATAGTATAACGCTGAAGAGTGATATAAATGCGGCGGAGCTGCTTAATCAATTGTTTTAGGGAGGACGAGCTATGAGTTATCGTGATTATTTTGATATTGATCCAGAATACTTTCCACAAGTTGATAAGAAAATCATTGACACTGTTCCGGATTTGTGGAAGAAGTTCTATCCGCATCCATCATTTGTTACCCTGTTAAAGGTTACAGTGGATGTGTTGAAGAGAAAACACAAGCTATCTATATGGGTAGATGGAGCGTATGGTACGGGTAAGTCTCATGCTGTGCTCACGTTGAAAAAACTAATTGAAGCGGATTCGGAGGAAACAACATCATACTTTGAAAGATATAAGCTGGATTCGTTCTTATGCAAAGATTTAATAGCTCAGAAAGAATCCGGTAAGATTCTTGTCTGTCACAGATATGGGTCTTCTGACATTAATAGCGATGTAGACCTTATTTTGGCTATTCAAGAGGGAATTGAAAAAGCACTTGTAGAGAGCAAAATAGAAAATCAGGCGAGTTCTTCATTGAAAAAGGCATTGATCAGATTCTTGGAGAATGATGAGAATAAGCGGAGCTTTGATATCTTTGCATCTGGTTCATCCAAGGATGTCCTTGGTGGTGACAAGGCTGATGATATACTTGAGAAACTTCGTTCATATGAGGATGATGCGCTTCGTACTTTAATTACAAAACTTTTCAAAGTTAATATGGTACGTGGCAGTTTCTCGATGAATACGGGTGAATTGTGTGATTGGATTCGTGAGGTCATTGAAAAGAATAATCTTTACAATTTGGTGTTTATTTGGGATGAGTTTTCGGAGTATTTTGAGAATAATCTTCATCATCTTACTGGTTTCCAGCAGATAGCAGAGCTTTCCGCCACGGCACCATTCTGTCTGATGATTGTCACACACAAAGCAGAAGGATATTTTTCTGATGGTGATCCAGATAAGAAAAAGATATTAGATCGTTTTGTTTCTCCGGTACACATTTCCCTTCCGGAGAATATTGCCTTTGCTTTGATGCATGAAGCTATGAAAGTGACAGACGATGAAGCGCTGGCGACAAAGTGGGAAAAGAATAAGGGCAGTCTTGATAAGAAAACCATGCAAAGTCGCACAGCAGTAAAGAATAAAATCGGTCTTACAGACTCGGATCTCTCTAATGTGCTGCCTATTCATCCTTATGCGGCTTTATTATTGCAGCATATTTCTATCTACTATACATCTACTGCGAGAAGTATGTTTAACTTTATCAAGAATGATGAGGGAGATGACGTACAGGCATTTCAATGGTTCATTGATCATTATGATTTTTCTTCACGGAATCCATTTATTACAGTTGATATGTTGTGGAGCTTTTTCTATGAAAGTGGACAGGACAAGCTTGCATCAGGGATAAAAGAGGTACTTAGTTGTTTTACTCCAAAACTGAATAAGGAGCTGATTGAAGATGAAAAGAGAGTGTTGAAGACAATTCTCTTACTTCAAGCAGTATCTGACAGAATGACGGGAAACAGGGATATCTTTCTTCCTAACGACAAGAATCTTACGCTTGCATTTGAAGGTACAGATTTGGAATTCCCTGCAAAGAACATAGCTAAAAAGCTTCTTAATGATCATGTTGTTACAAGAACACCTTTGACTGGAGATGTTTTTTCATATTGTTGTAAGAATACAGGAGCGTCTGTTGACTCTGCACCGTTCATCAAAGATGCACAGAATAAGTCTACGAAGGATTTGTCTTTCATGACAGGGTGTGATTTAAGAAGTACGATAGAGTTTACAGGGGCGTTGAAGGTACGGTACAGTCTAACTTATGCAACATTGTCAGATTTTGATAGCGAGGCTAAGAAAGCAAACAATCCTGATGCTACCGGCAATAAACTCTACGCTATTGTTACTATTGCACGAGATGATAGCGAGCGTGTGACAATTCAGAAAAAAATCAAGTCGTTCTTTGAAACTTACCGAGAGACTTCAGTTGTTGTAATCGATGCTTCAAATACGGTTTTAGGTGATGCCGGTTATAATGAATTTGTTGAAAATTATGCTATGGCATTGGCAATAGGAAACAGTGATATTACACAGAGAAAAACATATGAGGGATATGCCACAGAGGTTCTAAAGGATTGGGCAAAGAGAATAAAGAACGGTGATTTTTACGTCTATTCAAAATACACGGTTGAGGGCGAAAGGGTAACGAATTTTAATGATCTGACTACCAAACTGATGGAAATCAATAAGTTCCACTATCCGGATTGTTTGGAAGGAGCGTTTCCCAATGTGCTTAATACGATGTATGATGCCAATTCCCTTGCAGCCGGAGCTACATGTGGTATAACAGAAGAAACAAAGGGAACATTCCGATCCGGAAATGAGGCGACAAAGCTCGAAAATGCCTTAAAGGACGCTTGGAAAGTTGAAAAGTATTGGGAGAGTTCTCATTCATATATTGCCAAGCTCAAGAAGACAGTGGTTGGTTTTATTGAGGAAACCTATAAGGATCATGACAGGATATCAATTGCTCAGATTTATAACATGCTGGCGGCAGAGCCTTATGGTTTTATGCCTTGTAATCTAACGGCATTTATCCTTGGTTTCATTCTCAAAGAATATGCAAATGGTACATATTCGTATAGTGATAATGTTACGACCGATACCCTTGACACGGATAAACTTGCCACTATGATATCAGAAGTCATTAAGCAGGAGAATACGCCTGATAAGAGGTATAAGGACAAGTTTATTGTTACCTTGACTGACTCTGAAAGAGCGTTTAATAAAGCAACCTCGGAGGCGTTTGGTGTTGATCCGAAATACTGTGTATCAATTACAGATACTCGTTCACGTATCAGAGAGCAGATGAAGACTTTTGCTTTCCCTATCTGGTTGGTTGAGTATGCAATTGACGATGTAACGTTTACAACAAGTAAGGATACAGTTATTAGGCTTATCGAAAGTTATTGCGCGATTGCAAATAATCAGAATGATGGCAAGGGAAAATCTGACAGTGATATAGCCATTGAAATTGGCGATATTTGTCTTGAATATCCTGATGCTGTAAAGGATTTGAAGAGTGTTCTTACAAAAGATAGATGTAAGCAGGGAATGCTGAAGTATCTTGAGACATATGGGGGAGGGAAGCTTGTCACGATAGCAAAGTCAGTTGGCGATGGTGGACAGTATATCAATCATCTGGAATATAAGTTCAGTTCAGATGCGGCCAACTGGGTTTGGAACAAGGAAACTGTACACGGTAAGATAGATGAGCTGATTACAGAATATGAGATTATCGAGTACAGTAATAAGGTACTTGCAAAGAATACTACCTACATTGAGACTATACGAGCATGGTGTGATAAGATTGGACAAATCAGATTGGCATATTCAGTTATCAAGAACAATATCGATGACGGTAAAGAGTTTTATGAAATGCTTCGTGATCTGAAGAAAGCAAATAATTTGTTAGATTCACAGAAAAAGAAGTTCCTCGACTTGCTTATTACTAATGTCGATAACTTCAGAGTATTTATGTCTTCTCAAGCAGAGATGTTTGAAAAATCATGCGCTCATTATCTGGATGGACTTACTCTTGAAGATGTCAGGGTAATGATTGAGGATGATCAGTATAGCTTTAAGGGATCATATATCTCTGAACCGGATAAGTATTATGAGAAAGTACAGAAAGCGGTAACAACATATAAGGGAACGCTGGAACATGTAAAGCTTCGCAAATTATGGAAGGAACTTACAGATACTGACCGTCCGTTTGACTGGTCTACAAAATATCTTATGCCAATCATGGCCATGGTTCCAGATCAGGAAGCGGCTATTGCAAGAAAAGCTTTTTCAACAATTAATTCAGGAAAAAATGACGCAGATGCCATCGCTAGTGCTATGGACTATATTTCAAAGATGTCCTATGTAGACAGGCTTAATAGCAAAGAAGAAAGGGACAGGGCTTTTGCAGAGGCATTCCTGAAAGAATATTCGGTTCTGTTTGACAGTGTTGATACAGTTAAGGATTATTTGAGACGGCATGTTTCTGAGCAACCGAATTATTGGTTGGAAAGTAAAGATGTTGCATCGAAGATAAAGTCTCTGGCAACGGCAAGTTACATGGAATCTGGATATGGAAAGGCCAAGAAGATTATAGATGAGATGCCTGCGGATAAGGTTAAGGATTATTTGAAGCAATTGATAGAAGACAATATCGTTGTCGGTGTTGAAATTATCAAGGGCCAAAAATAAAGGTGAGGTGAGTGTATGACTCTCGATAAAATAGAAAAAAGAATTGAAGCACTTTTAGTGTCAGATAAAAGATGGCCTGTAATTGTTGATTTTTCTAACCGGAATGATATGAAGGAGTTTTTGTACCATTTTAAAGTTGGAAGCAATAAGATTCTTTCGGCCGGAGAGTTTTGTGGGAAAGATGGAACAATTAAATTGGAGGAACTATCTGATTGTATCGACAATAATTCGGATAATCTGTTTATTGTCAATCTTTCAGCATATCTGAAGCTTGATGGGGAATTTGTTTTAAAGAATACTCTTAGATCAATTGTTTCTAAGAGTATAGGTGGTCATGTGATAGTTGTTACCTATCAGTGCCGCAATTATCTGAAGTTCACAGATAGTAGATTCTCTGAGAAAGGGCAGATTATAATTGCAGATGGTGATTTCGATGAAACACCTAATATTTATCTTATTGCTCCTGATCTCTCTGATGTCTTTAAGGAGTCATACATTGGGTTTGAAAAATTGGGAGAGGCTTATGAAACAAGTAGCGATAGAGAAATATATATTGCTACGGACGTTGATAAGCAGATATTTCATTTGTCGTTGGTTAATGTTATACAGTTAAGCAATGGATATGACATTCTTTGTTCCAAGGATTCGAGAATCAAGAATGTTCCGGAGAGCTTTGGCGAACCGCGTCGTTGGAACGGTCTTCTGAAGATTATGGGTTCAAAGGACTTTTCATATGTCGTTGAAATGGAATTTGGACCTAATGCTGATCTGACCAATTGCGCAAAGCAGTATCCGACATATACGGACGAAAGGATGTGGTTGTATTATATTGCCATATGCGTTTTAGGAGTAAAAAAGAATTCGTATCTGTCGCTAGCAATGGTTAATTCGTCAAATTATAAGGATTTCCCCAAAAGTCTTTTTAGATCTATTCTTACGGTCGACAAGGGGGACGAGGACTTCGGGAAGCTTTATGAGGAAAGGAAAGAAATACTGAGATTTTATGCGAAATATTTGAGCGAAATACTGGATTTCTGTAAGGTGGTATCTACAAAACAGGAGGATGCGATTTATTATCTCACGGATTTGACCAAGCCTGAGAAGGAAAAAGTCATAGAATGGTTGGATACATATGGACATAATTATTCGGTAGAACAGCTTGAAACAATCTTAAAGTCTATTTATCCGGATCTTGCAGCATACTTGTCGAAATATAGATTTAAGAATGAATTACTTGATAAGTATTTTGAGACATATAAGTATCAAAAAGTAATAAACAGAATTTTACCAAGCTTTGAGAGAATCGTGGAAGAACAGGCCACGGAACTGGGATTTGTAAGTGCATTGAAGCCAAGAACTCAGCTGTTCGACAAGATGGATCTGGATAATGCTCATGTGTTTTTCTTTGATGCTTTGGGCGTAGAGTATCTTGGATTTATCCAGACAAAGTGTAATGAATATGGATTATCGGCAAACATATCTTGCGGAAGATGTGAATTGCCTTCTTTAACATACTTTAATAAGGATTTTGTGAAGGTCTGTAACGATAAAGGATGTCCTATATCTGATATAAAAGATCTCGATGAGATAAAGCATCACGGAGAGGAAAAATTTGATTATGAGAAGACAAAACTTCCAATTTATATGATTAGTGAGTTGGAGATAATTGACAACCTGCTGAAGAAAATCCAGTCATCAATTAGCGGAGAACAATATACCAAGGCCGTTATTCTGTCTGATCATGGGGCAAGCAGACTTGCTGTATTACATGAAACAGAAAATGCGTGGGAGATGGAAACTAAGGGAGAACACTCTGGTAGATGCTGCCCGAAAAATGAGATAAATACTAAACCTGATTTTGCAATTGAAGAATCTGATTATTGGGTACTTGCAAATTATGACAGGTTTAAAGGAAGCAGAAAGGCCAATGTCGAAGTCCATGGTGGTGCTTCATTGGAAGAAGTGACAGTTCCTATTATTGAAATAACTAGAAAAGCAGAGCAGGTTGAAGCATTTATTCTTGAAGAATATAAGATTATTACTTTGGCTGCAAAAGAGATTCCGGTACTTCGTGTATATGCCGGAATACTCAGCAACAGTATTACGGTAAAGGTAAATGATCAATACTATGATGCGAAAGCAACTGATGATAAATACATTTATGAATGTGAATTGACGGATTGCACCAAAAAAGGGATTTATTGCGCAGATATTTTGAATGGATCGGATGTGTTGTCAGTGAACAATCCGTTTGAAGTGACTAAAAAAGGAATGACTGAAGTCAATCTATTCGATTAAAGGGAGGGAAAACAGTGGAAGACAAGCTGCGGGACTATTTTGAGGAAATGGTTGTATATAAAGATCTTAAAAACAATAATTTTTTCTCATCCTTGGGATTGCCAGCATTTTTGAGGGATTATTTGCTTAAAACATTTAGCGATGATTATGGCCACTTTGATATGGATGAGGTTTCGACATTTATAAAAAAATTCATTCCTAAAAAAGAAGAATGGATGAGAATAAAGAACCAAATCATATATGAGAACGAGACAGTTCAGCTACTGACAAAGATTGCAGTTGATATAAATATTAAGACGGGAGAGATATCCTTTGCTTTGCCGGATTTTGGGGTTACGGAAAAAGAGACGATGATAGAGCCTGCAATATGGGAGCTTTATAAGAATGATTTGGTTCACAGCGGTGAAGTGTGGGGGATAATCAAATTGGGTTATAGGCAACCGGATGATACTGTGAAGCCTAAAATCCTTGGGAAAATTAAGCTTGTTGGATTCAAAAATTTTTGCCCTTATACAGTGGACATTGACTATTTCAAGGAAATGAGAAGCCATTTTACAACGGAAGAGTGGATTGATATCGTACTTGGAGCCATTGATTACAATGCTGATGGGTATGAGACTGAATTGCAAAAACTTTCTATGCTCACAAGACTTTTACCCTTTGTCGAGAAAAGGGTAAATATAATTGAGCTTGCTCCTAAGGGAACAGGAAAAAGTTATGTATTTGGACATGTCAGCAAATACGGAATGCTTACAGATGGTGGTAAGGTGACCAGATCAAAGATGTTCTATGATGCAGCAAGGAGAAAACCAGGCTTTATCTGTGGACCCGACTATGTAGCAATTGATGAGGTTAAGCTTGTAAGCTTTGGCGATGAGAATGAAATGAGATCTATACTACAGGGATACCTTGAGTATGGAAAATTTAATTCAAACGGATATGATGGAGAGTCGGATGCAGGTGTAGTTTTCCTCGGAAATATTAAAGAGGAAAAAATGAATGAGTATGAGTATATGTTATCTGAACTGCCGAACTTGTTTCAGGAAACAGCATTGCTTGACAGAATACATGGATTTGTTAAGGGTTGGGATATTCCAAGAATGAATGATGGTTTGAAGATAACCGGATGGGCATTGAACTCTGAGTATTTTTGCTCCATTCTGCATGAGTTAAGAAGTGATACTTCCTATAGGGCAATAGTGGAGAAAATAGTAAATGTTCCTGAACATGCAGACACAAGAGATACAGAAGCAATCAAAAGAGTTGCAACTGCATACCTTAAGCTTCTGTTTCCACATGTTAGAAGTGAGAGCGATGTGGACAGGCAGGATTTTACGGATTATTGTCTTACACCGGCAATGAGAATGCGACGTATCATAAAGCTGCAGCAAGGAATGATAGATACTGAATATAAAGGCAAAGATGTACCATTTTTAACAGTGAAGGAATTATAAAATGGAGATAGAATGTTTGGCTTGTAGAAAGAAGCCTCTTGATAAAGAGACGATAGGTATTAACAAAAAACTGATTGGTAAACAGGTAAAGACATACTATTGTATGGACTGCTTGGCTGACTTTCTGGGATGCACTGTCGAAGACCTGTTAGAAAAGATAGAAGAGTTTAGGGAAGAAGGATGTGAGCTGTTTAAGTAGCAGCGGTTAGAGATGAAGAAAATTATTTATGCGGATCATGCCGCCACAACAAAATTGGATATAGACGCCTTTGATGCGATGAAAGGCTTTTGGGTTGATTCGTATGGAAATCCATCTCAGCCTTACAGCTTTTCGAGAGACACAAAGAAGGCACTTAAAGATGCACGAGAAACCATCGCAGTTTGTATAGGTTCTGATCCTGATGAAATCTATTTCACATCCGGAGGAACAGAGAGCGACAATTGGGCGTTGAAAGGTTTCGTAAAAAAGCAGAAAAGGAAGCAGATTATTGCTTCGGCTATTGAGCATCATGCGATTCTTCATACGGCAGACTCATTGGAAAGAGAGGGGTATGAGGTTTGCCTTTTGGATGTAACAAAAGAGGGTGTGGTTCTTCCATCTTTTTTGGAATCGAGAATTAATAATGATTCTGCTATTGTATCGATTATGCTTGCCAATAATGAGATTGGAAGTATACAGCCTATAAGTGAATTGGCAGAAATTGCGCATAGTCACGGCGCTGTATTTCATACAGATGCGGTTCAGGCTGTGGGGCATATTGAAATCGATGTGAAGAAATTGCACGTAGATATGCTTTCCGCTTCAGCCCATAAGTTTAACGGCCCGAGAGGAATCGGCTTTTTGTATGTGAAGAATGGTACTGATTTATTTCCGTTTATGGATGGTGGATATCAAGAACAATCCATGAGGGCGGGGACTGAGAACGTCGCTGCAATAGTTGGAATGTCAATTGCATTAAAGAAGAACGTTGATTCAATCTCTGAAAACAGAAGATATCTATTGAATTTAGAGAATCAGCTAATATCTGGTTTTAAGCAGAGCGGTTTAGATTTTATTAGAAATGGTGCAGAAAATCACCTGCCGGGGAATGTTAGTATTTCGTTCAAGGATTCTGACGGAGAAATGCTGCTGCACAGACTTGATTTAATGGGGATATGTATTTCTACCGGTTCGGCATGTGATAGTAAAAACACACAAGTATCGCATGTTATTAGGGCTATAGACGTTCCGGAAGATTATCAGAATGGTACAATCAGGATTTCGCTTGGAAAAGACAACACGGCAGAAGATGTGGCATATATCGTCTCCTCGTTATCTCATATATTGAAAGTGAATTAAAAATATAGTGTGAAATAGGTGGAATGATTATAAAGCCAGATAATCGTGCAGACACCTTACAGGTATGTCTTGACAGTGGAGCCAAGAAAATATTATTTATTATTGCTACAGACATCAGCGGTTGACCTCGGAACAGTATCGGCAGAGCTTATGAGCAGTTTTAGCCTTGTATTCTATCAGAGTGTAGAAGATGCTTAAAGCGTTAGGAGTGAAGAAAATTTATGGAGTTTCCAAGACAGATAAAAGATCAGGTATATGAGTTATTACAAGAACCCACGCTTGATAAATTCAGAGAGTATTTGCACGCACAAATGGGTGAACATAATGCTATTGATTTCAAAAGCCAATGGATTGAAGACGCGGCCTTGGCAAAAGAAATGTTAGCGTTAGCAAATTCAAAAGGTGGTTTTATTGTATTTGGAGTGGCTGAAAATGAAGATAAAAGTGTACGTATTGATGGTTTGCCGGAAATTAAAGATAAGGCAGTTATTTCTAACGGTATAAAGAAATACATATCATCGAATTTAAAATATGAGATTTATGATTTTTCATACACTACATCAGAATATGAAATATTAAGTGGTAAAAATTTTCAAATGTTGGTTGTAGAGGATACGCCAGAGTATATTCCTTTTTTATCCCATAGGGACAGTGAGACGCTTAAACAAAATCAGATTTATGTTCGCCGAGGAACTTCTTGTGAAATTGCGAACGAAGAAGAATTACAAACAATATTTAATAGAAAATTGAATTATTTACATCCATTGAGTGGAGAGCCACTTAAATTAGAAGAACATTTAGAGCAGTTGAAAACTTTATATGAGAAGATTGAAAAAAATCATGTATATTACAAAAATAGCAGCTTTGATAGAATGAGTTCTTTTTTGAAGTCATTTGCAAATGTAGTTATAAAGGACGAAGTAGTGATTGAACCTAATCCTCTTTATCCAGATGAGAGCTATGAACAATTCCTTTCAAGAATGATTACTGAAAAAAAGAAGAAAATTGAACGAGTACTAGATTTGTTTTGAACACATCATATTACATTCCTGTTTGTTGGGGAGGTAACTGATGTAAGAAATGAATTTTGATACTATGACATAACCTTCGACGTTACAACTTTTATTGTATTTGTAGCATACCAGCTCTATTCATGATATGCAATGTTTTAGAAAAATTTTACTTCTTGAATGTGGATTACAAAACTCCCTTTGGAAAAGCGGCTAGCTTTTACCTAGAGAAGGTAGCATGGCGACAAAAGAATCATCAATTACGTATTTCAAGCCTTTTTCGGCACTTCTGCGCCGGAGAAGGCTTTTTCTGTTTGTATCAAAATCAGCAGGAACATACATTTCTGTGGTAGAGAAAATTTTGATAGTGTCATCCAGAACTGGCTCTTTGACGCCAGTTTGAACCCAAAAGGCATAAATTACCTCTTGATATCCAAACATATGTTTGCTAGAATGGAATTCCAACCAAAGGAAGTGAATATATGTGAAGAGGATTATCTTTCATATCGATGTGAACTCAGCCTTCCTTTCCTGGGAGGCTGTTTATCGTTTGGCGCATAAGGGTGATACAAAAGACCTGAGAGAGTTCCCCTCCGCTGTGGGAGGCGATATGGCGACGAGACACGGCATCATATTGGCCAAGTCCATACCGGCAAAGAAATATGGGATCAAGACCGGCGAGACGATATTGGAAGCGCAGCGGAAATGCCCCGGCTTGGTGCTGGTGCCGCCTGATTACGGACTGTATGAGAAGTGCTCTGCCGCATTTATGGAGATTCTGCGGGAATATTCCGATATTGTGGAGCAGTACAGCATAGACGAGGCGTTCCTGGATATGACGGCAAGCTGCGGATTGTTCGGAGGGCCAGTGGAGACTGCAGAACAGATCAGGGATCATATCAGGGATAAGCTGGGATTTGCGGTAAATATCGGAGTATCCGCCAATAAGCTGCTGGCAAAGATGGCCGGCGGCTTTAAGAAGCCGGACAGGGTACACACACTGTATCCGGATGAGATACAGGAGAAGATGTGGCCGCTGCCAGTCTCCGATTTATTTTTTGTAGGCCGGGCGACTACAGCGAAGCTGCTGAGCTTGGGAATCGGAACGATCGGGGAGCTTGCCGCAGCCGATCCGGAGTGGCTGAAAAGACTTCTGAAAAAGCACGGGGAGGTGGTATGGGAGTTTGCCAATGGCGTTGACCTTTCTCCCGTACTGGAACAGCCGCCTGCCAATAAAGGATATGGCAATTCTGCCACGCTGCCCTGCGATGTGACAGATGCCAAGACAGCAGACCGGGTGCTGTTGGGACTGGCAGAGACAGTGGGAAATCGGCTGCGGTGTGACGGAGTGCAGATTGAAGTGGTGTCTGTGGGCATTCGGTACTCGGATCTGTCCTATGTGTCCCATCAGAGAGTATTGGAAACGGCTACCGATATCACATGGGAGATCTATCAGGCGGCGAGTGAACTGTTCCGGGAACTGTGGAGCGGCGATCCGGTCAGGCATCTTGGCATCCATACCGGGAGGGTGCGGCATGACGGCTTCTTCCGGCAGGCGTCCCTGTTTGAAAAGGCAGATTATGAGAAGCTTGAAAAAGCTGACCGAATGGTGGATGCGCTGCGGAAGCGGTATGGTAGGGACAGCGTTATGCGGGCGGCATTTTTACGGCAGCCGAGTGACCGCGTGAGCGGAGGCAGCTCAAGCCCGAAGCATTTGTGCTTGGAAAAAAGGGATGTTGACTGCAGTAAGCTTCGGATAGATTGAGGAAGGTGGGGCTATGGCATTTGGCATAGGAATCAATTCACAGCAGGCTGACGCAGGGCAGATCAAAGGCAGACAGCGAGAGGTCGCCTGTCAATGTTGGTTCACAAGTACGGGAAAGATTACCCCGATGATGCTGAAGATACGCGATGAGGACGGCGAGATCAGAACGGTACGCCGGATACAGGTGTTGTCTTGGGAGGAAAAGATGTATGCCGGCATACCGTCTCTGGAGTTTGACTGCGTGATAACGATTCTGGAGCAGGAAATCCGTGTGAAACTGGTCTACTATAAGGAGGAAAACCGCTGGGTGCTTGTCTATCGTTGACGGGCGGTGGGGACAGTTCATCATTCTAGGTGTCGCTCCCGGTTCCGGTCAGATTCCGGCGGCGGATTTATCCACTTGTGCAGTATTAAATTTCACTGCAGGTTAGAGGTGCGGAAGTTAAGATTTCAATTTTAGGTGAGAATCTTTATCATAAACCAATATTGAAAATATAAAAACAGCATGATAAAATAATACGCGATAAGGATGTCAAAACGCAACTCTGGAGAAGTAATTCCTCCAGAGTTGTGAGTGAAAAACAGGTGGTGGATAAGCATGGATAACAGAAAGCACATGGGGGAAAATAGAGAGGGAGTTATATTTCCGATTGCTCCAAATTTATCCGAAATGAGCGATAGTTATATGCAGTTTATTGAGAAAATTAAAGAGCAAATCCGCACGCAAAGGATTTCTGTTGTTATGAAGGCAAATTCCAGTATGATTTGCCTTTACTGGACAATTGGAAAAGCTATTTTAGAGAAACAGGAAGAAGAAGGATGGGGAGCCAAGGTTATTGATCGTATGGCCGAAGATTTGAAGGAAGCGTTTCCTGACATGTCCGGCTTTTCTCCAAGAAATATCAAGTATATGCGCAAATTTGCCCTGTGCTGGCCAGACTATGAAATTGTGCAACGGGTCGTGGCACAAATTCCATGGAGAACAAACCGGACACTACTTGATAAATTGGATACAGCTGAGAGCCGGAGATGGTATGCTCAAAAAGTAATTGAAAATGGCTGGAGCAGTACAATTCTTGAACTTCAAATCCAAAATAAATTGATGGAGCGTGCCGGAAAGACGGTCAATAATTTCCCGGCTGCGTTGCCGCCGCTTGATTCTGACATGGCAAATCAAGTATTTAAAGATCCCTATTTATTTGATTTTTTAGGTACGGATATGCCCAGACGCGAGGTGGAAATCGAGAGACAGTTGATAGAGCATATTCAGAATTTCCTTTTGGAACTTGGTCAGGGATTTGCTTTTGTGGGGAGGCAAGTCCATATGGAAGTCGGCGATCAGGATTATTATATTGATCTGCTGTTCTATCACTTGAAACTGCGCTGCTATGTGGTGATTGAGTTGAAAACCTGCGATTTTGAGCCGGGTTTTATCGGTCAACTGAATATGTATCAGAATGTGGTAGATGACATTTTACGCCACCCGGACGATAAGCCGACGATTGGTTTGCTTCTTGTCAAAGGAAAGAATAAGACCGTTGTTGAGTATTCTCTCGCGGGGTATCAAAATCCCATAGGCGTGGCAGAGTGGAAAAACCAGATTGCACGCGCTTTGCCCGAAGAGCTGAAAAGCAGTTTGCCGACGGTAGAAGAGATAGAGAAAGAACTGGAGGATAAGAATGATTGATGAAAATATGCCGATCGAGGAAGAAGATAATATAAGACGAAATTGCTCCAATACAAAGCAGTAAAAAATGAACAGGAAATAGATGTCTTTCTTCAGGGACGATTTCATACGATTGCATCTCATGCATCTCAATAGAAGATGAAGAAAAGGGATTAGATATAGATATGCGACCATATAAAAAATTGACTATGTATGGGAAACATCATAGAAAGTAATGAAAGTTTACATACTCCGGATTTTAAACTCATCGAATTCGACGGGTTTAGAAGTGAATCTGGACTACATGCATTTACTATGTCTTCAATGAAATGGATGCTCGTGTCATGATGGTTCATTTTTATCAGAGTTATTTTTATGATCTACAATACGAATCAGGCACAGAAGCGTAAGAACATGTCGAAGAAGACTGTAAAGCTTGAAGCATAGATATATTGAAACTCTGAATACTGTGAAGCTGGTTCTGAGGAACAATATTGATATACGAAAAAATAAAACATCAAATAAAACGTCAGATAAAACTTCAAAGGAGTTTTTAAATTCGGCAATGTCCGAATTAATGTCCGAATCAGTGTCCAAATCAATGTACGAATTGGAGAGAACAAGGATGCAGAAGATTTTGAGTTATTTGGACGTAAATAAGGAAATTATCAGTTCTATTGCAGCGAAATTACAGAAGTCGAAATAAAGACAGCAAGCAGGTTGTTGTCAAAGGCAGAAAAACTGGATATTCTAAAAAGTGTTGGAAAACAAAGAATAAAGTATATTTCAAAAAATAAGATGCCCGATTTGATATTTGGAACTTTGCCGCAGAGCACACTTCATGCCCCCACAGCATGGTTGCAGGCGGTTGACAAATAACGTATTATATGTTGTAATTTAGTCAAAGATGCCAAAAGAATGCCATACGATCTGAAAACAAACGCATATGTGCAGTATACTATCGGAGAGCTGTGAACTTATGAAACGATCAAAAAGCAAACGTTTCTATGCATTATTTATTTTATTTATCATAATAGTATTTTTTGGGGCGATATATGTATATTCGATCGTGACAGGAAATATCCTCGAAGATGCGGCAGTCGACAACATCAGGGAAGTTGCTGTACATGACCGTAATACAATTACTATGTTCATTGAATCTAATTGGAAGAACCAGCAGCGCATAGGCGAAAGACTGAAACGAAACAGTCGGGAACTTAAAACGGTAAGCCAAATAAACGAATATCTGGGAATTGAAGCGTATGAATCAACATTTGATAAAGTCTATCTGCTGATGGAAGACGGTTCCTATTATACCGATATTACTTACAGAAAAGGCAGCGAAGATCCGGATTATTACCCGTATATGAATCTGTTCGCAGATACTGACAGTTACAAAGTCATCGGTTACGATTCCCTTCCTGTAATGGGCTCCGATAAAGTTGTAATTTACGGTTATAGACTGCCGGACAATCCGCAGGATGCAGTATTATCCGGCATCAAAATAGGCGAAGATCAAAAAGAGGTCTATGCCGTGATAGGAATCTGCAAGAGGTCTTCTATTGTGGACGGTCTTGTCATTGAAAATTATGTTGATGAATCAGGCAATACGCAAGGCTACAGTTCGGTAGTCGATAATAAAGGCGAATATGTTGTGGACAGAAAAGATGCGGCAAGCTCTGTTTCTGATAATTTGTTCGACATAGTGAAACGCTGTGACAGATCTAACCTCACGTCCGCCGATGTACAGGAAAAAATGCTTGCAGGCGAAGAATTTTGGTTCTATATGGAAAAAAACGGTGTTCGTGAACTGAACTACTGTGCTCCGTTGAACAGCAGCAGTGTTGACTGGTATTTTATCATGTCGGTAAGCGATCAGGTGGTGAAAGACCAGACAAAATTATTTGTTCTGCTTATCATTGCGGCAATGAGCGCTGCGATCATTGTCATTATCAGTGCATTCGTATTGACCGTTATCATGCAGAGAAAAACTCAGATAGCCTACGCTCAGGAAAAGGCACAAAGCGAATTTTTGTCCAATATGAGCCACGAGATCCGCACGCCGTTGAATGGTATTGTCGGATTGAATTACCTGATGATGAATGCAATTGATACTCCGGAGAAACATCTTCAGATAAAAGAGTGGCTGAAGAAATCGCAGAATACGGCAGAATATCTGCTTGCGCTCATAAACGATGTGCTGGATATATCCAAACTCCAGGCGGGGAAAGTGGAAGTCACCCGTGCCCCGATGCTTGTCGAAACAATGGCAGAGTCTGTTTGTTCCATGCAGTACGATAATATTACAGGACATGGCGTGGAATTTATAAAAGATATCCATGTAACAGTCCCGTGCATACAGGGTGATGAGGTACATATCAAACAGGTGCTTATGAACATTGTCGGCAATGCGGCAAAATTTACTCCGGCAGGCGGATCGATAAAATTTTCGGTAAATCAAAGCATGATTGACGAAAATCATGTTATGACTACGTTTGTCTGTGCGGATACAGGCTGCGGAATGAGTAAGGAATTTCTGAATGAAATATTTAATAAATTTACCCAGGACCGCAGCAGCACCACCAACTCCACCAAAGGTACAGGATTAGGAATGGCTATCAGCAAGCTGCTTGTAAATGCAATGGGAGGAGAAATAAGTGTAGAGAGCGAATTGAACAAAGGCAGTACGTTTACCGTTGAAATTCCTGCTGAAATTTGTGAAATTCCCGACTATCTGAAGATAAATTCGGAGGATGCTGAAAAAACAGCTGATCCTTCCGGTAACGGTGCCGAGTCAACGAAAATTCTTGTTGCCGAAGATAACGAACTGAATGCGGAAATACTGATGGAGATACTGAGCCAGTTCGGATTTGTTCCGGTGCATGCTCAGAACGGTCTGGAGGCTGTGGATATCTTTGAGAGATCAAAGATAAACGAGTTCAAAATAATCCTTATGGATGTGCGTATGCCTGTCTTGGACGGCTGTGAGGCATCGGCAAGGATCAGGGAGCTTGACCGTGAAGATGCCAAGACCGTTACCATATTTGCCTGTACCGCAAACAGTTTTCAGGAGGACAGGGTCAAGGCTTTAGGCAGCGGAATGGACGACTTTTTAACAAAGCCGATAGATGTCAATACCCTGCTTCGTAAAATGGAGAAAATCAATCGTGAAAAACATAACAGTCAATAAAAAAATGAGAAAAAGAATTACTGCATTTTTATTGCAGATCATCATAGCGGTGTCATTTTTATTGTGCTTTGCCGGTTGTTCTGGACAGAAAGAACCAGTAAAAGAAATTATTATCAAAGTGCCTCATACCAGTACTATGAATTGCATTTCTGATGAAAATATTAAAAATGCCTATACTCTCCTCGAACTTGCAAGCAAGGATTTTATGGCACAGTATGATAAAGAGGTCAAAATAAAAGTCATAGAATTTGACGGCGGTGAGGAAACTAAGGCAATCACCAATTCTTTCGGTACAAGCGATGCGGCCGATATATTGTATGACGGATTTTTCAATATGAGCTCGTTTATCCATACAGGAAAAGTTGTTCCTATAGACGATGTCCTTACACCGGAAATGAAAGAGGATATATCTCCTGCTTATTTGGAACAGGGACGATTTGATGATAAGCTCTATATGCTGCCCTATATGAGTTCCGAGAACATTCTCATATATAACAGGGAAATGCTTGAAAAATACGGTTTGAGCGAATATATTGACGAAGGTGCAGTGATTTCGAACTGGAGCATGGAGGACTGGACAAAAATACTGAATACACTTGCGGATGGATTTGCAAAAGAAGGCAAAGGGAAAGTCCCTATGATGATGTACGCAAAAGATAATCAGGGCGATACTCATATCATGACGATGCTCCGCGCTTTCGGCGGTGATCTGTTTGACAGCAGCAATAATTTTGATCTTGTTGATGATCCCGATGTTATTTCTGCTCTCAGGTGGCTTCAGAACGGTGTGGATGCAGGTTGGTATCTGCCTGTTCCGTATGACAAAACAATGTCCGATAACAGCAGTAAATTCAAAATGGACGAGCTTACCTTTTATAACTTTAATCTGGGAAGTTCAACGTACAGCAGAGTAATAGAAGATTACAATGCGCAGACAAATACTTTTAAAAAATACGGCTTTGTGAATTACCCCGGTAATCACTGCACGATCTTCAACGAGGGATTTGAGATTTTCGACAACGGCGACAGCGAAAAAATAGAAATAGCGAAAGATTTCCTTAGATTTTTCTATGAAACCGATAAATGGCTCGAATGTTCCGCAGGAAGTATCCCTGTAAGCAAAAAAGTCATGGAAAAATATAAAGATGATATTTTGCTCTTGGAGGCGTTCTCACAGAATACCGTAAATTCAGTTGATTATACACATAACCTCCCGAACTGGCAGGGAAGTGAAAATTCTGTCAGGAGCGTATTTTACAAAGAAATAGCGTTGCTTATGACCAAAGATGCAGACGGTAATTTTGCTGTTACTCCTGAAGAATGCGCAAGTAATTTACAGGAAAAATTAAATACGGCTATATCTGAAGGACGTAAGAACAGTACGCTTCATGAGTAAGACCTGTTCCCAATGGGAAAGCACCGCCATGCAAACAGGGGGAATCTGTAAAATGCCGAAAGTATCGAACAAAGAGAACAAAAATGTGTATTTCCAAAGAAGGGAAGAGCTTAAACTCACAAGAGACCAGGCCAGTGAGCTGCTTGAGTCAATACCTCCGGAGAGAATCGAGAAGATAGAGAATGAAAGAGTGGAGCCGCATCCGGAAGAAATACTGATAATGGCTCAAAAATATAAATCCCCTGAGTTATGCAATTACTACTGCTCGAAGCAGTGCCCCATAGGAAAACAGTATGTGCCTGAAGTCAAGATCCAGGCCCTGTCCCAGATCGTGTTGAAGATGGTGGACTCATTGAACACAATGCAGGACAGCCAGCGGCGATTCATTGGCATTACCGCGGACGGTGTGATTGATGATACGGAGATTGATGATTTCGTCAACATTCAGGAGCAGCTAGAAGAAATATCCATAGCTGTCGAGGCACTGCAGTTATGGACGGAGCAAATGGTCGCCAATGGCGGGATGAATATGGAAAAATATGAGGCCCGTAGGAATAAAAAATAGCGAAGAACAAGGCGCCTGGCGTCTTCTCTCCCAAAAGGAAAGAAGGCGCTGTTATTTTGCTCATTTTTATAAAATAACCGGGTTATCTCGCTGAATTGTTCCTGTTGTTTTATTCCTTCGGACGATATCATTGAAGTATGAAAACAAGAAAAGAGAGATGCGAAATGAATGTTAAACAAAGAATGATTTCTCTGAAACTCTTAAAAGAACAAAAGGATCATTCAGAGTTTTTTGAGGTAATCGGCGTAGCTGCCAAAGTAAGAGTAAATGGCAGCAAAAAAGAAACTGATGAGAAAAAATATTCTAATACGAGGGAGTGAAATTTATGTGTCAGTATGCAGTAGTTGATCTTGAAATGTGTAAGGTTCCATGCGGAACAAAAAAGGATAAATATCCTTGGAGACATGAAACGATTCAAATAGGAGCGGTGTTGTTGAATGAAGCTTTGGAAATTGTAGATGAGTTTTCTACATATGTATTTCCGCAGTTCGGATTCATAGATACCTTCATAAATGACCTTACGGGAATCAGCGAAGAAGATGTACAGAATGCTCCGAGTATGGAGGAAGCGCTGCGGAGATTTGTCAATTGGCTCCCTGATGATGTGAAGGCTGTTTCGTGGAGCAGGAGTGACGAACAGCAGATCCGTCACGAGACCGAAGCAAAAGGGATACATATTGAAAATCTCGACGCAATCCTGGATAACTGGATCGACTGTCAGGAGACGTTCGGAGAAAAGATGAATTCCTCCAAGCGTTATAAATTGTCGGAAGCGTTAGTCGCCGCAGACATTATGTATAAGGACGGTGCTCATGACGGACTGGTGGACGCATATAATACGGCGCTTTTATTTGCCAAAATGGAAAGAGAACCCCAATTGGTGCTGAATCCATATTATGAAAATGCAATTTCAGACGAAAGTAGCGACAGTGGGTTTACGATTGGCAATCTGTTTGCAGGTGTTGACCTGCGAAGCTTATTGACGGCATAAACAATAATCCGGTCGACTTTGATGTATCGAAGTACAAGATGATTTTGCAACATGGATGGCGGTTCTTGAAGATGCATCGGCGAAAGCGAAAGAACAGGAGGTGATTAACGAGAAAAAGACTGTAAGGGCAGTACTGAAAATACCTTCACATCCAGATGTGTGGGACATGCAAAAAGAGCAGCGACGGTAGTCACATTTATATCTACTGTGGAAGTCAACGCAATCAAAAAAGGAGGTGTCGTAAGATGAATGATATCGCAAAGGGAATGATTCTGGTTTTAATAATTTTGTACCTTGTTTCCCCGATAGATATCTGCCCAGGCCCGATAGATGACTTGATAGTCTTGTTGATCGGACTGGCGGCGCGAAACGGGATAGCAAAAATTGAAGCTTAAAAGGAGGGTTGATGGATATGGCAAAGAATAGAGTGGTAGCACATACAAGGGCACGGAAGGCTGGACACGGGAGTTATAGCGAGAGTGGAGAAACTTGCCGATTTTTTGTCGGAGGTGATGGAAAGACATTTTTGCTAAAACCGGAATTTTGAAAAGCATTTTCGGAATTCTGGAAAAGGCTCGCAGAAATGCCAAAACAACTGTCAATCTTTTTATGGTTTATGTGCATTATGAGATTGGAAGGAAGATCATTGAGGAAGAACGAAACGGAGAAAACAGTGCTGACTACGGCAAACAGATCCTGAAGAGACTTGCTAAAGCTGGAAGCTGGTAAGACAAGGATAGAGGACAGCGGTGATATGAAAGAAGAATAAATTTTGTATCAGGGTGGTACAAAATTGATACAAGGAGATATTTTTATGGGCAAAAAAGAAAAAGATACGTACATAAAAAAGAAGAAAGATATGAATTTTCAGAGTGTGGAATCTATGCAGCCTGTTGTAAATATTGTTAACGAAGCGGCAGTTGCTCTAAATGATGAAAAGCGTACTATCAGGGAAAGTGCCATACCAGAGGTGCTGGCGGGTGCGTTAGGTGCTGGCATTGGAGGCGCAGGTTCTTTTGCAGCGCTCTATGGTCTTGGCGTTGTAGGATTGTCTGCGGCAGGTATTACGTCAGGTCTTGCAACTGCTGGAGCTATCGTCGGAGGCGGTATGGTGGCAGGAGTATTTGTCCTTGCTGCACCGATCGCGGGTCTCGCTGCCGCAGGAGTTGGTGTTGCTTCACACTTAAAGAATAAACAACTAAGACAGGAAAAAGAGCGTTTATACAAAGAGGCTCTTAAAAAGCATGAAGCCATCATCAAAGCAATGAAGGCAGAAGTTGATGCAGACAAGGAAAGAATGGATTATTTGCAGAGCCTTAATATTCTACTGCAGCAGGCCATCAAGGATTTGCAGCACGACTTAGGCGTTGCATAGAGCGAGGTATATCAGTGAGTAAATTCAATTCAAATAGACTGGCCCCGATGTTGAATAAGGCTGGTGCTGGTTTAGCGAAAGCAGGAAAGGCAGCTGTTGAGGTCGTAAAAGATTGAAATTTCCAGATTGGGGCTCTGACCGCGCTTCCCACGACAGTGAGCGCTTTCTTCTTAATCAGAAAATATCAAAAACAAGCTGAGGAGAAAGAGGAATTGTATAAGAAAACTCTTGCCAAACACAATGCGGTCATAAAGGAACTGGATGCGAAGGCTGAGCTTGACAAAGAGAGGCAGAATAGGCTTCTGGTGTATGATTCCAAGTTGAAGAAAAAAATGAATGGCTTGCAATCTGATATACAGGAGTTAAGAGCGCAGATTGCTGAGTCTGAAAAGAAGAAGGCTAAAAATGAGTAAATACAAGTATTCTGAAACGGAACAGAAAATCAATGATGTCTTGAAATATCATGATGAGGAGTTGAAAAAAATTAAGGTATCGTTGCCCTCTGCGTCCGATCTCGATAGTAGAATTCAGGAAAGTGAAGATATGCTTCGAATGCTTGGATATTCGGAAATGCCAACAGTCCCGAAGCGCGAGGAACCGAAAAAACTGATGGTGGTGCCATCATGGGAAGATTTATGTTTTGAAGCAGAACAGACCGTAGGCTCTGGTCATGCACTCGAATCAATTTTTACGGAAGATGAGCTCAAGAGAAATAGCCAAGAAATCAGAATGCTTAATGCGGAGTATAATCAACTCCACCGTTTGGATAAGTATGATATTACGATTAGCGCTGTAGCAGGGATGCTTGGAGCGGCTGTAGACATCTTGCTGGTGGGTATTCCGCAGAAAACGCCTGAAGGCCTGAAGGGTGGTACTCTTGCAAATTATGTCAGGGATTGGTTTGATAAGAAATTTCCAGAAGAAGAGATAGAAAAGCTGGCCAATTCAAAGGTCAGTAAAGTTCCATATGATGCGCAGGATAATCGAAACACCACAATATATGTGGAGGGTCTGTCCGCATACTATCATAGATTACTTTCGCTTGGACACGACCCGTTGCTTGGCCTTGTTTTTGGTGTCGCAGATATTCTGACAGGGAGAATGACCACTATTGATAAGACGGGTAAAATCGTGTCACAGGTTATGGAGAATTATGCTGACAGAAAAGAGACAGATGTTTTTGCGGCCATAGCCAAGCAGATTATCCATTTCCAATCTGACCTCACAACATCAATGGGGCTTCCAGCCCCATTGATGGGGTTATTCAATCTTCTGCAGTTTGGAGAAATTGGAGAGTATAATCAGACCATTGCAGAAATCGTGCAAGGTATGTACTACGAAGGATATGACTTTATCCATTTCTGTACACTTTCTATACCGGTCATGATTGTTGAAGTGGTAACTCGTATAGGGTATGCTTTCAAGAGGATTAAAGAAGGGTACTCTGTAAGAGAGTCAATTCCATTTTCACTGAATCGGGAGAAGTGTCCAAAACTTGCGACTATGCTGTTTATTGGACATTCAGCAGCAACTGCCGTTAATGCCGGGAAGATTTATTTTACAAAGAATCCAATGGCAATCAATTACCCGCAGTGGATTGCCTTTGCAAAATACTCATATAAACAGCTTAAGTGGGTGCTAATAGAAAAACCGAATGCACGAGATGCTTATGTTCATGGAAAGCTTAATGAGCAGCTTAACGAAGTTCTTGAGAATGTAGATTTCACATTCGATGAAATATCAGCTGAATATATTGTAATGTTTGAATAGATAATAGATGGATTGAGGCTTCTCATTAGGTACTTGCAAATATGGAAAGCTTGAATGTCGAAAGGCATGTATTTCGGCAAAATTTTCTTGTGCACGGTACGGTCAAGAAGTATAATAAAAAATAAGCGTGACATGCCTGTACGAACCGTATACATGGGATGACGAAAAGATCCGCAGCAGGGGAGGCGGGCTCTGGGCTTGAGGAGGGACTATGCAGAAGACTTATAAAGAGCTTGCGGAAATTTTCAGTAAGTACCGCATACTGGGAGCGACTGACCGGTTGGCGGAAGAATTGGAACAGGGCGATAAAAATATTCCTCCGGAAATGGAATGGAATAAGGCCGCAATGCTGCTGACGGCATTAGGCCGGGGAAAGTATGATTTTGAAAATATGACATGGACGCCCTTTGAGAACGGTGTGTACGCTTTTGATATGGAGGTCTTCAATGTGGAGAAGATGTACACCGATTTTTTGGTGGGTGTTTCGTCCCTGGATAAGGAAGAGCTTGATTTTAAGAACATACAGGAAGACACCGGTCAGGTGAACTGGGAAGAAGGAACGGGAAAGCGAACGGTCGCTTTTGAGTGGCGGAACAGGAAGTTTACCCTGGAGGCAGCGGCTAAGAACGATTGGTTCGACAGAAATGTTGCGGATGAATTGAATAAGATCATCAAGGAGAACGGAAACGGGAAGCAGCTGTTCTTTACAGATGACGGATATCAGGAATGTATTGTGTTCTATCGCGATAAAAAGTGGGCGGATGCGTTCCGGGCGGAGACCGGACTGGAACTGGAAGGATAGGTCACGTCGGAAGCTGTGCTGACAGCCGGTGCTGCATGACAGACCGCGCCGACGCTCCGGAACGGAGAGTAAATAGGATACAGGAGGTGTACACCAGTGGAAACAAAGAAGGGACCTGTGGAGATCAAACCGTATGAAAGAGGATTTCATCCGCTTTATCTGTGGGGCGTGGTATATGTCCTTTTGACATACTTGTACCCGTTCCTTCCGGCCATCGTTTCGGAAGACACCGTTATCGGGGGAGTGCTCAGCCTGGTGTGTATGTGCGTTCCTCTGATCCTTTTGGCAGTGAATACCATAATCGCCATAAGGGGAAGGTACATGCTCGACCGAATATATTTCCTGAATACGGCGCTGATCATCAAGTACGGTCTGATTCCCTTTTATCTGATAGGCGGCCTGCTCATCCTGCTCTTTGCGCTGCTGACCTTTACGCCCGTTGTCATCATGATCTTTGTGGGGCCTGCAGCTGTGATCATGCTGTCGGTGCTGGGATGGATCTCCATGGTCGGAAGCGCGCCCCTGATTCTCGTCTATCTTTACGATTCCGTGAAGGCAGGAAGGTACAAAAAGGCCTTTGCGGTGTGCATCGGGATCATGCAGTTCTTCTTTGGTCTGGACGTACTCGGCGCTGTCATCTCCACCTTCAGGGAAAAGAGGCTGGTCAAGCTGACGATCGGTATTTTTGTGGGATTGCTCCTGCTCCTTCTGGGGCTGATCGCATGGCTCGTGCTGCTGTTCACCGGCGCGTGAGCTGAAGATGCTTTTTCACTCAGGGACAGCAAAGATTCGGGCTTTTTGATAAAAAAAGATTGAAAAGTCTGCGGTCAGAGTTTAAAATAATAACGTCATTTGTTCTAATTGGCACGAACAGGAGAAACGAGGTGAAAGCTTTGACAAAAACTATCAAGGGAAGTCTTACCATCAGCATTATCGGTATTGTGGCGGTCAGTATTCTGTTGACGACCATAGGGATCGTTGCGGTAGCCGGAAGCCGTATGCTGTCGGATCAGACAGAGGTACTGCAGCTGAATGCTGATAAGTATGCGGAAGAGATCAACACATGGATCGAGAATGAGATGATGATCGCGGACGGAACCGCGGGCAGCATTGAGGCCGCCGGAAATCTGGAGGATGATTTCCTGCAGTCGGTGGTGAATACACATGCGGCGGGCAGGAACGAGATGCTGAATCTGTACTGCGGCACGTCTGACAGCAGATTTCTGCAGTCAAATCCCGATGCCGAGATACCGGAGGGCTATGATCCGGTGCAGAGAGGCTGGTATCAGAGTGCGGCTGCGGCGAAGACGACAGTGGTGACCGACCCTTATTGGGACGTGCTCACGAATCAGATGTGCGCCACGATCGCTTCTCCGGTATATGTGGACGGTGAGCTTGCGGCTGTCATCGGTATCGATGTGACACTGGGGACCGTGACGGATCTGACCCAGAGCATTAACTATGCGGAGGGCGTATACGGATTTCTGGTCGACAGCACCGGTCATTATGTGGCACATGAGAACGCCGAGTTCGAACCTACGGCGGATACCGCGGTCCTGGTCACGGATATCCTGCCGGGACTGAGCGATCTGATAAACGGCAGCAGCGAGGATGTCCTGGAAATGAAGGACTATGACGGAAGCGATTGCTATTTCGCCGTTTCCAACATTGAAGGGAGCAACTGGTCCCTGGGCGTTGTGGTCCCTACGTCCCATGTACGGGGTCCGCTGGTGATGATGATCATCGTGGCATTTGTGGTGGCCGTGCTGATCATTGCCCTTGTAGCGGTGCTTATGACCGGACTGATCGGAAAGATGCTTGCGCCGGTGCAGATGCTGAAGCAGTTCGCGTCGGGCGATTTCTCCGATCATGCCGTTGTGGAGAAGGGGATTCCCAAGGAGTACAGGAACGAGACCGAGCAGATAAAGACCGCTACCGCCGAAGTGAGACAGCAGATCAGAGGGATCATCTTAAATACAAAGACGGAGGCGGAGAGCATCAACGAGATCGCCGACCGGACCGCATCTCAAATGAGCATGCTGAATCAGGATGTCTCCGGCATTGCCGATTCCGTAGGGCAGGTGGTGGATCAAACGGTCCAGGCAAAGGATCTGGCGGAAAATATCAAGACGACCGGGCAGGAGCTTGGCCTTGCCATAGATTCCGTAGCGCAGAAGGCGACGGAGGCAGCGGAACAGTCCAGCGATATCATGGAGCGCGCAGGAAAGCAATACGCTGCGTCGGAGCAGTCCAGCCGCGAGGCCGTATCCCTCTATCAGGGCACCAAGGATGAGCTGGAACGCGCGATCGCAGACAGCCAGAAGGTAAAGGAGATCGATACGCTCACGGAGGAGATCCTGGCGATCAGCTCACAGACGAACCTGCTGGCGCTGAACGCGTCCATCGAGGCAGCCAGAGCCGGAGAAGCCGGAAAAGGCTTTGCGGTCGTTGCGGATGAGATCCGCCAGCTGGCAGATAATTCCAGACAGGCGGTGGATAAGATCCGGCAGGTGACCGAGAGCGTGGTGCAGAACGTATCCTCTCTCTCTGACAGCTCCAGACAACTCCTTTCCTTCATGAACGAAAAGGTCATGGAGGATTATAAGAATATGACGGCGCTGGCAAAGATGTATGAGAAGGACGCAGTCTTTTACAGTGATATCTCCAGCGATCTGGGAGCTTCGTCCCAGGAGATGAGCGCAAGCATGACCGGCATCAACGAGTCGATCCTTGCCATCACCACGCTGGTAGGACAGATTGCGGAGCAGACGGAGAAAATGGGAGAGATCGCGGAGTCTTCCAATGAGAGATCCGGTGAGGTAGCGGGACAGATGGAAGAGCTGTCGCGTCTGAGCGAGCTTTTAAAGACCACCGTTGCATCCTTCAGGGTATAAGGCGGAGAGCGTTATGGAATATTATGAGCGCGCGTGTGATCTGCGCGGGGAATTAGTTGAGAACCGGCGGTATTTCCACGAAAATGCGGAGGTCGGGCTGCATATGCCGAAGGCCAGGGCATATGTGATGAAAAAGCTGAAAGAATACGGCCTGGAGCCGCAGGAGTGCGGAGAGGGCGTTACGGCCACGCTTGGCCGGGGAGGCAGGGTCATTCTCCTTCGGGCGGACATGGATGCTCTGCCCATGCCGGAGGAGAGCGGTCTTTCCTTTGCCTGTCCCACCGGCGGGCAGGCGCATGCCTGCGGGCACGATTTCCATGCGGCAATGCTTCTCACGGCGGCAAAGCTGCTCAAGGAGGACGAGGCATCCCTGGCGGGAACGGTAAAGTTCATGTTCCAGCCCGCGGAGGAGACCTTTGAGGGCAGCCGGAATATGATAGAGCACGGCATTCTGGAGGATCCAAAGCCCGATGTGGCTCTGGCATATCATGTGAGCCCCGGCAGGCTTCCTATCGGTACCTATCTGTATAATGATTCCGGGACCATGATGTTTTCGGTGGATACCTTTGAGATCCGCATTCAGGGCAAGGGGAGCCACGGCGCCTACCCCCATTTATCCGTGGATCCCATCAATATAGGAGCGCATATCTATCTTGGGCTGCAGGAGCTGATCGCGCGGGAGAGCGACCCCAGCGATGCATGTCTTCTCACGGTGGGGCAGTTCAGTGCAGGCTCCGCGGCGAACATTATTCCGGACACCGCTGTGCTCAAGGGCACCATGCGCACCAACAAAAAGGAGGCCCGCGAAAAGCTGGTCCGCCGTCTGAAGGAGGTGGCCCAGGCCACGGCTGCCGTCTATGGCGGTTCCGCCGAGGTGGTGTTTACATGCAGTGTTCCCACGCTGGTGTGTGACGGTACGCTGACAAAAGAGGTGGTGGGCTACATGAAGGAGCTGCCCATTCCCGATGCAGTCGGTCATGCCGGCATCGCAGCCAGTGCCTCGGAGGATTTCGCCCTGATCGCGGAGCGGGTGCCCAGCGCATTCATGTATCTGTCCGCAGGCTATCAGGATGCGCGCGGGGACTATCCCGCCCACAATCCCAAGGTGCAGTTCAATGAGGATGTCCTGCCCATCGGTGCCGCCTGTCTGGCGCACTGTGCGGTCAGGTGGCTGGAGGAGCATAATTTATAATTTTTAAAAGGCTGTGTTCACAACACAGCCTTTTTTTGGTATACTGAATGCAGTTGAACGGATCGGCAGACGAATTCATTTGAAGAAGACCGTGCGGAGGAGACAGATGCAGAAAAAAATTTTATACCGTACATTGCTTGCGGCAATATTCCTATTTTGGCTCTCCGCCGTGCCGGTGTCGGCGGCCGGGGAGCTGCAGGGCGGCGGGGAGATGCCGGATTACGGCGACCTGTCCTATGTCAAGACGATCTACAATGAGCAGAACGGTCTGCCTACGGGAGAGGCCAATACGGTGGTACAGACCTCGGACGGTTATATATGGCTGGGAAGCTACGGCGGTCTGATCCGGTATGACGGCAGCAGCTTTCGCAATTACAGCACGGATGGCTCCATTTCCTCTTCCTCCGTCAGATCCCTGTTTGAGGACTCGGCAGGCCGGCTTTGGATCGGCACGAACGATGCCGGGGTGTATCTGTATGAGAATGGGACGTTTGAGAGCATTCAAAGTCCCGGCGATTATTCCTTCCTCTGTATCAGGGATTTTACGGAAGGTCCTGACGGCAGGATCTATATCGCCTCCACCTCCGGAATGGGCGAGATCAGGGACGGCGCCATCGAGGTCTACTCCGCGGAGGGCCTGGCGGGGGAGACGGTGTATTCCATTGCCTGCGACCCGGCGGGCAGAGTGTGGGCTGCGATGAATTCGGGAAAATGCGCGGTGGTATCGGACCAAAAGCCGGTGAGGATCATGGAGTCTTCGGAAATCTTTTCCGACGCGGAGATCTACTGTGTGGCTTCGGACCGGGAGGGCGACCTGTACGTGGGTTCCTCCGCGAATGAGCTCGCGGTGCTTACCTTTGACGAAAATGGGGATTATACATCCAGGATCTGTTCCACGGGAAAGATCGTCACGCACAACAGGATCGTTACGGCGGACGACGGGACTGTCGTTGTCTGCGGAGAGCACGGGTTCGCCCTGATGGACCGGACGGGCAGGATACTGATGTATGACGATACCGATCAGGCCATGCCCGTCAATGATGCGGCCATCGACTATGAGGGAAATCTTTGGTTCGCATCCTCTACCTACGGCGCCATTAAATATACGGCGGGATGTATGGAGGCGCTCGGAAAGGATACTCCGGTCGCGGAGCTTGCCATCAACGCCGTGACCAAGGCACACGGAGCGTTCTATGCGGTGCATGACAACGGCTTATCCATTCTTTCACAGGACGGAGAGCCGGTCTCCAATGAACTCACCGAAATGCTTTCCGGTGTGCGGATACGTCACGTCATGACGGACAGCAGCGGCAGGGTCTGGCTTTCCACCTACTCGGAACACGGCGCCATCTGCTATGACCCGGAGGACGGGAGCATGACGGAATACAACACGGATGCAGGAATGCTCAGCAATCTGGTCAGGACCGTGCTGGAGCGAAGGGACGGCTCCTTTGCCGCGGCCACGCAGGAGGGCGTGAACATCATCCGCAACGGCAGGGTGGTGGAGAGCTACAATGCGGACAACGGTCTTTCCGTGGCCGCGATCCTCTGTTTCGCGGAGGATGAAGACGGCACGCTGTATATGGGAAGTGACGGCGGCGGTGTCTATGCGCTGAAGGACGGGGAGATCACCAACTACGGCTACAGGGAAAATCTGGAGGAAGGCGTGGTCCTGAGAATGCTGCCGGACAGTGATTCCGACGGATTTTTCATCAGCGCGGGAAGCAATCTGTACTATTGGGACAAGGTGCAGTTCAGAAAGCTGGAGAACTTTTTAAAGGGCGCGGGAAGCATCTTTGATTTTATCGACCGCGACGGCAGGCTCTGGCTCCTGCAGAACAACGGTATCCTTGCCCTGGACAAGGACAGGCTCTTGAGCGGGGAGTTCACCAACGAGACAAAGTACAGCTTTGCCCAGGGCCTCACCGGCTCGCTGAACGCAAATACATGGAATTATCTGGACGGGGACGGTGCCCTCTATATCTCTACGCGGAGCGGCATCAGCGTGTTCCGGTTCTCCGGCACCGATGCGCCTCTGCCGCGCATCAGCATCAACAGCGTCAACATAGACGGGAAGGGCTATGAGCAGTCGGAGGCGGTGGAGATCCCACGCGGGGCACAGCGTGTCACGGTGGATTTTGCGGCGCTTGATTATTCGGGAAATACCGATTTTTCCATATCCTATATACTGAAGGGATTTGACGAAGAGGAGACGGTGCTGAACAATACTAGGAGCGAGAGCATCAGTTACACCAATCTTCCCGGCGGAGAGTACAGCTTCGAGGTAAGGATTTTCGATTCCGAACATCCCGAAACGGTACAGACCTGCGCAATGAAGCTGAACAAGCAAAAGCGGCTGTACGAATATCCGCTTTTCCGGGTATTGCTGGTGGTGGCGCTGGTGCTTGTGGCGATGGCCGTCACGTATGTGGTTGTAGCGGCTCGGCTGAGGGCTGCAAGACACAGGCAGCAGGAATATCAGAGGATCGTGGAGCAGTCTCTCAGGACCTTCGCGCAGATCATCGACGCCAAGGACAAATATACCAACGGACATTCTCTGCGGGTCGCAGCTTATTCCCGCGAGCTTTCCAGAAGAATGGGAATGACCGAGCAGGAGCAGGAGCGTATTTATTATATTGCGCTGCTGCATGACATCGGAAAGATCGGCGTGCCGGACAGTATTTTAAATAAGCCGGGCAGGCTGACGGCGGAGGAGATGGATATTGTGCGCACGCATCCGGCCATCGGCGGAAAAATATTGGAGAATTTTACTGCGATCCGGGGAATTTCCCAGGGGGCAAGATATCATCACGAGCGCTATGACGGGACCGGTTACTGCGAGAAAAAGGCAGGTGCGGACATCCCGCTGGAGGCCCGTATTATCGGCGTGGCGGACACATACGACGCGATGAGCAGCACGCGCTGCTACAGGGCGGCCCTGACCAAGGAGGCCATAGAAGAGGAGCTGAGAAGAGTCAGCGGCAGCCAGCTGGATCCTGAGATCGTACAGCATATGCTCAACATGATAGAGGAGGGCGCAGCACCCATGGAGGCGGTCTCGGAGATGAACGGAGTCTGACATGTATGCAGAAATGAACGGGAAAAGACTGGATTATCTTGATATGGTGAAGGGGATCGGCATTGCCCTTGTAGTGATCGGACATTCCCCCGGCGTGCCGACCTCCGTATTGATATGGCTCACCTCCTTTCATATGCCGTTGTTCTTCATCGTATCGGGGATCCTGTTCGCCTATAAGGGGGCTCACAGGGAGCCCTTTCGCGCCTATGCCAAAAAGCGGTTCTGCGGCACCCTGATTCCCTACTTCTGGTTCAGCCTGATCAATATTCTCCTGGACTGGGGGAGGTTCCTGTTCGCTCCGGAGGCGGTGGGGAGGGAAACGGTCCGGAGGGATATCGTACAGTCCCTTTCCTTTTTCGGCGTATCGGTGCTCTGGTTCCTGCCCTCGCTCTTTTTGGGGAGCATTTGTCTGTACGGAATCGTCAAAAAATGCCCGGTATGGCTGCACTTTGTCATCGGGGCCGCAAGCATTCTGCTCCCGCCCGTGGGCGCACGTCTGGTCAGGACGTATGTCCCTATGGAGAAGAACACCCTGTTTTTGTGGCTCGGCAGTCTGTTCATTGCGCTGCTGCGTGCGTTTCCGGCGCTTACATTCATGCTGATGGGCTGCGGGATCAATTTTGTGCTGGAGAGATTCCGCCCCAGGGCGGTGTGGGATGTGCTGTTGGGAGCGGCATGTCTCGGCATTAATGTGATCGCGGCGTTCGCCAATGTGGGCGTGGATCTGCATTATCTTGTGCTGAACAATGTGGCGCTTTATTATCTGGCAGCCGGAAGCGCCGTCGTCGGACTGATCCTGCTCTGCCGGCACATAAGGCCGCTGAAGCCCCTGGTCTTTCTGGGGAAGAATTCTCTGATCGTCATGGTGACGCATCTGGACTGCCGGGTGATGAGAGCGGCCGTTCTGTTCGCGGAAGGAGTCAATCGCCTGATTCCGGGCATCGTTATGTATCGCGTCAGCTTATATCTGGCGCTGGCAGTGGGAGAGCTGATAATGATACGGCTGATCAACAGGTTCGGGTTCTTTCTGATCGGCCGGAGGGAACCTGTAAAAGAGCGGCTGCAGGGGTGAGGGCCGCACGGAAAACGGAAAGGAGAAGGAAGGATGGTCGATGTAAGAGGAAGATGGGCACTGGTGACGGGAGCCAGCAGGGGGATCGGAAGGCTGGTGGCAAAATTCCTTGCCGGGCAGGGCTGTAATGTTGTGGTGCAGGGAAGAAAAAAGGAGCATTCCGCCGAGCTTGTGGAGGAGCTGAAGGCACTGGGGGTGGAGGCCCGTGCGGTGGGCGCAGAGCTTTCGGATATGGAATCCGTGGAGAATATGCTTGCGGATATTGATAATATGGGAATAGATATCGATATTGTCATGAACAATGCGGGAATGCAGATCGCCTACAGGACGGAGTACCTGAAGACGCCGGCGGAGGATTACGCGAAGAGCTTTGCCATCAACACGATCGCGCCCATGCTGATCTGTTATCACTTCCTGCCCCGCATGATAGAGAGGGGCTTCGGGAGGATCGTGAACACCACCAGCGGTATTCGGCTGGAGCCGGAGCAGGCAGGGTATTCGGCGAGCAAGGCGGCGCTGGACAAGGTGACCGTAGATCTGGGCTCCAAGCTTCAGGGAACGGATGTCCTGATCAACCTGACGGATCCGGGATGGTGCCGTACCGACCTGGGCGGTCCCAACGCTCCCAATGATCCGACGAGCGCCATTCCCGGAGTCGCAGTGGGAGCCTTCGTGGATGATAAAAGGTCAGGACGGAATTTCAGCGCAGGTCTTTTTTACGGGATGACGCTGGAGGAGGCCGTGGAGAAGGCGGAGAGCATGGACAGCCCGTATTGACCTGCCTGGCAGGCCACTGTCACGGTTCGGGAGAGGCGAGTGACCGTTTTGGCAGATTCCTGCAGGGGCTTGAAGAGAAGGAGGGCAAATATGTCTGATTATTTTGGGAAAGAGGTTCCCAAGCTTGGCTTTGGGCTCATGCGGCTGCCCAGGAAGGGGCTGGTCACGGATATCGAGCAGATGAAGAGGATGGTGGATCTGTTCCTGGAGTCTGGGTTCACCTATTTTGACACGGCATTTGTGTATCCCGGCTCCGAGGCGGCGGCTAAGAAAGCGCTGGTGGACAGGTATCCCCGTGACGCCTACACTCTGGCCACCAAGCTGAATGTTCTGCTGGCGCCCAGTGAAAAAGCCGCCAAGAAGCAGTTCTACACCAGTCTGGAGCGGACGGGCGCGGAATATTTCGATTACTATCTGCTCCACGCGCTGATGGAGAACAACTATGCCCGGTACGATAAATTCCATATTTGGGATTTTGTGAAGGAACAGAAGGAAAAGGGCCTGGTCAGATATTTCGGGTTCTCTTATCACGCGGGGCCCGAACTGTTGGACCGGCTTCTTGCGGCTCACCCGGAGGTGGATTTCATTCAGCTCCAGATCAATTATGAGGATTGGGAAAATCCGTCGGTAGCCTCCAGAGCGAATTATGAGGTGGCGCGCAGGCACGGGAAATCCATTGTGATCATGGAGCCCGTGAAGGGAGGGCGCCTGGCAGACCCGCCCGCTGCGGTGAAGGAGCTGCTTCATAAATATCACCCGGATATGTCCTACGCATCCTGGGCCATTTGCTTTGCGGCCTCCCTGGACGGCATCCTCACCGTTCTGTCGGGAATGTCAAATCTTGCCCAGATGGAGGACAACATATCCTACATGAAGGATTTCAGACCGCTGGATCGGGAGGAGCAGAGGATCATACAGGAGGCACAGAGGATTCTCGGAAAGTCCGCCACAATTCCCTGTACCGCCTGCCGCTACTGCACGGAGGGATGTCCTAAGGGAATCGCCATACCGGAGATCTTTGCGGCCGCCAACAAGCGGCTGGGCAACGGTCAGATGGAGGAGGCGCTTTCCGATTACCGGCAGGCCGCGGGCGAGGGGCACCGGGCGTCCGACTGCATAGGCTGCGGCCAGTGTGAGCGCGCCTGTCCGCAGCATCTTACGATCACGGAACATCTGAAGCAGTGTGCAAAGATGCTGGAAGGGTGAGGAAATAAAATAAAACTGTAGATTGCAGTGCCGCTTCAGGGCGGCAGAGAAGAGGTGACTATGGAGCGTTATTTTGGAGAGAACACACCGAAGCTGGGCTTTGGCCTGATGAGACTGCCGCGGGATAAGAGCGGGAAGATCGATCTGGAGCACACAAAGAAGATGGTGGACCTGTTCCTGGCGGCCGGACAGACCTATTTTGATACGGCTTACGTGTACGACGACGGTGAGTCGGAGAAGACGGCGAAGGCCGCTCTGGTGGACCGTTATCCCAGAGAAAGCTTTACGCTGGCCACAAAGCTGTGTGCCTGGCAGAAGGCCCATGACGAAGAGACCGCAAAGCAGCAGTTCTATACCAGTCTGGAGCGGACGGGCGCGGGTTATTTTGATTATTATCTGCTTCATGCCCTCCAGGAGAGCAATTATAAATTATACGACAAATATCATATCTGGGACTTTGTGAAGGAGCAGAAGGCCAAGGGGCTGATCCGGCATTGGGGATTTTCGTTCCATGCCTCACCGGAGCTTTTGGATGAGCTCCTCACGGCGCATCCCGATGCGGAGTTCGTGCAGCTGCAGATCAATTACGCCGATTGGGAGAGCGAGAATGTTGCGGCCAGGGCGAATTACGAGGTCGCCAGAAAACACGGCAAATCCATTGTCGTCATGGAGCCTGTGAAGGGCGGCGCGCTGGCGGAACCGCCTGCGGAGGTCAGATCCGTTCTGAATGCGGCGGACCCGAAGGCATCCTGTGCGTCCTGGGCCGTTCGGTTCGCGGCCTCGCTGGAGGGCATCATCACGGTGCTGTCCGGCATGTCGAACATAGAGCAGATGGAGGACAATCTGTCCTATATGAAGGAGTTCAGGCTCCTGAATGCGGAGGAGCAGACCGCTGTCCGCAAGGCCCAGGAGGCTATGGGCGCCGTCAAGTCCATTCCCTGCACGGCCTGCCATTACTGTACGGCGGGCTGCCCGAAGAAGATACCTATTCCGGAGATCTTTGCGGCCCGGAATAAGCAGACCATCTGGGGACAGCTGGAGGAAGGCGTCAACGACTATACCCGCGACACCGCAGGTGTGGGAACGGCTGTGGACTGTATCGCCTGCGGTCAGTGCGAGAGGGCCTGCCCTCAGCAGCTCAATGTGATACAGCGGCTGAAGGACTGCGCCGCAGTATTCGGAAAATAAAGTAAGCGTACGGGTGGAATCGGTCATGAAAAAAGTCGGAGTCGTCACGGACAGTCACAGCGGCATTACCCAGGAACAGGCGCGGGAGATGGGTATTCTGGTCCTGCCCATGCCGTTTACCATCAACGGCAAGAGCTATCTTGAGGATGTCAGTCTGTCCAGGGCAAAGTTCTATAAAAAATTAGCGGAGGGCGTTGATGTGGGTACGTCACAGCCTTCTCCCACAGATGTCACGGGCATTTGGAACAGGGCGCTGGCGGAGTATGAGGAGATCGTGTATATTCCCCTCAGCAGCGGCCTGTCCGGTTCCTGCATGACGGCCATGGCCCTGGCCGGCGGGAAGTCGTATTGCGGCAAGGTGTTCGTCGTGGACAACGGGAGGGTCTCTACGCCCATGCGGCGCTCCGTCATGGACGCGGTGGAAATGGTGCAGGAGGGTTACGGCGCGGCGCAGATCAAGACCATGCTGGAGGCGGCCAGGGAACAGATGCAGATATATCTGGCGGTGGATACGCTGGAGTATCTCAGAAGGGGAGGCCGTATCTCCAGGACAACGGCGGCCATCGGAACGGTGATGAATATCAAGCCCGTGCTGAAGATAAGCACGGGATCTCTGGATGTATTCAGGAAGTGCAGAGGCTTCGGACTGGCAAAGAGGACGATGATCCAGGCGATGCGCCATGATCTGGAGACTGTCTATGCAGGACAGATGGAAAGGAACGAGGTGTATCTGCTGGCCGCATCCAGCGCCTCTGAGGAGGCGACGGACGCCTGGGCGAAGGAGATCCGGGCTGCGTTCCCAGGCATGGATGTCCTGTGCGATCAGCTTGCCCTGGGCATTGCCTGTCATGTCGGCCCCAACGGTCTTGGCATCGGCTGCTCCTGTCGGCCGGAGAGAATATAGCGGAAGGATATCAGAGCTGTCACGCGGGCGGACACAGGCCGTGACAGCTCTTTTGCGCGGTCATTGTGCGGAAGGCTTCATTCCGCTCTCAGCTTTGTCGGGCTCATATCGAAGGGGGACCAGACGGGCCTTCTGCAGCGCCACATACAGTACCGGGAGCAGGATGAGCTGCAGGAGGATTCCGGGCAGACTGGATACAAAGTAGCCTGTCGCCCATGATTTCAAGGTCACAGGCATAAAAATGCCCAGCGTCAATGCTCTTGCAATGCCGGTGAGGACGCGGCCGGCCAGCATGGCGACGATCAGACTGACGTACACGTCGGCGATCTGTCTGCCGGTGTGTACCAGCCGGATCATAATGCCGGAGATGAGACCGTACAAGGCAAGCTCTATCATCATGTTGGGGAGATATCCCCAGGCGGGCATCCCGGTGAGCATGCAGGAGAGCAGAGGCCCCAAAAGTCCGCAGACCAGGCCGTACTGCCAACCGCACACCAGCCCGCAGAGCAGGACGGGTATGTGCATGGGAGAGAGCAGTGTCCCGGCGTTCGGAATGGCGTGAAGAGACAGGGGCAGCACAATGCAGAGCGCTATGCAGGCCGCTGTGGTCACTGTTCGTGTCAGATGAGTCATTTCTTTCATAGTCGTTTCCTCTTTTCCTCAGATATTCTGTAGATATTCTGTCCCGGATCCGCGGAAGCACAGGAATGTCCCGGCGCACAAAAAAGCCATGAAGTCCGGACTCTTTTCAAAGAGTCGTCAGCCTTCATGGCACAGATCCGTGGGTAATACATATACAGTGCCGTCCCTTCATGAGACGGATATCTGTCTCTATCATAGCGCAAATTGCCGTTTTGTCAAGAACTTTGTGAAAGTCACTTGAATTTGTGCGGCCGGCCATGCTATGATGGGTAAAGTCAAGCGAATGTCTGCGGCCGCGGCCGCAGTCTGAGAAAGGTACGGTCGATTACTATGCGGATCATGATCATGGACGGACAGGGAGGCGGCGTCGGCCGCAGTCTGGTGGAGGCGCTGCGCGCCAGATATCCGGAGGCGGAGCTGATCGCGGTGGGGACCAATGCCGCAGCCACCGCCAACATGATGAAGGGCGGAACCGTCAACGGCGCCACCGGAGAGAATGCGGTCATTTACAACAGTGCAAGGGCGGACGCGATATTAGGTCCTATCGGGATCGTCATGGCGAACGCCATGCTGGGCGAGGTCACTCCCCGGATGGCGGAGGCGGTATCATCCAGCGATGCGCCCATTCTTCTGATCCCCATGAGCCGCTGCAGCGCCCAGGTCATGGGCGTGGCGGACAGAAAGCTGGCGGATCATATTAAAGAGGCGGTAGAAAAGCTGGCGGGAGTGCTATGAGTCGGGAAGGAAAGGAACAGCGGGAGCCTTTTGCTATTTCTGCGCTGTGGGAGGCTGTCAGAGAGAAGGAGGCTGCGGGGAAAAGATGCGTGGTCGCCATAGACGGGCCCTGCGCTTCGGGGAAGACCACTCTTGCCGCGGAGCTGGCGGCGGAAACGGGGGCCGGTATTGTCCATATGGACGATTTTTTTCTCCCCGCCGGTCTTCGCACGGAGGAGCGGCTCCTTCAGCCGGGGGGCAATATTCACTATGAGCGCTTTTTGGAGGAAGTGATCCCGGCGCTTGCGCGGGGCGGAGATTTTTCTTACCGCCGCTTCGACTGCGGCAGGATGGAAATGGGACAGAGCCGTCAGGTGCGGGGCGCGGGGACGGTCATCGTGGAGGGCTCCTACAGCTGCCACCCGAAGTTCGGGGAGTACATGGATATAAGGGTGTTTGTCGACATAGATCCTGAGGAGCAGATAAAGCGCATTATCCGCAGGGAGGGACCGGAGGCCGCGGAGACGTTCCGGCAGCGGTGGATCCCTATGGAGGAGGTATACCTGGAGACATATCGGATCCGGGACCGCGCGGATATCTGTGTGCGGGTCCGATAGCAGAGAGAGGAGACTGCCGTATGCTGCAGTGTTTTTATCCGGACAATGAGACGGACAGCGCCTATGGCATCGATTACCGTCTGCTGTATGCAGGGGGCTGCCGTGGCGTGATCTTCGATATAGACAATACTCTGGTGCCGCACGGGGCGCCGGCGGACGAAAGGGCCGTACGCTTTTTTGAGGAGCTTAGGGATATCGGCCTGAGCACCGTGCTTCTGTCGAACAATAAGGAACCGAGAGTGAAGCCCTTTGCGGACCGTGTGGGTTCCCTGTATGTATGCAAGGCGGGCAAGCCCGGCGCAAGGGGCTATGCGAAGGCCATGGAAATGATGGGCACCGATCCGGAGACCACCGTCTTTGTGGGGGATCAGCTCTTCACGGATGTGTGGGGCGCAGGGAGACTGGGGATCGCCACTTACCTGGTGAAGCCGATCCATCCGAAGGAGGAGATCCAGATCGTGCTCAAGCGCAGGCTGGAGAGGATCGTGCTTTATTTCTATCACAGGGCAAAGCGGAAGGGAAAGCTGTAGGCTGCAGGCCCGCAGTGCATTTGTGACGGCAGAACAGTTTGATTTGCGCAGAGACATGCGCGGAAAAGAGGCAATATGGAGATCAACGGCTGTACCCGCACCTGCGGGCTCATAGGAAATCCGGTGGAGCATACCATGTCCCCGGCGATTCACAATACCCTGGCTGAGGCGTTGGGGGAAAATCTCGTTTATGTGCCCTTCCGCGTGGGGGAAGAGCATGTGGAGGAGGCGGTGCGGGGAGCCTGGGCGTTAAATCTTCTGGGCTGCAACGTGACCGTCCCCTATAAGAGCCGGGTGATCCCCTTTCTGAAGGAGATCGATCCTCTGGCGGCACAGATCGGCGCCGTCAATACTCTGGTGAGGACGGAGGGCGGATTTAAGGGCTATAATACGGATATGCCGGGACTGTATCGGGCGATGTGCGAGGACGGCGTGAAGATCGAGGGGGAGAGGACGCTGATCCTGGGCGCCGGCGGTGTGGCCAGAGCGGTGGCGTTCCTGCTGGTGCAGAAGGGCGCTGGGCAGATCGTTCTCCTGAACCGGACCGTGGAAAAGGCGCGGCAGATCGCAGACGAGGTGAACGCTCTTGCCGGCAGGCAGGCGATCGTGCCCATGGCGCTGTCGGACTATACGGCGCTGCCGGAGGAAGGGAGGTATCTTGCCATTCAGGCCACAAGCCTTGGCATGTACCCGGAGACGGACCGCGCGGTGATCGAGGATCCCGCTTTCTATCGGCGGATACATACGGGCTATGATCTGATCTTCAATCCGGCCAGGACAAGGTTCATGTCCCTGGTGGAGGAAAACGGCGGCCGGGCCTTTAACGGCGCAAGGATGCTTTTGTATCAGGGAATCATCGCCTATGAGCTTTGGACAGGGGCTCAGGTGGACAGGTCTTTGGCCGGCCGGGCCTATACGGCAATGAAGAGGGCTATGGACCTGCAGTGAGGGGGCGTAAAAATGCAGGACAGAAATCTGATACTGATCGGCTTTATGGGCAGCGGGAAGACCTCTGTGGGCCTGAAGCTGTCCTACCGGCTGAAAATGGCGGTGGAGGATACGGACAAGCTGATCGAGCGCCGGGAGGGCAGGAGCATCCGCGACATATTTGCATCGGACGGAGAGTCATATTTCCGGAGGAAGGAGACGCAGCTGCTCAGGGAGCTCACAAAGAAAAAGCAGAGCACGAGGATTTACTCCGTGGGCGGCGGAACACCTGTCAATCCGGAGAACAGGCCGCTGTTGAAGCAGCTGGGCACGGTGATCTGGCTCCGCATACGGCCGGAGACGGTGTATGCGAGACTGGAGGGAGATGTCACCAGACCGCTCCTGCAGTGCGAGGATCCGCTGGGCAGGATCAGGGAGCTCATGGATGAACGGAGGGAGGCCTATGCAGCCTGCGCGGATATCACCGTGGATGTGGACGGGCTGGAGATGGAGAAGATCCTGGGCAGGATAGAGAGGGAACTGCGGCTTGAAAAATAAAAATTTCAGGCTGTTGGAAAACGGCCGCAGAAGCGGCAGAATGAGGGAAAAATGAAATTACTGGTGATCAACGGACCGAATATTAATTTTCTGGGGATTCGGGAAAAAAGTGTGTACGGAGTGCAGGACTATCAGTATCTTCTGGATCTGATACAGAAGAAGGCCGAGGAGACCGGCAGCAGCATCGAGGTCTTCCAGAGCAATCACGAGGGCGCGATCATTGACAGGATCCAGGAGGCCTATTTCGACGGCACCGAGGGAATCGTGATCAATCCGGGCGCGTACACTCATTACAGCTATGCCATACGGGATGCGCTGGCGAGCATTACGGTGCCCAAGGTGGAGATACATATTTCCGATATCACCGCCAGGGAGGAGTTCCGCAGGGTGTCGGTGACGGCCCCCGTCTGCGACAGGCAGATCTACGGAAAGGGTCTGGATGGATATTGTATGGCGATCGACCACATTCTGGCGGGAGGTAAGTGAAGCGGAAGGGCGGCTTGCGCCTCAAGTCTAAATTTTTTTCTAAAATAGTTGAAATTTGTATTTTTTTATATTACACTATATTAGAATTATATTGTGACAATAATATTAGGAGGAATATGACATGATTTCGGCAGGTGACTTCAGAAATGGTATCACCATTGAGTATGACGGCAACGTCTACCAGATAGTTGAATTCCAGCACGTTAAGCCTGGTAAGGGTGCAGCTTTCGTCAGGACAAAGCTGAAGAACATTAAGAACGGCGGTGTCGTTGAGAAGACGTTCCGCCCCACTGAGAAATGCCCTCAGGCACGTATTGATAGAAAAGATATGCAGTATCTGTACTCGGACGGGGATCTCTTTTATTTCATGGATACGGAGAACTACGAGCAGATCGCTTTGAACAGCGAGGCTGTGGGAGACGCTCTGAAATTTGTGAAAGAGAATGAGATGTGCAAGATATGCTCGCACAACGGCAGCGTGTTCTCTGTGGAGCCGCCTCTTTTCGTGGAGCTTGAGATTACTGAGACCGAGCCCGGATTCAAGGGCGACACCGCTACCGGCGCAAGCAAGCCGGCTACGGTAGAGACCGGTGCGCAGGTGTCTGTGCCTCTGTTCGTGGAGCAGGGGGACAAGATCAAGATCGATACCAGGACCGGCGAGTACCTGTCCCGCGTATAGCTTACTGCAGTCGTTATACTGTCAAGATTTGTAAGGCAATGATACCCTGTCGGGAGTCATTGCCTTTTTTGTCTCTAATACTGCGGACATGCGCCGTTGTCCGAACGGTATTTGATCTACAGCCATCCTGACTGGCGTCTTAACATTCTAACATCTGAAAGCGGCGCAGAAAGAGGACAATATGGAAATAAATGAGTTTTCAAATAAAGTGCGGAGCGCAGTGGAGAGAGAGCTGGGCGGGGAGTATCGGGTAGAGCTCAAGGAGGTGTGCAAGAACAATGGGATAATGCTGCACGGCCTGCTGATCTCGTCCGACTCCTGCAATGTGGTGCCCACGATCTATCTGGATCAGCTTTGGAGAGCCTATGAAGAGGGAATGACGTTCGCGGAGGTGGTCCGCAGGCTGCTTGAGGTCTATGGCCGGGATAAGCCGACGGCAAGGATCGACATGGATTTTTTTAAGGATTTTGAGAGGGTCCGTGACAGGATCTGTTACCGGCTGGTAGGCCGGGAGCGCAACCGGCAGCTTCTCGAAAAAGTACCGCATGTGGAATTCCTGGATATGGCGGTGTGCTTCTTCTATGCCTACAAGGGGGAGCTGCTGGGAGAGGGCAGTATCCTGATATACAATTCGCATATGGAGATGTGGAAGGCGGACACCTCTGAGATGATGAAGCTCGCCTGCCGCAACACGCCCCGCCTGTTTCCCTGGCAGTGCTCTACCATGGAGGAGGTGCTCCGGGAGGCAATGGGAGGTGAGGACGGGAGGAGCCTGCTGTCCCAGGGAATTCCCATGAGGATCCTGAGCAACCGGCAGCGGGTGAACGGAGCCGGATGCCTGATGTATCGGGGCGTGCTGGAGCAGCTTGCGGAGGAATGCGGCGCTGATCTGTACATACTTCCCAGCTCCGTCCATGAAGTGATTTTGCTGCCGGCCGGCGGCAGGGAGGAGCCGGGCGAGCTACGGTCCATCATCGGACAGGTGAACAGGACGCAGGTGGCTCCGGAGGAGGTTCTTTCCGACAGTCTCTATCTCTACGACCGTCGAAAAAAGGAGGTGGAAATAATTTTCTGATAAAATCCCAAATTTGCAGGTAGACAGACCCGACTTTTTGTGATATTATAATCAGGGTGATGTAACAATTTTGTAATATTTGCAGCCGTAGTCTAACGGATAGAACGAAGGCCTCCGACGCCTTTAATGCAGGTTCGATTCCTGTCGGCTGCATTTACATCACCCTGATTTATGGCAGGGACAAAAGTTTAAGGTAAAGATTATGAAGAATGATAGATTGTTGAAGATCAAAAACTATATAATGAGGAACAGCAAGGCTGTTTTTTCCGTGGCGGTAGTTCTGTTGGTAGCCTTTACCGTGGTCTGCGCTCTGAACCTGAGCCACGGGAAAGCCATGGAAGACAGCGACGCCGTGAGCGAGAGCGGCGATTCCGGCAGTGACGCAGAACCTACGGTGGCTCCGGAGGATGTCCCTATGGCGGTAAATGAGGACAGCGAGCTGAGCGCTCTTGTGACCACGTACACCAATGCTATCGCGGAGGGCGATATGGATACCCTGAAGTCCATACACGATACGCTGCCGGAGAGATGGCTTCTGAAGTGGTCGGAATTGTCGAAGTATATTGACCATTATACCGGAATACAGATCTATACCAAGCAGGGACCTGTGGAAAATTCGCTCCTGGCTTATGTGTATTATAAGATGTGCTTTGTGAATCATGAGGAAGAGGTGCCCGGCTATGAGGTGCTCTATGTCTGCAGGGATGAGCAGGGGAAGCTCTACATCAAGCAGGAGGCGAACTATACCCAGGAGGATTATGATTATCTCAAGGCAATCGCCGGCCAGGTGGATGTGGTAGACTTCAACAACCGCGTGACCGTAGAGTACAATACCCTGGTGACGGAGGATACGCCGCTGCTGGAATACCTGCAGGAGGTAAGCAGGCAGGTGGACATCGATCTCGGCGTGGCACTGGCAGACCTGAACCAGGAGGACGGACAGGACGAACAGAGCGGGGAGGACGGTCAGGATACCGAAGGCCCTGAGGCAACCCCGGAGCCTACCCCGGAGGCAACTCCTCAGTATGCGTCTGCAACGACCACGGTCAATGTGCGGAGCTCCGACAGCGAGCAGGCCGACAAGCTGGGCCGGGTGACGGAGGGGACCAGGCTGCAGGTGCAGGAGATCCGCGTCAACGGATGGACCAAGGTGATCTATGAGGGCAAGGACGGCTACATTAAATCGGAATATCTCCAGTATTCCGAGAGCGCGTCGGAGCAGGAGGCGATCGCCACCGTGACCGCCACCACCAATATCAATATTCGCGCGGCTGCGGGAGAGACGGCGGAGAAGCTTGGCATGCTGGCCGGCGGGGAATCCCTGGATCTGCTGGCGGTGGAGGGCGATTGGTGCAAGGTGGACTTCAATGGCCAGATCGCATATGTGAAAGCGGAATACGTGACACGGCAGTAGAGACAGGACAGCATTTCGGCTGCATAAAGAATGAAAAAATGGACAGCCTTTTACAGAAATCATCTGTAAAGGGCTGTTCTTTTGAAAAGAAAATGCGAGGGCAGCCGGAAAGAGGAGATATGACATCACATGAAGCGGCGGTATACAGGGAGATACAGCGAAACACGGATACGGCGATGAAGGCCATCGATGCCTTTGCGGAAAAGATCAGCGACGATGCGCTGGCGATGCAGATCTCCCGGCAGTCCCTGCGGTACTCGGAGCTGCACAATGAGGCGTCCAGAGAGCTCCTGGACGCAAAGACCCAGGGCTATCGCAGCAGTGCGCTGTCGGATGCGCTGCTGCGGACGGGGATCCATTACAACACCATGCTGAACACCAGCACCGGTCATCTTGCGGAATTGATGATCAGGAACAGCACCAACGGCATCCTGGAGATGGAGAAGGTGCTGAAGCACAACGAAAATGCCGGGCCGAGACCTGTGGCGCTTGCCAAGCAGCTGATCGAGCTTGAGGAGAAGAATGTGGAGCGGCTCAAGCAATATCTCTGAGCGGGCGGGATCGCTATAGAGCAAACTGCATAGTATGCCTGTCAGATATTGTGCAAATTGTCCAAAAATGCGGCGAAAACTTTTACAATTTACTAAGATGAAGTGTGTTGAGAATTTGAAATTCACGGTTTATAATAATCTGTGGGTCAACGCACCGATATACTATATTAAGGAGGATATCACAATGTCTTATGTTGATGAGGTTTATGATCTTGTAGTGGCCAAAAATCCCGCTCAGCCTGAATTCCATCAGGCGGTAAAGGAGGTACTGGAGTCACTGCGCGTAGTAATTGAGGCGAACGAGGAGCAGTACCGCAAGGATGCTCTGCTGGAGAGATTGGTCACTCCTGAGAGACAGCTTTTATTCCGTGTTCCCTGGGTGGACGACAAGGGACAGGTTCAGGTGAACAACGGTTTTCGTGTGCAGTTCAACTCTGCCATCGGACCTTACAAGGGAGGTCTTCGTCTGCACCCTTCCGTAAATCTTGGCATTATTAAATTCCTCGGTTTTGAACAGATCTTCAAAAACTCCCTGACCGGACTTCCTATCGGCGGCGGTAAGGGAGGTTCCGATTTTGATCCCAAGGGTAAATCCGACAGAGAGGTGATGGCATTCTGCCAGAGCTTTATGACAGAACTTCACAAATACATAGGCGCAGATACCGATGTTCCCGCAGGTGACATCGGCACGGGCGGAAGAGAGATCGGTTATATGTACGGCCAGTACAAGAGACTGACCGGTCTGTATGAGGGTGTCCTCACCGGAAAGGGCCTGACCTACGGCGGCTCTCTGGCAAGGACCGAGGCGACCGGTTACGGTCTGCTGTATCTCACCGAGGAGATGCTCAAGTGCAACGGCAAGGACATTGCAGGCAAGACCGTGGCGATCTCCGGTTCCGGCAACGTGGCGATCTATGCGGCTCAGAAGGCACAGCAGTTGGGCGCCAAGGTCGTGACGGTATCCGATTCCACCGGCTGGGTATACGATCCCGAAGGAATCGATGTCGATCTTCTGAAGGAAGTGAAGGAAGTAAAGCGCGCAAGGCTGACGGAGTACGCTGCCGCGAGAAAGAGCGCAGAGTATCACGAGAAGAAGAACGGCGAGCACGGCGTATGGAACGTGAAATGCGATGTGGCGCTCCCCTGTGCGACCCAGAACGAACTGGATCTGGAGGATGCAAAGGCCTTGGTGGCGAACGGATGCTTCGCTGTCGCCGAGGGCGCGAATATGCCTACGACCATGGAGGCTACCGAGTATCTGCAGGCGAACGGAGTCCTGTTCTGCCCCGGCAAGGCTGCCAACGCGGGCGGCGTTGCCACTTCCGCACTGGAGATGAGCCAGAACAGCGAGAGACTTTCCTGGACCTTTGAGGAGGTCGACTCCAAGCTCAAGAGCATTATGGTAAACATTTTCCACAACCTTGACGACGCTGCAAAGAAATACGGCATGGCCGGAAATTATGTGGCTGGCGCCAATATTGCAGGTTTTCTGAAGGTGGCTGAGGCTATGACGGCTCAGGGCATTGTATAAGCAAGGGCCGGACAAATAAAAGGAGGCGCCCGTATTTCGGTACGGGCGCCTTTCTTCATTCCCGGAGGCCCCGGAGCCGGGGGAAGAGGCACCGCGGATAAATATATCGTACAAAAGAAAAAAGTGATATTGATTTTATGTAAATTTATGGTACAATGGTACTAGAAATAAATTTGGGGATAAAAGTATGGCAAAGAAAAGAAAAAATCTGTTGTTAGTGGGACTGCTGCAACTGTTTTTACTGATTTTTTGCTTTGGAGCTATTGACTTTACCTCTCTGGCGGCGAAGGCCAGCGGAAGAGTACTGTTCATCAGCTCTTATTCGTGTGCATGGGATTCCGTACAGCTGCAGATCGAGGGCATCCGGGACGGTCTGGGCGACGATGTGAAGATAGACTATGAATTTATGGATGCCGAGAGGGTGTACGACGAGGAGACCGTAAAGCTGTTCTACGAGACTCTGCAGTACAGGCTGGAGAACGGGGAGCCCTACGATGCAGTGATACTGGGAGACGACGAGGCGCTGAAGTTCGCTATGGAATATCAGGAGGAGCTGTTCGACGGTGTCCCCATGGTGTTCGAGGGAGTGAACGATGAGACCCTGGCGACGGAGGCGGTAAAGAATCCTTATATTACCGGCGTTTTGGAAAAGCTTTCCATGGAAAAAAATATTCAGCTGGGAATTGATCTGGTGCCGGATGCCGATAAGGTGATAGCCATCCTGGATGACAGTATCACAGGCGAGACGGAACGGCGCCACTTTTACAGCTGTGCGGAGCAGTTCCCGCAGCTGCAGTTCGAGGAGATCAACTCCTCCCAGCTTTCCACGACAAATCTGCGGCAGGCGATTCGGGCGGTGGATAAGAACGCAATTCTGTTCTATCTGACGATGACGGAGGATGCCAACGGCAGGGTGTATTCGGAAAAAGAGGCATTGACTATATTGACGGAGGTCGCCAAGGTGCCGGTATTCCGCATGGTCGAATCGGGAATCGGCGATGGGTTCTTGGGCGGCAACGTGGTATCTATGTATGAGTCCGGACATATTGCGGCGGAGATCGTGCTGGATATTCTGGACGGAGCGGATGTCTCCGCGATGAACAATGTCTTTGACAGCCCCAATGAGTACCGGGTAGACGCCACCGTTATGGAAAAATACGGTATCAGTAAGTCTGCCCTGCCGGAGGGCACAATGATCTTTAACGAAGCACAGTCTTTTACAGAGAGAAATCGCGAGGTGCTGGTGCCCGGAGCCATCCTGCTCGGAGCCCTGCTGATCATCATGGGCATTCTCTCGGTAGATAATTTCAGGAATAAGAAGCTGCTGAGCGAATTGGAAAATGCGAAGAAGACCATTGAAACGGCGTCTCAGCACGATTTCCTGACGGGCCTGTCCAACAGGAGCAAATTTATGAGCGATCTGACCCGGCTGATCAACGAAAGGACTCCCTGCACGGTGATCATGCTGGACATAGACGACTTCAAGCATATCAATGACACGATGGGACACACGGCGGGCGATGAAGCCCTGCAGCAGGTGGCAGCGCGGCTGAAGGAGATGAAGACACAGCTGTTGACGCCGTACCGCTATGCCGGCGACGAGTTCATTTTGATCCTTGAGAGCAAGCAGGGGATGATCATAGAAAAGACCGCATACCAGTGCCGGCAGATTTTCTCAAAGCCTTTTACGCTAAATAAAAAAGCGGTAAAGATCTGCGGCAGCATAGGAATTGCCACATATCCCAAGGATACGGAAAACCTGGAGCAGTTGATCATCTGTGCCGACGAGGCAATGTATCAGGTGAAAAAGAACGGCAAGAACGATTTCGCCTTTTATAAAAAACCGACTGAGGGGGAGGCCTGAAGCCTCCCTTTTTTTTCGGGAATATAAGTGTGGCATTATGGCCGAAAAGTTGTTATAATCTAACTTGAGACTCTGTATTTTTTGTTGTGATTGGTGCAGATAGGCGGAGTGCGGGCATGGGGGCAGAATGGCAGGCAAAAAATATTACGGTGTAAGGAAGGGCAAAATAACGGGGATCTTTCATTCCTGGGAGGACTGCAGGGCCTCTGTACAGGAATATCCCGGCGCGGAATATAAGGGCTTTGCCACGCTGGAGGAGGCGAAGGCTTACATGGGCGGTTCCTTCGTCCTGCATTTCGCAGAGGAATCGGACGGGATGAATCCGCAGGCCGGCGTTCCGCAGCGGCTTCCCGATCCGGGATGGCTGCTTGCCTATGTGGACGGCAGCTATAATGACGCTGTCAAAAAGTATGCCTTTGGATGTGTGTTCCTCCTGCCGGACGGACGTATCTTTACGGAGTACGGAAACGGCGATAACGAGCAGTCCCTGCGGCACAGAAATGTGACGGGGGAGATGCTGGGAGCCATGTTCGCAGTCCGCTTCGCCATATTGAACGGTTTTGCCGGTCTGGAGCTCTGCTATGACTATCAGGGAATCGAAAAATGGGTGACGGGAGAGTGGAAGGCGAAGACCGAGCTGACGCGAAAGTACGCCGAAGCCATGCGGCGGTGGAGAACAGGCATTGAGCTGCGCTTTACCAAGGTCACGGCCCATTCCAATGTATATTATAATGAATTGGCGGATAAGCTGGCAAAAACGGGCCTGACGCAGGGAAACGGTGTTCCCAGGGCGCGGCGGCTGGAGGATATGGAAGAGTATCATGGAACGGATCAGACTGAATAAGTATCTTGCGCACTGCGGCATATGCTCCCGCAGGGATGCGGACAGATTGATCGAGCAGGGCGCGGTGACGGTGAACGGCAGTATCGCAAGGAGCGGGCAGTCCGTCACTTCCTCGGACCGCGTCGAGATCTCCGGGAAGCCCGTGCAGGCACAGAATGAGACGGTGGTGCTGGCCTTTTATAAACCGGCGGGCGTCACGTGCACCGAGCGGGACGAGCATGCGGATAGGATCATTTCCGATATGATACACTATCCGATACGTGTCACATACGCCGGGCGCCTGGACAGGGAGTCGGAGGGGCTGATGCTGCTGACCAATGACGGGGATCTGATCCAGGGCATGATGCGGGGCAGAAATCAGCATGAAAAAGAATATTTGGTGAAGGTGGACAGAGAAATAACATCAGATTTTTTATATAAGATGTCCAACGGCATTTATTTGGAGGAGCTGAAGCTGCAGACCAGAAAATGTAAATTAGAAAAGGTTGGGAAATTTACATTTTGCATAGTATTGACCCAAGGAGTCAATAAACAGATCAGGCGGATGTGTGCTGCCTGCGGCTATCGGGTAAAGAGTCTGAAGCGGATCCGGATCATGCACATCGATCTCGGCGATCTGAAGCCGGGTGAATATATAGAGCTGCCACGGGAGGATGTGCGGCGTCTCTACCGCGACTGCGGACTCATTTCAACTATCAATTAAATATGGACGGTATACAAAATGCAGTATGAAAAAAATGAAAGAATCAAATATCTAGTGGAGACCCTGAACAGGGCCTCGAAAGCATACTACGCCGAAGACCGGGAGATCATGAGCAATCTGGAGTACGATGCGCTCTATGACGAGCTGGTGGCGCTGGAGCAGGAGACCGGCCTGGTGTTGGCCGACAGCCCTACCGTGAGCGTGGGGTATGAGGCGGTAGACGAGCTTCCCAAGGAGCGCCATGAGACGCCCATGCTTTCTCTGGGCAAAACAAAGAGCCGGGAGGAGCTGAGGGACTGGCTGCAAGGAAATCCTGCAATTATGAGCTGGAAATTGGACGGATTGACCATAGTACTAACGTACCATGACGGAAAACTTGCAAAAGCCGTTACAAGAGGAAACGGTGAGATTGGCGAGGTGATCACCAACAATGCAAGAACATTTCGGAATCTGCCGCTGTCCATCGCCTTTACCGGAGAGCTGGTGCTGCGGGGGGAAGCCGTGATCAGCTATTCCGACTTCGAGAAAATCAACAGCGAGATAGAAGACGTGGAGGCAAGGTACAAAAATCCCCGAAATCTGTGCAGCGGCTCCGTTCGTCAGCTGAACAACGAGATCACGGCCAAACGGAACGTGCAGTTCTACGCCTTTGCGCTGGTGAGCGCCCAGGATACGGCTTTGGGCGAGGCCGTGGATTTTCACAATTCCAGGGAGGCGCAGTTCGCCTTTTTGCAGGAACAGGGCTTTCAGGTGGTGGAGCATCGTCCGGTCACGGAAGACAATATTCTGGAGACGATAGAATTTTTTGAGAAGAAGATCGGGACCTACGATATTCCCTCGGACGGACTGGTGCTGACCTATGAGGATATCGCCTATGGGCAGTCCCTGGGACGCACTGCAAAATTTCCGCGCCACTCCATAGCCTTTAAATGGGCGGACGAGCTGCGGGAGACCACGCTGCGGGAGATTGAGTGGAGCGCCAGCAGGACGGGGCTGATCAACCCTGTGGCGATCTTTGAGCCGGTGGAATTGGAGGGGACCACGGTGAGCCGCGCCTCCGTGCACAATATCAGTATCCTGCGCGCGCTCAGATTAGGAATCGGCGACCGCATCACCGTGTACAAGGCCAATATGATCATACCCCAGATCGCGGAGAACCTGACCTGCAGCGACACGCTGGAGATTCCGGACCGCTGTCCCGTCTGCGGCGGGAAGACCCGCATACATCAGGTCAATGACGTGCAGACGCTGTACTGCATCAACGAGAAGTGTCCCGCCAAACAGATCAAGGCGTTCACCCTGTTCGTGAGCCGCGACGCCATGAATATCGACGGCCTGTCGGAAGCCACTCTGGAGAAGCTGATCGACAGGGGATTTATTCACGAGTATGCCGACCTGTTCCGGCTGGAGGAACATAGAGAAGCTATCATGCAGATGGAGGGATTCGGAGAGAAGTCCTGCCAAAAGCTTCTGGACAGCATCGAACAGGCGAGAAATACCACGCTGCCCCGTCTGATCTACGGTCTGGGCATTGCCAACATCGGCGTCGCCAACGCCAAAATGCTCTGCCGCTATTTTGACTATGATCTGGAGCGAATGCGCAGCGCTGACGTGGAGAGCCTGAGCGCCGTGGAAGGCGTGGGAGAGGTCATCGCGTCGGCGTTCGCGGAATACATGCAGGATGCGGAAAACGCCGCAAAGCTGGACCGTTTGCTCTCAAAGCTGCGCATACAGATTCCCCAGGCGGAGGAGAACAGCCAGACGCTGAAGGATTTGAGCTTTGTGGTGACGGGAAGCCTGAACCATTTTGCGAACAGAAATGACCTAAAGGACCTGATCGAACAGATGGGAGGCAAGGTGACGGGAAGCGTCACCGGAAAGACTGCCTGCCTGATCAACAACGATATCACCTCCGGCTCCTCCAAAAATAAGAAGGCCAAGGAGCTGGGCGTACCGATCCTGTCGGAGGACGAATTCCTGCGCCGGTATGATATTACGGTGTAATGTCGACAGAAAGTGCACCTGTCGATTTCTGAATTGAGTGTGCGCTAAAGCGCACGATAATCGCGGTTTAAAACAAATATAATTTATGAGATAAGAGGATAAGTTTATGCCAATTAAAACACAGAGTGATCTGCCTGCAAAAGAGATCTTGGAGAACGAAAATATATTTGTGATGGACGAGTTCCGGGCGCTTCATCAGGACATCAGACCGCTTCAGGTGCTGATCCTGAACAATATGCCCATCAAACAGGATACGGAGCTGCAGCTTCTGCGGGCGCTGTCCAACACGCCGCTGCAGATCGACGTCACATTCATGAATGTGAAGAGCCATGTGTCGCTCAACACCTCCGCCAGCCATCTGAATAAGTTCTACACCACGCTGGACGAGATTAAAGACCGCCGGTTCGACGGCATGATCGTCACAGGCGCGCCGGTGGAAGACCTTCCCTTTGAGGAGGTGGATTACTGGGAGGAGACCTGTCAGATCCTGGACTGGGCCGAGACCCACGTGACCTCCACCCTGCATATCTGCTGGGCGGCACAGGCGGGCTTCTACCATTATTACGGCATCGACAAGCAAAAGCTGCCCCAAAAGCTGTTCGGGATTTACGAGCATAAGGTGGCCAATCGCAAGATTCCGCTGGTGAGAGGCTTCGACGATATTTTTCTGGCGCCCCACAGCCGCCACACGGAGACGCCCGCAGAGGCCATACATGCCTGTGGGGAGCTGACCGTGCTGGCAGAGTCCCCCGTGGCAGGGGTGTTCCTGGCGATTGCACAGGAGGGGAAAAAGATATTTGTCACGGGACATCCGGAGTACGACAGATATACCCTGCGCAACGAGTACGAGAGAGACCTTGGGAAGGGTCTGCCCATACAGGTGCCCTACAATTATTTTCCGGACGACGATCCGCAGCAAAAGCCCCTGCTGCAGTGGCGCTCCCACAGCAACAATCTGTACAGCAACTGGCTCAATTACTACGTCTATCAGGTGACGCCCTATGAACTGCGGTAAATAGCTGGAAAAGTGGAAGCTTTAGGCAGTTTCCATGTAAGCGGGTTTCATATAATGGATACAAACGTCAATTGCAATGAATAACCGTGTACTAAATAAAAGCAGATGACCGGAATGAAAAGCGGCTTATGCATTTGGGTAATTTTATTAGTAAGGTGCCTGGCCGGGATCGAAATATATGGAAATATTTATAAATGTTGACGATAAGAACTTATTTATAAAATTGTTATGTTCCATTCTTGAAAAATCGGTAAAAGAATACCGGTTGGAATGTAATGACGGTATGATTTATATACTGTGCGAATATTTTGATGCTAATGTATTAGGTGATGAAGATACAGATCTGAAATGTATCAGGGAGGATTATAACGTCCGCATCAATACTGATTTGTGGATCAACATATATAGTAAATCGTACTGCGAAGGCATACAAGAAATAATTAAAATACTGAATTGGATTATCAAAAACATAAAAACAGACATTGTTTTATTAGATGAACAGTCCCATCTGGTTTTTTCCTTTGCGAAGGAACAAATATATATGGATCATGATTATCCTAATTTCCCGTTTGAAAAATTAGAGCTGCATTAGCAGGGAAGAGGAATTTTCGGCTATTAGATATTTTTTTGTTTTGTAGTAAAATATTGAGATGGCGAACTAAAAATTTATAGGATTATACTGGGAGAATTAAAAAATGTTCGAATATTTAGATGAGTTTATACAAGATTTATTGCCAGATACAGTTGATGAATTATTAGATGCTGGTATATTAAGGAGGATACAATAATAATGACAGCTGCACAATTAGAAAAAGAACTAGAAATGATGGAGATACCTAATGAGTTATATTCTATAATGGTAGGTGGATTGCCTAATGAGAAATTATGCCTTGTGAAGGAAGATACATGGCAGGTTTATTATAGTGAACGTGGCAACAAAAGTGGATTAAAGGTATTTGAAACAGAATCGGAAGCGTGTGAATTTTTCTTGCGAAAAATGAAAAGATATGCTACGAAATAATTATATAAAATGGTTCACATCAATGGTATATTAATAATTTGGAGAATATGATAAAGTGTCGATCATGGAGAATTGCAGAGCACAAAATCTGATATTACAAAGAAAAGTTCAAGAAGAAATAGAAAATGTCAAACAAGGAAAAAGCAAAAGGAGCATTGTACAGCTGCAAACTATATTAAATGAGCTAAAGAATGCAGAAAATGTGCAAGGCTTCATTTTTAGTTTTCCGAGAATAATAATTGATTCATGGGATTATTCTGATAAGTTAGGAAGGGAATTAATGGAGTATACAGACTTATACAAAAAATGGAAATTATAATCCAATATTAACATTGAATGAGTGTATTGTACTGTTGATATTTTACATATTTGATACTGCTTATACGGTAAAAAAGATCCATCTGCCAGGCAGGAGGTATTGGTTTGGAAAATAAAACTATTGCAGTAAAATCAAGAAAGAATAATTACACATATATGATGCATGAGAATAGTATTGTTGCCAGTGGTGCAGATAAAGAATATACGATAGAACTGCCACACAAAGATAATATTTTGTGTTTTTATGATATGTATTATGTTGACAACGATTTAGTGGTAATCATAGCAGCCAGAGGAAGTTACGACATCAGATATGAATTAGACGAGCAGAACTTAATTTTAAAAGAAATCGCATATACAAAATAATAGTATAGTAGGAATGAGGGCATTTAATAAAATTGATGGACGATAAACCTATCTTATCGGACGAAAGATATTTGGAATTGATGCAGAAGCGCAGAGAGAAGGAGAGGGAGAAAAATAATAATGCATAATCGGTCGAAAAACAAAAATTTATGCATTTGAGTGCAAATATTTGATTTTTTCTCCTGTTTATGCTATGATGGAGATGACAGGAGGGATATGCAATGATAGAATCCCATAAATTGAAAAAAAGGGATCGTTACCTCAATAAGCTGATCGGCTTTCAGGATACGGAACCTGTAAAAGTCATCACAGGCATAAGGCGCTGCGGGAAATCAAGCCTTTTAAAGCTGATGGTCGCCCATTTGACGGAAACAGGCATTCGGCCGGAGCAGATCGTTGAGATGAACTTTGAATCGAATGATTTCCGGAAAATGACTTCTGATGCGGTCTACGATTATGTAAAAAAGCAAGTTGTGTCCGGAAAGCGCATGTATCTGTTTTTTGATGAGATCCAGAGGATTGACGCCTGGGAGGACGCAATCAATGCCCTGCGCGTGGATCTGGACTGTGATATCTATGTGACCGGTTCCAACGCATACCTGCTTTCCTCGGAATATTCCACCTATCTTTCCGGCAGATGTGTGGAGATCAAAATGCTGCCGCTTTCTTTCAGTGAATTTCTTTATTTTCATGATTTTGAGGTGAAGGAAACAAAGAGCGCTCTTGGCGGCGTCCATAAGCTGGTATTCGATAAAAACGGAGAGCGCTATGAGCTGCGGGAGGCGTTTGAAGCATTCATGCGTTTTGGCGGAATGCCGGGCATTGCCGATGTCGGACTCGATCAGGAAAAAGCGCTTTCTCTCCTTGACGGTATCTATTCTACCGTTGTCGTTCGAGATATTCTGGAACGGGAAAAGCGCAGAGGGCGGAAGCAAATCACCGATCCGCTCCTGCTCCGTAAAATCATCATGTTCCTTGCGGACAATATCGGTTCCAATGTTTCCATTGCCTCTATAGGCAATACCTTAGTGCAGGAAGGTCTTCTTGAGGAGGGTGAACGAAAAAGCGCACCGAGCGCCCATACGGTTCAGGCGTATGTCAACGCACTGCTTGAAAGCTTCTTTTTCTATGAGATCAAGCGTTTTGATGTCAAGGGGAAGGAATATCTCCGCACGCTCGGCAAGTACTATATTGTCGATATTGCTCTGAGAAATTATCTGCTGGGGTTTAGAAATCGCGACAGCGGACATGCAATCGAAAACATCGTCTATTTTGAACTGCTTCGCAGAGGATACGACGTAGCAATTGGTAAGGTCGATAACATGGAGGTGGACTTCATTGCGGCCACCGCCGACGAGAGGAAATATATTCAGGTGACGGAATCCATGAACAGCGAGGAGGTAAGAAAGCGTGAGCTGACCCCGCTGCAAAAAATACGAGACAACTATGAAAAGATCGTGTTGTCGCTCGACCCGGGACTGGATAGCTCATACGAAGGGATCAAGTCTGAGAACCTGATGGAATGGCTGCTTGAAGAGACATAGGAGAAGGGTAAGCTATTTATATGAAAAAGGACAACACAATTGACATGAGCCGATATCGGTATTGTCCGGAGGACAAGAGAAAGCTGGAGCTTGACGCCATATTCTTTGAGATGAAGGATTTCCGGGCATGGTACATTATTTCTATTCCCGTCTGGGCGCTGTGGGGCATTATTACGGCTGCTGTTTTGGCGGTCTATCTGACGGAGGGCGCAACGGCAGCAGAGTGGGCCGTGGGGCTCGCGATTATTTTCGGCTTATTTTTGATCTTGCTGGGAAGCATTCCTTTTATAAAGTACATGGCCAAAAGGCCGAATCGGTATCTGAAAGAACGCCTCCTTGCGAATGCAAATACATATCTTGCAAATCCATATCTGTCGGATATCGGGGAGGATTATTTGGAACAGATACAGGCAGACCTGTCTAAAGGCCTGCGGTTCCTGAAGAAGCACAATCTGGTCATTTCAGAACAATACATTTTCGGTTCCGTAAAGGAGCAGGGACTTGATCCCGTTGCAATACCTAAAGAGCAGATTCAGGAGATCGCGTATGCGATATATAATCGGCCGTTTCATACATATGGAATGGGGATTCATTCGGCGATGGTATTGCGGCAGGAATTTTATTTCCGCTTAAAGAACGGTAAGGAGATCAAGGTGTATGTGAACGATCGAAACCACCCTGCGCTGGCGCTGAGCGCCCTGCAGGAGTGCGGAATTAAAATGATCGATGTATCGCCGAAGAAAAAGAAGGTCTGAAAGAGAGGACGGCAGAAGAATTTTCCTGTTGACAACTCTGCTCAAACTGTATATAATGAACATATACAATAATTACGGTATTTACGGAGGAGGTGACTGTGTGCATATTCTGATCGATAACAAAAGCGGTGCACCGATCTACGATCAGATATATTCTCAGATCAAAAGTCAGATCATGAGCGGCTCTCTGAAGGAAGATGACATGCTGCCGTCTATCCGCGGACTTGCAAAGGATCTGCGGATCAGCTTCATTACCACGAAACGGGCGTATGAGGAGCTGGAAAAGGACGGATTTCTCTACACGGTTCCGGGGAAGGGATGTTTTGTGGCCCCGGTGAATGTGGAGTTTTTGAGGGAAGAAAATCTGAAAAAGATCGAGGGACATCTGGAGGAGATCGTAAAGCTTGCTGCAGCGTGTGACCTGAGCAGGCAGGATATTATGGAAATGGTAAAATTCAGTATGGAGGAACAGGAATGAATGCAATTGAGATCAAAGACCTGACAAAAGCTTACGCCGACTTTACGCTGGATCATTTGAATTTGGTTCTTCCGGAGGGGTGCATTATGGGCCTTGTGGGAGAGAACGGCGCCGGAAAAAGTACAACGATCAAGCTCATTCTGGATATCATTCATAAAGACGGCGGAAGGATCGCCCTGTTCGGAAAGGATAACGGGGAGAATATACGGCTTGCCAAAGAAGATATCGGTGTGGTGCTGGATGATATCGGGATTCCTGAAAGGCTCACGGCAGAACAGGTGGGCAATGTGATGAAGTACACCTTCAGGAACTGGAGCCAGGACGAGTACTCATCCCTGCTTCAAAAGCTTTCACTGCCGGAGGACAGACCGTTCAAGGATTTTTCCCGCGGGATGAAAATGAAGCTGGGCATTGCGGTGGCTCTGTCTCACAAAGCCAGGCTCCTGCTCCTTGACGAACCCACATCGGGGCTCGATCCGGTGGTGCGGGACGAGGTGGTGGAAATGCTCATGGATTTCACCAGAGAGGAACAGCACTCCATCCTGATATCTTCTCACATTGTGAGCGATCTGGAAAAATTATGTGATTATGTGGCGTTCCTGCACAAGGGGAAATTACTGCTCTGCGAGGAAAAGGACCGGCTGCTTGCGGAATACGGTCTGATCCACTGCACGGAGGAGCAATTGCAGGACCTTCCGCCGGACGCGGTCAGATACAAAAAGAAGAACCCCTACGGCGTGCAGGCGCTGGTGGAAAAGAACAAGGTGCCGGGCGATGTCAAGGTGGGGCCCGTCAGCATCGAGGAGCTTTTTGTGTTCATGGTAAAGGAGGCGGAATAAATGAAAGGTCTGCTCTTAAAAGAATGGTATCTGATGAAAAAGTATTGTTGGACATATCTGTTGATTACGGTGATTTTTTTGGCGATATCCTGCGTAAATAAAAATCTGTTCTTTTTGTTTTACCCATGCCTTTTGTGCGGGATGATACCCATCAATCTTCTGAGCCTCGACGAGCGCAGCGGCTGGGCCCGGTATAGCGGCACACTGCCCTACACGAAGGCACAGATCGTGTCCGCCAAATATCTGGTAAGCCTGTTTTCCATGATTGGGGTCCCTATGGCAGCGTGTATCGTGAGATTGATCCAAATGAGCCTGGCCGGTGCATTCCGCTGGGGCGAATTGTTTACGGTCTTGTTCGCGATGATTCTTGTTTCGGAAGTTTTTGCCTCTTTCTGCCTGCCCCTGATCTTCAGGTTCGGTACTGAGAAGGGGAGGATCATTTATTCAGTTATGGTCGGTCTGTTATGTGCGGTCCTTTCGGTCGTGGCGAGGTTGTTATTGTTATGGGAAAATTTCCAGAAAATCGAGATTGAACTGAATATTCTTTTGGTGGGTCTTGCGCTCGTTGGAACGGGCCTCTATGTCCTGTCGTGGTTCTTATCCATTTGGTTCTATAAAAAGCGGGAGGTCTGATATTAGTATTTCCGATTTTCTGAAAATATTCAATATTTTTGGCAAAATTTTTTGATAAAAATTGTTGACAAGGCGCAAAGGCTGTGATAACATATGTAAGCTGTCGTTGAGGCAGCGGAAAGTAGCACCTTGACAAATAAACAGTAATGCGACCCTGAAGATTCCACAGCGAAGAAGAATCGCAAGAGGAAAATTCAGAGA